>CALXDD010000035.1 GCA_944386985.1 uncultured Oscillospiraceae bacterium
TTTTCGCCGAGCCGCAGCGAGGTGTTTCGGAGCGCAACCGAGCGCAGCGAGGCTCTTAGCGCGGAGATGCCTACTTTTGTTCAGAGACAAAAGTAGGCCGCCGGAGGCATGACAAGGTATCGAGACACCGTCGGCCACCGGCAAAACCAACCAACCCCCTCGTCAGAGGGAAACATAAGACCAGCCCGCCCCGGCGATTGAGGGGGCAAGAAAACTCACTCCACTCCCCGATAGAACAGCCCTCGGGTCAGCTCTCCGGGACTGGGGGCCCAGTCCCCTTCTCCCCGGTACCGCCGCAGCACGGCGGCGCACTCCTCCGCCCCCTCGGTGGTAAACCGCAGCCGGGCGTAGGTCAGCCCCATCCGCTCCCACTCCGGTTTGTCCGCTAAGAACAAAATCTTCCCGTTTTCAATCTCACTGCGGCAGCCGAACACCGGGCACACCGGGAACCGCTCCCCCCGCCGGTCAATCAAACCGTGCCCGGCGGCGCAGAGCCCCTTCAGATCCCTGCTCTTGCACCCGTACTGGTTCCGCACCAGACAGTTCTCCGTAATCATCAGCGGCAGCCGCCCGTAGACCAGCGCCTCGCAGGGGATGGTTTTCCCTACGTCCCGCATCTGCTCCCACCTCAGCTCAAAGGAGAGCGTAGCACTCAAAACCCCCTCCTCCTTCAAAAATTCTACCGCGAAGCTGTTGAAGATATTCAGCCCGAAGTCCCCCCGGGGCAAAAGCCCCGCCGAGCGGACCAGGGCGATCTGTCCGATGTTGTGGATCTGGGCGGCGGCATACCCCCGCTCCTTCGCTTTCTCCATCTGCTCCAAAAGCCAGGGCTCGTCCTGATCCCGCCAGATCCGGGGAAGCTCTAAGGAGAACATGGTTTCCCCTCCCCCCTGCCCGGGGTCCACCTGGTCCCACAGCCACACCGGCGCCGACACCACCGCCGGCGTCTCCGCCAGCAGTGCCTTCGACACCTGCTCCGGCCGCTGGACCGACACGGTGAGCAGGGGACGCTCCCGCCGCACCTCCGCTTTTGGCAGCGGCGGCGTGGGGCCGCTCCGCCGCTCCGGCAGCGCCGTCCGGCGCGCCGCGAGAGCCTCTAAGCCCTCCCGGCGCAGGGCGTTTAAGTCCGCGGCGCTGAGCCGCAGGCCCTCCCCTACCTCCACCGAGGCATTTCGCATCACAAAGGCGGTGCCGCCGGTCTTCCCTAAGCGGTCCTTCACCTCCTCCGCCGTAAGCCCACGGCTGCGGGCAGCCTCCGGCACGGTCCCTGTGACGGTGACGGTATTCCCGTCCCCGTCCCGGACGGTGAGGGACGCCGCCTCCCTGGCATCGATCCGGGCGGTGAAGTCCACCGGCACGCGCCGCGTGTCCTCCCGGTCGTAGGCCGCTTTGGCCTTGGTAAACAGCTCCGTGGGGTCCGGGGCATTCTCCGGCCGGACGCCGAACATCTCCGGCCCCCGCTTCCCCCGCCAGTATCCGTCGGTAAAGCCGCTGCGGGAGAAGGCCAGCGCCAGCATCCGCTCCTCCTCCGCCGTAGCGGCCCGGTGTTCCTTACATAGACGGCTGTAAATCTGAGTGATGACGGCCACATACTCCGGCCGCTTCATCCGCCCCTCCAGCTTGAGACTGGCCACGCCCATGTCTAAAAGCTCCGGCATGTACCGGGCAAGGCAGGCGTCCTTCAGGCTCAGGGGATGGCCCTGCTTCCCCTCGTCCATCCGGTAGGGCAGGCGGCAGGGCTGGGCGCAGGCCCCCCGGTTCCCCGAGCGCCCGCCGATGAGGGCGCTCATGGCGCACTGGCCGGAGTAGCACATGCAGAGGGCCCCGTGGCCGAAGGCCTCGATGGCGATGGGGCTTCCCTTGCAGATGGCGGCAATCTCCGCCCCGCTGAGCTCCCGGGCCAGCACCGCGCAGCGAAGGCCCAGATCGCTGAGGGCCCGCACCCCGGACAGGGTGTGCACCGACATCTGGGTGCTGCCGTGGAGGGGCAAATCCGGGGCCACCGCCTGGGCCAGACGCACCACGCCCCAGTCCTGGACGATGACGGCGTCCACCCCGCACCGGGACGCCTCCCGGAGAAGGTCCGCCGCGCCTTTGAGCTCCCGGTCGGTGAGAAGGGTGTTGACGGTCAGGTATACCCGCACCCCCCGGAGATGGCAGTAGGCCACCGCCCGGGGCAGCTCCTCGATGGTGAAGTTTTTCGCGCCCCGGCGGGCGTTGTAGTCGCCTACGCCGAAATACACCGCGTCGGCCCCGTTCTGGACGGCGGCCACCATGGCCTCCCA
Source organism: uncultured Oscillospiraceae bacterium (assembly GCA_944386985.1). GTDB lineage: Bacteria > Bacillota > Clostridia > Oscillospirales > Oscillospiraceae > CAJFPI01. Next base: position 2,286 of record CALXDD010000035.1, read on the forward strand.
GTGGCCCGCGGGGGAAAGGATCTCCATGGTCACTTCTTCTGCAGCTGCTGCTGGAGCTTGAAGACCTCCCGCTTTAAGTCGGAGGCCTCCGCCTTGGCCCGGTTGGCCTCGTCCAAATAGCCCTTCAGCTGGCTGCGGATGTTCTCGCTGCTGCTCTGGCTTTTCAGCAGCTCGTCGGCAATATTCACAGCGGCCAGAACGGCGGCGGCGGTGAGACTGACCCGGCCGCCCGCCAGAATGTCAGACATCTTGCTGTCCACCATGGCGGCCACCTTCTGCATATAGGCGGGGGATTCCTCGGCGGTGAAGGTGTACTCCTCCCCGCAGATACTGACGGTGATCCGATTGTTTTCCATCCCTACGTCCTCCTTGTGTTCCCTGGTTTCCGGTTTTCTTCCCGGCAATAATCTCCACAATAATTCAATTTACAGTATACCACAGAAACCAGGCAGGACAAGAGCTTTCCGGGGAAATTTGCAAAATATTCAAACCCTTGAAGCGCCCCCGCCGCCTTCCTGAATTTGGACGGAAAACGCCGGGAACAGAAGGGCGGCACAGGGGGAAAAATCTTGTCAGCGGGACATACTTATGCTATAATATACGCTGAATGATTATCGGGGCAAATCCCCCCAGGAGACAGGAGAACCACATTGAAGAGAACCGACGTTTTGATCTCCGCCGCCGACATGGAGCGGCAGCGGGCATTTACCGAGAAGATTGCGGAGCACCACCGCGCCCTGGACCGGAAGCCTCTGGCCCTGGTGGACACCTTCGGCTGCCAGCAGAACGTGGCGGACAGCCAGCGCATCATGGGCATGCTGCGGGACATGGGCTGCGAATTCACCCAGGACCCCATGGCGGCGGACATCATCGTTCTGAACACCTGCGCCATCCGGGAGAACGCGGAGAAGCGGGTGTACGGAGCGCTGGGCCAGCTGACCCACGCCAAGGCGGCCAACCCCAAGCAGATCATCTGCCTCTGCGGCTGTATGGCCCAGCAGAAGACGGTGGCGGACAAGGTCCGGGCCTCCTACCGCCATGTGGATCTGGTGTTCGGGCCCCAGGCCCTGTGGAAGTTCCCGGAGCTTCTCTATGAGGTCTACACCCGCCACGGCCGGGTATTTTCCATTGAGGACGAGCACGGCACCATTGCCGAGGGCATGCCGGTGGTCCGGGAGAGCAGCGTGAAGGCCTGGGTGTCCATCATGTACGGCTGCAACAACTTCTGCTCCTACTGCATCGTGCCCTACGTCCGGGGCCGGGAGCGGAGCCGGGACCCGGAGGAGATTTTAGCCGAGGTCCGTCAGCTGGTGGAGGAGGGGTACAAGGACATCACCCTTCTCGGCCAGAATGTGAACTCCTACGGCAAGGACTTGGAGAAGCCCATGGACTTCGCGGATCTTCTCTCCGCCATCGATGAGATTCCCGGGGACTACCTGATCCGCTTTATGACCAGCCACCCCAAGGACGCGGGGGAAAAGTTGTTTCAGACCATGGACCGGTGCCCCCATGTGGCAAAGCAGCTCCACCTGCCGGTGCAGTCGGGCAGCAGCCGGGTTTTGAAGGAGATGAACCGGGGCTACACCCGTGAGAGTTACCTCGAGAAGGTGGCCATGGCCCGGCGGCTGATGCCGGACATCGTCCTTACCAGCGACATCATCATCGGCTTCCCCGGCGAGACCGAGGCGGAGGCCATGGATACCATTTCCCTGGTGAAGGAGGTGGGCTACGACGCCCTCTTCACCTTCATCTACTCCCCCCGGCCCGGCACCCCGGCGGCAAAAATGCCGGACCCGGCCACCCGGGCGGAGAAGCAGGTGTGGTTTGACCGGCTGCTGGAGGCCCAGAACGAGATTTCCGCCAAGCGCCACGCCTCCTATGTGGGGAAGACCGTGCGGGTTTTGGTGGACGGGGAGAGCGGCGACAGCCGCTGGCCGCTCCAGAGCCGCACCGACGGCGGGCGGCTGGTCCACCTGGTGGGGGACAAGTCTCTCATTGGGCAGTATGTCCAGGTGAAGATCACCGACAGCAACACCTGGGCTCTCTTTGGGGAAGCGGAATGATTTTAGTCTTTTTGTGGGTGCTGTTTCCCTTTTTGGCAGGAGCGGCGCTGTATGGGCTGGAGCGGCTGATCTGCTGGCTGGACGTCCGGTTTTGCTGGGTTTTGCCCCTTCTGATGGCGGTGATTGCCTTTTTTGCCGTCCGCACGGGGCTGAACAACAACCCGGACACCTCCTATCTTCTCACCTTTTTCTTTGTGCCCCAGGGCATCGGGTGGACCGCCGGGCTGGCGCTGGGGGTCCTCCACGGCTGGAGGGGGCCAAAGCGGTTTCGGCGGCCGAAACCGCCCCGGGAGAAGAAGCCGCCGAAGCCCCGGACGCTCCGGGAGAGCAGGAAGAAATAAGGTCCCTTGCGCTGGGACGGGCGGGGTTTGTACCCTCTGTCGGGGCGGGCCGCTTTTTGTCCTGCTGACGTAGGTATTTCGTTTTGTCGGTACCCGACGGAGTTTCGTTTGGTGTTTTGCCTCCGGCGGGTGACTTTTCTCACGGAAGAAAAGTCACCAAAAGTCCGCTTAGAACCAATGGTTCTAAGGACTCCTTTGTTTCCTATTATGGGGAGTCTTGTTCCGTTTGTGTCGTTACCTTGTGCGGCTGACAGAAGCAAGGGGGTGACAGTTCCCCTGTTTCCGCGCTTCGGCGCGCTCCCCTGGTGGTCGTTAGGGCCTCTGCAATTACACCAGACCAAAGCCTTCCCCTGGGGGGAAAGAGGCGAAGCGCCGCCAGTGGCGGATGAAGCGAGCCTCTTTCGAGGAAATCCGTGAAGCGCTGCCTGCGGCAGAAGAAGCGAACGGATTTCGAGGAAGGGCCCCGGCTGGCGGGCGCGATTAGCGACCGGGAGCCGGCTCGGCCCGACGGTGAGCAGATGCGGCACGATTGGCGGGCACGAATAGTGCCCGGGAATCGTTTTGCCGCGACGGTGGTCAGGTGCCCCCGAAGGGGGTGGATGAGGGGAACGCCATCAGCCTGGTAGAAGCCAATTCGGAGGAAACAAAGACTTGTCTGGAAAAGGATTTGCCTCCGAAGAGGTGCGGCAGATTTCGATATCCTTCCCCTCATCCGTCACGGCTGCGCCGTGCCACCTTCCCCCAGGGGAAGGCTTTTAGACGAAACAGCCATCGTCAACCCACCAATGGAGCGCGCCGAAGCGCGGTATTAGACGGAGCGGGACACGTCAACCGGCGTCACCCGTACCAACCAGTAAATAAAAGCCTCTCTGACTCCCCGGTTTTGGTAACAAACAAGGGAGTCCTTAGAACCGTAGGTTCTAAGCTGATTTTTGCCTACTTTTGTTCAGCGACAAAAGTAGGCCGCCGGAGGCATAACACCTGACGACACCCGTCGGGCAAGAAAGAAAAAACCAGCCAGCGTCAGCGGGCAAAAAAGCCCGTCCCGGCGCTTGAGCGGACAAACAAGGAGGCACACACGCCATGGCAGAAATGACGCCCATGATGCGGCAGTATTTAGAGATCAAGGAACAAAATAAAGACGCCATTTTGTTCTTCCGCCTGGGCGATTTTTATGAGATGTTCAACGAGGACGCCCTCACCGCCTCCCGGGAGCTGGACCTCACCCTTACCACCCGGGACCGCTCCAAACCCGAGGAGGAGCGCACCCCCATGTGCGGCGTGCCCTACCACTCCAGCGACGGCTATATCGCCCGCCTCATCGCCAAGGGCTACAAGGTGGCCATCTGCGAGCAGACCGAGGACCCCGCCACCGCAAAAGGTCTCGTGAGCCGGGATATCATCCGGGTGGTCACCCCCGGTACCGTCACCGATTCCGCCTCCCTGGAGGAGGGCCGCAGCAATTTCCTCTGCGGCATCTTTTTGGACAAGCATGTGGCGGGCGTCAGCTTCTGCGACATCACCACCGGCCAGACCATGGCCACCGCCTTTGAGGGCAAGGACCGCTTAGACCACCTTCTCAACGAGCTGGGCCGCTTCTCCCCCGCCGAGGCGGTGCTGAGCCCCGAGGCCTTCGAGGAGCCCCGCCTCACCGCCATGCTGAAGGAACGCCTCAACTGCCACTGCGAGCGGGGCGAGCCCAGAAGCTTCAAAACCGAGGCCGCCGAGCGGGCGGTGGACCGCCAGTTCGGAGACCAGCAGCGAAAATCCCTGCCCCGGGACAACCCGGCGGCCCTTCTCGCCTTAGGCGGCCTTCTCCACTACCTCTACGACACCCAGAAGACCGACCTCAGCCACATCAAGAACATCGAATACTACCGCCAGGGCCGCTTTTTGGAGCTGGACCTCACCGCCCGGCGGAACCTGGAACTGACGGAGACCCTCCGCACCAAGGAGAAGCGGGGCAGTCTCCTGTGGGTCCTTGACAAGACCAAGACCGCCATGGGCGGCCGCCTCCTCCGCTCCTGGCTGGAGCGGCCCCTTCTGGACGTGGCGGCCATCCGCCGCCGCTCCTCCGCCGTGGAGGCCCTGGTGAACGACACCCTGGCGAGGGAAGAACTGATTCTGGCCCTCACCGGCATTCCCGACATGGAGCGGCTCATGGGCAGGGTGGCCTACGGCAGCGCCGGAGGCCGGGATCTGGTGAGCCTCCGCAACGCCGCCGAGCACCTGCCCGGGGTGAAGGAGCAGCTTACAAAGCTCCAAAACCCCCGGCTCACCCAGCTCAACGAGAACCTCAGCGACTTGAAGGACCTTTTGGACCTCATCTCCATCGCCATCGTGGACGATCCCCCCTTCTCCGTCCGGGAGGGCGGCTTTATCCGGGAGGGCTACAACGACGAGGTGGACCGGCTGCGGGAGATCCAGAACGGCGGCACCTCCGTCATCGCCCAGGTGGAGGCCCGGGAGCGCCAGCGCACCGGCATCCGCACCCTGAAGGTGGGCTACAACAAGGTGTTCGGCTACTACATCGAGGTCAGCAACTCCTTTAAGGACCAGGTGCCCGACGACTACATCCGCAAGCAGACCCTTGCTAACTGCGAGCGCTTTATTACCCAGGAATTAAAGGATCTGGAGCACACGGTGCTCACCGCCAAGGACCGGGTGGTGGCGCTGGAATACGAGCTGTTCCGGGACGTGTGTCAGCAGATCATCCGGGAGACCAAGGCCGTCCAGGCCGCCGCGGCGGCGGTGGCGGAGGTGGACGCCCTCTGCTCCTTAGCGGCGGTGGCGGTGAGCCAGAACTACTGCTGCCCGGAGGTGGACGACAGCGACGTCATCGAGATCCACGACGGCCGCCACCCGGTGGTGGAGCGGGTTTTGAAGGACAGCCTCTTTGTCCCCAACGACACCTACATGGGGGAAAAGGAGAACCGGGTGGCCATCATCACCGGCCCCAACATGGCGGGCAAATCCACCTACATGCGCCAGGTGGCCCTCATCACCCTCATGGCCCAGATCGGGTCCTTTGTCCCCGCCCGGGCCGCCCACATCGGCATTGTGGACCGGATTTTCACCCGCATCGGCGCCAGCGACGACCTCACCAGCGGCCAGAGCACCTTCATGGTGGAGATGAACGAGGTCAGTGAGATCCTCCGCTGCGCCACCAGCAAGAGTCTCCTCATTTTAGACGAAATCGGCCGGGGCACCAGCACCTTCGACGGCATGTCCATCGCCCGGGCGGTGCTGGAGCACTGCGTGAAGAAGCTGGGGGCCAAGACCCTCTTTGCCACCCACTACCACGAGCTTACGGAACTGGAGAACACCCTTCCCGGGGTAAAAAACTACAACATCGCCATCCGCACCCGGGGGGAGGACATCATCTTCCTGCGGAAGATCGTCCCCGGCGGAGCGGACCGAAGCTACGGCATTGAGGTAGCCAAGCTGGCGGGACTGCCGGACTCGGTGGTCCGCCGGGCCAGGAAGATTTTGGAGGAGCTGGAGAGTGCCGGGGGCCGGTCCGCTCCCCTGCTGGCATCCGCCCCGGGGGCGGAGCAGGTGAGCATGGAGGCGTTGGGAGAGGCGGAGGTCATTGACCGCCTGCGCCGGACGGCGCCGGACACCCTCACCCCCATTGAGGCCATGAGCCTCCTCTACGAGCTGAAGCAGAAGCTTGGCTGAGCTTCGTTTTATCCATCCCAAAAGAAAGCGAGTTTTGCACCATGGCGAAGAAAAGTTCCGGCGGCGGCTATCTGACCGATTTTGAGGGCGTGGCCGGCGGCGTGCTCTTTGTGCTCTATGTGGTGGTGTTCCCCTTCACCATCCACTGGATTTTCCGGGGAATTGAGACCCTTCTGAACACCTCCTTTTCCGCTGCGCAGGAGCAGGAGATCTATTACTACTTCATGTTTGCGGCCACCCTGCTGATTTTCTACAATTTCATCGGCAGGACCACCCGGCGGCTGTTTGAGGACTTTTTGTACGCTCTCGCCACCGTCGCCACGGGGCTGGTGGCCTTCTACGGTCTCAATGAACTGCTCTACCGGGTGAGCCGCGCCTTCCTGGGCGGCGATACCAATCTCAACGATGTGGCCATCAGCGCCCAGACCGCCAGCGTGGGGCGGCCCACGCTTTTGATTTTGATTTTTATTGCGCCCTTTGTGGAGGAAGTGCTGTTCCGGGGATATATCTTCGGGATGCTGCGGCCCCGGAATCGGATTTTGGCCTACGCCGTGTCGGCGGTTTTGTTTGCCTTTCTCCATGTATGGCAGTTTGCCGCCGGGGGGATCAGCGTCCACCATGTGGTGCTGCTGGTGCAGTATCTGGTGCCCGGGCTGGTGCTCTGCTGGACCTACGACCGGTGCGCCACCATCTGGTGCCCTGTGCTCACCCATGTGTGTGTGAATGCGCTGTCGATTCTGCTGTGAGCGGGATAGGATTGCCCTTGGGCCGGGCAGGCCGTTTTGCCTGCTGACGAGGGCGGGGGCTTTTTTGTCGGTACCCGACGGGGTGTCGATACTCTGTTTGCCTCCGGCGGCCTACTTTTCTCGTCAAAAAAAGTAGGCATCTCCGCGCTAAGAGCCTCGCTGCGCTCGGTTGCGCTCCGAAACACCTCGCTGCGGCTCGGCGAAAGTTGACTTAGAACCTACGGTTCTAAGGACTCCCTTGTCCTGACGTGGAACGATGGTCCCCCCTGACTATTGTTGCCCCTGTTGCCTCCGACGCTCCGTTGACGTGTCCGGTACGGACTACTACCGCGCTTCGGCGCGCTGCCCTGGTGGGTTGACGATGGCTGTTTCGTCTAAAAGCCGCATTTAAAAGCCTTCCCCTGGGGGAAGAAGGTGAAAAATTGTCAGCAGCAATGGACTACCGGACTGCGGTCTCCTCGCGGCATAGCCGCTGTGGCCTACGCTAAAAACATGCCACCGGCATGTTTTCTTAACGCTGCGGGGTGGCGCGGCGCAGCCGTGACGGATGAGGGGAAGGGCATCGGACCCCAAATCATTCATTCGGAGGCAACATTCAGTCAAAAGTTAAAATTAGTTTTTGATTTTCCCTCCGAGTTGGCTTGGAGTTTTTGGGTGGCGTTCCCCTCATCCGCCCCAGTGTGCGCACTGGGGCACCTTCCCCCGAGGGGAAGGCTTTCGTGTGGTGTAATTGCAGAGGCTATAACAACCACCAGGGGAGCGCGCTGAAGCGCGGAAACAGGGGAACTGTCACCCCCTTGCAGTGTCAGCCGCACCATCTAACGATATAAACGGAACAAGACTCCCCATAATAGGAAACAAAGGAGTCCTTAGAACCATTGGTTCCAAGCGGACTTTTGCCTACTTTTCTTCCGCGAGAAAAGTAGGCCGCCGGAGGCAAAACACCTATCAGTACACCGTCGGGTACCGACAAAAAAGAACCACCTCCGTCAGCAGGACAAAAATTTCCCCTCGGCAGAGGGCAAAAAGAAGCCCGTCCCGGCGCATGAGCGGACAAAAAAGAAAGGATCCCCTCCATATGGCTCATATTGAACAACTCTCCCCCCATATTGCGGACCTGATCGCCGCCGGCGAGGTGGTGGAGCGCCCCGCCAGCGTGATGAAGGAGCTGCTGGAAAACGCCATCGACGCCGGGGCCACCCAGATCGTGGCCGAGATCCGAAACGGCGGCATGACCTACCTCCGGGTGGCCGACAACGGCTGCGGCATCGCCCCGGAGGAGGTGCCCACCGCCTTCCTCCGCCACGCCACCAGCAAGCTGAGACGGGCCGAGGACCTCTCCGCCATCGGCACCTTAGGCTTTCGCGGCGAGGCTCTCGCCGCCATCTCCGCCGTGTCCCGCTTGGATATTTTCACCCGGCAGCCGGGAACCGAGGCGGGCACCCGCCTGAGTTTGGAGGGCGGCGTCCCCCAGGGCGCTCCCGAGCCCGCCGGGTGCCCCGAGGGCACCACCATGGTGGTCCGGGACCTCTTTTTCAATACCCCTGCCCGCATGAAATTCATGAAGAAGGACAGCGCCGAGGCCAGCGCCGTCACCTCGGTGGTCCAGCACCTGTCCCTCTCCAACCCCCATATCTCCTTCCGCTTCCTCAAAGACGGCGGGGAGGTCCTCCATACCCCCGGAGACAACAAGCTCTCCAGCGCCATTTACGCCGTCCTGGGCCGGGACTTCGCCCTTGGGCTCCAGGAGGTGAAGGGCCAGGGGGACGGCGTGGAGGTGTCCGGCTACGTCACCAAGCCTATCCATGGCCGGGGTACCCGGGGCATGCAGATTTTCTTTGTCAACGGACGGCTGGTGAAGTCCCAGATGCTCACCGCCGCATTGGAGGAAGCCTATAAAAATCAGCTTCTGAAGGGGAAATTCCCCGGCTGTGTCCTCCACATCACCCTGCCCAAAAACCAGGTGGATGTGAACGTCCACCCCGCCAAGACGGTGGTGAAGTTTGCCCAGGAGCGGCCTGTCTTTTCCGCCGTATACCATGTGGTCCAGGGCGCTTTGGACGCCGCCGGGCGGCCCCAGCAGCCCGCCGCTCCGATACATAACAGCGCCCCCGCCAGCACCGGTACCGCCGTACCCCGGAAGGACTTTTACCAGACCATGGACGCCAAAACCTTCCGGGAGCGGCAGGAGAAAAGGGCGGAGAGCCCCGCCCCCGCTTTCCTCACCCGGGTGCCCCCGGTGTCCGTGGAGATGGGGAGACGGACGGCGATCAGCGATGTAAGCCGCCGCCCGGTTTCCGCTGTGCCGCCCCCTGTGGAGCGGCCCCGGCCCGCCGCCGTACCGGCGGAGCGGACAGAGATTTTCCCCAAACCTTCCACCGCGGTGGATAATGTGGTGGAAAGAGTGGAAGCATTCTCCCCGGCGAAGGCGGAGGAGAAACAGGAGGCGGTTCCCGCCCTCCACTCCACGCCGGAGGTATCCCCGGCCCCGGCAACTCCTGAGGAGGAGCCGGAGCAGGTAGCCATGGCCCCCGCTCCCCCGCCCCGGTGGCGGATGGCGGGAGAGGTTTTGCGGACCTACATCCTTGCTGAAGATGGGGAGAATGTATGGCTGATTGACAAGCACGCCGCCCACGAGCGGATCAATTTCGACCGGCTGAAGGCCAACACGGAGCCCATTATGGGGCAGGCCCTTTTAGCGGCGGAGGCGGTAAAGCTGGCCCCGGAGGACGCGGCGGTGCTGCTGGAGCACCTGCCCCTTTTGGCGGAATTCGGCTTTGAGGCGGAGGAATTCGGCGGCGACAGCCTTCTGGTGCGGTCCATCCCCTCGGACATTGACGCGCCCCAGATTCAGGAGACCTTGGAGGATCTGGCTCAGAAGCTGCGGACCTGCGGCACGGCGGACCCCGCCGCCGCCCGGGACGCCATGCTCCACACCATGGCCTGCAAGGCGGCCATCAAGGGCGGCTGGGTCAGCGACCCCGCGGAGCTGCAGACCCTGGTGGACAAGGTAGCCAGCGGCGAGGTGCGATACTGCCCCCACGGGCGGCCCGTGGCGGTGAAGCTCTCCCGCTATGAACTGGAAAAGATGTTCAAGCGCGCTTAAGAATTTTGTGGTATACTTATGTTGACCACTTGGGGAGGTCTTCTTTTACCTGCTGACGGAGGCGGTTTGCTTTTGTCGGTACCCGACGATGTACTGATCGGTGTTTTGCCTCCGGCGGGTGACTTTTTGTGCGAGCAAAAAGTCACCATCTCCGCGCCAAGAGCCTCGCTGCGCTCGGTTGCGCTCCGAAACACCTCGCTGCGGCTCGGCGAAAACTCGCTTAGAACCAATGGTTCTAAGAACTCCTTCTCCTGACGTGGAACGATAGTCCCCCCTGACGATTGTTGGTCCTGTTGCCTCCGACGCTCCGTCGACGTGTCCGGTACAGACTAATACCGCGCTTCGGCGCGCTGCCCTGGCGAGTTGACGATGGCTGTTTTGTCTAAAAGCCTTCCCCTGGGGGAAGGTGGCATGGCATAGCCATGACGGATGAGGGGAAAGGTGTCGAAATTCAGCAGATTAATTCGGAGGCAACTTCTCATCAAAAATTAGTTCTTGGTTTTCCATCCGAGTTGGCTTGGAGCTTTTCGGTGGCGTTCCCCTCATCCACCCCAGTGTGCGCACTGGGGCACCTTCCCCCGGGGGAAGGCTTTCGTGTGGTGTAATTGCAGAAGCAATAACAACCACCAGGGGAGCGCGCTTAAAGCGCGGAAACAGGGGAACTGTCACCCCCTTGCTTCTGTCAGCCGCACAAGGTTACGACACAAACGGTACAAGACTCCCCATAATAGGATCAAAAGGAGTCCTTAGAACCATTGGTTCTAAGCGAGTTTTCGCCGAGCCGCAGCGAGGTGTTTCGGAGCGCAACCGAGCGCAGCGAGGCTCTTGGCGCGGAGATGGTGACTTTTTGCTCGTACAAAAAGTCACCCGCCGGAGGCAAAACACCATTCAGTACACCGTCGGGCGCCGACAGAAAAAATAAATCCTCGTCAGAAGGAAAATAAGACCAGCCCGTCCCGGCGACTGAGCGGACAAAAAAGAAAGGAGCCCCCTGTGGAACAGGAAAATTATAATAAAAATACCGTGCTCTGCGTGGCGGGCCCCACCGCCTGCGGCAAAACCAAAATGGGCATACTGCTGGCCAAGCGGTATAACGGTGAGGTGGTCAGCGTGGACTCCATGCAGATCTACCGCGGCATGACCATCGGCACCGCCGCCCCCACCCCGGAGGAAATGGACGGCGTCCCCCACCACATGGTGGCGGTGGCGGACCCCGCCGAGCAGTGGTCCGTGGCCCGGTTCGTCCAGACCGCCGACGCCTGCGTCCAGGATATTCTCCACCGGGGGAAGCTCCCCGTGCTGGTGGGCGGCACCGGCCTCTATCTCGACGCCCTTATCGCCGGACGGGACTTCGCCTCCGGTCAGGCAGGCGGCGAGATCCGCAAAGCCTTAGAGGCCCGCCTCCAGAGTGAGGGCATCGAACCCCTCTTAGAGGAACTCCGGGCAGTGGACCCGGAGACCGCCGAGCGCCTCTCCCCCGCCGACCACAAGCGCATCCTCCGGGCCTTGGAGGTCTTCCGGGAGACCGGAAAGCCCATCTCCCGGCACAACGCCGAGAGCCGCCAGAAGCCCGGGAAATACCGCCCCATCTACATCGGCCTCGCCTTCCGGGACCGGGAGGATATGAAGGCCCTCATCGACCGCCGGGTGGACGAGATGGTCCGCTCCGGTCTCCGGGAGGAGGTGGAGGCCCTCCTCGGCGCCGGTCTTCCGCCAAGCTCCACCGCCCTCCAGGCCATTGGCTACAAGGAGTGCCTTGGGTGGCTCCGGGGCGAGGCCACCTTTGAGGAGGCCGCCGCGGAGATCAAGCTCCGCTCCCGGCAGTACGCCAAGCGCCAGCTCACCTGGCTGAGAAGAAACCCGGACATCCACTGGATTCTCTGGGACAAGGAGCGGGATTTTGCTAAAGCTTTCCAGGAAGCGACAGAAATTTTGTCCGCCCTGGGGGTAGGATAGTGTCTGATCGAGACCCACTACATAAAAAAGGAGATCAGACACATGACAAAGACAGAAGCATTACAGGACGTTTTCCTCGCCGCGGTCCGGCGCAGCGCTTGCCCGGTCACCGTGTTTCTGGTCAACGGCTTTCAGATGCGGGGCACCATCGACGGCTACGATCCCTTTACCGTGGTGCTGCGCAGCGAGGGCAAGCAGAACATGATCTACAAGCACGCCATCTCCACCATCGCCCCCATCCGGCCGGTGGAGCTTCAGGAGGAGGCGTAAGGCGGGGCGTCCTGCCGGTTTTCCCCAAAACCGGAGAAAGGCCCATATGAACAAGAGCAATTTCGTTTGGAGAACCTTGGGAATCGCCGGGATTGCCGCGGTGTTCCTCTATTTTATCGGCAGCATCGCCGGGTACCTTTTGGACCCCCTCACCACCGCCGTGGCCTACAACTACCACAGTGAGGACAGCATCACCGTCTCCGGCTACCTGGTCCGGGACGAGGGGGTGCTGGCGGACAACCCCGGTCTTGTGTACATCACCCGGGACGAGGGGGAGCGGGTATCCAAGGGCCGCAGCGTGGCGGTGGTATACCACAGCCAGGAGGCCCTGGATCAGGCGGAGCAGCTGGAGGACCTGCGCATCCAGCTGGAGCAGCTGGAGTATGCCCAGAGCGTGGCTACCGGCAGCCAGGAGGCGCTGAAGCTGGACAGCAGCATCATGGACAGCATCTACGCCATCCGGCAGAACATGAACAGCGAGCAGTACACCAACGCGGAGAAGGAAGCCGCCACCCTGCGGACCCTCATTTTGAAGCGGGACTACACCTACAGCGGCGAGGGGGACATTGAGGGGCAGATCGAGTCCCTCACCACCCAGATCCGCTCCCTGTCCTCCGCCACCCGGTCCGGCTCCACCGCCATCACCGTGTCCCGGGGGGGATACTACTCCTCCCTGGTGGACGGATATGAGACGGTGCTCACCCCCGCTTCTTTGGAGACCATGACCCCCTCCATCCTTCGGGATATTCAGCCCGACGCCACCCTCACCTCCTCGGTGGGAAAGATGATCTACGGCAACAGCTGGTACTATGTCACCGCCATGGCCACGGAGGACGCCGCCCTCATGTCGGAGGGCAGCGCCGTCACGCTGCGGTTTGTCAGCGGTCTGGACCAGGACGTGCCCATGACCGTGGAGCGCATCAGCGCCGACGACCACGGCCAGACCCTGGTGGTGCTGCGGGCGGATCAGTACATCTCCGTCACCACCCTGCTGCGGGACCAGAACGCCCAGGTGATCTTCCGCAGCTACGACGGCATCCGGGTGCCGCAGGAGTCCCTCCGGGTGTGGAAGCGGACCGTCACCGACGAGGACGGAAACGAGTCCACGGAGTCCCTGGTAGGGGTCTACTGCCGCATCGGCATGGAGGCCCAGTTCAAGCCGGTAAGCGTGGTGTACCAGGGGGAGGACTACTATCTGGTGGCGGCGAACCCCTCCGCCATGGGGAGCAGTCTGTCGGAAAAGCAGGTGGATCTGTATACCCTCCGGGCCGGTGACGAGGTCATCGTCACCGCCAAGGATCTTTATAACGGAAAGGTGATTGGTTGACATGAGCATTGCGGAAAACATTCAGAGCATCCGCCGGCGGATGGACGAGGCCGCCAGGGCCGCGGGCCGGGAGAACGAGAAGATTCTTCTGGTGGGCGCCAGCAAGATGAACGAAGCGGCGGCCTGCCGCCAGGCTATTGCCGCCGGCATCGACGCCCTTGGCGAAAACCGGGTCCAGGAGATGCTGGGCAAGTATGCCGAGGGGGCCTACGAGGGCGCGCCCCTCCACTTCATCGGCCACCTCCAGCGCAACAAGGTGCGGCAGATCGTGGGCAAGGTGGCCTTGATCCACTCGGTGTCCTCTATGGAGCTTATAGATGAGATCCAGCGCCAGGCGGAAAAGCAGGGCGTCACCCAGGCGGTTTTGCTGGAGGTGAACATTGGCGGAGAGGAGAGCAAGAGCGGCTTTGCTCCGGAGGAGCTGGAGGCCGCCGCCCGCCACGCCGCAAAGCTTCCCAACATCTCTATGGAGGGGCTCATGACCATCCCCCCCATTCAGACGGTTCCCCATGGAAATCTTCCCTATTTCCGGGAAGTATACCGTCTTTATATTGACATAGGGGAGAAAGTGTTTCATAATAAACTAAAACATCTGTCTATGGGCATGAGCGATGATTTTGAGGACGCCATTGCCGCCGGCGCCACCATGGTCCGCGTCGGAAGCGCCATTTTCGGCGCCAGACATTACATTTGAGACAGGAGGTACTCTCCATGGGAATTTTTGACGAGGTGAAGAAGATCTTCAACCCCTATGAGGATGAGGACGACTACGATGAGGAGTATGAGGATCAGGATTCCTCGCCCTTTGTGGACGAGCGTGACCGGGACCGGGACCGGGATCGTGACCGGGACCGCCGGGACAGCGGCAGCGACCGCCGCTCCTCCTCCGCGTCTTTTGACGACCGCCGCAACAAGGTGGTGAATATCGCCGCCACCACCCAGCTGAAGGTGGTGCTGGTGAAGCCCGAGCGCTTTGAGATGGCCAGCGAGATTGCCGACCATCTGAAGGAGAAGCGGACGGTCCTTCTGAACTTAGAGTCTACCCAGAAGGACATTGCCCGCCGTCTCATCGACTTTCTCTCCGGCGTGGCCTACGCCAGCGAGGGCCGCATCAAGAAGGTGGCGGCCAACACCTACATCATCACCCCCTATCATGTGGAGATGGTGGGGGATCTGCTGGACGAGCTGGAGAACAACGGCCTGTACTTTTAACCGCGTAGGAGGTAGAGAGAGATGCTGACGCCTCAGGAAGTGAGCAGCAAGACCTTCCCCAAGGCCGTAATGGGCGGCTATGGGATGGCCGCTGTGGACGATTTTTTGGACAAGCTGACGGAGGACTACACCAACCTCTTTCAGGAGAACACGGCGCTGAAGAACAAGGCCAAGCAGCTCAATGATGAGATTGAGCGTTACCGGAAGGTGGACGAGCAGATGCGGGCCACCCTGCTGGCCGCCCAGGAGATGGCGGAGAAGACCGTCGCCGAGGCGGAGGCCCTGCGGGACGCGGCCGTAAAGGAGATCGAGGAGAAGCGGAAGGCCCTGATGGGCGACGCGGAGAAGTCCGCCAAGGAGCGGATGGAGGAGCTGAAGCGGGAGATCGCCGACGAGGAGTACCGTCTGGCGGAGAAGAAGGCCCAGGTGGACGCCGCCATTGCCGGGGAGGAGCTTCGGCTGGAGAAGGCCCGGACGGCGGTGGCCAAGTTTATGGAGATTGCCAAGAGCAACTGCCAGGAGCAGATGAAGATTCTGGACCGGCTGCAGGCCATGGTGCCGTCGGTGCCGGTGAAGCACCTGCCCCGTCCGGAGGTGAAGGCGGAGACGCCCCAGGAGGCTGTGCCTGTGCCGGCGGCGGCGGAGGAGGTCCCCTCCATCCCGGAGATGGTTGCCGCCACAGCGGCGCCGGAGCCGGCGGCCGCCCCTCCCGCCTCTGGGTCGGAGGAGCCTCAGGTGAAGCTGGACGAGGACTTCTTCACCACGCCCCTGCCCAGCATGTCCTCCCTGAAGGAGCGGCTGCGGCAGGAAATGCACAAGCCGGAGGTAAGCCGTATCCGGCAGGAGGAGAAGCCTGCGCCTCAGGAGGAGCCGTCTGTCTCCGTGGAGGAGAGCATCCGCAGCGCCATGGCGGAGCTGAAGGTAGAGAACACGCCCCCCGCCTATGATGACAACGAGGCCACCCGGGTGATCAATCTCGACGATCTGCAGTTTGGGCGCAACTATAAGCGCGGAGAGTAAGGCCTTTTGGGGAGCATCCGTCTTCAGCGGAGGCTCCCCAAAGTTTTCTTTGGAAGCTGTTTACTTTGACGGGGGCGGGGCCGTTTTTACCCTCTGACGAGGGCGGGGAGTTTTCTGTCGGTACCCGACGGTGTACTGTCTGGTGTTATGCCTCCGGCGGCCTACTTTTCTCGTCAAAGAAAAGTAGGCATCTCCGCGCTAAGAGCCTCGCTGCGCTCGGTTGCGCTCCGAAACACCTCGCTGCGGCTCGGCGAAAGTTGACTTAGAACCTACGGTTCTAAGGATTCCCTTGTCCTGACGTGTACTGTCAGTCCCCCCTGACTATTTTTTCCCTGTTGCCTCCGACGCTCCGTGGACGTGTCCGGTACAGACTACCACCGCGCTTCGGCGCGCTGCCCTGGTGGGTAGACGATGGCGGTTTCGTCTAAAAGCCTTCCCCTGGGGGAAGGTGCCCCAGTGCGCACACTGGGACGGATGAGGGGACCCATTTGGAAGAGCCAACTTTTTTAAAGCCACTTTGGTTTTCCACAATTTTTTAAAATTTGTGGAAAACTTTTATAAAAAGAATTCCACTGGCAGGGGAATGCTTAATTCTGTCGTGTTTTTGGTGAAATGAGCGAAATGGTAGCGTTCCCCTCATCCGTCACGGCTGCGCCGTGCCACCTTCCCCCAGGGGAAGGCTTATGTTGGGCGTGGTATAATTGCAGAGGCTATAACGGCCACCAGAGGAGCGCGCTTAAAGCGCGGAAACAGGGGAACTGTCACCCCCTTGCAGGGTCGGCCGCACAAGGTGACGACACAAACGGGACGAGACTCCCCATAATAGGAAACAAAGGAGTCCTTAGAACCATTGGTTCTAAGCCAACTTTTGGTGACTTTTCTTTGGCGAGAAAAGTCACCCGCCGGAGGCATAACACCATTCAGTACACCGTCGGGTACCGACAAAAAGCAAAAACCCCCGTCAGCGGGACAAATATCGCATGCCCCCCGCCAAAGGGGAAAAAATAAAAGAACCCGTCCCGGCGACTGAGCGGACAAAAAGAGAGGAGACCCCCCTATGGAGGAACGTACCCGCCCCATTGTTGCTCTTCTGTACGACTACGACAAGACCCTCTGCACCCAGGACATGCAAAACTACAGCTTTGTCCCCAGCCTGGGCATGGCTCCGGAGGACTTCTGGCGTCTGGCCAACCAGTTTGGCTGGCAGCAGAAGATGGACGGCATCCTGGCGTACATGTATACCATGATTCAGGTATGCCGGGAGAAGGACATCCCCATGACCCGGGACTCCCTCCGCCGCCACGGCCGCAGCATCACCTTTTTCCCCGGGGTCATCGACTGGTTTGACCGCATCAACCGCTTTGGCCGCACCCAGGGGGTGGAGGTGGAACACTACGTCATCTCCTCCGGTCTTCGGGAGATCATCGAGGGCAGCGCCATCGCCGGGGCCTTCAAGGAGATCTACGCCAGCGAGTTCTACTACGACGAGACCGGCGCCCCCGTCTGGCCCAAGCTGGCGGTGAATTTCACCGCCAAAACCCAGTTTGTCTACCGCATCAACAAGGGCGTGCTGGACGTGTCCGACGACAAAACCCTTAACGCCTCCATGCCCGACGACAGCAAGCGCATCCCCTTTCACAACATGATCTATGTAGGCGACGGCCTCAGCGACGTGCCCTGCATGAAGATGATGCGGGCCTACGGCGGCCAGGCCATTGCGGTGTACCAGGCCACGAGCCGCCGGGGCGTGGAGCAGCTCATGCGGGACAGCCGGGTGGACTTCATCTTCCCGGCGGACTACCGGGAGGGCAGCGCTCTGGAGCGCACCATGCAGAATATCATCCGGAAAATGGCCGTCTCCCACCGCCTGGAGGTGGAGAGCAGCTGCCAGCTGCAGGCCATCCGGGACACTCAGCACAAACGCAAATAAGGAGGAACCAACAACATGTATCGTATGGAAGATTGTCCCGCCTGCCGGGAGGGCGTAGGCTCCCTGGAGCACGAGGGCGGCTGGTGCTGCTATATTCAGTGTCTGGACTGCGGCGCCCGCACCGCCGAATTCCCCTACCGCAATGAGGAGGAGAAGGAGGCCGCCGAAAAGGCCGCTCTCCGGATGTGGAATATGGGCAAGGTGATCCGCAGCGACCCGGGAGAATAATTCCAATCAGCAATATTCTCTTTTGATTATACGAATCGGATTGGATTTTATCAAAAAAGCGGCCTCCCGCCGGGATATTCCCGGCCGGGAGGCCGCTTCCTTTTGCTACAGCTGTTTCTTTTGTTCCCGCTCCATCGCCCGGATGTCCCGGAGGAAAATGGTGACAAACAGCAGGGCGGACACCGCCACGCTGATAAAATCCGCCACCGGCTCCGCCAGGAACACGGCGAAGACCTTGTTCTCAAAGAAGTGGGGCAGGATATAGATGAGGGGGATCAGCAGCACCACCTTCCGCATGCAGGCGATAACCAGGGACGCCTTGGCCTTGCCGGTGGAGAGGAAGGCCTGCTGAGCCGCCAGCAAAATGGCTAAGAGGCACATGACCGCCGTGTACACCCGCAGCGCCCAGGTGCCGGTTTCCATCAGGGCCTCCGACTCACTGTTGAACAGAAGGATAAATATCTGGGGGAACAGCTGCACCGCCGCCCACAGCACCACCATATAGATGGCGCTGATGGCCAGCATCACCCATACCGCTCTCTTCACCCGCTTGGGATTTTTTGCGCCGTAGTTGTAGCTGATGATGGGCTGGGCACCCTGGCCGATCCCCTGGGCGGGGAGCCACACCATCTGCATCACTGTGCTGGCGATGGTCATGGCCGCCACCGCAACATCCCCGCCGTAGCGGCGGAGGGAGGAGTTGAAGGCCACGTTGAGGATGGCCTCGGTGGCCTGCATCACAAAGGGGGCCAGGCCCAGAGCCAGCACCGGCAGCAAAATCTTCTTTTGCGGCCGGAGATACTGCCGCCGGACCCGGAGGGTGGTGTGGGGACTCTTTACCAAAAACCACACAATGAAGGCCGCCGACAGGGCCTGGGACAAAATAGTGGCCAGGGCCGCGCCGCTGACTCCCATGTCAAAGGCGTAGATGAATACCGGGTCCAGCACGATGTTGGTCACTGCGCCGATGAGCACAGCGGCCATGGAGAAGTTGGTGTAGCCCTGGGTGGTGATGAAGAGGTTCAGCCCCAGCGCCAGCATGACAAAGAGCGATCCGCTGGTGTAGATCCGCATATAGGGCAGGGCGTAGACAATGGTATTGTCGCTGGCCCCGAAGAGATAGAGCATGGGTTCGCTGAACACCAGGAAAATCACCGTCAGGGGAATGGCGGTGAGGATCAGGGAAGTGAAGCAGGTGCCCAAGATCTGCTCCGCCTCCTGGTTGTTGCCCTTGCCCATCTCGATGGAGGCTCGGGGCGCGCCGCCCTGGCCCAGCAGCATGGCAAAGGCGGAGAGCAGGTAGATCACCGGAAAGCAGAGCCCCACGCCGGTGAGGGCGGTCTCCCCCACCACCGGCATATGGCCGATGTAGATCCGGTCCACGATGTTGTACAGCAGATTGACCAGCTGAGCCAGAACCGTGGGGACGGCCAGCTTCAGCAGCAGGCGGCCCACCGGGGCCTCTGCCAGCTGACGGCTCATGTCAGGCGATGCGCTTTGATGCATGAAATTCCCTTCTTTTTCGTTTTTTTACAGGATAAACCCGCCGTCGGCGGTGAGGACCTGGCCGGTGATAAAGCCGGAGCGGTCGTCGGCAAAGAAGGCCACCGCCTGGGCGATGTCCTCGGGGGTCCCAAGACAGCCCATAGGCGTTTCTTCCGCCAGCTCCGCCATGGTCTCCTCCCCCAGCTGCCGCACCATATCGGTAGCGACGACGCCGGGGGCCACGCAGTTGACCCGGATGCCCGAGGGGGCCAGCTCCGCCGCCAGGGACCGGGTGAGACCGATGACGGCGGCCTTGGTGGCGGCGTAGGCCACCTCGCAGGAGGCTCCCCGGAGGCCCCAGATGGAGGAGAGGTTGACGATGCAGCCATGTTTCACGTGAAGCATATGGGGCAGCACCGCCTGACAGGCGTAAAAGGGGCCGTCCACGTTGACGGCAAAAATTTTCCGCCAGAACTCCGGCGTCACGTCCTGGAACATCTCCTGCCGGGCGATGCCGGCGTTGTTCACCAGCAGGGAGATGGGCCCCAGCTCCTCCCCCGCCTTTTGAATGGCGGCGGTGATGGCCTCCCGGTCCGACACGTCGGCGCTGTAGACAGCGCAGCGGCCTCCCTCCCCCCGAAGCTCCCGGCACAGGGCCTGGGCGGCGTCCCGGGAGCGGTGGCAGTGGATGGCCACGGTCCAGCCCTCCCGGCTGAGGCGGCGTGCCACGGCGGCTCCGATCCCCCGGCCGCCGCCGGTGACAAAGGCGTTTTTCTCCATGGACTTCTCCCCTTTTTTTAATGTGGTGGATCCTGTTTATGCTACCAAAATTTTAACCCTTTTTCAACATTTAGGTGTTGACAAATCGTGAACTTTAGAGTATTATATGACTGTTCTGTTCGGACGCTTAGCTCAGCTGGCTAGAGCACCTGCTTGACGTGCAGGGGGTCAGCGGTTCAAGTCCGTTAGCGTCCACCAGAGAAAGAGACCACACCGCCTGGTGTGGTCTTTCTTTGCATTTTGCCCGGGAGTTTGAGGGACGGAGAAAGGAAGGACTGCCCCCCTTTCTCTCAGTTTTCTTTTCTTTGAGCGGGAGGCAGGATACGGAAAAACTTTTTCTTTTTTTCGTGCAATAAATCCACAGGGCTTTGCATTATATGATTGAAAGGCAACGAAACGAAAACTCGATTGCTGCAGGAAAGGAGATACTATGAAAAATATGTCTGTGAAAAAATGGGTCGCCATTGGCTGCGGCGCTGTGGTGCTGATCCTTGTGATTGCGTTTGCCGCTGTGATGATGCTCCGTGTGGACGCTGTTGAGGCCCAGGAGATTGCGCTGTCCGCCGCCGGCGGCGGGGAAATTGTGGGCCGGGAGGTGAGCAGCGAGGGCCTCTGGAACGAGTACACCTATGTGATCGAGAACAACGGCTCCTGGTATGAGGTGGAGATCAGCGGCTTTGGGAACGTGACGGAACTGGAGCAGGCCAGCAGCCAGGCCGCCTTCCATTAAGCCGTTTTTGGGAAGAAATTTCCATATAGGGTCTTACAGTCTCCAAAAATCGAACTTGGTCCTTTTCAGGTCCGGCAGCGCGGGAAGCCTCCCCTTCCCCGCCGCCGGACTTTTTTGTCAGTGACTTTTCTATCTACATAAACTATACCAGTAGGCTTCTTTTGTCCCCTTCCCCTTATACCCTACCCAACTCCTCACCATTTCTTATATTTTGTGAAAGCTTTTTCTTTTTCTGGAATTTTTTATTGAAATGTCAGTCATTCTTGGATAAAATGAATACAATCTCTATTTTCTTGTCCCTTATGGACAGACAGGTCCTTTGACCTTATTTTCAGTAGGAGCGAATCACACTATGTTGGATCGTACCATCTATTTCTCCCGGGATCCCGCCTGCAAAACCCCCTTCGGCGCGGTAACCCTGGAGACCAAGGTCACCTTTACTCTCCGTCCACACAGCTGGGAGGGCTTCACCGCCTGCACCCTGCTGACCTACGGGGAGTTTGCCGATCTCCACCAGGAGACCGATCTCTCCCGGGTGGGCTTCAGCGGCGACCGGGCGATTTTTTCCGGCTCCTTTCCGGCTCCGGACCACCCGGAGCTGATCTGGTACACCTTCCGCTTCCGCCGTCAGGACGGCAGCTTTATCTACGCGGGGAAAAACGGCTTCTGCAGCGAGCACGAGGCCCAGGCCTGGCAGCTCACCGTCTATGACGATTCCCTCTCCACCCCCTCCTGGTTCGGCGAGGGCGTCACCTACCAGATTTTTCCCGACCGCTTTTACCGCACCTCCATCCCCGATCCCACCGGCATGGTGGGCGACCGGATCGTCCACCAGAACTGGGAGGAGCTGATGGAGTACCTCCCCGACGAGCACGGGGAGATCCGCAACCGGGACTTTTTCGGCGGCAGCCTCAAGGGCGTCGTGGAGAAGCTGGATTATCTCCAGGAGCTGGGGGTCCGGACTCTCTACTTCTGCCCCATTTTTGAGGCGGACAGCAACCACCGGTACAACACCGCCGACTACAGCCGCATCGACCCCATGCTGGGCACCACCGCCGACTTTCGGCATCTCTGCGTGGAGGCCCACCGCCGGGGCATGAAGATCATGCTGGACGGGGTATTCAACCACACCGGCAACAACAGCCTCTACTTTAACGCCAACGGCTTCTACCCCACCTTGGGCGCCGCCCAGAGCAAGGACTCCCCCTACTACGAGTGGTACAACTTTCAGCACTGGCCGGACCGGTACGACTCCTGGTGGGGCATCCACACCCTTCCGGCGGTAAACGAGTCCTGCCCCTCCTATGTGGACTACATCATCAAAAACGACCACTCCATCGTCCGCCGGTGGCTCCGGCTGGGAGCCGACGCCTGGCGGTTGGACGTGGCCGACGAGCTGCCGGACTGGTTCATTGAGCAGATCCGCGCGGTGATGATGGAGGAAAAGCCGGACGCCTTCCTTTTGGGCGAGGTCTGGGAGGACGGCAGCAACAAGATCGCCTACTCCCAGCGCCGCCGGTATCTCCTGGGCCACGAGACCCACGGTCTTATGAACTACCCCTTCCGCACGGCGGCCCTGGAGTTTCTCCAGGGCGGAAGAGCCCACGATTTTGTGGAAAGTATGGAGACCATCCGGGAAAACTACCCCCGGGAGGCCTTCTACTCCGCCATGAACATGCTGGGCACCCACGACAACCCCCGAATCCTCACCATGCTGGGGGCCGCCCCCTCCACCCCCCTGGAGACCCGGACCCAGCGTGCCCACTACCGCATGTCCTCCGCCGAGTACGAGCGGGGCAGCCGCCGTCTCATGGTGGGGGCCATCCTGCTGTACACCTTCCCCGGCTCCCCCACCATTTTTTACGGAGACGAGGCGGGCATGGAGGGCTTTGAGGACCCCTTCAACCGGGGCACCTATCCCTGGGGCAAGGAGGATCAGACCCTTCTCCACCTGTTCCGAAAGCTGGGAAAGCTCCGCGGCGCCCGGGCCTCCCTGCAGAAGGGCGACATCGCCTATGTGGCCGCCAAAAACCACTGCCTGGCCTACACCCGGACCCTGGGCGACGAGGTCACCCTGGTGGTGCTGAACACCGGCGACGAGGCGGTGGACCTGGAATTTCCCTGGAAGGCCCCCTACGCCACCGACGTGGTGCTGGGCCAGCAGTTCAATACCCCCTTCGGTCACCTGCAGATCTCCGTTCCCCCGCTGGACGGCATGATCCTGATTTGAGTTTGTCCGTCCTGCTTCAGCTGCTTCGCGGGTATGGGGGATCGGAACGCCGCCCCGGCGCTCCGGTCCCTTTTCTTTCCCCCTCTCCCCCGCCTGTTGTGATGTTTCACGTGAAACACAGGAAAAAACTTTTTGTTTTTTTCCGGATACACGAACCTCCCCTCCTTGCATTGGGCAGAAAATGTGCTATACTAAATCTGTATGGGCTTGTATGGAAGAACATTTGAGAACGGAATTTTCTTCAGCCCTTTGCTGTCCCAGGTGGAACAGGGGCAGACATTCATTGGGAAAAAGGGGCGAAGGCCCCTGGAGGTATTCTGTGGCTAAGACAATCGCAATCGTCAATCAAAAAGGCGGCGTGGGCAAGTCCACCACCTGTGTCAATTTGGTGTCCACGCTGAAAGAGATGGGGAAATCCATGCTGCTGTGCGACTTTGATCCCCAGGCGAACTCCACCTCCGGCATGGGTGTGGACAAGACGGTATCCCAGGGGGTCTACGACGTGCTCATCAACGGCGTTCCCGCGGAGAAGGTGATCGTCTCCACCAAATACGGGGACGTCCTGCCCTCCAACAAGGTGCTGGCCGGAGCCGGTATCGAGATGATCGGCATGGACCGCCGGGAGTTTCTGCTGAAGGACGCCCTGGACCAGGTGGCGGACCGGTACGATTATATCTTCATCGACTGCCCCCCTTCCCTGGAGCTTCTGACCCTCAACGCTCTCTGCGCCGCCGACACGCTGCTGGTGCCGGTGCAGGGGGAATACTATGCCTTGGAGGGGCTCAGCGACCTGATGAACACCGTCCGGGTGGTCAAGCGGGGCATGAACCCCAAGCTGGAGCTGGAGGGCGTGCTGATGACCATGTTTGACAGCCGCACCAATTTAGCCCTTCAGGTGGCGGAGGAGGTCAAGCGCTACTTCCCCGGCAAGGTCTACGCCACGGTGATCCCCCGGAACGTGCGCCTCAGCGAGGCCCCCAGCCACGGAAAGCCCATCAACTACTATGACCGCACCTCCCGGGGCGCCGCGGCCTACGCCGCCCTGGCCGAGGAATTTCTGAAGAAGAACAGCTGAGAAAGGAGACCCCGCTATGGCAAAGCCCTCCGGGCTGGGCAAGGGACTGGGCGCCCTGCTGGGTGACGAATACACCCGGGCCGCCAGTTCCAGCGCAACTACCCTGCCCATTTCCCAGATCGAAAATTACGCCGGACAGCCGCGCAAATACTTTGACGAGGAGGCGCTGGCCGAGCTGGCGGAATCCATTGCCGAGCACGGCGTCATTCAGCCTCTCACCGTCCGGAAGCTCAGCTCCGGCTACTACCAGATCATCGCCGGAGAGCGCCGCTGGCGCGCGGCCCGTATGGCCGGTCTGAAGGAAGTCCCGGTGGTGGTCATCGAGGCCGACGACCGCACCGCCATGGAGCTGGCCATGGTGGAGAACCTCCAGCGGGAGGATCTGAACCCCATGGAGGAGGCGGAGGGCTACAAGGCCCTCATGGACCAGTACGGCATGACCCAGGAGCAGGCCGCCGGCCGGGTGGGCAAATCCCGGTCCGCCGTGGCCAACGCCCTGCGGCTTCTGAACCTTGCCCCCGCCGTGCGGAAGCTGGTGGAGGAGAACAAGCTCTCCGCCGGTCACGCCCGGGCTCTGCTCCCCCTCAGCCAGCGGGACCAGGAGAAAACCGCCCAAACCATCGTCTCCACCGGCCTTAGTGTCCGGCAGACGGAGATGCTGGTGAAGCGGCTCCAGTCCGCCCAGGAGGCGGAGGAGGCCCCCCCTGCCCCGGCGGCGCCCGCCGCGGTGGACTATGTGGCGGAGGCGGAGCGGGACTTGTCCCAGCGGATGGGCCGGGCCTGCCGCATCACCCACGGCAAGAAGAAGGGCCGCATTGAAATTGAATACTACGGGGTGGACGATCTCAACGATCTGCTGGAGCTGCTGGGTCAGCTCCCCCGGTCCTGACCCTCCCCTGTTTCACGTGAAACAATCACAGCCGGGGCAAGCCCCGGATGGAATATATAATATATAAGGTATACGAGGTAACATCATGCTGGATATCAAATTCGTCCGGGACAACCCGGAGATTGTCAAGGAAAATATCAAGAAGAAGTTCCAGGAGGAGAAGCTGCCCCTGGTGGACCAGGTGCTGGAGCTGGACAAGCAGAACCGTGCCGCCATGGCGGAGGCCCAGGACCTGCGTGCCCAGCGCAACAGCCTCAGCAAGAAGGTGGGCATGCTCATGGGCCAGGCCAAGAAGGACCCCTCCAAGCTGGAGGAGGCCGAGGAGGCCAAAGCCCAGGTAAAGGCCAATGCGGAACGCCTGGCGGAGTTGGAAAAGCAGGAGCAGGAGCTCAATGAGAAGGTGCGTCAGATCATGATGGTCCTGCCCAACATCATCGACCCCTCCGTGCCCATCGGCCCCGACGACAGCTGCAACGTGGAGGTGGAGCGGTTTGGGGAGCCGGTGACTCCCGACTTTGAGATTCCCTACCACACGGAGATCATGGAGCGCTTTGACGGCATCGACATGGACGCCGCCGGACGGGTGTCCGGCAACGGCTTCTACTACCTCATGGGCGACATTGCCCGTCTTCACGAGGCGGTGCTGGCCTACGCCCGGGATTTTATGATCGACAAGGGCTTTACCTTCTGCATCCCCCCCTTCATGATCCGCTCCAACGTGGTCACCGGCGTCATGTCCTTTGCGGAGATGGACGCCATGATGTACAAAATTGAGGGCGAGGATCTGTACCTCATCGGCACCAGCGAGCACTCCATGATCGGCAAATTTATCGACCAGATCCTGCCGGAGTCCTCCCTGCCCCAGACCCTCACCTCCTACTCCCCCTGCTTCCGGAAGGAGAAGGGCGCCCACGGCATCGAGGAGCGCGG
>CALXDD010000036.1 GCA_944386985.1 uncultured Oscillospiraceae bacterium
GGAACAGGCCGTGGCTGTACTGGAGCGGACGGCGGAGCGGTTCGGACACCGCTTCACCTTCTCGGAGGCAATGATGGGCGGCTGCGCCATCGACGCCTGCGGCGTCAATCTCCCAGAGGAGAGCCTGAAGACCTGTCTGGCAGCAGATGCCGTGCTGCTGGGCGCTGTTGGCGGCCCAAAATGGGACGATGTGGAGAAGAACAACCGGCCGGAGAAGGCTCTGCTGCGGCTGCGCAGCGCTCTGGGGCTGTACGCCAACCTGCGGCCCGCCCGGCTCTTTCCCCAGCTGGCGGAGGCCTCCCCTCTGCGGCCGGAAATCGTCCGCCAGGGCATTGACTTCGTGGTGGTCCGGGAGCTCATCGGCGGCATCTACTTTGGGGAACACAAAACCGAGGTCATCGACGGCCAGCCGGTGGCCACGGACGTGATGCGCTACAGCCGGGAGGAAATCCGCCGGATCTCCCGTACCGCCTTTGAGACCGCCAGGAAGCGCCGCCGGTCTGTGATTTCCGTGGACAAGAGCAACGTGTTGGATTGCTCCCGCCTCTGGAAGCAGACGGTGGAGGAGGTGGCAGCGGAGTACCCCGATGTGACACTGCGGCACATGCTGGTGGACAACTGCGCCATGCAGATCGTCCGGGCCCCCTCCCAGTTTGACGTAGTACTGACGGAGAACATGTTTGGAGACATCCTCACCGATGAGGCCAGCATGATCACCGGCTCCGTTGGCATGATCCCCTCCGCCAGTTTGGGGGCGGGCAGCCTGGGCCTCTACGAACCCATTCACGGCTCCGCTCCGGATATCGCCGGGAAGGACCTGGCCAACCCTGTGGGCACCATCCTCTCAGCGGCCATGCTGCTGCGCTACTCCTTCCACATGGCGGAGGAGGCCGACGCAGTGGAGCGGGCGGTGAGTCGGGTGCTGGACCAGGGATTCCGCACAGCGGACATCGCCCCCCAGGGTACGACGGCTATCGGCTGCCGGGAGATGGGCCGGCGGATCACCAAGGAAATTTGAGCGCTTTTCTCCATTCCCATTTCATCTAAACAAGACAAGAAAAAGAAAGAAAAGAGGTATCCTCTCATGATTCCTGTCATGTCCCTTGTGGTGCTGGTGGCAGTCATTGCCCTCAGCGTCATTACCAAGAAGAACGCCGGCATTTTGGCGATTATGGCCGCGTTCATTTTCTCTTCCATTGCCGCCGCCTGCGGCGTGGACATCACCGTCAGCAAAATCGTCTCCTCCGGTTGGCCTATGAGCGTATTCTTCATCGTCCTGGCCACTACCTTCCTCTTCGGCATCGCCAACCTCAACGGCACCACCGAGGCCCTGAGCCAGAATATCGCCTGCCTGGCCCGGGGCAATGCAAAGCTCCTGCCCATTCTCTTCTTCCTGCTGGGAGCGGTGGTCTCCGGCGCCGGGGCCGGCGGTCTCATTGTGGCGGTGATCATGCCCATCGCACTGTATGTGGCGGTGGAGAACGGCATCTCCGTCATCATGATGAGCCTTGTGACCATGGGCGGCATTATGGTGGGCGGCCTCTCCCCCCTGGCCATCAACGGTATCGTGGCCTCCCAGCTGTCCGCGGAGCAGGGCCTCACAGATTATAATTCCATGTGGCTGGCCTACGCCGTCAGCATGACCATCTTCTCCATTGGCGCCTACCTGATCTTCGGCGGACTGAAGCTGAAGAAGATGACCCAGAAGCCTACCTTCGTCCGCTTTGACCGCAAGCAGGTCATGACCCTGGTCGCCATCCTTGTGGTGCTCATCGGCGTGATCTTCTTCGGTCTGGATATCGGCCTTATGTGCTTCACCTGCGCCGGTCTGCTGCTTTTGCTGGGGGCCGCCGACCAGAAAAAGGCCATTGCCTCCATCCCCTGGGCCACCATTCTGCTGATCGGCGGTATGGCGGTGCTCATCAACGTGGTGAATACCTGCGGCGGCATCGACTTCCTCTCCGACAAACTCTCCGCCGTCATGGGTCCCCGCTCCGCCCAGCCCATTTTTGTGATCCTGGGCGGCCTCATGGGCGCGGTTTCCAGCGGTACCGGCGTGGTGATGCCTACCCTCATCCCCCTGGCCTCCCAGCTGGCCGGCGAGCTGGGTACCGTCTCCGCCATGCGCCTTGTCATCGGCGTCATCGTGGGCACCAACGGCGTGGTCATCAGCCCCCTGTCCACCGTGGGCGGCATCGCTGTGGGCAGCGCTCCCGAAGGCGTAGACCGGGACAAGCTCTACAACCAGCTTCTGCTTGCCGCTGTGGTGTTCATTCTGCTGAACGCTGCTGCTGCCGCTCTGGGCCTGTTCCATGTGTTCGAGTAAATTCCTTTTCCATACAGAAAGGCGGCGTCCGGGGAGTTTTCCCGGACGCCGCCTTTTTGTTTCTTCACGCCTCGCCCTTCTCCTGAAGGTATTTTTGGACGCAGGCCACAAAGTCCTTGCCATACTGGCTCTGCTTGTACTCCCCCACGCCGCTGATCTGCCGCAGCTGCTCCACGGCGGTGGGCCTCAGAGCGCTCATCTCCCGGAGGGTCTTGTCGGAGAAAATCACATAGGCGGGCACTCCCCGCATCCGGGCCAGACGGCCCCGTACTGCCTTCAGCCGTTCCAGCAGGGCCTCATCTCCCGCACTCTCCCGGACCGGCTCGGCCGCCTTCTGGCCCTTGGCGCTCCGCTTCCGGCGGAGAAACAGCTTCTGCCGCCCCTGAAGCACGTCCCCGGCCTTCTCCCCCAGCACCAGCACTGGGTACTGACCCTCGGTCTGGATGAGGCAGCCCTGGGACACCAGCAGCCGAAGCACAGCGCGCAGCTGATCCCGGGATGTCCCCGCCAGACGGCCGTACACCGCCAGACGGTCAAGGCTCCAGGAGGTCACCGCCCCGGTGTCCCCGCCGGTGACGATCTCAATGATCCGCCCCATGCCGAACC
The DNA here is from genome assembly GCA_944386985.1 of uncultured Oscillospiraceae bacterium. GTDB lineage: Bacteria > Bacillota > Clostridia > Oscillospirales > Oscillospiraceae > CAJFPI01. The sequence continues at coordinate 2,933 of CALXDD010000036.1, forward strand.
TCTGGCCCGACTGGTCCACCGCCTGGAGAAGAATCCGGCCCAGGTCTGTCACGTCCTCCATGTCCCCGCCCACACAGTTGCCGCACTTGCCGCAGTTCCCCAGGGCCTTCTCCCCGAAGTAGCGGAGGATGGTGGCGCGAAGACAGTCCTGGGTGTGGCAGTAGAACGTCATCTGCTTGAGCCGCTCCAGGTCCCGGCTGACCCGGGCCTGGTACGCCTCCTCGCTGCTGTCGTCCTTCTCGTCCCTCAGTTCAATGAGGAATTGATTGGTCACTACATCTTTGCCGCCGTAGAGCAGCAGACACACTGCGTCCTCCCCGTCCCGGCCGGCACGGCCCGCCTCCTGGTAGTAGCTCTCCAGGTCCTTAGGCATGTTGTAGTGGACCACAAAGCGGACGTCCGGCTTGTCGATGCCCATGCCGAAGGCGTTGGTGGCCACCATAATGGCGGCGCTGCCGTAGACAAAGGCCTCCTGGTTGCGCCGCCGCTCCTCCGGCTCCAGCCCGGCGTGGTAGCGTGTCACCGGCCACTTGTCCTGACGCAGAAGCTCCGTCACCTCGTCCACGTTTTTCCGGGTGTTGCAGTAGACGATGCCGCTCTCCCCCTGGTGCTGCCGCAGAAAGCGGAGAAGGGCCGTCTTCTTGTCCCGGGGCTCCTCCACTACGAAAAACAGGTTGCTCCTGTCAAAGCCGCTGACGATCTCAAAGGGAGTTTGAAGCCCCAATCCCCTTTCGATATCCTGCCGGACCTCCGGGGTTGCAGTGGCGGTAAAGGCCCCCACCACCGGACGGCGGGGCAGCTTTGCCAGAAAGTCGGGGATCTTTAAGTAGCTGGGCCGGAAGTCCTGGCCCCACTGGGATACACAGTGGGCCTCGTCCACCGCCACCATGGAGATGGGGGTGCCTGCAGCGAAACGGAGGAAACCGGGGGTATCCAGCCGCTCGGGGGCCACATAGATGAGCTTGTACCGCCCTTCCCCGGCATAGCGGAGGGCCAGGGCGTACTGCCGCTCGGTGAGGCTGCTGTTGAGGTAGGCCGCCGCCACGCCGCAGTGGATGAGGCTCTCCACCTGGTCCTTCATCAGGGAGATGAGAGGCGACACCACCAATGTGATCCCCGGCATGGCCAGGGCGGGCAGCTGGTAGCACAGAGACTTCCCCGCCCCGGTGGGCATCACCGACAGCACGTCCCGCCCGGCAAGGAGCTGCTCCATCACCGGCCGCTGTCCCTCCCGCAGGGTGGTGTAGCCAAAAGTTCGCTGTAAAATCGCCTGCAGTTGATCCATAGTCCCTCCTGTTTCTCTCTCGGCAAAAAGGGGCCCGCCCCTCCCGGGGCAGGCTCCTGTCGTCTCTCTGTTATTCTCCCAGGTACAGCTGCCGGGCCACCTCTCGATTCACCCGCTCCTTCTCCAGAAGCTGCTCCACCGCCTGGGCGTCCTGCTGCCGGACGGCGGCCTTGTCAATGAGCGCGCACAGCCGCTCTGCCGTCAGATCCTGGAGATCCACATACAGGTCCTGGCCGATATACTTTAAAAAGGCGCTGACCTTGGGGTCGTACACCAGTCCCACCAGGGGGACCCCCTGACCGGCGGCAAAGATCAGGGCGTGGAGGCGCATGGACACCACCACCTCCATCCGGGAGAGAAGGCCGGTGATGGCCGCCGGGTCCTCCGGCTTGGTGACCAGGTAATGGGGCACCGGCAGGTCCCGGGCGGCCCGCTCAATCACCTCCGGGTCGTGGAACTTCTCCACCGCCAGAAACAGCGGCGTCAGCCCGTGGTGCTCGTAGGCCCACACCGCCGCCTTCCGCACCGCCTCCATCCGGCTGTCAAATCCCGGCCAGTTCCGAAGAGCAAAGCAGATATACTTCCCCTCCGTGGGTACGCCGTGGGACAGCATGAGGCTGTCCACCTGCTCCTCCGGGGCCGGGGCCAGCGTCAAAGCCGGGTCGGCGGAGAGGCGTACCACGGGTCCCTTCACCCCCATGCTCTCCAGCTCCCGCAGGGAGTCCGGTTCCCGCAGGGTGATGGCGTCCACATACCGGTTCATTGTCTTGGCAGACAGCTCCCGGTGGCCCTTCCGGATCACCGGCCCGATGCCGCAGCCGTACATCATCACTTTGTTGCCCCGTTTTTTGGCAGATTTCATGTTGTAGAGGTAGTACCACAGGGATCTCCTGCTGGTCACATCCTGAACCAGGCTGCCGCCGCCGCTGATATACAGCCGGGTGTGGTGCATCTTCCCTGCCCAGCGGAGGTAGTGGAAGGTGTGCACCGCGTCCACCCGGTAGGTCAGCTTTGTCCGCATGGGCCGCCGGGACAGCACGGTGATGGGCATATAGGGATCGATCTCCCGCATCTCTTGAATGATGGAGCGTAAAATGGCGTCGTCCCCGGCGTTTTCCCGGCCGTAAGCCCCGCAAATCAGCGCCCCGTCCCGCTTGGTCTTGGGGCGGCTGTGGCGGCGGAGGATGTCCTCATAGATCCCGAGTTGGGTCTCCACCGTCTTCTGGAGGGAATAGCGATCTGCCGCTTTATCGTGGAGCCGCCGGCCCAGCTTCCGGCGCAGATCCGGGTCCTCCGCCAGGTGGAGCAGATGCTCCCCCAGGGTCTTGTAGTCCCCTGCCTCGAAGAGGAAGCCGTTGACGGCGTGGTCGATGAGGTAAGGCACACCCCCTACCCGGGAACTCACTGTGGGCAGGGCGTACCGGGCCCCCTCGGTGAGGGCATAGGGGAAGGTCTCGCTGACGGAGGTGAGGGTGTTGATATCCAGGGCCTGGTAGAAATCGTCCATACCGCTGAGCCATCCGGCAAAGCATACCTTGTCCTTTACCCCCAGCTCCTCCGCCAGTTTCTGGAGCATCTCCTTATCCTGTCCGTCTCCGGCGATAACCAGCCGCAGCTTCTCACAGCGGTCCGCCGCCTGAGCAAAGCCCCGGATCAGCGTGGCGATGTCCTTCACCGGGTTGAGACGGGCGGCAATGCCCACCACCACGGAGTCCTCCTCCACCTGGGCCCCCAGCCCCCGAAGATAGGCCACCCGATCCCTGAGGGTAGGCTTGGCGTCAAAGGTGAGGCCGTTGTAGATGGCGTAGAACTTCTCGGGGGGAAAGCCCCGGCTGATGAGCAGATCCACCATAGCATCGGACACACCGATATAGTAGTCAAACTTCTTAAGGGCCAGAGCATTGATGTTGCCGTAGGTGAGGCGGCCCAAGGGACGGCCCATGTAATCAAGCCTGGGATCGCTGTGGACGGTGGTCACCACAGGGAGACCGGTGGCCTTTCGGAGGAGGATACCGGTCATATTGGCCCGGGCGCCGTGGCAGTGGATCACCTCATAGCCGCCCTCCTTGATATAATCTGTAAGGCTGCGGACGATCCGGCGGATATTGTTGCCGCCGAAAACCTCGGTAGGGATCCCCATCTCCCGGGCCTCCTGGGCAAATTCCCCCTCCCGAAAGCAGACCAGCTGGGCGGTGATGGTCTTGTTCAGGTCCCGCAGCAGGGACAGCACATGGGTCTTGGCGCCGCCGGTGTCGCCGCCGCTGATGAGATGGATCACCTTCATAACTAAGCTCCTTTTTTCGAATCCGAAATTCCCTCTTGTCGAGGAGCGGAAAATACGCTATAATAAACAGGATCATGGGCTTGTCTCCCTATGAGGCAGGCCTTTCAAATTCGTATTATAGCCCCAATCTGGCAGGCTGGTCAAGCGGAGGAAGTAAAATGTCCCAGAAAAAGTGGAAATTCAACGTAATTGATGTCATTGCTGTGGTGTTGATCCTGGCTGTCGCCGTTTTTATCGCCACCAAGGTAGGCGGAAAAATCACCGGCGGCAGCAGCGACATGGTTCCCATCCGTTACACGGTGCTGGCGGAGGCCCAGCCCGCCGCTATCGCGGAGTCGGTGCAGGACTATATCCCCGGCAGTCTTATGGCCTCCGGCACCCGGTACGACATCCAGGTGGTGGATGTCCAGTCCCAGCCCACCCTGGTCTTGGGGCCTGACGGCACATGGGTGGAGGACCCCAACCATGTGGATCTGACCTTTACCGTGGAAGGCCAGATCGAAAAGGCGGATGTTCTGGTCGCTACCGCCGGTACCCAGGAGATCCGGATCGGCAAGGAGATCATCCTGAAGACGGAGTATCTTGAGTTTGAGGAGGCCGTTGTTACCTCTGTGGAGTACCCCTCCGCCGATTCCGCCCAATAAGATTTCAGATTCAAAAAGATTCCCTGTATCGAAACGATACAGGGAATCTTTTATGCTCCTTTCAACACTCAGCCGCACTTTCAGCCTCATCACTTTGGCCGCGCGGCCAGTAACTTTCCTGCCGTTATTCCCACCGCGATCGTCAGGAGGGGCAGCACATAAGCAATATGCTGCCCCTTGCCGCCGTAGGCGATCAGCATATTGTACACCGCGTGGTAGGTAATGGCAGCGCCAAGAAGACCGCAGGTCCCGGCGACTTTCAGCCATGCCCTCTGCCACACATATACAAGACCGTATCCAATGATGGCGCCGCAGACGATATGCATAGCGCCTGTCCCAAATCCCCGAATCAGCAGGAATCCTAAATGTTCCGCACCGTTTTGTATCAGGTAACAGATATTCTCAAAGGTGGCAAATCCGGCGGCAACAGTCAAAACCGCCCCCTTGATCTTCTCCGGCTCCGGCTCAAAAATATATAAATAAAAGAGCAGCGGCAAAAGCTTGATAATCTCCTCCACCACCGGCGCGATCTCCACAGTGGCATTGAAGTTGTTCGCGTCATAATAGGCGACGAAAAAGGTGTTGATGTAAGCGGAAAGCAGACATGCGCCCATTCCCGCAAAGCAAAAGAAAAAAAAACGGATATGACTTTTCCCCATGCAGACGGCAGTAATCAGCAGCGGTGCGGCAATGCATACAAAGATATTTTCGATATATGTCACATTCCCACCGCCCTTTTTACGGTAATCAGCAGTACAACTACCGTCCCCATCAACATAAAGTCAAACCAGAAGTAGGGGTTTGTCAATGTATCGCTCACCCAGAAACAGCTGGATAGCCACAGGCAATATTCCACAGTAACAAAGCAGATCACTGCAAGATGAAAATGCCGCAGATTCCGGCCCTCGCCCCCCTGTCCGCCCCAATAGACAAGTCCACGGATGGAATGCCATGAGAGAAGAATCATCATGGTATTCATCAGGATGGTGGCGAAAACATCGCCGTATGTGACGTAGTATGCTGCCAGCAGGATTCCCACGATGGGAGAGAGCCACATGGCAGGGCACCGAAAGGCCCTTTCCTCTTTGTCCGATAGTGTGAACTGCAGCAGGTACAAAAAGACATACCCGGAGATCCACCCCGTTTCCGACACATAAAAAATCTGCGGCGTCTCGGAAAACAGGAGGTAGTAGAGCGTCCAGTAGAGTCCGGCCAGAGCAAAGCAGCCGTATAAACAGGCCAGTAAAAAGTACGGCTGCTTCCGGCTTCGGCAGTAGAAAACGGCGGACAGGCAGCCTGCAACCAGTGTGACGGCGAATTGGACGATGTTATCAACAAATTCTACCATCGCCATCCTCCTGCTTCTTCTCTGCTTCCTTCCCATCCTGGTGGAACAGATGGATGCGATGACACAAAATCGTCACACAAGCACCGAGAACAAAGGCAATCAGCACAATGATGGCATAACCGACAACGACGCGGCCACCGAAAATAGTGGCCGCCGTTCCTGTATTGTGATAACCGCCCTGCCATATTTCATTGGCAATCCCAGGCATAAGGTTGGAGATGCCTATAATGATGACAAGGCTTACCACCACGGCAGCCCCGGCAATCATCCGGCCGTACCGCAGCTTTTTCTGTTTTTCTATTTCCGTGATACGCTGTTTGACGGCGGCAACGCTCTCCTCATTACTCCGCATTGGTAATGCCTTCCCTTTCCAGTAGTCCACGCAGGCTTTGCTTGCCCCGATATACCATGTTTGTGATCTGCTTTTCACTCTTTCCCATAACCTCAGCCGCCTGAAAATAGCTCATATTCTCAAAATAAGTAAGATAGAGTGCCTCCCGATAATGAGGATTCAACTGCTCCATACAAAAATGGAGAATCCGATTTCTCTCTGCTGTCTTGACCACTTCCTCAATCAGCATCTCCCCCTCCGGCTCTTCATTCAAATCATCAAAGCTGAAGCAGAGCCGCAGCTTGCGCCTGTGCCGCAGCGCCATGTGGCGCGCTGATTGATACAAATATGCTTTCAAGCCTCCATTCCGAATCCTTGGCTTTTTTGTGAACAGATAGGAAAACACCTCAATCATCAGGTCCTCAGACTCATGAACATCATGCAGATAACCATTAATGTATAATGTCAAAGGTCCGCCGTATTTTTTCATCAATTCATTCAGACCGGTTTCATCACCATCAAGCCAGCGGCGATAGTATGTTTCGTCGTTCATTCCTGCCGCCTCCTGTTTCTCTTTTTCTGGGTACCATTATAGCGAAGCAAAAAATAAAATGCAATATTTTTATCCAAAAGCCACGGTATTCCCATTCAGTTTTCAAAAATTTGCCTATATTGTAAATTAAAGTGCAGTTTAATATTGTACTTTAATTCCACTTATGATATACTTCGGACAATCTCAACAAGGAGGACAGTCACATGAGCGATCGGACCATGCGCCTGTTCCAAAAAAACAGCATCGCCGAGAGAGATATCAAATATCTGACGCACTCCCAGCAGCACACCGTACTGCACCTGCTGGACGGCCGGGAAATCCAGACCTCCATACCGCTGAAGACTGTTTCTGCGCAGCTGTCTCCGGAGGAATTTTGGAGCATCCAGAAGGGTGTGGTAGTGGCGGCCCGCTATGTGGTCCATATTGACTCCATGGGCGTCTACACCATGGTGGACGGGCAGCGCTTCAAGGGCAGGGGACGTCTCCCCTCCGAGCACAGCCGCCGCCGGAAAGTGCTGGAAACTGCATCCAGCCAGAGTCTCTCGTCCCGCCTGCCTCTTCCTCTTCTGGAAAAATGCACCATTATGGAGGATGCTCCTATCGCCTTCTGTGTCATCGAACTGGTCTTCAACAAGGATGGACACAGCATTGACTTCATCTTCCGCTACTGCAATAAGGAAATGGAGGTGTTGGAGGGCGTACCGGTTGCTGAGATGCTGAACCGCTCCTTTTACGAAGTCTTTCCCAACGGAGACCGGAAATGGATCGTCCCCTACGCGGACGTGGCACTCAATGGTACCCGGCGCATCCTGCGGGACTTCAGTCCGGAGGTCAACAAATTTCTGGTCATCCGCTGCTATCAGCCTCTGCCGGGATACTGTGCCTGCCTTTTGACAGAGGAGGAGGGATAATTCTGCGGGGGCCTCTGTCACAGAGCGGTCCACCCTATGGGGTAGCGCCAAAAAATTTTGTATAAATTCGTTTGTAGGCTCCGGGATGAATGAATCAAGCCGGCAATGGGAGCGCTCTCAACGGCAGCCTCCAGCGGCTCGTTGCGGGTTTCCTCTACGCTTCCCCGCATCAACTCCTTGCGCTGCCCCCTGATAACTTCTTCGTTTCGCCATACAATCTTTTCGGACATGGTTTGCTGTCTCTTTTCCGAATGGTGTGTCGCGGCTTCATTCTGCCAGAGATCTGCAAACCATGTCTTTTCATTTGCTTTTTTAATTTGCGAAACTTATTCTACCCTATCGTTGCCATATCAGCCCTGTATGCGGCGTACTCCCATCTCACAAATACACAGCGCCGCCTCGTCACCAACACGCTGCGCCTCATAAAAAGCGGAGACTTTGAAGTAACTTCAAAGCCTCCGCGGCAGAGAAATGATTTCATTTGCACTCACAAGCGCACAATCCAGATCGCCGCCGTGGGCGGTGAATTGTTCCGATAAAAATATATCGAACAGATCACCTGCCTCCAACAGCGTGCAAGCAGTCAATGAATCCTATTCTATCGTGGGGCCGACAGGGCTTTAACAGCAGCAAACTATATCTGTTTTATCGGATTTATTCACAAGCCATCGATCCCGGCAGGATCGCTCTGCTGCCTCGGCGGATTCGCCTGCTCTTCGCCGCTCATTTCTTCGCCGGCTTTCCGATCCCCTGCAGCACCATGTCCAGCACCTGGTCCATAGGGTGCTCCACCCCGACCCGGCGCATGCTGCCCAGCAGAATGGGGCTGGGCAGCGTGGTCAGCAGTACCGTCACCGCCTTGACATCCAGATCCGGCGACAGCTCGCCGGAGACAACCCCGTCAGACACCGCCTGCCCAATGCGGCGAAACAGCACCTGCTGGAACTCCTCTACGCATTCACAGAGAGTATCCCGGATGGGATCATTGGTCAGCAGCAGTGTCAGATTGCCCCCCAGCTGCTCTATGATCCGCTCCACAATGTGGTAGTAGCGGAGAAGCCTCTCCCGGAAGGTGTCCCCCTCCCCGGAGTCCTGCTCCAGCTCCTCCAGAATGGTGTCCCATACCTGGGCGCAGGCCTGCTGGAGCAGCTCGTCCTTGGAGGTAAAATATTCATAGATGGTGGACTTGCCGATTCCCGCCCGGCGGGCGATCTCCGCCATAGAGGCTGCATCCAGTCCCTTTTCGCAGAACTCGTTGCGGGCCGCCAGCAAAATCGCCGCCTTTCGCTCATCTCTTATTTTTGACATACCTCCACCTCCTTGTTGTTTCGGGTGTGCTTGCGAAGCCTTGCATCCAGACCGTCCAGGAGACTGTAGTACACCGGCGTGAACAGCAGCGTCACCACTGTGGATACCACCAGACCTGTGATCATCACCGTAGCCATGGGCATCATGATCTCGCTTCCCTCGCCAATACCGAAAGCCATGGGCAGAAGACCCAGCACCGTGGTGAGGGTGGTCATCAAAACCGGCCGCACACGGCGGGGACATGCCTTCAAAATGGCCTCATTTTTCTCCTCTCCCCTGCTGCGGCGGATGTTGATGTAGTCCACCAGCACAATGGAGGAGTTGACCACCACGCCCGCCAGCATAATGACGCCCACAAAGGCGATCATGGACACCTTCATGCCGAAGATGGGCAGGGTAAAGAGAGAACCGATGAGGCCCACCGGCAAAATCATCATCACGATGATGGGCATGAGGAAGGACTCAAACTGGGAGGCCAGCACGAAGAACACCAGCCCGATGGCTACCGCCAGAGCGTAGCCCAGGTCTTTGAATGCCTGGATCATCTCCGCATTCTCACCGGAGGTCTCCAGAGTAATGCCCTGGGGCAGCTGGAAACTGTCCACCACCTGCTGCACGGATTCGGCGATTCCGGCGCTGTCGTCGGTGGCGCTGCCGCCGGTAATGGTGATGGTGCGGCTCTGGTTTTCCCGGGCAATGGACTGAGGCGCCATGGTCACCGTCACGTCCGCCACCATGCCCAGAGGGACGTCGGAGCCCAGGGCTGTGGTGATGGGCAGGGAGCGAAGGGCATCCAAGCTCTCCCCTGCATCGCTGTCGCCCCGGACCACCACAGAGATCTCCTCGCCGTTCATCTTCAGAGTAGTGGCGGTGGTACCGGTGAGCTGGCTGCGCACCGCAGAGCCCACAGTGGCGGCGGTGAGTCCGTACTGAGCGGCCACGTCCCGTTTGAGGGTAATGTCCACCTCCGGCACCTGATCGGAGGCAGAGGTCTTCACCTCCACCGCGTCGGGGATCTTGGCGATCTCCGCGGCAAGCTTGTCCGCAGTCTTGGTAAGCAGATCATAATCATTTCCGGAGAGGGTCAGGTTGATGGCGGCACCGGTAAGGGCCGACATGTCCATCACACCCGCCGAGGACACGGACACCTCCGCCCCCGCCACGTCCGCCAGATCCACCCGGAGCTGGCTGGCAATCTGGGCCGCGGACCGGTCCCGGTCCCCTGCCTCCACCAGGTTCAGGGTCACACTGGTCCCGCCGCTGCCGGTCATGCTGCTGAGGGCGCCGCCGCCGGTGGAATAGTAGATGCTCTCCGCCTCCGGCACCGTCTCCTGGGCGATCTCCACCACCTCCTCGGCAATGTACTGGGCCTCCTCCATCTCCGCCCCAACCGGCAGTTCCAGACTGATGCTGACCACATTCTGGTCGATGTCGGGGATCAGTTCAAAGCCCGCCAGGAAGATGGAAGCGCCGAAGCCCACCACCATCCCCAGGGTCACCAGCATGGCCACGCCCCGGTGTGTGATGAAATACTCCAGGCGGCCCACATACCACTGGTTTATCCTGTTGGCCCGCTTACCGGCATTCATGGCGATGCTCATCACCTTCAGGTTCTTGTTGCCCCGGCCCAGCAGGAAGTAGCTCAGCAGGGGCACAATGGTAAGGGCCACCACAAGGCTCGTCAGCATCAGAGTGCAGATGGTAAGGCAGAAATCGGAGAAGAACATACCCACGATTCCATCGGAGAGGCCAATGGGCAGGAACACCGCCACAGTGGTCAGGGTGCTGGCGGAGATGGACAGAGCCACCTCACCGGTGCCCTGGGTACAGGCGTCAAAGTTGTTGTACCCATCAGAGCGGTAGTGGAAGATGTTTTCCAGCACCACGATGGAGTTGTCCACGATCATGCCTACGCCCATGGCCACGCCGCCAAGGCTCATCATGTTCATGGTGATATCCAGAAGCTGCATCACCAGAAACACTGTGATGATGCAAAGAGGCATGGCCACCGAGATCACCAGGGTGGCGCCCCAGTCCCGCAGGAAGATATACAGCACAATCGCCGCCAGCAATACCCCCAGCAGAATGTTGGAGATGGCGCTGTCCACTGCCAGATTGATAAAATCGCTCTGGTCCATCAGCAGTACCCAGTCCAAGGTGGGGTTCTCCTCCGTCACCTCGTCCAGGGCCTCCTGGACCCGCATGGCGGTCTGGACTGTGTTCACCCCGGACTGCTTGTTCACCGACAAAATGACACAGGGCTCCCCGTCCACCTTGGCGATGGTCTCCTGATCCTGGGGCTTGAGGTAGACATTGGCTACCTCCCCCAGCCGGACCGCACCGCCGGTGGACAGGGGGATAAGGCAGTTGGCCACATCCTCCACCGAGGAGAACTCGCCGTCGGTTCGAACGGTGATGGTGCTGGAGCCGGTGCTTACATCGCCGGCGGGCAAGGCTACATTCTCAGCCGCCAGGATCTGGGCAATGTAGGAGATGGAGAGCCCGTAGCCCGTCAGCTTTTCCCCGTAGGTCTCCACGGCAATCTCATTGGAATAGCCGCCCAGAATATCTACAGAGGCCACACCGTCGATCCGCTCCAGGGATGGGGAGATGGTGTCCTCGGCAATGGACTGGAGACTGGAGAGGCTGGTACCCTTCAGACCGATCTGCACCACCGGCAGGGAGTCCACGTTGATGGACATGACCACCGGGGTGGTGGCGTCCTCCGGCAGATAGCTCTTCACCATGTCGATCTTCTCCCGGAGGTCCACCAAAGCATTATCCATATTGGTGCCGTCGGCGAAGGTGACCATCACCATGCTGGTTCCCTCGCTGGACACGGACTGCAGCTCCTCCATGCCGGACACAGAGGCACAGGCGGACTCCAGGGTCTTGGTCACCAGGTTTTCCACCTCCTGGGGCCCGGCCCCAGTGTAGGTGCTGTACACCACCGCCATGGGGAATTCAATATCCGGCATCAGGGCCAGAGGCAGGGTGTTGAAGCCCATGACGCCGAAGACCGCGATCATGACGCAGGCCATAATGGTGGTGACCCGGTGCTTGATGCAAAAGGCAACCAGTCTCATTCCTCAGCGCCCTCCACGATTCGGACGGTGGCGCCGTCGGAGAGATAGGTCTGTCCCCGGACCACCAGCTGCTCACCGCCCTGAAGGCCGGAGGTGATCTCCGTCTGAGAGGCCCCCACCAGCCCGGTGGTCACATCCACACGGAAGGCGGCGTCACCGGTAACGATGTACACATACTGCTGGCCGTCCTCTGTGAGGATGGTCTCCGAAGGGATCAGCACCACATCCTGACGCTGGTCGGTGAGGAATTTCACTGTGGCAAACATGCCGATGGAGACCTGAAGATCCTCAGGCAGGTCAATATTCACCTGGTAGAGGGCGGTGTTGGAGCTGACAGCCCCGGCCACAGAGGCCACCGTGCCGGTGACCGTCTCCCCGGAGGTGGATAATGTCACATCCACCTGCTGTCCCACGGCGATGAAGGGCTGCAGGGTCTCGGACACGTTCACCACCGCCTGGGGCTTGCCGATCTCCGACACCACCACCCCTGCGGTGGTATTGCTGGTCATAACGCCGCCGGTAACAGCCACGGAGGTGACCGTACCGTCAATGGTAGCGTAAACATTGGGGTCATTCAGCACATCCACCACGTCGTCAATACCCATCTGGGCCAGAGTGGTCGTACGGCTGGTCTCCGCCTGCATGACCCCCAGCTGGGCCTGCTCCACCGAGTTGCGAGACACCGCCCCCATTTCATAGAGGGCCTGGGCATTTTCCAGAGCCTGCTGGGCCTGCCGGACCTGCTCGTCCATCATGGTCTTGGTACTCTCGTAGGAGGTCAGCAGCGTATCATAGGTATCCCGCAGGTCGGCGGTATCCATGACAAAAAGTACGTCTCCCTTTTGTACCGCATCACCGGGGCTGACCTTGACCTCCTTCACCTTTCCCGCCACCGGCGGCATCACCGGCACATCCCGGTTGGCCACCACGTTGCCGGTGACCGTGCTGGAGGCCGCCAGATCTCCCCGCGTGACGGTCATCACCTCCACGGCAGTACCCGCCGGAATCTGGGGCGCGGTATCCTCCTCACCGGAGCAGGCCACGAGGCCCAGGGCCAGGACAAGGGCAAAAAGCAATGTAAGACAGCGTTTCATAGGTTCCTCCTCAGATCAGGCCATAGTCCCGGGCCCAGATATAGTTTCGATACGCGGAAAACAGATCCAGCTGGGCCGTCTCCACCTGGCTCTGGGCGCTGAGCAGATCACTCTGGCCGGAGAGGTACTCCTCCTGGGAAATCATCCCCAGCTCATACTGCTTCTCTGTAATGGAGAAGGTTCGCTCCTGGAATGCCAGCGCCTCCTCCGCCACGCCCACCAGACGCTCCTTCTCCTCCACTGTCAGGCACAGCACCTTGAAGTTATAGGCGAAGGAATCTTTCGCCGCCTGGAGTTCATACTTCTTGGCGTCGCTGGAATCGTTCTCCAGCTCCGCCTGCGCGTTGAGCACATCCACATTCTTCTTCTGTCCCAGGGGCATGTCCCGCTCATAGTTGATTCCTGCCACTTCTTCCGCAGTAGGAGAGGACAGTCCGCCCAGCCGGACATTTCCCCGGAGGTCCAGGCCGCACATTCCCTCCAGCGTGACCTTGTTGCTTTCAATCTGGAACTGGAGGCTCTCCAGCTGACTGTTCAGCGTACTGCGCTGATAGACCATGCTCTCCACATCGTATTGGGAGACCATCCCCAGCTCACACTGCTTTTCATAGATGGCCACCACCCGGTCCATGGCGTCGAGGCCACGCTGCAGATCACCCACAGAGGCCTCCATGGTGGCAATCCCTATGTACAGTGTCTCCGTACCCTTGACAATCTGATTGATGGCATCCCGGAGTGTGTTCTTGGAGGTCTCGATGGTGGTGTCCAGGCTCTCCAGCTGGCTCTCCAGCGTTGCAATCTGACTCTGGAGGGAGACGGTGTCCGCTGTCAGCGTCACGTTCAGGGCGCTGAGGATAAGCTTCTGCATTGTCAGAGTCTGGAGCATGGTCTCATATCCTTCGCCGCTGTCTCCGCCCTCCGTATCACCGCCCGCAGGCGGCGTCTGACCGCCAATGCTTCCAATCTGACCCTCTACCTGGCTCAGCGCCTGCTGAACTGCGGCCTGGGCAGCGCGCACGCCGCTTTGCAGCTGCTCCAGCTGGTCCACCGCGTCCTGCAGCTCCCCGGTGCCCTGATCCTCCAGATCCTCCAGGTTTTGTTCCAGTGCCTTGACGCTGTTGTTGTTTTCCGTCAACACCTTCCGGATCTGATCAAATCTCAAATTGGCTGACGGCTCCAGCTCCTGCGGGTCTTCGATTCCCGTATTTTCCTCGGTGGGAGACCAGCTTCCAAACCCGTCTTCCGCCATGGCTGGCATTACAGACAATGCCGCCAGCATCCCAACTGCCAGCAATCCGGCAATAATTCGCTTCATGGGCAAAACTCCTTTTTTCTCTTCCGTTGGCTTACATACAAAATCCGACCGACCGGTCGGTCGGGCAGTCTTATTATACGAAACTCCTCTCTGACTGTCAAGACGGAAGGAACCGGACTTCCTAAAAAACCCGGAGAAGGCAACGCCTCTCCGGGTTTTAAGAGCATAAAAAGAATGGAAAATTTTCCCAATCATTCTTTTATAATGATTTATTCCTGTACAAATTGATTCTGTGCCGCGTCATACCGGTAACCGGCACCAGCCAGCGTTTCAGCCACCTCCTCCGGGTCGGCGTCCTCCGCTGCGCACAACTCCTGCAGATTGGAATAGAGGTCCCGCAGGCGGGTATTGACCACGCTCAGCAGGATGATGGGATCTTTGGGCAGCATGGATCTTACTTCCTTTCGTAAACTTCTCCGGCAATGCTGCCGGAAGAAGATATGCACACCCCGGAGGCTGTGCCTCCGGAGCGGCAGACTCATAAGTTGAATCAGCCCGGAGGCCAAGTCACCGCAGCGTCAGCAAACGTGCCTGCGGCACGTTTGCAGCGTAGGCCCCGGAGGCTGCGCCTCCGGGGTAGCAGTCTCATAAGCCGAATCAGCCCGGAGGCCAAGTCATGTCTCTACCGGCCAGCACATGGAAGTGGAGATGCGGGACGGTCTGCTGTCCGGCTTCGCCGATATTGGACACCACCCGGTAGCCCGGCCCTGCAAAGCCCAGTTCCTCCGCCAGCTTGGCAATAACGGCGAAAATATGACCCACGATATGGGCGTTCTCCTCATTCACCGCAGAGACGGACTGGATGTGCTCCTTGGGCACCACCAGAAAATGGGTAGGCGCCTGGGGATTGATATCGTAGAAGGCGTAGCAGAGGTCGTCCTCATACACCTTATTGCTGGGGATCTCCCCGGCAATGATCTTGCAAAACAGGCAATCAGACATAAAATCTCTCCTTTCTGTGAAAATCAGATCCGCACAGGAGAAGGCATCCGTGCCTCCCGCAGCCGCAGAATCTCTCGGAAAATATTATACAGCTTTTTCTGTGTATTGCAATCGCTGCTGCTCCACATTTTCCTCCAAAGAATCGGTCCTCCCCCAATCACTCGGAGGAGGACCTTTTTGTAAGGTTTCAGCGAAATGGTCCATGTGCACGGAAAATGCAGCGATCTTACTGCGCCTTCTCCGCCACATAGTCGTCCAGCGCCGCCAGGGCATCATCCAGCTTGAGAAGGTCAGATCCGCCGCCCATAGCGCTGTCCGGCTTTCCGCCGCCTTTGCCGCCGCAAATAGGGGCAATGGTCTTGATGATATCGCCGGCCTTTATGCCGCGCTTCACCGCCTCCTTGCCGCAAACCGCCAGGAAGGTGATCTTCTCCCCACTGACGCCCGCCAGCAGCGCCACAACACTGGGCTCCTTGTCGCGGAGGAAGTCACCCATCTTTCTCAAATCGTCGGCAGAGGTGTCCTTTCGGCTCATGGTCACCACCTTCAGCCCCTTTACGTCCTTGGCGGACAGCAGGAACTGGTCGGCCTGGCTGAGGAACTCCCGGGCCTTCAGCTTCTCTATGGTCTGGCGCAGATCCTTCATCTCCGCCATCAGATGCTCCGCCTTCTCCCTCAGCTCACCGGGCTTGGCCTTCAAAGCAGCGGCAGCCTGGAACAGCAGCTCCTGGCTGCGGTTCATCTCCTCCAGAGAGGCCTTTCCTGTGGTGGCCTCAATACGGCGCACGCCGCTGGCCACGGAAAACTCGCTTTCAATGTGGAACACACCCACCTTGGCGGTGTTATCCAGATGGGTTCCGCCGCAGAACTCCACAGAGTAGCCGTGGCCCATGTCCACCACCCGGACCACATCGCCGTACTTCTCGCCGAAAAGGGCAATGGCGCCCCGCTCCTTGGCCTTCTCGATGGGCATCTCCTCGGTGACGATGTCAAAGCCGCTGAGCACCGCCTCATTTACCGCCGCGCTGACCTTCGCCAGTTCCTCCGCCGTCATGGGGGCAAAGTGGGTGAAGTCAAAGCGCAGCCGGTCGGGCTCCACCAGAGAACCGGCCTGGTGGACGTGGTCGCCCAGCACGGAGCGCAGGGCGGCGTCCAGCAGATGGGTGGCGGAGTGGGCCCGCATGACAGCGGCCCGGCGCTCAGAATCGATCTGAGCCCGAACGGTATCCCCCAGCTTCAAAACGCCCTCAGTCATCTTGCCGTAGTGCATATACTTGCCGCCCTTGTTCTTCTGAACATCGGTGACGGCAAAGCAGGCGGGATGCTCCCCCTCGATGACGATCTGTCCGTGGTCCGCCACCTGGCCGCCCATCTCCGCATAGAAGGGGGTCTTGTCCAGCACCACGATGGCCTCCACGCCGGGCATGACCTCCTCAGCGTGCTCATTCTCCACCACCAGGGCCACGACCTTGGCCCCAGGATAGGTGGTGTGGTCATAACCCACAAACTCCGTCTCGGGCACATCCTTGCCGAACTCCACACCGGACCAGCCCAGGTCGCCCAATGCCTCCCGGGCCTTCCGGGCCCGCTGGCGCTGTTCCTCCATCTGCTTGTGGAACTCCTCCTCGTCCAGCTTCATCCCCTGCTCCTCCACCATCTCAATGGTGAGGTCAATGGGGAAGCCGTAGGTGTCGTAAAGCTTGAAGGCGTCGGCCCCGGAGAAGGTGGTCTCTCCCTTGGCCTTGTGTCCTGCCAGCATCTCCTCGAAGATCTTCAATCCGCCGTCGATGGTCTTGGCGAAGTTCTCCTCCTCCACCCGAATCACCTTGGTGATATAGGCCTGCCGCTCCCGGAGCTCCGGATAGTGGCCCTCGTTCTCGTGGATCACCGTGTCGCAGACCTCATAGAGGAAGGGACGGTTCACGCCTAAGAGCTTGCCGTGGCGGGCGGCCCGGCGGAGAAGACGGCGGAGCACATAGCCCCGGCCCTCATTGCTGGGCAGTACACCGTCGCAGATCATAAAGGTGGCGGAGCGGATGTGGTC
Source organism: uncultured Oscillospiraceae bacterium (assembly GCA_944386985.1). Lineage (GTDB taxonomy): Bacteria > Bacillota > Clostridia > Oscillospirales > Oscillospiraceae > CAJFPI01. The sequence continues at coordinate 20,078 of CALXDD010000036.1, forward strand.
GGTGATGACCCGGAGGGACACGTCGTTCTTGTGGCTCTGGCCATAGGTGGCGCCAGTGATCTCACTGACCTTGTTGGTGATGTTCATCACCGTGTCCACGTCAAAAAGGCTGGCCACATTCTGGCTGACACAGGCAAGGCGCTCCAGGCCCGCGCCCACATCGATGTTCTTCTGCTTCAGCTCGGTGTAGTGACCCTCGCCGTCATTGTCGAACTGGCTGAACACATTGTTCCAGATCTCAATATACCGGTCGCAGTCGCATCCCACGGTGCAGGTGGGCTTGCCGCAGCCGTACTCCTCGCCCCGGTCGTAGTAGATCTCGGAGCAGGGGCCGCAGGGGCCGGAGCCGTGCTCCCAGAAGTTGTCCTCCTTGCCGAAGCGGAAGATCCGCTCAGCGGGGACCCCCACCACCTTGTTCCAGATCTCAAATGCCTCGTCATCGGCGGGAGTGGTCTCATTGCCGGCGAAGACGGAGGGATACAGCCGGTCCGGCTCCAGGCCCATCCACTCGGGGCTGGTGAGGAACTCCCAGCACCAGGGGATGGTCTCCTTCTTGAAGTAGTCGCCGAAGGAGAAGTTTCCCAGCATCTCGAAGTAGGTGCCGTGGCGGGCGGTCTTGCCGATATTCTCAATATCGCCGGTGCGGATGCACTTCTGGCAGGTGCATACCCGGCGGCTGGGGGGCTCCTGCTCCCCGGTGAACCAGGGCTTCATGGGGGCCATACCGCTGTTGATGAGCAGCAGAGAGGGGTCGTTCTGGGGGATCAGAGAGAAGCTGGGCAGCCGCAGGTGGCCCTTGCTCTCAAAAAAGCTCAGGAACATCTCCCGCAGTTCGTTCAGTCCGTATTGCTTGTGCATGGTTGTTACCTCCGAAATAAAATGTGAATGGTATCGTATCACCGGGAAAGGCCGATGTTGTCGATCATCAGATCCAGGGAACTGTCAAACACCAGGGACACCGCCTGCACCCTCTGCCAGTCAAAATCCTCCTGAGCCTCAAAGCCCTTCTGGGGGAAGGTGACGGTGGCAAAGCTGGTCTTATAGGTGCAGTTTTGGAACACATAGTCCAGCTTGTCCGTCCGCACCGGCATCACCGGATAGAGGGTGGCAAAGTCCGCCGCCCGGGCGGTGGCCGTGCGGCCCTCCCCATCCGTCAGCTCCACAGCAAAGTCCAGCAGGCGGTATTGTCCCCGCTCCACCGCCTGCTCATTCCGGTCGTACACGTCCAGACTGAGGCTGCAGCCGGTGAAGTCGGTATCCGCCATGGTGATGGTATACCGGGAGTCGAGACTGCTGGTGCGAAGGCGCAGGGCGTGGGTATCGAAAGAGGAGTCGTCGGCAAAGTCCACCAGCTCCTCCGTCCAGAGAAGTATCCCGTCTGTGGTCACCGCCGTTCCCTCCAGGGAAGCTGTCTCCAGATCCGAGTCCTCCTCAAAATCCGCAATGACGGTGAAGCCTGAGGTCTCATAGCACTGGACATACACCGTCTCCGGCAGCTGGGCGGCGTAGCTGTCCCAGTCGGTGAGAAGGCTTTGGCAGCTCAGGTCTCCCTTCAGCGTCACGTCCAGGAAGGTTTTGATGAAAAGACAGGCGATGGTCTGCTGTTCCTCCTTAGAGAGCATGCTCTCGGTATTCAGCAGAGTGCTGAAGGGGGCAGGCTGGTCATAGGCCCCCCAGAGGGAGTTGAACTGTCCGTGGTTGGCTCCCGCAATATAGAGGGCTGTCTTCAGATAGTCCCCCTCTCCGCTGAAGGTGATGTTCTCATACTGGGCCATGCCCATGAAGCTGGTCACGTCACGGTCGTCGGTTCCGTGGAGGAGGAGATAGTTCACATCCTCAATCGCCACGCTGTGGTCCGCGGGCTTATACTGGTTCACCGTAGGGGCAATGGCCACAATGGAGCGAATGTTGTAGTGGTAGTCAAATTCGATATTTCCGTTTTCCGGGTAGCGGTCATAGCCGTTGAAGAGGTAGGCGGTGGCCGCCATCTCCCCGCCCCTGGAGTGACCGCCGATGGCGATATTTTCCGGGTCCAGCACTCCGTAGAGGGGATTGCCGGACTGGGCGTTATATTCCAGAAGAAGGCCGATGTGCTCTAAAAGGAGCACCGCCCGGCCGTCATTCTCATTGTAGAGGAGGTTGCAGGCATTGTGGTCCACCGACACCACCACATAGCCGAAGCTGGCCAGATACTCCCCCAGGTAGTCGTAGCCCAGATAGGAATCTACGGCGATCTCATGGTTGCCATGGGCGATAAACAGCACAGGGCAGTCTTTTCCTCCCGCTGGGTACCAGACCCGCCCCACCAGGGGCACGGCGCCAAGGCTGTAGTCGAGATAGTGGTCGGCATAGGCGCCGGTCCACTCGGCGCTGGAGCGGCTCATATAGGCGCTGAGGCTCACCGTGTCCGAGGGAAGGCCGTCCTCCGTGCCGTAGTCCACTGTCAGCACCTTCTGCGGCCCCATGGAAAGGCTGTCCTCAAAAGCAGCCGCCGACGCCTCCCGCGAGGACAGCGCTACATACTTTTCAATATAGTGGTCCTCAAACCCGTCAGTGAAGAGGAACACCGCCAGCAGCACGGTGCCCGCTGTGGACACAAGACCCGACAGCAGTGTAGTGGGCGACAGCCGCCGCCACCGGAGAAGGCTCCACCATGAGGCGGCCAGCAGCCACAGCATCGCCGTGACAATGAGGGCGAAGACCACCACCCGGAAGGTGTAGCCCTCCCCCGCTCCCCGTCGGAACAGCTCGATATCCACCGCCGTCAGCACCGCCAGGGCAGCGGCCCAGGTGAGGCGGCGGCCCAGGAACAACTGCAGCAGCAGCCCCGCAAGCCAGGACAGCGCCAGCAGTGCAGCAAAAAGCACCGACACCGCCAGACAATATCCCGCCATCTCCGGCCAATAGGTGTCCGCCAAGCAGATGCCGCCCACCAGGGATGCCACCGCCATGGCCAGCACATTCAGAGCCGGAGCCGTCCGGGAAAAGCTGCGGGTAAACCAGCGGCAGACCGCTCCACCGAAGCGGCACAGAACGCTCCGGCAGCGCCGGAGGACCTCTTTTCCCCTCACTGCTGGGTAGCCTCGATGCCGATGAGGGCCATATCCGGGTCAAAGGCGATGCGGAAGAGCACCTTCTCCTCCCGATACTCGCAGAGAATCACGGCCACGCCGTAGTCCTCTCCGTCGCTGCTCTGGCCGGTGACCATCATATCTGACCGGGAGACAAACTCTCCGGCGTCCTCCGTGGCGGTTTCCATCATCAGGGAGATATTCTCCTCGGTGATATTCTCCCCTACATCGGGGCGAAACTCTTCCAGCACGGCAGCGTAGTCCCCGTCGATCAGCAGCTTGGCCACAGCCCAGCCGGCCTCCTCTACAGCATCTTCCTCCATTCCCTCTGGAAGGGGCGCGGGGGAACAGCCGGTGAGCAGCAGAAGCCCCAGCATACACACGGCAATCACTTTTTTCATCCATTCATCTCCTTCATTGCCCTCCGGCGGCAGACAAAAAGAAAAGACCCTCGCCTCCACATAGGGGCGAAAGTCTCGCGGTACCACCCTAATTTGCCCGCAAAAGGGGCATCTCAGCGGCCCGATAACGGAGGCCTGACCGTGGGACTCCTCGCCCCCCGCTCGGAAGTGGCTGCGCCGGACGCATCTGCCGCAGGGCTCACACTCTCCCCCGCTCGCTTGGGCCGCAGACCGACACTCAGTTCCTCATAGCATTTCCCGGCGGAGCAAATTCACTCCGCATACGCAAAGTATTATACCACAGATCCTTCCGTTGTCAACGGCCTTTTCCCTCCATTTCCCGGGAATCATAACCACCGGCCGTGCCGGTGGTTTGCACAAGCCCCCTTGGGGCATGTCCCGGGCAGAGCCTATAGGCTCAT
>CALXDD010000037.1 GCA_944386985.1 uncultured Oscillospiraceae bacterium
AACTGCGGAGCGCGACGGGCAGCCTTGAGGCCGTACTTCTTGCGCTCCTTCATGCGAGGATCGCGGGTCAGGAAACCGGCCTTCTTCAGCAGGGGACGATAGTCCTCGCTGGCCAGCAGCAGGGCGCGGGCCACACCGTGGCGCAGAGCGCCGGCCTGGCCGCTGACGCCGCCGCCCTTGACGGTGGCGACAATGTCCACCTTGCCCAGGGTGTCGGTGGTGACCAGGGGCTGACGGACCACCATCTTCAGAGTCTCCAGACCGAAGTACTCCTCGATGTCGCGGCCGTTGATGGTGATGGAGCCGGTGCCGTTGGGGAACAGGTGGACACGGGCAACGGAGGACTTCCGACGGCCGGTGCCGTACAGATAGGGCTTCTTGGACTTATACATTCTTCAGTTCCTCCTTATTCCATGGTCCACAGCTCGGGCTTCTGAGCCGCGTGCTCGTGGGTGTCGCCGGCATAGATGTGCAGACGCTTCAGGGAGTCCTTGGTGACGGTGTTGCGGGGCATCATGCCGCGGACGGCCACCTTCATGGCCAGCTCGGGCTTCTTCTCCATCATATCCTTGTACTTGGTCTCCTTCAGACCGCCCACCCAACCGGAGTGGGTGCGGTACATCTTCTGCTCCAGCTTCTTGCCGGACAGAGTGGCCTTGGCGGCGTTGATGACGATGACGTTGTCACCGCAGTCGGCGTGGGGGGTATAGGTGGGCTTGCGCTTGCCGCGGAGCAGGTCGGCGACGATGACGGCGGTGTGGCCCAGAGGCTTGCCGGCGGCGTCGACAACATACCACTTGCGGACGATGTTGCCCTTGTTAGCCATAAAAGTGGACATGGTCGGATTCTCCTTCATTCGTTTTCCGATTCCTTCGATCACGAAAGACCAGGTTTTCGCCCCTGTGCTTTCGTTATCGAAGGAAATCTTGTATTTTCGCCCGATATCAGGTACAATACCCACAGCGAGCAAATCTATTTATACCACACCGTTTTTCAAGTGTCAACACCATTTTGATTTACCGCATCAAATGCTCTTGATTTCTTTGATTTCCTCTCATTTTCTCTCGATTTCTCATTTTCAATTTTTCCTTTGCGAGGTGTCTATGCAGCATATTCTCAGTTTGGTCCGCCGGTGCGTGGAGGATTACGATATGATCGAGGCCGGGGAGACCGTGGCCGTGGGCGTCAGCGGCGGCAAGGACTCCGTGCTGACCCTGGTGGCCCTGGCCCGGCTCAGCCGCTTCTATCCCAAGCCCTTCCGGGTGGAGGCCATCACCATCAACGCCGGCACCCCGGGGATGGATTTCTCCCCCATTGCCCGGCTCTGTGAGGAGCTGGAGGTGCCCTACCACCTGGTGGACGTGCCTATTTATGAAGTGGTATTTTTAGAGCGGAAGGAGAAGAATCCCTGCTCCCTCTGCGCCAAGTTCCGCCGGGGGGCCCTCAGCACGGAGATGAACCGGCTGGGGATCTCCAAGATCGCCCTGGGCCACCACTACGACGACGCGGTGGAAACCATGCTCATGTCCCTCTTCTGGGAGGGGCGCATCAGCTGCTTTCAGCCGGTTACCTACCTGGACCGGACCCAGGTGACTCAGATCCGGCCCCTCCTCTATGTCCAGGAGCGGGAGGTGACGGGGGCGGTGCGCCAGCAGAAGCTTCCGGTGGTGGAAAACCCCTGCCCCGCCAACGGCTCCACCAAGCGGGAGGAGATGAAGGCGCTGATCCGCCAGCTCAGCGACCAGTTCCCTCAGCTGAAGACCAAGATCTTCGGAGCCATGCAGCGCTATCCCCTCTACGGCTGGAGCTTAGACGAGTCCCAGCGCTGAAAAAGGCCGCCCCGGAAGACGGGACGGCTTTTTGGGGATCATTTGATGACAAAACGTATGGATCCTATGTAATTTTACAAATCGTATAGACTGCGCAGGGAATTTCAGGTGGAAAACAGCCACTGGACCAAGAGGAGAAGGCCCAGGCCCGGCACGCCCAGCACCCCAATGACCAGAGCGTTGAGGAGGTTGAAGCCCAGGGAGAGGCCGGTGACGGCGGAGGTCATGTTCACCAGCAGCAGCGCGCCGAAGCCTAAAAGGGTGTTCCCCAGCACCTGCAGCGCCAGCTTCAGGGGGGTTTTGAACAGGCGGATCACCGCCCCCAGCACAAAGACGCCGAAGATGGCCAGGGCCACCTTTTCGCTCAGACCCATTTTCGCTTGCCACCTCCCCCTGAGGCCGCCAGGGGCGGCTGGTCGTTCTCCAGGGCCTTCAGGGCCCGGAGGAGATAGTTGATGCGGGCCTGGAGGGACCGGATCTCAAAAATGCAGGACTCCACCAGCTCCGGGTCGCTGAGGGCGTCAAAGGACAGGTTGGCGTGGTTGAGGGCGGTCTGGGCCTCCTGAAGAGACCGCATGAGCTCCGCCTGCTCCGGGGTGACCCGGCCCTGCTGATGGATGGGTGAGATGCGCCGCAGCATAGTTGTCCTCCTTTGCCAAAAACAAGGGTTGTACCATATCTTACCTGCAAGTGTTGCCAAATATGCCGGGCAATAAACCAAGAAGGAGGAGAAGTTATGTCGGACCATGAGGAATGGATGGCCAGAGCGTTGGCTCTGGCCCGGGAGGCCGCCGCCGCCGGGGAGGTGCCGGTGGGGTGCGTCATCGTTCGAAAGGGCGTCGTCATCGGGGAGGGCCGCAACCGCCGGGAGGAAAAGCGGAGCACCCTCTCCCACGCGGAGACGGAGGCCATCGCCATGGCAAACGAGGCCCTCGGGTCCTGGCGGCTGGACGACTGCGCGCTGTATGTGACCTTAGAGCCGTGCCCCATGTGCGCCGGGGCCATTCTCAACGCCCGGATTCCCCGGGTGTACTACGGCGCCCGGGACAGCGCCTTCGGCGCCTGCGGCGGGGTGCTGAACCTCTTTATGGAGAACTTTCCCCACACCCCCGCCCTGGTGGGGGGGATTCTGGCGGAGCCCTGCCAGAAGGTGCTGTCGGACTTCTTCCGGGGGCTGCGGCCACAGGACAGCGGGAAGCGTGGAGAAGATTTTAGACTTTTGTAACATTTGGGTCTAACTTTTTTAAAAACTCTCCCCTATCATAATCCTTGCAAGAGACAATAACTTCTTTTCATCCAATCTTCCAAAACATAGAGGAAAGGGAGCGGCTATGCCGCTCCCTTTCCTTTTGTGCCGCGAGGTTGTGTTTTTGTGGGAAAAGCGTTATAATACCGCCAAACGACTACGACTTTGGAAAAGGAGGAACTGGTATGCGAGATGGATTTATTAAGGTAGCCGCCGGAACGCCCAAGATCCGTGTGGCCGACTGCCGCTATAACGCGGAGCAGATTTTCACCCTCATGCGTCAGGCCGACAAGCAGGGCGTCAAAGTGCTGTGCCTGCCGGAACTGTGCCTCACCGGCTACACCTGCGGAGACCTGTTTTTGCAGCCTACCCTGCTGAAAGGGGCCGAGGAGGGCCTTCAGACCATTCTGGAGGCCACCAAGAACCTAAATATGGTGGCCGCGGTGGGCCTGCCTGTGGGGGACAAGTGGAACAACAAGGTGTATAACTGCGCCGCGGTGATCCAGAGCGGTCAAATTCTGGGCCTGGTGGCCAAGACTTATCTGCCCAACTATGGGGAGTTTTATGAGCAGCGCTGGTTCACTCCCTCCGGCGGCCCGGGCGGCGTGGACCACAATGTGACCCTGTGCGGCCAGGAGGTGAACATCAGCTGCAGCGGCCTTTTTGCCTGCACCGGCAAGGAGGAGCTGGTTATCGGCGTGGAGATCTGCGAGGATCTGTGGGCCCCCAATCCCCCCTCGGCGGCCCTGGCCCAGGCGGGCGCCACCATTATTCTGAACCTTTCCGCCTCCAATGAGACCGTGGGCAAGGCGGCCTACCGCCGCTCCCTGGTCACAAGCCAGTCCGGACGGCTGGTGTGCGGCTATGTGTACGCCGACGCCGGAGAGGGGGAGAGCACCACCGATCTGGTGTTCGCCGGACACAATATGATCGCCGAAAACGGTGCCATTTTAGCGGAGCGGCGGTTTACCTCCGGCCTCACCGTCAGCGAGATCGACGTGGAGCGGCTGGTGTACGAGCGCCGCCGGATGAACACCTTCCAGCCCGCCGCCGGCGCGCCGGAGATCTGGCGGATCTCCTTTGACATGGATCTGGCGGACACCCATCTCACCCGGCCTGTGTCCCCCACCCCCTTTGTCCCTCGGGACGAGGCGGACCGGGCGGAGCGGTGCAACGAGATTCTCTGCATCGCCGCCCTGGGGCTTAAAAAGCGGCTGGAGCACACCGGCGCCAAGACGGCGGTGGTGGGCCTCTCCGGCGGGCTGGACAGCACGCTGGCGGTGCTCATTACGGCGGTGGCCATGCAGATGCTGGGCCGCCCCGCCTCGGACATCATCGCCGTCACCATGCCCTGCTTCGGCACCACGGACCGGACCAAGTCCAACGCGGTGCTGCTGGCGGAGCGGCTGGGCTGCACCCTGCGGACCATCGACATCGGCCGGGCGGTGAAGGTCCACTTTGAGGACATCGGCCAGAGCATGGACAACCACGACGTGACCTTTGAAAACGGTCAGGCCCGGGAGCGGACCCAGGTGCTCATGGACATCGCCAACCAGACCGGGGGCCTTGTCATCGGCACCGGGGACCTCAGCGAGCTGGCTCTCGGCTGGTGCACCTACAACGGCGACCACATGAGCAACTACGCCGTCAACGCCGGCATCCCCAAGACCCTGGTGCGCCATCTGGTCAGCTTCATCAGCGACGACAAGGAGACGGAGGACCCCAAGCTCTCCACCGTCCTGGCGGACATTCTGGATACCCCCGTTTCCCCGGAGCTGCTGCCCGCCATTGAGGGGAAGATCGCCCAGAAGACGGAGGATCTGGTGGGGCCCTATGAGCTTCACGATTTCTACCTCTACTACGCCGTCCGCTGGGGCTTTTCTCCCCGGAAGGTGCTGCGGCTGGCGGAGCAGGCCATGGGCAAACGGTATGACCGGGAGACGCTTTTGAAGTGGCTGAGGAATTTCTACCGCCGGTTCTTCTCCCAGCAGTTCAAGCGCTCCTGCCTGCCCGACGGTCCCAAGGTGGGCTCCGTGGCCCTCAGTCCCCGGGGCGACTGGCGGATGCCCAGCGACGCGGTGGCGGCGCTCTGGCTGGAGGAGCTGGAGGGGCTGGAATAAGCGGCGCTTTCCCCGCCAGCCGCCCGCGGGGCGGCTCTCAGCGCGGAGACGGCGGGATTCACGCCCGCCGGGGATGTGAAATAATAGGGGGCCCCATGGAAGCGGCGTTTCTGTGGGGCGAAGGAAGAGCGGAATAAATTTCGCAGCCACTCTGAAAAATTTTAACGGTTTGGTGCCGCTTAACAACACATGGAGGGCGATTATTTTCCTATTTGGCAAAATATTGCTGCAAATAGGCTTGCAAATTGGGGCAAACTTTGATAGAATACCTCAGTGTGTTGAAATTCATCATAAAAACTCCGGAGGTCTCGGACGTATGGCAAAGCAGCCTGACAAGAAAAAACGACTGGAAAAGCAGCAGCAGGAGCAGAATGCGCTGAACAAGGTCTATCATATTTTTATCGTGGGAATTTTGGCGGAGTGCTATCTTCTGCTGATGTACAACCGCTATGTGCACGGCACGGTGGAGCAGATGCTCACCATGGCCGCTATTTTTACCTGGCTCGGTTATATCGGCGCGGCGGCCTTTGTGGGCGGCGCGATCATGAGCCTCATCAAGAAGCTCTCCCCCATTGCCCGCAAGATCGGCCACTGGATGCTGGGATGCGGCGCGTTCTTCGCCGTCTCCAGCCTGATCCTTTACAACATCTATCCGGACGGCACGGTGTTCCTGTGCGTGCTGGTCCCCATTCTGACCGTGCTGGGTCTTGTGTACTACCTCTTCCAGCGGGAGTTCTTCCTCACCACCATCATCATGAGCGGCAGCATTTTTACCCTCTGGGTATGCCGGAAGGGCCTTGGCACCCTGAACTGGAACACCAAGGTGACCCTGGGCGCGGCTGTGGTGCTCATCGGCCTGGCCGCCCTGGCCTTTGTGACCCGGCAGGTGGAGAAGAAGAACGGCCACTGGATCGGCGCGCCCAACGTGCGCGTTTTCTCCCCCAACTGCCCCTATAAGCTGCTGTATGCCACCTATCTGGTGTGCTTTATCACCATCGCCCTGGCCTTTGTGGCGGTAACCACCACCTACTACACCATGTGGCTGCTGGGCATTCTGCTGTTTGTCCAGGCGGTGTACTACACCACCAAGCTGATGTAAGGCATGAACAACAACCCCCCCGGGATTGATCTCCCGGGGGGTTCTTTTTCTTATTGGATTTTGCCCCTTTTGCGGCGGGCGCCGGTTATTTCACGGTAATCAGATCATACTCCCGGCTGCCGAGCCCCAGCTTCTCCCCGTGGTCGAGGCAGCTGACCCAGTTGGTGGTGGGGTGCATGTGGTGGAAGTGGTCCTTCTCCTCCCCGTCGTCGTCGATGGCGCAGCCGGGCAGAATGGGCTGGGCGTTTACCGCGTCGGCGCAGGCCTGGTCTAAAGCCACCGGATCGAAGGAGGCAAACATGCCCACGTCCGGCACCAGGGCCGCGTCGTTCTCCCCGTGGCAGTCGCAGTTGGGGGACACGTCCATCACCAGATTGATGTGGAAGCTGGGACGGCCGTCCACCACCGCCTTGGCGTACTCGGCGATCTTGCAGTTGAGAATGTCGTTGCTCTCGTCCTGAGCGGGCTGGATGGCGTCCTTGGGGCAGATGCCGATGCACCGGCCGCAGCCCACGCACTTGCTGTGGTCAATGGTGATCTTCCCGTCGGTCATGATGGGGGCGCCGTGGGCGCAGATCTTCTGACATGCCCCGCAGCCCACGCACAGGCTGTGGTCGGCGTAGGGCTTCCCGGCGCTGTGCATCTCCATCTTCCCCGCCCGGGAGCCGCAGCCCATGCCCAAGTTCTTCAGCGCGCCGCCAAAGCCGGTCATCTCGTGGCCCTTGAAGTGGTTGAGGGAGATGACGATGTCCGCGTCCATAATGGCCCGGCCGATCTTGGCCTCCTTCACATATTCGCCGCCCTCCACGGGGACGTACACCTCGTCGGTGCCCTTGAGGCCGTCGGCGATCAGCAGGTGGCAGCCCACGGTGAAGGGGTTATAGCCGTTGACATAGGCGCTCTCCAGGTGGTCCAGGGCATTCTTCCGCCCGCCGATATACAGGGTGTTGCAGTCGGTGAGGAAGGGCTTGCCCCCCCGGGCCTTCACAAAGTCCGCCACCACCTTGGCGTAGTTGGGGCGGAGATAGGCCAGATTCCCCGGCTCGCCGAAATGGATTTTGATGGCCACATACTTGCCGTCAAAGTCGATGCCGCCCATGCCGGCCTTGGTGATCAGACGGTTCAGCTTATCCAGCAGATTGTCTCCGGGCTTGGCCCGCAGATTGGTAAAATATACAGAAGAACTCATTGCACTCGTCCTTTCCGCGGGCCTTGGATGTGGAAAAAGCCCGCACATCTCATACAGATGCAGTATAACACAGCGCCCCGCCCCCGCGCAACTGCTTTTCCCGCCCGCCCGGCGGACTTGTAAGCCGGAGTCAGGTGTGGTACAATAAGACCAATCATCTGCCCATTGAAAGGAGGAGACGCCGTGACACGCCGCGTATTCCGGCGGCTGGGGGCGCTGCTGTGCGCCCTGGCCCTGACCCTGACCCTCACCACCACCCGGACCGGCGCCGTGCGCAGCGGCGTCTACTTCACCGTGGTCAACGACGACCCTCTGGAGCTCAATCAGGAGACCATGCCCTTCATGTCCGGCGGACAGATCTACGTCTCCAACGCCATCTTCTCCGGGATCTACGGAAAATCCTTAGGCATCTCCTGCGCCTACAGCTCCGTCAAGCAGACCGCCACCCTCTTCAACATCCGCACCGCCCTTTTCTTTGATCTGGCCAACCAGACCACCACCGACAACCGGGGCAATACCTACAGCGAGCGGGCGGTGGTGAAGGGCAGCTATGTCTTCTTCCCCCTGAGCATCCTCACCCGGGTGTTTGACCTGACCTACAGCTACACCGCCACCAGCACCGTGCCGGTGATCCGCATCAAAAGCGCCAGCGTGGTGCTGGACGACGCCACCTTTTTCGACGCCGCCGGCGGCTATTTTGCCAGCAGCTACGCCGCCTATGAAAAGGAGGTCACCTCTGCCACCACCCCCTCGGTGACGACCCCCGATGTGGACGAGCCGGTGGTCTATGAGGGCCAGCAGATCTACCTCATCTTCACGGTCAGCGAGGCGGAGGAGACCCGGGCGCTGCTGGATGTTCTGGACCGCTACGGCGCCGGCGCCGCTTTTCTTATGACCGCCCGGCAGATGGAGGAGGAGCAGGATCTCCTCCGGGAGATCACCGGCCGGGGCCACGCCCTTGGCATCCTCCCCGCAAAGGACGGCGGTCCGGTGACGGACCAGCTGGAGCGGGCCAACGACGCCCTGTGGGCTGCCGCCCGCATGCGCACCCGCCTGGTGTGGCTGACCCAGGACCTCTCCGGGGAGAGGACGGCGGTGGAGCGGGCGGGGTACTGCGTCATGCGCTCCACCGCGGACTACAGCCGCTCCCCCCTCACCTCCAGCACCCGTGCGGAAAACCTCTACAGCCATATCAGCGGCATCTCCAGCCGCAGCCACATCATCTATCTGGGACAGGACAGCAGCAATACGGGGGGCCTCTCCTCCCTGCTCAGCAGTCTCAGCAGCATCCACTGCCGCCTCCTGGCCTACCGGGAGACCCTGTAGAGCGGCGGAGGAGCGTTTTTCCGGCCGCTTTGGAGGAGAAATACCGCGGGTTTTACAAATTGTTCAACAAAAGCGCGCCTTTGCGGATATAATGAGAGTATCAGAACAAGCGGCGCTCCCATCCTGAGAGGAACCAGGTGGGAGCGCCGGAAAAAATGGAGGGAACAGCGATGGCACGGAAAGTGTTGGTTGTAGAGGACGATCGGAACATCTCCGATCTGATCCGAATGTATCTGGAGAAGGAGGGCTTCGAGGTCATCACCGCCTTCGACGGCGGCTCCGCTGTGGAGAAGTTTCGGGAGAACCAGCCGGATATCGTGCTGCTGGATATCATGCTGCCGGTGATGGACGGCTGGGCGGTGTGCGCCAAGATCCGGGAGAGCGCCAAGACCCCCATTATCATGCTCACCGCCAAGGGCGAGGTGCAGGACCGGGTCAGCGGGCTGGAGATGGGAGCGGACGACTATCTGGTGAAGCCCTTTGAGATGAAGGAGCTCATCGCCCGCATCAACGCGGTGCTCCGCCGCACGGAGATCCCCGACGACACCCGCAAGCGGCTGGTGTTCGACAAGCTGATCATCGATCTCGACTCCTACGAGCTGACGGTGGACGGCAAGAAGGTGGATACGCCCCCCAAGGAGCTGGAGCTTCTCTACCACCTGGCCGCCACCCCCAACCGGGTGTACACCCGCAACCAGCTTTTGGATGAGGTGTGGGGCTTTGACTACTTCGGAGACAGCCGCACCGTGGACGTCCACATCAAGCGCCTTCGGGAGAAGGTGGAGAACGTGTCCCCGGAGTGGGCCCTGAAGACGGTGTGGGGCGTGGGGTACAAGTTTGAGACCACCTCCAAGGCCGCGGCCAAATAAGGAAACCATGCGCTTTTTCCCGGAAAGGAGCAACAGGAAAGGAGGCTTGCCGTTATGAAGCGGTTTCACGGGATCTACTGGCGTCAGTTTGGACTGACGGCGGGAATGGTGCTGCTGACGCTGCTGCTGCTGGGCACCTCCTTTTTCACATTGACCTACACCTATATGATGTCGGAGAAAAAGGACGAGCTGGTGGACAAGGCAAAGCTGATGGCGGAGCTGGACACCACCTACAACTCCAGCTATGACGCCGCCTTCGGCAGCGAGGGCCTGGGCATGCAGATCGTGGCCCGGGCGGCGGCCTCCCTGTCCGACATTGACTTTCTCATCTGGAACAGCCGCACCAACACCCTCCTCACCACCGACGCCTCTTTGGAGGGCAAGGCCATCACCCTGCCCAAGAAGGTCTCTGAAAAGGTGATGAGCGGGGATATTTACAGCGGCATCACCGATCTCGGCATCTATGACACCAACAAGTATGTGGCCGGTGTGCCGGTATACAGCGACACCGTGGGCGGCGGCCAGCAGATCCGGGGCATGGTGCTGGCCATCACCGAGACCCAGAGCCTCACAGAGATGTGGCGGGCCTTTCTGGGCATTTTCGGCATGACCAGCATCACGGTCATCCTCATCGCCTTTGTGGCCAGCTCCGTCACCGCCATGCAGCAGACCAAGCCCATCAAGGAGATGGCGGCGGCCACCCGCCGCTTTGCCGAGGGCAACTTTGACGCCCGGGTCCAGACCACGGGACGGGACGACGAGGTGGAGGAGCTGGCGGAGGCATTCAACGCCATGGCCGACTCCCTCCAGCAGACGGAGCGGCAGCGGCGGGAGTTCATCGCCAACATCTCCCATGAGCTGAAGACCCCCATGACCACCATCACCGGCTACGCCGAGGGCATTCTGGACGGCACCATCCCCCGGGAGAAGGAGGAGCAGTATCTCCGCATCATCTCCGACGAGAGCCGCCGCCTCAGCCGTCTGGTGCGGCGGATGCTGGAGGTGTCCCGGCTTCAGTCCCTGGACTCTCTGCGCAGCAAAAGCTCCTTTGACATCTGCGAGAGCATGCGCCGGGTGCTGGTGTCCATGGAGAAGAAGATCACCGACCGGCAGCTGGACGTGGAGGCGGACATCCCCGAGGAGCCGGTGCTGGTGCTGGGGGACAACGACCTCATCACCCAGGTGATCTACAACCTTTTGGAAAATGCCGCCAAGTTTGCCCGCAGCGGCACCGCCCTGGTCCTCCGCCTGGATGTGCGGGGGGAGAAGGCGGAGGTGACGGTGCAAAACCAGGGGGAGACCATCGCGCCCGAGGAGATCCCCCGGCTGTTCGAGCGGTTCCACAAGGCCGATAAGTCCCGCAGCGAGGACAAGGACGGCGTGGGCCTGGGGCTGTATATCGTAAAGACCATTCTGGAGCAGCACCGGGAGCAGATCCGGGTGACCAGCGAAAAGGGCGTCACCAGTTTTATTTTCACCATGACCCTGGCGGGGGACAAAAATCAGCATTGATGAGGCGTGTATGGAGCAGCTTTATTCCACAGAGATCATAGAGAACGGCAGGGAGATCGTCCTGTCCTACGGGGGACCCCGGCCGGAGGAGGTGGTCCTCACCTACGAGACGGACCTGCCCCCGGCCATGTGCCCGGAGGAGGAGTGGGAGGAGTTTCCCCGCCGCCGCTCCCGGAAGGGGCTGTATATTTTCCTGGTGTGCCTGGTGGTTTTGGCCGCCACAGTCATTACCATCGTGGTGTGGCCCATAGAGCGTGGGAAAAAGGACCCGCCGGAGGACGGCTATGGTCTGGAGAACTATCTCTCCGAGGACGGGGAGATCACCATTGAGGCCTACCCGGTGGGCGGGGACTTCCGTCTGAAGCTGTCGGAGGAGCGGGAGACGCCCATGACGGCCCAGGAGATCTACGCCCAGGTGAACCCGTCGGTGGTGTCGGTGGTGGCCTATATCGGCGCCGGCGGCAGCGTGGGCACCGGGGTGATCATGAGCGAGGACGGCTATATCGTCACCAACCACCATGTGATCGCCGGAGGCGAGGCCTGCTCGGTGATTCTCAGCAGCGGCTATGAGCTGGACGCCAAGGTGGTGGGCTGGGACACGGACAACGATCTGGCGGTTTTGAAGGTGGAGGCGGAGGGACTTCCGGCGGCCACCTTCGGCAGCAGCGATCTTCTCACCGTGGGCGACACAGTATACGCCATCGGCAACCCCCTGGGCCTGGAGCTGCGGGGCACCCTCACCGACGGCATCGTGTCCGCCATCAACCGGGATGTGGATGTGGACGGCATCACCATGACCCTCATCCAGACCAACGCCGCTCTCAACAGCGGCAACAGCGGCGGCCCCCTTATCAACGAGTACGGCCAGGTGGTGGGCATCAACACCATCAAGATGGTGTCCACCTATGACGACGACGCTACGGTGGAGGGCCTGGGGTTCGCGGTGCCCAGCAGCACGGTGGCCCATATCGTCAACTGCATCATCTCCACCGGCGAGGTGGTGCCGGAGCCGGTGCTGGGCATCACGGTGATCGGCCAGGCCATTTTGCCCGACGGCACGGTGGGCGTGCTGGTGTCGGAGGTGACCCCCGGTCTCGGCGGCGATCTGGCGGGCATTGAGGCCGGCGATGTGATCGTGGCGGTGGACGGGGAGAACGTGGACGACAACACGGACATCGTCCGCATCCGGCGGCGCCACCAGGCGGGGGATACCCTCACCATGGTCATCGGCCGGGACGGCGTCTACTACGAAACCCAGGTGCCGCTGATGGAGGGCTGAAAAGTTTCAATATTTTTTAGAAAATTTGCGAAAAAGTCTTGACAATTGAAAGATTTTCCGCTATAGTTATCCGTGCCTGTTTGATACAGACACGGAATATGGCGGCGTAGCTCAGTTGGCCAGAGCATTCGGTTCATACCCGAAGTGTCACCGGTTCGAATCCAGTCGCCGCTACCATGTGTAAACCTGCCGAAACGGCAGGTTTACCTATATGGCCCGTTGGTCAAGTGGTTAAGACACCGCCCTTTCACGGCGGTAACACGAGTTCGAGTCTCGTACGGGTCACCAAAAGAAAAGCACCTGCTTTGCAGGTGCTTTTCTTTTGGGTTCCGGCGGCTGAAGGCCGCCTCCACCCTTCGGTGACTGAAATGCTCGGGGCAAGTAAATTGCCCCATCTCCGCGCTAAAAGCCGCCCTGCGGGCGGTTGCGCTCCGAAACGCCGCCGCGGCGGCAGTGCGCCGAGGTTTTGCCTTCCGGCAAAACGCTTGTACGGCCCATGAGCGCCGCCCCACTGTGTGGGGCCCCATGGGTTCCTTGTTCTGGTTCTCATATACGAAAAGGACACGACGCAAGTCGTGTCCTTCTTGTGTTTTACACCCTTTAATACCGCAGGGCGGCCAGATATCCCAGCAGCGTCAGGGCGGAGCCGGCGTACAGGCCCCGCTGGGCCAGGGGAGTGGGATCGGCCAGGGCGGTGCAGGCTAAGATCACCGCCAGCGGCAGGGCCACCCGGGTGGCGGCGTGCTCCTCCCGGCAGCAGCTCCAGCCGGACACCAGATAAAAGGCGTACAGCAGGGCGGCAATGGCAAGGATCTGGACGAAGTAGTAGCTGGTGACGGGATAGGCGGCGTAGGAGCGGTAGGTGGCCAGCAGCCACACCACATAAAACAGCACCGGCGCCATCATGAGGCCCTTGCCCGGCTCGCCCCGGCGCTGCAGGAACAAATCCCCCAGCACCGCGCCTCCCGCCAGAACCGCCAAAAGGCCCAGGCTCAAAGCGATGAGCAGGTCCGCTCCGGACTGCTGAAACACCTGGACACAGGAGTAGGCCCCGGCCAGGCACAAAAGAAAGGCCCCGGAGGTGAGGAGGGACAGAGACAGCCCCTCGGGGGTGTCGAAGCCCCGGTTGCCCGTCAGACGGCGGCCCCGGCCGGGCAGGCCGTTGACCAGACACAGTACCACCGCCCCGATCAAAAACAGCGCCAGAAGCCAGGTAGCGCCGCTGCTCACCGGCAGCAGGGTGCCCGGCTCAAAGGCGGAGCGGAGGTGGTAGGTGCGCAGAAGAAATCCCACGGCCCCTGCGGCCAGGGACAGAAGGATGGTCAGAAAATGATTCATAAGAGGAGGTCCTTTCCCCAATCAAAATAGCTTATCCTATATAGTATACCACCATTTGGTCCATTTGTCATCATGTTTCGGACAGGCCGGGCATAGACTGACGGCAAGGGGGCGAAGCCATTGCAAAGAAGTATCATGCTGACAGTGGTGCTGATGGGCCTGCTGTTTTTTCTGCCCTGGCTCTGGGCGGACAGCCCGGAGGAGGAAGCGCCCGCCCTGCCGGGACAGACGGAAAAGGAGGAGGCGGAGGCCTCCTCCACTGTCTACGACAGCGCGAAAATGCTGAAGGTGCTCATTGACGGGGAGCTGACGGAGATGGACATGGAGACCTATCTCCAGGGGGTGGTGCGGGCGGAGATGCCCGCCTCCTTTGAGGAGGAGGCCCTGAAGGCCCAGGCGGTGGCCGCCCGGACCTACACCCTTTACAAGATGGAGGGCGGCGGCAGCGCCAACCACCCGGAGGCCGACGCCTGCGACGACATCAACTGCTGCAAGGCCTATAAGAGCGCCGAGGAGGCGGCGGCAAGCTGGGGGGTGTCCTCCGCCGTGTACGAGGCCAAGATCCGCCAGGCGGTGGCGGAGACCGACGGAGAGGTGGTGCTCTACGAGGGCCACCCGGTGCTGGCGGTATTCCACTCCTCCTCGGCGGGGGCCACCCGGAACGTGGAGGACGTGTGGCAGCAGTCCCTGCCCTATCTGCGCAGCGTGGCCTCCCCGGAGGGGGCGGACGCGGTGCCCAACTACTACAGCAAGGCATCCTTCACTTTGACGGAGTTCAAGGAGATTTTCATTGCCCAGTACCCCACCGCCAGCCTCTCCGGCACCCCCTCCAACTGGTTTTCCAACATCCACCAGGACGTGAACGGGGCGGTGGAGAGCCTGCAGGTGGGGGGGATCACTGTCACCGGCGGGGAGATGCGGAGCCTCCTGGGCCTTCGCAGCGCCAACTTCACCATCTCCTTTACCGACGACACCGTGGAGTTCTCCGTCACCGGCTACGGCCACGGGGTGGGCATGAGCCAGTACGGGGCCAACGTCATGGCCCAGGAGGGGAAGACCTACAAGGAGATCCTCACCTACTACTACACCGGCACCACCGTGGGGCTCTATGAGGAGTAGTCATCTGTGGCGGCGGAGCCGTCCCGCCAGGGCCAGCGCCGCCCCCACTACCAGCAGTCCCAGGCAGATGAGGGCCATCACGTTTTCCGCCTGAATCGCCGGGTCGGCCCACTGGGTAAAATCGGGCCGGAGGCCGAAGGGGTGGACCTGATCCCAGGAGAAATCCGGGGAGGCGGTGAGCCGCTGGAGGGTCCAGGGCAGGCAGAACTGCCAAACCGCTCCGGCGGCGCAGCCAAGAGCCCCCCGGTACCACCGGGAGCAGGGGAGATACCGAAAAATCCCCACCAGGCTCCAGGGCAGAGCCAGGCCGTAGAGGGCCAGGGGCAAAGCCGGATTCCAGAACCAGTCTCCGCCCTCCTGGAGGCAGGAGACCGCCAAAAGAAGGAGCAGCAGCACCGAGAAGGCGCCGCACCAGAGGGCGGCCTTGTGGCGGTGCAGGGGGGAGGGCAGGGGCAGCTGCCGCAGGATAAGGGGCAGCAGGCACAGGCTCTCCGCAAATAAAACGCCCAGCACGGCGGAGAGGAACCAGCTGCCCGGTTGTCCCAGGCTGCATACCAGGAGAAGCAGCAGGAGAAGGAGGGTGTTGAGGCCGATGTAAAGAGTGGTTTTCCGATGGCTCCATTCCCCTAAGGGCAGCTGCCGGAGGACCAGGGGGGAGAGGAGAATTCCCTCCGCCAGAAGGGTGCCCAGAATGGCGGGGAGAAACCAGCTTCCCCAGTCCCGCAGGGCAAACACCAGCAGGAGCAGCAGGAGAAGGAAGGTGTTGAGGCCGATATAGAGGGTGGTTTTTCGGTGGCTCCAGTCCCCCAAGGGCAGCTGCCGGAGGACCAGGGGGGAGAGAAGGACCCCCTCCGCCAGCAGAGAGCCCAGGGCGGCGGGGAAAAACCAGTCCCCGCCGCCGTAGAGGGCGCACACCAGGAGAAGCAGCAGGAGAAGGAGGGTATTGAGGCCGATGTAGAGGGTGGTTTTCCGGCGGCTCCAGTCCCCCAGGGGCAGCTGCCGGAGGACCAGGGGGGAGAGAAGGAGCCCCTCCCCTAAGAGGGTGCCCAGAGCGGCGGGGAAAAACCAGTCCCCGCCGCTGTAGAGGGCGCAGGCCCCCAGCAGCAAAAGGAGGAAGAGGGAAAAGCCCCCCGTCATCCAGGCGGTCTTGTACCGCTCTGTCAGGGCGGGGATCAACGTGAGGCTCATGGCCATCCCCTCTCCGGCCAGGGCGATGCCCAGCCAGCCAAGGCCCCCTTGGGACAGATTGGCGATGAGGAAGATCAGGGCCAGACCGCCGTAGAGGAGGTACTGCACCCGACGGCAGGTCTGGATGAGGGAGAGGTAGCGGCGGGCCAGGCGCTGAATGGTCCGGGCCTCCGCGTCCTCGCTGGCGGTGAGCAGCTCGTGCTCGCTGACCTCCAGCACGGCGCACAGCTCCCGCACTAAGGTAATGTCCGGGTAGCTGAGGCCCCGCTCCCATTTGCTGACGGCGGACTCGGTGACGAACAGCCGGTCCGCCAGCTCCCGCTGGGTGAGGCATAGCTCCTTCCGGCGGCGGCAGATAAAGGCTCCTAAGCTCTGTTTTGTTTCCATAGGATCGCACTCCTTTTCGTTGTGCCTTGCAAAGCTGGGTCCACCTTATCCGCTTTGGGGGAGGATGTCAATGGGGAGGGCGGATTTTCCGCCTCGACTGTCAGGAAAGTCCTTGTGCCGCAAGGGATTGGAAGATAATGGGGCGGCGGAGCCTATGAGGCTCCGCCGCCTTGTTTTCTCTTTCGGGGTCCTCCGTCCCCTCACCGCCAGGCCCGGCCCAGGGCCTCGGCCAGGGCGGGGATGTCCCGGTCCGGCAGGGCCGCGTAGCCCAGCACCACCGTATTTTCCGGACAGGTCTCCGCCGCCTCCATGTAGTAGGCGGACAGGCCCGTCAGGTTTGCCCCCTCCCGCCGGGCGGCGGCCACCATCTCCGCCTCCCCCGGCCCCTGGGGCAGCGTCAGCAGCAGATGGAGCCCTGTGTGCCGCCCCTGAAGGAGAGCGTGGGGAAACTCCGCCTGGAGGGCCGCGGCCAGGGCCTCCATCCGGTTTTTGTAGGCAAGGCGCATGCGGCTGAGGTGCCGGGCAAAGTGGCCCGCCTCAAGAAAGCGGCACAGCGTCTGCTGCTCAAACCGGCTCACTGTGTTGGCGTATTCCCCGTAGACCTGCCGGTACCGCTCCAAAAGCTCCGGCGGCAGCACCATGCAGGCGATGCGGATGCTGGGGGCCAGGCTTTTGGAGAAGGTGCAGAGATACACCACCGGCCCGCTCCGGCCCGCCATGCCCTGGAGACTGGGCAGGGGGCGAATGTCAAAGCGGAACTCCGCGTCGTAGTCGTCCTCAAAGATGTACCGCCCCGGCCCCTCGGCGGCCCACCGCAGCAGCTGGCCCCGCCGGGCCGCCGGCATGGTCACCCCGGTGGGGAAGTGGTGGCTGGGGGTCACGCAGCAGAGGGCGGCCCCGTCCCGGGCCAGAGCGGCCACGTCGAGACCGCTCTCGTCAATGGGGGTGCAGCGGCAGGTGAGGCCGTTGTTTTCCAAAATGGTCCGCACCCGGCGGTACCCCGGGTTCTCCACCGCCGCCGCGGCCCCCCGGAAAAGTCCCGCCGCCAGCCCCAGGAGATACTCCGTCCCGGCCCCCACCACGATCTGCTCCGCCTGGCAGTCCACCCCCCGGTAGGCCGCTAAATATCCGGCGATGGCCTGCCGCAGATTCTCGTCCCCCTGGGGGTGGCCGTGGCCCAAAAGCTCCGGAGCGGCGTAGAGCAGCTCCTTCTGGATGCGGCCCCAGGTGCGGAAGGGGAAGAGGGCCGTGTCCACGCCTCCGGTGCTGAGGTCAAATCGCCACCGGCGGGGAACAGGGGCCGCCGCCTTCTCCCCGGCCTCCCCCGCCGCCTTGGGCGGGGCCGGGTCCCAGGTCTCCTGGACCACAAAGCCGCTGCGGGGCCGGGCCTGAAGATATCCCTCCGCCGTTAGGATCTGGTAGGCGGTGTCCACTGTGTTCACCGCCACCCCCAGCTGCCCCGCCAGGGTCCGCTTGCCGGGCAGACGGCTCCCCGCCGGCAGGCCGCCCCCCCGGATCTGGGCCACTAAGGCCCGGTAGAGCTGCTCGTACAGCGGGGTTTTGGACGAGGCGTCCAGGGAAAGGGGCAGCTGCAGCATGGGAATCCCTCCATCTGATACCATAAAAAATAAATTTTCTGGCTATTTTAATAGGGCCAGTTCTTAGTATAATCAGGATACAGGAAACCCCGGGTTCTGTCAAGGCCGGGAAAACGGAGGCGAATTTTCATGAGAGAGAGACGTTATTTTACCACCCGCACCATGGCGCTGATCGGCGTGATGGCGGCGATGGTGTTTGCCATGACCTATGTGGGCATCGACATCCCCACGGCCCTGGGGAAGACCAAGCTCCACTTCGGGAATGTCATGTGTCTGCTGTCGGCTCTGCTGTTCGGGCCTCTCACCGGAGGACTGGCGGCGGGCATCGGCTCGGCGCTGTTTGACGTGATGGACCCGGTGTGGGCGCCGGAGTGCTGGATCACCTTCCTGACCAAGTTTGCCATGGCCTTTGTGGCGGGACTTCTGATGAAGAAGCTGCCGGAGGGGAAGTACCGCCCCTGGGCGTCGGCCCTCTGCGGCTCTCTCACCTACAGCGTTTTGTACATCGGCAAGAACGTGGTGGACTCCCTGGTGGTGAAGGGCTTCACCTGGCAGGTGACCAAGGTGGAGGTGCTGGCGGCTAAGGTGCCGGTGACGCTGGTCAACGGACTTTTGGCCGTGGTGTGCGCCGCCCTTTTGTACGCGGCGCTGCAGCCGGCGCTGCGGAAGGCCCATGTGCTGACGGCGTGAGCGCAGCGAAGAAAGCTTCCCCCTGCTCGTTTGGGCAGGGGGATTTTTTGCCCTTTTTGCCCGGAGGCAGGGTGGGGGCAAGGGCTCCGGTCCGTCCCGTTTTCCCCGGCTTTGCCGGGATCGGCGGCGGGTTTCGCCGGAATCTGTGCAGATTTCCTAAAAAATTTTTCCTTTTTTTGTGTACAAAGGGGAACTTCCGTGATATAATAAAACAAATCATCGGCACATCCTGTGTCCGATTCTGTTTGTTTGTCCCGCGGGACGCTGTGGGCGTCCGGCGACAAAATAGAACAATGAGACAGCGCCTGCAGGGACCGGCGATCCCCTTGTCCGAATGCGAATCGGGGCATTCGGCGTGGGATGCCTGCCCCTTGTCTTCCTGCGCGCTCACGCCTCATTACATACCTGATGATAGAATAAGGAGTGACAAGGAATTTGGCAGAAAAAATGAAAATTATCCCCCTTGGCGGTCTCGACGAGATCGGCAAGAACATGACCGTGTATGAGTATGGCGGCGAAATTATTATTGTGGACTGCGGCATGGGCTTCCCCGGGGACGACATGTACGGCGTGGATCTGGTGATCCCCGACGTCAGCTACCTGGTCAAGCAGCGGGGCCGCATCCGGGGCCTCTTCATCACCCACGGCCATGAGGACCACATCGGGTCCATCCCCTATATCCTCAAGCAGATCAACATGCCCATCTACTGCACCCGCCTCACCGCGGGCCTCATCAAGCTGAAGCTGGAGGAGCACGGCCTTCTCAAGCAGACCAAGCTCATCACCGTGGAAGCCGGCGAGATGGTGAAGGTGGGCAAGTTCTATGTGGAGTTTATCCACGTCAACCACTCCATCGCCGACTCCGTGGCCTTCGCCATCCGCACCAACATGGGCGTGGTGATCCACACCGGCGACTTCAAGATCGACTCCACCCCCATCGACGGGGACGTCATCGACTTGGGCCGCTTCGGCGAGCTGGGGCGGGAGGGGGTTTTGGCCCTGCTGGCCGACTCCACCAATGTGGAGCGCCCGGGCTACACCATGAGCGAGAAGGCGGTGAGCCACACCTTTGAGCGGCTCTTTGCCGGCTGCAAGGACCGGATCATCGTCACCACCTTCGCCTCCAACGTCCACCGCATCCAGCAGGTGATCAACGCCGCCGCCGCAAACGGGCGGAAGGTGGCCGTCAGCGGCCGCAGCATGGAGAACATCATGAAGGTCTCCACGGAGCTGGGCTATATGAAGGTGCCCAAGGGCGTTTTGATGGATATGACCAAGATCAAAAACCAGCCCAAGGACAAGCAGGTCATCGTCACCACCGGCAGCCAGGGCGAGGAGATGAGCGCCCTCTACCGCATGGCCTTCTCCACCCACCGCCAGGTGGACCTGGGGCCCGGGGACCGGGTCATCATCTCCGCCAGCGCCATTCCCGGCAATGAGAAGACCGTCAGCCGGGTCATCAACGAGCTTTTCCGCAAGGGGGTGGACGTGGTCTACGACCGGGCGGATATGCTCCACGTCTCCGGCCACGCCTGCCAGGAGGAGCTGAAGATCATCCACGCCCTGGTGAAGCCTAAGTTCTTCATCCCCGTCCACGGCGAGCAGCGGCATCTCCGCCGCCATGTGAACCTGGCCATGGAGATGGGCATGGACCGGCGGAACATCGTCCTGCCGGAGATCGGCAACGTCATTGAGATCACCCCCAAGACCATCAAGGTCAACGGCTCCGTGCCCTCCGGCGAGGTGCTGGTGGACGGCAGCGGCGTGGGCGACGTGGGCGCTGTGGTCCTCCGGGACCGGAAGACCCTGGCCGAGGACGGCATGGTGGTGGTGATCCTCAACTTCTCCGCCCAGAACAACCAGCTGATCAACGAGCCGGAGATCATCACCCGGGGCTTTATCTATGTGAAGGAAAACGAGGAGATGATGAAGGAGCTGAGCCGGGTGGCCATGAACGCCGCCGAGAGCGTGGGGGCCAAGAGGGTCAAGGACCTGGCCGAGGTCCGCAGCGCCGTGAAGAGCGCCGTCAGCAGCTACCTCTTCAAATCCACCCGCAGAAGCCCCATGATCATCCCGGTTATCAACCGGGTCTGATTTCCCGCGCGCAGGCGGGGAAATCCTCCTGCAAATACGGCCGTCTCCGTGTCCGATTCGCGGAGGCGGCCTTTTTCGCGGCCGGAGCTTCAGGCCCTTCAGGCAGGGAGAAATTTCGGCCTGTACTTCACCTCTCCTTTGTGCTATACTATTTTACAACTGCGGTTTGGCAGATTCCCGCCCGATTCTGCCGGCCTTTGAAGGAGAGGTGCCCATGAATAAGAAATTGTCCCGCCTGATCGAACCCAATATTCAGCCGATCATCGTGTGCCTGTTCCTCTTCGTGGTCATCGCCATCCCCTTCCAGCCTATGCTGGCCCTGGTGGAGGCGGTCTTTACGGTGGTGCTGTATGTGGTTTTGCAGAGCAGCGCCAAAAAGCGGAAAAAAACCATCATGCAGTACATCGACGGGCTTACCGGCGGACTGGACTCCGCCAGCAAGAACGTCATTCTCAACGCGCCCCTGCCCATCCTGGTGTTCCGGGCGGACAACCAGGAGGTGGTCTGGAGCAGCGACAGCTTCATGGAGATCGCCGGGGACCCCGACGGCCTCTTTTTCAACATGCGCTTAGAGGAGCTGATCCCCAACTTCAGCTGCCAGTGGGTGATGAACGGGGAGCGGGAGTGCCCCGACCGGGTGTACTTGGGGGACCGGGTCTACCGGGTCTTCGGCTCCACCAATCGCCTCAGCGGCCGGGCCATCGGGGAGAATCTGCTGGTGACCACCTACTGGGTGGATATCACCGACACCGCCCGGGTCTGCGACGACTATGAGGCCACCCGGCCGGTGGTGGCGGTTTTGATGATCGACAACTACGAGGAGCTTATGAAGGCCGGCGGCGAGGGGGCCAAGTCCTCCGTGCTGGCCCAGATCGACGAGAAGCTCACCGACTGGTGCGGCGGCAAGCAGGGCCTTCTCCGCAAGTACGACCGGGACCGGTACCTCTTCGTCTTTGAGGAGCAGTATTTTGAGGATATGGTGGAGGAGAAGTTCTCCATCTTAGACACCGTCCACACCGTCAGCAGCGAGGACGGAGTCACCGCCACCCTCTCCATCGGCATCGGCAAGGACGGCGGCTCCTTCGAGCACCTCTTCGCCACCGCCAACAAGTGCATCGAGATGGCCCTCAGCCGGGGCGGCGACCAGGCGGTGGTGAAGGACAGCTTGGACTTCCAGTTCTACGGCGGCCGCCGCCAGAGCGCCGAGAAGCGGACCAAGGTGAAAAGCCGGGTCATGGCCAAGGCCCTCAACGACTTGGTCAGCGACGCCAGCGAGGTCTACGTCATGGGCCACCAGTATGCCGACATGGACGCCGTGGGCGCCTCCGCCGGCATCTGCTGCATCGCCCGGAAGAACAAGAAAAAGGTCCGCATCGTCATCGATCTGGACCACAACAACGCCAATCCCCTCCTCCGGCGGCTGCGTGCCCTGCCGGAGTATGAGGACATCTTCATCACCGGCAACGACGCCTTCATCCACGCCCAGCCCGGGGCCCTCCTGGTGGTGGTGGACACCAACCGCCCGGACATGGTGGAGTCGGAGTCGCTGCTGGACAGCTGCAACCGGGTGGCGGTCATCGACCACCACCGCCGGGCCGCCACTTACATTGAGAGCGCCGCTTTGAACTTCCACGAGCCCTACGCCTCCTCCGCCTCGGAGCTGGTGACGGAGCTGCTCCAATATCTGGTGGACCCCAGCGACCTCCTTCGTGGGGAGGCGGAGGCCCTTTTGGCGGGCATTGTGCTGGACACCAAGAACTTCACCATGCGCACCGGCGGGCGCACCTTTGAGGCCGCCGCCTTCCTGCGCCGGGCGGGAGCGGACACCGCCGAGGTCAGCCGTCTCTTCCAGAGCGACCTCAAGAGCATGGTGGAGCGCTACGACATCATCCGCCGGGCGGGCATGGTTCACGGCAATATTGCGGTGGCCGCCGTGGACACGGAGTGTCCCCGGGTGGTGGCCGCCAAGGCCGCCGACGACCTTCTGACCCTCCAGGGGGTCCAGGCCTCCATTGTGGTCTACCGCAGCGGCGAGAGCGTGGGCCTTTCGGCCCGGAGCCTGGGGGACGTGAACGTCCAGGTGCTCATGGAGAAGCTGGGGGGCGGAGGCAACTCCACCACCGCCGGCGGCACCATTCCGGGCGCCGACGTGACCGATATCAAAAACCGCCTTCTGGCGGCCATCGACGACTATTTTGAGGATTAAAAAAACAAGTTACCATACAAGGAGGATACTGGCATGAAAGTGATTTTACAGCAGGACGTGAAGGGTCAGGGCAAGAAGGGACAGATGGTGGAGGTGGCCGAGGGCTACGCCCGCAACTTCCTGCTGCCCCGGAAGCTGGCCGTTCCCGCCACTGCCGACGCGATGAACACCATGAAGCTCCAGGAGAAGGCCCGGAAGGCCGAGGAGGCCCGCCAGAAGGCGGAGGCGGAGGCCGTGGCCGAAAAGCTGAAGGGCGCGGTGGTAAAGCTCACCGCCAAGGCCGGCGCCAACGGCAAGCTCTTCGGCGCCGTCACCGCCAAGGAGATCGCCGAGGG
>CALXDD010000038.1 GCA_944386985.1 uncultured Oscillospiraceae bacterium
AAAATCAGCTTAAAACCTACGGTTTTAAGAATTCCCTTGTCCTGACGTGGAACGATAGTCCCCCCTGACTGTTGCTGGCTCTGTTGCCTCCGACGCTCCGTTGACGTGTCATGGTCCCCCTAATACCGCGCTTCAGCGCGCTCTATTGGTGGGTTGACGATGGCTGCTGCGTCTAAAAGCCGCATCCCTAAGCCTTCCCCTGGGGGAAGGTGCCTCCGAAGGAGGCGGATGAGGGGAACGGTATCGGAACTCAGCAGATCAATTCGGAGGCAGTTTCCGTTCAAATAATTAGAATTTGTTTTGATTTTCCCTCCGAGTTGGTTTGGAGCTTTTCGGTGACGTTCCCCTCATCCGTCAGCCTGCGGCTGCCACCTTCCCCCGAGGGGAAGGCTTCAGTGCAGTACAATTGCAGAGGCTATAACGGCCACCAAGGGAGCGCGCTGAAGCGCGGAAGGAGTAGAAGGCAGTCACCCCGTTGCAGTGTCAGCCGTACAAAGGTAACGACAACATGGAACAAGACTTCCCATAATAGGAAATAAAGGAGTCCTTAGAACCATTGGTTCTAAGTCAACTTTTGCCTACTTTTCTTTGACGAGAAAAGTAGGCCGCCGGAGGCAAAACACCATTCAGTACACCGTCGGGTACCGACAAAAAAAGAACCATCCCCGTCAGCGGGACAAAAAGACAGCCCCGCCCCGCCAGAGGGCAAAAAGAAGCCCTGTCCCGGCGTATGAGCGGACAAAAAAGAAAGGAGTCGAAGGATTGGAGCCGGATAAACACTATCTCAGAAGATTAGGGATTCTGTTTGGAATCTTTTGTGTGTGTTCGTTGTTGTTTGGAGCGGTGCTGTACGACGCCCAGGTGGTCCACTATGAGGAATACTATAAGCAGTCCACCAGCCGGATCGCCGCCAGTGAGACCGTCACCGCCAGCCGGGGCATCATCACCGACCGCAACGGCAAGGTGCTGGTGAGCAACCGCCAGGTTTACACCATCACCTTCGACAGCTCCAAGCTGAAGGAGGGACAGGACCAGAACGACGCTATTTTGCGCCTCATCCAGCTGTGCGAGGAGTACGGCGTCACCTGGACGGATACCCTGCCCATCTCGGCTCAGGCCCCCTATACCTATACCCTGGCGGACACCACCTCCAGCGTCCGCAGCCAGTTCCAGAAATTCCTGGAGGAGCGGGAGTGGTCCACCAAGGACCTGACGGAGGAGAGCCCCTACCCCATACTCACCAGCGAGGCCATGGAGGAGACCGGCCTCACCGACCGGAATATTTCCGCCTCCGACATGCTCTCCCTTATGCGGGAGTATTTTGAGATCGACAAGAGCCTCCCCATGACCGAGGCCAGAAAGATCATCGGCGTCCGCTATGAGCTGGAGCTTCGGAAAATCAGCAACATCAGCGCCTATGTCTTCGCCTCCGACCTGGACGCGGAGCTCATCTCTATCCTCAACGACGGCAATTACGCCGGGGTGGTGGTGAATACCCAGTCCGTCCGGGAATACAATACCCAATATGCCGCCCATATTCTGGGCTATATCGGCTACATCGACGCCGACGACATGGAGGAGATGAAGGAGAAGGGCTACCAGGGCGACGAGCTGGTGGGCCGCTCCGGGGTGGAGCTGGCCTTTGAGGATTACCTCCGGGGCACCGACGGCAAGCGCATCATCACCACCAACGAGGACGGAAAGATCACCGGCGAGGTCTACTCCACCGAGCCCCAGCCAGGGGATACCGTGGCCCTCACCATCGACATCGACCTGCAGCAGGTGGCGGAGGAGTCCCTCACCCAGCGGGTCCAGAGCCTCATCGAGGAGGACGGCTATACCCTCCGGGCCGGCGCGGCGGTGGTCATTGAGGTGGGCACCGGCGACGTGCTGGCCATGGCCTCCTATCCCACCTACGATCCTGCAAACTACGCAAGCCTTATGAACGCAGAGGGAAGCCCCCTCTATAACCGGGCCACCATGGGCACCTATCCCCCCGGCTCCACCTTCAAAATGGTCACCGCGGTGGCGGCGCTGGAGACGGGGACCATCACCCCCTCCACCAAAATTACCGACAAGGGCGTCTACACCTACTACGCCCCCAGCTATACCCCCGCCTGCTGGATCTACCGAGCGGGCCGGGGTACCCACGGCACCATCAACGTGTCCGAGGCCCTCCGGGACAGCTGCAACTACTTCTTCTATGAGGCGGGCCGCCTCACCGGCATCGACGCCATCGACCACTACGGCGAGGCTTTCGGTCTGGGGCAGCCCACCGGCATTGAGATCTCCGAGCGCACCGGCTCCCTGGACGGCCCGGAGCACCGGGAAGAGGTGGGACACGAGTACTACGGCGGCGATCTGCTGCAGATCTCCATCGGCCAGGGCGAGAACCTGTTCACCCCCCTCCAGCTGGCCAACTATGTGGCCACCCTGGTGGACGGCGGCGACCGCTATCCCGCCCACCTGCTCAAAACCGTGAAAAGCTACGACAACACCCAGGTGGTCTACGCCTATGAGCCGGAGCCGGTGAGCTCCATCGAGATCAGCGGCTCCACTCTGGAGGCGGTGAAGAAGGGCATGGGCATGGTGGTCACGGAGGGCACCGTCCGCAGCATCTTCAGCAGCTGTGTGGTCACCGCCGGCGCCAAGACCGGCTCCGCCCAGACCAGCAACGAGACCGATAACGGCGTCTTCGTCTGCTTCGCCCCCTTCGACGATCCCCAGATCGCCGTGGCGGTCACCGTGGAGCGGGGCGGCACCGGCACCGCCATGGCCAACGTGGCTGTGGATATCATCAACGCCTACTTCTCCCAGGCCGCCGGCAGCAACACCGTGGTAGGGGAGGGGACCCTGCTGCAGTGAAAACAGACAGTCAGGCCGAATATTCCGAAACAAACTGGAATATATTGAATGAATTATACTACAAGTAGAGGTTTTCATGAGTAAGATCATCTTATCCTCCCAGTCTCCCCGGCGGCAGGCGCTGCTGCGGCAGATCGGACTGGAGGACTTCACCGTCCTGGCGCCTCACGCCGACGAGAGCTACGATCCGGCTCTGACGCCCCAGGAGATCGTCTCCCACATCAGCCGGGAGAAGGCCCGGGCCGCGGCGGCGCTGTGCGGCGGGGAGGACATTCTCATCACCGCGGACACCATGGTGTTTTTGGACGACAAGCGGCTGGGAAAGCCCGCCGACAGGGAGGAGGCCTTCCGGATGCTGTCGGCCCTCTCCGGCCGGGAGCACATAGT
Organism: uncultured Oscillospiraceae bacterium; assembly: GCA_944386985.1. Taxonomy (GTDB): domain Bacteria; phylum Bacillota; class Clostridia; order Oscillospirales; family Oscillospiraceae; genus CAJFPI01. The sequence continues at coordinate 3,253 of CALXDD010000038.1, forward strand.
GTGCACCGGGGTGACGGTGCGGCAGGGGGAGCGGGTGTGCACGGAGGCGGAGACCACCGCCGTCCGGTTCCGGTCCCTGACGCCAGGGCAGATCCGGGGCTACATCGCCACCGGGGAGCCTATGGACAAGGCGGGGGCCTACGGCATTCAGGGCCGTGGGGCGCTGCTGGTGGAGTCCATCACCGGGGATTATTTCAACGTCATGGGGCTGCCCGTCCAGCGGCTGAGCCGGATGCTGGAGCAGTTCGGCGTGTATCTTCTGCGCGAGGAGTAAAAGGGGTATGAAACGCTTTCTCACCAAGCACGGGATTCTGGTGCTCTCCGCGGCCACGGCAGTGGCGGTGGTGCTGAGCCTGGTGTCCTTTTTCTCCAGCAATACGGATCTGCTGACCAATATCGTCCACACCATCTCCGCGCCCTTCCGCTCCGCCAGCGCGGCGGTGTCGGAGTGGGTGGGGGACAACATGCGCTTTGCCGAGGAGTTTGACGCTCTGAAGGAGGAGAACGAGGCGCTGAAGCTGGAAATCGCCAAAATGGAGGAGCAGCTTCGCCAGGCGGAGGCGGACAGCGATGAGAACCAGCGGCTGAGAAAGCTTCTGGACCTGCGGGAGCAGCAGCGGGATTTGAAGATGGAGTCCGCCCGGATCATCCAGCGGGACGCCTCCAACTGGGCGTCCACCCTGACGCTGAGCGCCGGCACCGACTTCGGCGTGGAGATCGGGGACTGCGTGATTACGGAGTCCGGGTATCTGGTGGGCATCATCACCGAGGCGGGGAGCAACTGGTCCACCTGCAACACGGTGATTGACACGGATTTCTCCATGGGGGCCATGATCTTCCGCACGGGGGACGTGGGGGTGGCCGCGGGCGACTTCAACCTCATGCAGGAGGGGCGGCTGCAGCTGAACTATCTGGATGCGGACGCCGCTCCCCAGGTGGGGGATCTGGTGGTCACCTCCGGGCTGGGGGGATACTATCCCTCCCAGCTGGTCATCGGGTATATCCGGGAGGTAATGACCGACGACGACGGTCTGGCCCAGTATGCGGTGCTCCGCCCGGCGGTGGAGATCGACGGGCTCCAGCAGGTGTTTGTGGTGAAGGACTTCACCGTGGTGGAGTAAGAGAGGGGGCGGCGGAATGCCCAAGCGGTATGTGGTATTCAAATGGGTGATTTACGCGGCGGCCACCTTTCTGCTGCTGCAGGTGCAGACCTGGGCGCTGGACTATGTGGAGCTGTGGGGGGTGACGCCTTTTCTGGCCCCCATGCTGGTGGGGGTAGTGTCCTCCTACGAGGGAAGTCTTGCGGGGCCGCTGTTTGCTCTGGTTTTCGGGGTGCTGTGCGATTTGGGGACAGTGTCCCCGGCGTCGGCGTTTTTCACCTTTATTTTCACAGCGGCGGCCCTGGCGGCGGCGCTGATGGCGGAGCATCTGTTCTCCCCGGGGTTTTTGTGCAGCTTGGCGTCCACCACCGTGTGCTATGTCATTACCGCCCTGGGGCGGCTGGCGCTGCTGGGCAGCGGGGCCTGGGAGGCCGGCGCTTTTCTGGCGCTGCGGGAGTTTTTGGTGACGCTGCCTCTTTTGCTGGTGGTGTTCCCGGTGTACCGCTGGGTCCACAACAAAACCACCATTGAGTATTAGAAACGAGGCCCTGTGGGGGGCCTCGTTTTGTTTCTCCGTTTATCGGGGGGATTTTTGTTCTGCTGACGAAGGTGGTTCTTTTTGTCGGTACCCGACGGTGTACTGAATGGTGTTATGCCTCCGGCGGGTGACTTTTTGTGCGAGCAAAAAGTCACCATCTCCGCGCCAAGAGCCTCGCTGCGCTCGGTTGCGCTCCGAAACACCTCGCTGCGGCTCGGCGAAAACTCGCTTAGAACCAATGGTTCTAAGAACTCCTTCTCCTGACGTGGAACGACAGTCCCCCCTGACTATTTTGGTCCTGTTGCCTCCGACGCTCCGTGGACGTGTCCGGTACGGACTACTACCGCGCTTTAAGCGCGCTCCATTGGTGGGGTGACGATGGCTGTTTCGTCTAAAAGCCGTATCCCTAAGCCTTCCCCTGGGGGAAGGTGGCGCGCAGCGCCGGATGAGGGGAAGGGTATCGAAATTCAGCAGATTAATTCGGAGGCAGTTTCCGGTCAAATAATTAGGATTTGTTTTTGATTTTCCTTCCGAGTTGGTTTGGAGCTTTTCGGGTGGCGTTCCCCTCATCCGTCAGCCTGCGGCTGCCACCTTCCCCCGAGGGGAAGGCTTTGGTGTGGTGTAATTGCAAAGGCCCCTACGACCACCAGGGTAGCGCGCTTGAAGCGCGGAAACAGGGGGAATTGTCACCCCCTTGCAGTGTCAGCCGCACAAGGTTACGGCAACACGGAACAAGACTCCCCATAATAGGAAACAAAGGAGTCCTTAGAACCATTGGTTCTAAGTCAACTTTTGCCTACTTTTCTTTGACGAGAAAAGTAGGCCGCCGGAGGCATAACACCAAGCAGTACACCGTCGGGTACCGACAAAGAAGCCCAATCCTCCGTCAGAGGAAAAACAAAAAATCCCGCTGCAGAAAAGCTCCGCAGCGGGATTTTTGCACATAATTATACCCAAAAGCGTCAAGAAACAGCAACCCTCCGCTGAGGCAGGGCCATCAGCATGGAGATCACTCCACACACCGCCGCGGCCAGGTGGCACAGCGGGAACAGCCAGGTGGAGGTGAGAAGAACATAGATGTCGGCAGCAAAATCCAGCAGGGAACCGCCCCCCACTTCCGTCAAAAGGGACAGCTCCTGCCCCCGAATGGAGGCAAAGACCATCGCCGTCACCACCAGCAGCGCCGCGGTCAGCAAAGGATACGTCCAGCGGCCGGAGCGGGGGACCTCCCCCTCCAGCACAGAGAGGAAGGAGGCGGCAGCGATCAGCGCCACCACCAAAAGACAAAAGAGGGGCACAAAATAGTGGTTCGTGGCCTTCCCAATGGCCACTGTCCACAAAAGAGACAGCAGAAGGGAGAGGCCCAGGAAAACGCTCTGGACCATGCGGGAGGCGCGGTAGCTCAGACGAATCATTGCGGTTCTCCTTTCATATCATGCAGTAATAGCGAAAAAATCCGGCGGTTTTTGAAGCTTCCTCCATTTTAGGCGACATAACAATTCTATCCCAAAGATACCACACCATTTGATCGATGTCAATGTCAAGACGGCCCCTTGACATAAGATTATACAGTTGTATAATAAAAGCAGAAATACAGATGTGTAACAAAGGAGGAACCGACCATGGACAAGGAGATCAAGCGGCTGGGGGACGCGGAGCTGGAGATCATGCTGGCGGTGTGGGAGGCGGCGGAGCCGGTGCAGTCGGGCTATGTGCAGCAGCGGCTGCGGCGCACCTGGCCCCTTCCGGCGGTGGTCACCGCCATGAACCGTTTGGTGGACAAGGGCTTTCTCAGCCGGGAGAAGGAGGGCCGGGTGAACCGCTACCGCCCCCTTATCGCAAAGGAGGAGTACAAGACGGCGGAGGGCCGCAGCGTCCTCCACCGGCTCTACGGCGACTCGGTGGCGGGGCTGGTGACGGCCCTCTACGACGGCAAGGCCATCGGAGAGGAGGATCTCCAGGAGCTGCGGGCGTTTTTGGACGGATTGGAGGGGAAGTAGCGTGGAGTTTCTGCTCAATCTGCTGAAGGTCAGCGTCATTGCCGGGGCGGCCACGGCGGCCCTGGGGCTGCTGGGGCCGGTGCTCCGGCGGCGCTATCACGCCAAGTGGCGGTATTGGGTGTGGCTGTGTCTGGCGGCGCTGCTGCTGTCGCCCCTGGTCCCCCTGCCGAAGTTAGAGGCGGGGACGGCCTACCGCGCCCCGGTGCAGGTGGAGGTGCCCGCCATGGAGGTCCGCTACGGCGGCGGAGAGGGCCTGGCCCTGACGCCCCGGACCACCCTGACCGTGCCGGTCTCTCCCGCTGAGCCGGCGTCCTCCCCGGAAGAACCGGCGGAGGAGAAGCCAGAAGCGCCGGCGGCGGAGGCGGAGCAGTCCACGGTGCAGACCCCGGCGGCCCGGAGGGTGCCGGTGGAGACAGTGGCGCTGGCGCTGTGGGCCGTGGGGGCGGCGGCGAGCCTATTGTGGGTGCTGGGGGGAACGGCGCTGTTCTCCCGGCGGTGCATGCGGTGGGCCCGGCGGCCCGGCGAGGCCACGGAGGCGGTGCTGGCGGAGGAGCAGCAGGCCCTGGGCTTTTCAAAGCCGGTGGCGCTGTATGTCACCTCCGGCACCGCAAGCCCCGCGGCCATGGGCCTTCTCCGGCGGCGCATCGTCCTGCCGGAGGCGGATTATGAGGAGAAGCACCTCCGCTTTGTGCTGCGCCATGAGCTGGTGCATCTGAAGCGCCGGGACCTGTGGGTCCAGCTGCTGCTGTGCGCCGCCCGGGCGGTCCACTGGTTCAATCCCCTTATTTGGCTTTTGGTCCGGCAGGCCCGGGCGGACATGGAGCTCACCTGCGACGACGCGGTGCTGGCCGGGGCGGAGCAGGGGGAGCGGCGGGCCTACAGCGAGACCCTTCTGGCCATGCTCCACCGGCAGCGGTCCGGGGCCCTCACCACCCATTTCTACGGCGGCAAGGAGCTGATGAAGGAGCGCTTTCGCAACATCATGGCGGGAAAGGGACGGCGGTGGGGGGCGGCGGCCCTGTGCATCGCTCTTCTTCTCACCGCCGCCGCCCTGGGGATGGTGGCCTGCACCGCCCTCCAGCCGGAGGCCCTCACGGAGGAGGAGCTGGCCATGTGGCAGGAGCGGGTGGGCAGCGAGGAGTGGTACGGCTTCTTTGTCAACTGCTACAGCGACACGGAGCACTTAGATTTGGATGAGATCTTCCGCTACGGGGCGGGGATCGCCCGGGAGGTCACCGACCCGGAGGAGAAGGCGGAGGCCTTGAAGCTCACCGGGGAGCTGGCCATGGGCCAGACCCTGCGGCGGATGACCCGGACCGACATGGACCAATTTCTCCGGGAGAAGACGGGGCTTACCCTGGAGGACCTGGCCCACACCTGGGACTACGCCCCCTACTCCAGCGACGGGGAGGTCTACTACATCGCCCCCTTCGCCACCAGCACTCCCTATATGGGAAATGCGCCCCGGATCACCGGCGGGGAACGGATGGGGGACACGGTGACGCTGACGGTGGATCTGACGGACTCCGGCTACTACGGCCACGGCGGCGGTATGGAGCGGGCGGTGATGACCATTCAGGACGGCAAGGTGGCGTCCTACACCAACGAGGTGTTCAACGCGGCGGAGACGGCGGCGGAGGAGCATCTCCAAAATACCGCCGTGACGCTGACGGACCTGGGCCTTACGGTGGAGCGGCAGGAGATGGGCCAGCCCTATCTCCGGGGCTGGGACCGGGGCGGCTATACCCTCTGGGGACTGGAGGAGAAGCTCCAGGTTCAGGAGACGGAGGAGGAGGCCCTGGCGCTGCTGGGGGAGGACTGGTACTGGGAGGGCGGCTGGCTTTACTGGCGGAGCGCCGGTTCCCAGTGCCTGGTGGCGGAGAAGAAGGACGATCAGGTCACCGTTTTGACGGTGGACCAGGAGGAGATGGAGGGCTGGCCCTGCTTCGGGGCCTATGCCCGGTACGGCCTGGGGGAGGGCCTGCAGCTGACCCAGTGGCCGTTGGACCTCACGGAGCTGATCGCCAGCTGCCTGAACATGGACGACCCCTGGATCTTCCAGCGGGACGAGGTGGCCCGGCAGTATGTGGAGGCTCTGGGGGAGGAGGCGGTATCCCTCACCGTGGCGGAGGACGATTTGGTGGGGGACGGCGCCGGAGGAACGGTGGCGCTGATGGAGGCGGAGACCGCCTCCGGCCAGCGGCTGCGGCTGGTGCTCCGGGAGGCCAGCGCCGACGCGGTCAGCACCAATCTGCCGCCGGAGTCCTACTGGCAGGTGGTAGCCGCCGGGACGGAGGAGGGGGAGCTCCCCGACTCCCATATCCCCCTGCCCATCTTCTACGACTGGCTGTCCCCTGAGGATCAGGCGATGTACTGGCAGCTGTCCCGCAGCTGTTACCAGGTGGACCGTCCCCCGGAGGCGGCGGACTTTGCTCTTACAAACGGCGTGGAGTTGGGGATGACGGCGGAGGAGGTCCTGCCCTGTCTTGGCGGAACGCCCGGCCCCTACAGCGCCTATCTCCACATGGGCGGCTCCATAGGTCTTGACTACGATCAGATCGGGTACAGCTTTTACCACACGCCGGAGGGGGAGCAGCTGATCTCCATCCGTCTGCCGGCGGGGGCGGAGCTGACAGCGGCCTCCACAGGCTTTGGTCCTGAGAGTACCGTGAATGACGTGCTGGCCGCCCTGGGCTACCCGGATCACCCCCTTCGTAACTGGGCCCAGGACATCCTTTACGGAGACCCCTCCGCAGACGGGCCAACCGGCCGCTTCGCCTTCCTCAGCTATACCACCATCCTGGGTCGGTACAGCATTTACCGCCGGGAGGGAGCGGTGAGCATTCAGTACCAGTTTGCCGGGGACAACACCCTGAGTTATATCGATCTTCGCCTGGACAGCGGGCGTTTTCTGACTACCTTAGGCCCGCCCATTCCCCCGGCGGGCGTGACGGGATCCTAAGCGGCAAACGACAATGCCCTGCCGCCATGCGGCAGGGCATTGTTTTCTTCGTTCCCTCAGGAGAAGGCCAGCGCGGAGGAGAAGTTGTCCTCCCACAAAAAGGCGTCCCAGCTTTCGCAGACCGGATACCGGAGGGCCTTTTCCCCGTGGGCGCCGTGGCGGTATTTTGCGGCGAACACCGGCGCTCCGTCCCGGCTCAGCACCAGCAGCCCCAGATCCGGCAGGACGTCCTCGGAGAGGGGATAGAGCACCGCCAGCCGTTCCCCGTCAAAGGCAGCGACACAGTTGTTCCACCGGAGATCCGGCTCCGCCCCGTCGGAGAAGAAGGGGGCCATGGCCTCGTCGGAGAGGTCCGTGGTGAAGGCCACCTGGTAGCCCTCAGCGGCGGGCTCCAGCACCGCCGCCGCTCCGCCGGTGAGCCGCACCAGAATACCCTCTCCCATGCCGGCGGCGTCGTAGAGGGAGGCCCCTCCGGTCACCGGCATCACCGCCAGCCGCTGGAGAATTGTCCCGCTCTCCTCCTCCAGCACCGACAGCCACAGCATCCCCTCCTCCTCGGAGAAGACCAGCAGCTTCCCGTCCCGGGCCGTCACGTCCTTCACCGCTCCCTCCACCGGCAGTACCGTGGAAACCTTCTCCAGAGTCAGGTAGGGGGCGACGTCATAGGAGAGGCGGTAGTCCAGGCGGAAAAGGCCGCAGCCCCCGGCGATCTGGCTTACGTCCACGTCGCTCTGGGAGGCGTCAAAGCAGCAGTAGGCGTAGGTCTCGGTGAAGACAGGGACGGTGAACGCCGGGAGATCGGGCTCGCAGGTGCAGGAGGCGTCCTCGATCTCTCCCGCCTCGTTTCGAAGGACCGTCACCTCCGCCATGGTGCCCTGGGGCACGGGGATGCGGAAGAAGTCGGTGAGCTGGTCCACCCCCCGGTAGTTGCTGTTGAAAAACTCCCCATAAAACATCACCAGATGGAGGGGGTAGACGTCGTAGTAGTCCGCCAGGTCCACGACCTCCGTCCGCTCCTCCCCGGGGGCGGTGCGGCCCGCCACATCCTTGGCGGGGAGATACAGCCGGTTGGCCCGCCTCTGGCTGTCCCAGAAATACTGGTCCGCCGTGGGTCCGGCGAGGACGAGGTGGGGGGAGTCGAACTCCACCCGCAGCTCATCCTCCTGGTCCCAGGACGACCAGGAGGTCTCCTGTGGCTCGGCGGTGAAAACCGTGTCCGCCGCTCTGGCGCCGCCGGGGGAGAAGGCGGTGTCCCACTGGAGGAGATAGAGGAAGGAGTCGCTGGCGGTCTCCATGGTGACCCGGAGCCCCTGGGCGGCCTCGGTGTCGCCGTAGAGGATCTCCTCCTCTATGGTCACCGCGTCCTCCCGGCCCCGGAGGACCACCTGGGCCCCCAGCACCGCCCCCGCACCGCCCAAAATCAGCAGGGCCGCCAGAGCCAGCGCCAGTTTCTGCCGCATGGAAATGCCTCCTTTCTGAAAAACGTCACAGGCAAATGGGATCAGGAAAAGGAGAGCTGTATGGGCAGCTGCTCCGGGGAGCTGTTGTCGGGATCGTCATATGTCATCCGGGGCCATGCGCCCCGGTCGTCAGAGGCGTTGTGGCGGTACCGGGCGGCAAAGACCGGCGTCCCGTCGGCGTCCAGCAGCAGCAGTCCCAGCTCGGGGAGCAGAGCTGTATAGGCGTCGTCTAAGGGGTAGAGGAGCGCCAGCCGCTCCCCGTCAAAGGCGGCGGCGCTGTCCAGCCACCGGTACTGTTCCCGCTTTGCCCCGTCGGAGAAGAAGGGGGCCAGGGCGGCGTCGGTGACGTCGGCGGTGAGAACGGCTTCATAGCCGGAGGCGGTACGGGCCGCCACCGCCACAGCGCCGCTTGGAAGGCGGACCAGAAGGTCCTCCCCCAGAAGCTCCGCCCGGTACAGATCGTCGCCCTCCGCCATGGGCAGAAGATCGATCTGCTGGAGCAGGCGGTCGCTGCCCCGCTCCAGCACCGACAGCCGCAGCGTTCCATCCTCCTCCGACAGTACCAGCAGGGTCTCCCCGTCCTCGCTGCCCAGCACCTCTTTCACGGTTCCTTCTACCGGCAGTACAGTGGAGATGCCGTCGATCACCAGGGTGTCGTCCATATGGATGAGGCCCTCCTCCGGCTCGGTGATGACGGTCTCCCTGTGGTAGTCCAGCCGGTAGACGCCATAGCCCCCGGCAATCTGGCTGGTGTCCAGGGAGGGATCTATGTCGGCCAGGTCAAAAAACAGGTAGGCGGTGTTCTCGTCCGCCGTGCCGGAGAGAATCTGGGGGAAATTGATGCCGCAGCTGGTGCGGGTCTCCTCCACCGGGCCGGACTGGCTCCGGCGTACGGTTACCTCCGCCGTGGTGCCGGGCAGAACAGGGAAGCGGAAAAACTCCGTGAGCAGCTCTGTTCCCGGAAGGCCGCTCCGATAAAAGGTCTCGCCCCCCATGTCCAGATCCGCTGTGGCGCAGAGGGAGTAGAGCTGGTAGTAGTCCCACAGGTCCACCGTCTCCGTCCGCTCCTCTCCGGCGGCGGTGCGGTCCGCTACGTCCTGGGCGGGAAGGGACAGGAAGTCGGCATTCTCCATCCGCTGCCACCAGTCCTCATCGTCCTCGGCGTTGGTGCGAAAGGTCTCATTGGCGGCGCAAAAATCAATGGTGATGGTGTTGGATGGGGGCTGGTACCAGTCCGGCTCCGGACGCCGGAGGTAGGAGAAGGCGGTGTCCGCCGTACCGTCCCCGCCGGCGGCGAAGCTGGTGTCCCAGAGAAGCTGGGTCAAGGACTGGCTGCACTGGGTTTTCAGGGTGACCCGGAGCCCCTGGGCGGCCTCGGTGTCGCCGTAGAGGATCTCCTCCTCTACGGTCACCACGTCCTCCCGGTCCCGGAGGACCACCTGGGCCCCCAGCACCGTCCCCGCTCCGCCCAGGGTCAGCAGGGCGGCTAAAAGAAGGGCAAAGATCCGCCTCATGGCTGCTCCTCCTCTCCCGACAGCTGGTCGAGAGCCCGGAGCACCCGGTCTCCCCGGTAGCCATAGGTCTCCTTGATATACTGGACCAGCGTCTTCCCCTCCTCCTCCAGGGCTGCGGCGGTGCGGTCTCCCACCACCCGGCCCTTTTGCAGCAGTACAGCCCGGCCGATGAACCGCTCCACCTCCTCAATGAGGTGGGTGGAGAGGAGCACCGTCTCCTCCGGCTCTAAAATACCCAGCAGTACCTTGTAAAAGTCCTCCCGGTTGAAGATGTCGTTGCCGGCGAAGGGTTCGTCCATGAGGATGTAGTCCGCCCCCTGGCTGAGGGCCAGGATCACCTCCAGCTGATTTTGCTGGCCGGTGGACATCTTGCCCGCCGGGCGGTGGGGGGGCAGCTGGAAGAAATCCATGAGGGCCTCGAACCGCTTGTGGCGGAAATGGGGGAAGTGGGCGGCGTAGAACTCCCGGTGGGCCTGAGGCGTCAGCCGGGGGAAGAAGGAGTGCTCGCAGGTGGCGAAGGAGAAGCGCTCGATGTTTTTCCGGGTCACAGGCTCCCCGTCCAAGGTGATGGTTCCGTCATAGCGGACCAGCCCCAGCACGCACTTCATCAGGGTGCTCTTGCCCGCTCCGTTTTCCCCGAAGAGGCCCACGATCTCCCCGGGGCCGATGGTGAGATCCACCCCCTGGAGAGCGGGGTGGGTGTAGTTGTAGGTCTTTCGGACATGTTGCAGCGTCAGCATAGAAATCCTCCTCTCAAAAGGGCGGTGAGAAATCCGTCCCGGTAGAGATCGCCCAGATGGATCTGGGGCGTGAGAGCTATGTACAGCCAAAACAGCACCAGCTGAGTAAGTCCCCAGGCGAGAGCGCTGCAGAGGAGCCCCGCCAGGGGCAGGGCGGCACACCGCAAAGGCAGCTCCCACCAATGGCGCAGGCGGCGCATGAGGTAGATGCTGCGGCTTCCCCGGTAGTGGAGGTCAATGTGGTAAATGAGCAGGCCCGCCATGGCCGCTCCCACCAGGAGAAAGCAGAAGAGGGTGCCGCTCAGAACCTCCCGGAAGGGGGGGACGATGGCCCGGGGAGCCCCCTCCTCCAGCCAGTCCTGGGCCAGATCCACCACATACCACAGCTTGAAGAGAAAGGCCAGGACCCCCACCACGGCGGAGAGGCACAGTCCCGCCAGGGTCCACAAAATCTCCCGCCGCCCGCTCACACCGGCGGGCACCAGAGAGGAGAGGTCAGGCTTTTTCATAGGCGGACCTCCTCCAGCGCCGCACACAGAAGACGGCAAGGACCAGATGGGCGGCGCCGAAAAAATAGGGGGCATTGCTGCCGGGCCCCGCCACAAAAACCAGGGCCAGGGAGAGAATGGGCGCCAGATGCCACCGCCGCACTCTCCGAAGGAAGGCCAGCAGGGCGGCGGAGAACCCAAGATTTACACACATGACCAGATTGCAGAGATACCGCAGAGGCTCCCACAAAGGCAGCAGGGTGTACAGCAGATCGGAGCGGTACACCGCCAGCATCATAGCCTGGCTGTGGGCGGCCTCCGGCGTAAGGCGGAGATAGATTGTCTCCAGCAGAAGAAACAGCGCCACCTGCCAGGCCATCACCCCGAAAAAGCACAGGGCGCTCCACCCGCCCCACAGAACAAACTGCTCCATGGGGGATACGTTCAGCCGCCCCAGGGTGACGGCGCCGCCGCTGTAGCGGAGCAGCAGAAGGGAAAAGACGGCCAGCATGGCGGCAAAATAGACGGCGGCGGCCGGGAGACCAAACAGCGCCTCCGGCGGGGCCGGCTGCTTGCGCAGCAGCCACAGCAGCGCCCCCTCCGCCAGTCCCATCAGGAGAAAAATCCCTGCCAGGGGAAATATGGTGCTCCGCAGGGGAAGATACCCTGTACTGAGCCATCGTTTCATGGTGCTTCCTCCTTCCACAGCCGCCGCAGCAGCGCCTCCGCCTCCTCTAAGGAGACCCCCATCTCCCGCATGGACTCCACGGCCCTGCGGGCGCTGTCCTCCGTCAGCTGGATGCGGATGGCGGACAGCTGCTCCGTTGTAAACGACACATAGCTCTTGGCACCCGGATGGGATACCGCCAGCCCCTCCTCCTCCAGCAGCCGGTAGGCCTTCTGCACCGTGTTGGGATTCACCCCCAGAAGGGCCGACAGCACCCGGCGGGAGGGCAGCTCCTCCCCGTCGGCAATGGTCCCCGCCACGATGCCCCGCTGGACATAGCGGAGGATCTGCAGGTAGATGGGACTCTCACCGGTGATGGAGAAGCGATCAAAGGAGACCACGGACATCCCCCCTTTCCCAAACTGTACTACTTGACTAATACGGCTCCTAACTGTATTATATAAGTAATACGGTTTCCTGTCAATGGCAGCCGGCGGTTTCTTGCTTTTTTTAGGAGGACTTTGTATGATAGAGGGGAGAGCCGTCCCGGGACGGAGGACGGGGAGAAAATATTTTCCATGGAGTGGAACTATCTGAGGATTTTTTGCGTCTATTTTTTTAATAAGTTCTCTTCGCAAAAGGCGGAGGGACCGCGTCAATGGGAGGGATTGGAATGAACTGGGGGAAGCGGCTGGCGGTGCTGTTTGCCGCCTTTGCGCTGCTGGGCCTTGCCGCCTGCGCGCCCAAGGACGGGGAGCTGTCCCAGGGGGAGCTGGAGCAGTGGGAGGAGCGGCTGAACACACCGGAGTGGAGCGCCTTTCTCACCCATCTCTACAGCGATGTGAAGTATCTCAACCTCTCCCGGGTGTTCGCCACCGGGGCCGGGCTGGCTCAGTCCTCGTCGGACGGCACCGTGACGGTAGGGACCGGGGAGATGGCGGCCCTTTTGGAGGAGCGCACCGGCCAGGCCCTGGAGGACCTGCAGGACACCCTCTCCGACTGGACCTATTTAGAGGACAGCGACAGCTACCAGGGACAGGCCCGGGAGACGGAGGGGGAGGTTTCCGTCACCGCCGGGGAGCGCCGGGACGGGGTGGTGACCCTGCAGACGGAGCGGCAGGGGGAGGAGCCTGTCTTCCTCACCCTCTCCAAGGACGGAAAGATCCTTAGCTATACCAACGACCAGTATAACGCCGTGGAGGCCATGGCCCTGGACCTGCTGGCTCAGACGGTGCGGCGGGTGGAGTCCGGCGGCGGCACGGTGGAGGGGGCCTATGTGTCCTACCTCAAGTGCAGCGACCGCTCGGAGGACGGCTACTATTTGTGGGACGTGGACTACCGCATCCGGACGGAGCGGGGGGAGCGTCTGTCCGCCATGACTGCGGAGATGGTGAACGGCTGGTTCACCGCCCGGACGGACCGGGGCGCGCCCCGGTTTGTAGTGGCGGAGACGGAGAGCGGGGCCTACACCCTGGTGGCCACGCTGTACTCCGGGGATACCAGCGGCATGACCTGGCAGGAGTATGTGGACTTCGTCATGGAGCAGGGCATTGAAAACGCCGATCTCAACAGCGGCTGGCCGGAGCTCAACGAGGATATGCTCACCTCCCTGGCCAGCGGCGGGCGGCAGTGGGCCCTCAGCCGGGAGGGCCTGATCACCGCCTACCTGTGGCAGCAGGGGGATGAGCTGGAGACCTGGGAGACGGTGTCGGTCCGGGAGGGCAGCGGCCAGTGGATGGACCAGCACTCGGTGGTCACCGCAAAGACCGTGTCCGGGGACCGCAGCTACACGCTGCTCCTCAGCCACCGCAACGTGCCCTACACGATAGGGGAGGAGGACATGGAGCTGTCCGTGTGGCAGGTTACCGGCAGCAGCATCCAGGGGGAGAGCCTCCCGGCGGTGCCGGACAGCAGCGACGCGGCGGCGCGGCTGTCGGAATTTGAGAAGAAGCTCCCGGAGGGGGAGGCCGCCTATCTGGCCCAGGGGGGCGGCGCCTATGCCGACTACCGCTGGAGCGTCTGCGTCCCGGCAGCCTGGAGCCGCAGCGGAGAGCGCTGGTACCCCGACGGGGAGGATCTGACGGCGTATTTGGAGGTCCGCAGCCATGAAACGGACTACAGCGACGGGGACTTTTACACCTCCTTTGCCGACAGCTTCAGCCAGGTGCGCAGCAGCTACGGCTGGGGCGGCGAGACGGCCTGGGCCCGGGGCGAGAGCGGCCGGTGCCAGGTGACGGAGGCCCTGCTCTGCCGGGCAGGGGAGGAGGTGTGGGAGGTCATGTGGACCTATCCCTCCGGTGAGGATTCCACGCTGCTGGCCGCGGCGGCGGCCACCTTCCGCTGCGGGAAGACCGGCGTGACAGAGTTGGGGCAGGCGCCCCGGGGGCCGCTTTTGGCGGAGGACCGGGGCGACACCTGGATGGTGCTGGGGAATTTCCGGGCCTGTGCCCTGAAGGAGGCCGTTCTGGCGGACAGCCAGGCGCTTTTGAAGCCCTACCGGGACGATTACTACACCTATACCTTCTCCCAGCCCGCGGTGGAGGAGATTGACTGGGTGGGGACATACCCCGGCGAAGAGGGGAGTGTGGAGCTGTTCCGGGTGCAGCTGGCGGTGAAGGCGGAGCCGCCGGGGCCGGAGGTGCCTCTGGACCCCGCCCGTCCGGCGGACGATCTGCCGGTGGACGCCAATGGGTTCTGGCGTCCGGAGGAGCCGGTGTGGCTGGCCGTGGAGCAGGACGGAGATGGGTTTTTGGCCGCGGCGGCCTTCCACGCCTCGGCCAAGCCGGGAGAGGACGATTTCCGGGAGGCCATGGACCAGGCGCTGAAGGCGGCGGGCGCCTTTGATCTCCAGACCATGTATTTAGACCCGGAGACGGGGAAGATCAGCGCCTCCCGGCATCCGGGATGAACAAAAACCAGCGGACGGAAGCAAAGAGGTCCGCTGGTTTTTTGACCCTCAGGCGCTGGGGCGGGGTTGGCTTGCTTTTGCCTGAGGTCCGCTTCCGTATGAAATCCAAAAAGTCACGGGAAACCCCTATGGAAAAGGGTTCCCGTGACTTTTTGTATGTTTCGGAAAAATCTCTTACGCCGGCTGATCGGCGAAGTTGCCGGTGTACAGCTGGTAGTACCGGCCCTTCTTCTCCATCAGCTCGTCGTGGGTGCCCCGCTCAATGATCCGGCCCTGGTCCATGACCATGATGCAGTCGGCGTTGCGGACCGTGCTCAGCCGGTGGGCAATGACGAAGGTGGTCCGCCCGCACATAAGGGCGTCCATGCCGTCCTGCACCAGCTTCTCCGTCCGGGTATCGATGGAGGAGGTGGCCTCATCCAAAATCAGCACCGGCGGGTCCGCCACCGCCGCCCGGGCGATGGCAATGAGCTGCCGCTGGCCCTGAGAGAGGTTGGCGCCGTCCCCGGTGAGCATGGTGTTGTACCCGTCGGGAAGGCGGCGGATAAAGCCGTCGGCGTTGGCCAGCCGGGCCGCCGCCATGCACTCCTCGTCGCTGGCGTTCAGGTTGCCGTACCGGATGTTCTCCATCACCGTGCCGGTGAAGAGGTGGGTGTCCTGCAGCACCATGCCAAGGGACCGCCGGAGGTCCGGCTTCTTGATCTTGTTGATGTTGATGCCGTCGTAGCGGATCTTGCCGTCGGCAATGTCGTAAAACCGGTTGATGAGGTTGGTGATGGTGGTTTTGCCCGCGCCGGTGGCGCCTACGAAGGCGATCTTCTGGCCCGGCTTTGCCCAGAGGCTGATGTTGTGCAGCACCAGCTTCTTCTCGTCGTAGCCGAAGTCCACATCGTCAAAGACCACGCCGCCCTGGAGCTTTGTGTAGGTGACGGTGCCGTCGGCCTTGTGGGGATGCCGCCAGGCCCAGACGTTGGTCCGCTCCTGGGACTCCTCCATCTGGCCCTCACCGGTTTCCCTGGCGTTCACCAGCTCCACATAGCCCTCGTCCTTCTCCGGCGTCTGATCCATCAGATCAAACACACGCTGGGCGCCGGCGGCGGCGGTGACCACGAAGTTCACCTGCTGGCTCACCTGGGTGATGGGCTGGGTGAAGCTCTTGTTGAGACCCACAAAGGTGATGACCGTGCCGAGGGTCACGCCACCAAGGCCGTTGATGGCCAGGATGGCGCCCACAATGGCCACCATGGCGTAGCTCAGCCAGCCGATGTTGTTGTTGATGGGCATGAGGAGGTTTGCGTACTTGTTGGCCTTGTTGGCGCTCTGGCGGAGGGCCTCGTTGACCTTGGCGAAGTCCGCCTTGGCCGCCTCCTCGTGGCAGAACACCTTTACCACCTTCTGGCCGTCCAGCATCTCCTCAATGAAGCCGTCCACAATGCCTAAATCCCGCTGCTGCTGGACGTAGTACCGGCCCGACAGCTTGGCGAAGTTGGAGGTGACCAGCAGCATGATGAGGGCGGTGCACAGGGAGATGATGGTGAGCACCGGGCTGAGAAGGAGCATGGTCACCAGGGTGGCCACCATAGTGAGGCTGGAGTTGATGACCTGGGGAATGCTCTGGCTGAGAAGCTGCCGGAGGGTATCCACATCGTTGGTGTACACCGACATGATGTCGCCGTGGGCGTGGGTGTCGAAGTATTTGATGGGCAGGGCCTCCATCCGCTGGAAGAGGTCGTTTCTCAGGCAGCGCATGGTGCCCTGGCTGATGTTGACCATGATGCGGTTGTAGGCGAAGGAAGCCACCACGCCCAGCGCCATCTCACAGCCCAGGATCACCATGTCGTGGGCCAGGGCGCTGAAGTCCCGGGACCCGGTGGCCAGCATGGGGGTGATATAGTCGTCCACCAGGGTCTGGGGGAAGGTGGCCGCCACCACGGTGGCGATGGCCGAGACGGTGATGCACAAGATCACCAGAAGGAAGGGAAATTTATAGTAGTGGAGCATATAGCCCAGGACGCGGTTGAGCACCGCGCCGGGCTTGGCTGTTTTCTGCTGTTTCATAGAGCTGGGTCCTCCTTTCACGCGCTCTGGTCAAAGTCGCCGCCGCCCTTGACCTGGGACTCATAGATCTCCCGATAGATGGCGTTGGTCTTGAGAAGATTTTCATGGGTGTCAAAGCCGTTCACCCGGCCCTCCTCCAGCACCAGAATCCGGTCGGCGTGCTCCACGCTGGAGATCCGCTGGGCGATGATGATCTTGGTGGTGCCGGGGATTTTTTGGGCGAAGGCGGCGCGGATCTTGGCGTCGGTGCCGGTGTCCACGGCGCTGGTGGAGTCGTCCAAAATCAGCACCTTGGGCTTTTTGAGAAGGGCCCGGGCGATGCACAGACGCTGCTTCTGGCCGCCGGAGACGTTGTTGCCGCCCCGCTCGATGCGGGTGTTGTAGCCGTCGGGGAAGCGGTCGATGAACTCGTCGGCGCAGGCGGCCCGGCATGCCTCGGCGCACTCCTCCTCGGTGGCGTCGGGGTTGCCCCAGCGGAGGTTCTCTAAGATGGTGCCGGAGAAGAGGGTGTTCTTCTGGAGCACCACGGACACCTGGTTGCGCAAAGCGTCCATGTCGTAGCGGCGCACGTCCACGCCGCCCACCTTCACAGCGCCCTCGCTGACGTCGTAGAGGCGGCAGATCAGGTTCACAAGGCTGCTCTTGCCGCAGCCGGTGCCGCCGATGACGCCGATGGTCTCGCCGGACTTGATGTGGAGATCGATATCGGTGAGGGCGTGCTTGTCGCTGCCCTTCTTATAGGAGAAGCTCACATGGTCGAAATCGATGGAGCCGTCGGCCACCTCCGTCACCGCCTTTTCCGGGTTGTGAAGCTCCGGCCCCTCCTCCAGCACCTCGCTGATCCGGCGGATGCTGGCCATGGACATGGAGATCATGACCACCACCATGGAGAGCATCATCAGGCTCATGAGCAGGGACAT
>CALXDD010000039.1 GCA_944386985.1 uncultured Oscillospiraceae bacterium
CTGTATGCCTGCTAATTGGCTTCGAACTATTTTTCCGGCCTTGCTAATAAAAAACGCCGATTTGCTAATACGATTTTTCCGCCCTATTTTTCGGATGGGGCTGACGCCAGCAAAGAAGCCAGGGTGTTGGCCAGTTCCGGCGACTTGCGAAGCTGCTCTACCAGGGCCTCCAAATCCAATGTAGCGAGCGCCGGTTCCTTTGGTTCCTCCGGAGGACGAACCGAACGCAGGTCAGGATTGGCATAGAAGGCGCTCTCAAACTTCTGGACATTGATCTTGCGGTCCTCGTCCAGAATGTGGGCATACGCGCTGGTGATCATGTTAATTTGGGCGTGGCCTATATCACCCTGGGTGGCCTTCAGGTCGCCGTGGTTCGGTTTCAGCTTGTAGGTCGTGCTGGAATGCCGGAGAGAGTGAAAGACCACTTTCGGGAGTTCCACTTTCCCCTGCAGCTTCTCAAACGACTTCAGGATGATACGGTTCTCACAGGGGCGGCCATTGGCCAGCGCCACCACCAGATCATAGGAAATATAAAAATAGAGCCGATAGCCTGCGAGGTTTTCCCTCCGTGTTATCGGCTCTGCGTCTTAGCGTCTGGCTCTTGGATGATGGATAGATTCATTTGTCGTATGTCAACAAGCGTCTCATGCTTGCACTTTGGACAGAAAAGGGGAAAGTTTTTCAATTCTGTGTCTGCACGAACTTTTAACCGTGTTTTACTCTTGCAGACAGGGCATAAGACCCATTTTTCTTTTACCACGGCATAACCTCCACTTCATAGAAAGCCGGTTTTAAAAATAAAACAATTCTTCAAATTTCTTATCAAGGGCAATGCATAGAACGAGTGCAAGTTTTGCGGTAGGATTAAATTGACCTGTTTCAATTGAACTAATGGTATTGCGGGAAACCCCCACCATTTCGGCAAGTTGAGTTTGGGAAAGCTTGCGTTCTGCTCTTGCCTCTTTTAAATGATTTTTTAAAACCAACTTATCATTCATAATCGTTTTGTGCCCTTAAAAGATTCCAAGAATAAACTTTAAGACCAAAATCAAATAAAATGCCGTTGCAAGGGAAAACAGTACCGTAAAGAAAATGACGGTTTTGGTCCGGTTCTGGGTAAATTGATACGCAAAATTAGAAAAGCAGGTGGCTGTGACTAACAGCCCCATAGCGTACTGCGCAGTGGCCTCTAATTTCAGACCTCTCGAAAGCACAATCCACAGGAATACCAACACGCTAATGGAAAAATCAGCTCCCTTTAGGCCGATGTACTTTGTCCGCTCGTCTGAAATATCGTTTTCCTGACGGCTCTTTTTCAAGATTTCTTCTTTGTCCATAAAAATATACCTCCATTAATCTGCCAAGTGTACTTGGTATCCACATAATAACATTGCCAAGTTTACTTGTCAACCGTCAATGCAAAGTTTTCTGTGCAAAGTTGGTTTGTTCAAATACGTAGTTCAAATTATGAAACATAGAAACAGATTAAATTAACGCTGAAAGTGGCCATTGCCTATATCTGCAATCCCGACAAGACGGACGGAAAGCTGGTAGTGTCCTCTTTCAGCTGCGCTGCTGAAACCGCCGACATGGAGTTTGGCTGGATGCGCCGCCATGCCACCGACAAGGGTACGCACCTGGGTTTTCACCTGATCCAAGCACGTTCTGTCAAAATGTTCTGCCCGTCAGAATTCGGCAAAATAGATAACCGAACGGTCCTAATTTTGTATCTTCGTCACTCTTGACGAGGACAGGGCACAGCCTTTATAGTGGAAATATCCCTTAAAAACAAAAAGGAGACAGAAAGGATGCAGTATCAGATTGCAGGAGATACCTTGCCGGTGGTGATTTGCCAACTGGCTGCGGGCGAAACGATGATCACCGAGAGGGGCAGCATGAGCTGGATGAGTCCCAATATGAAGATGGAGACAACCAGTGGCGGAGGCTTGGGCAAAATGTTTGGCCGCCTGCTGGCGGGCGAGGCACTGTTTCAGAACCGTTACACGGCGCAGGGAGGTTCCGGTATGATTGCCTTTGCCTCCAGTTTCCCCGGAAGCATCCGTGCCTTTGAGATCGGCCCCGGACATGAGATCGTGGTGCAGAAAAGCGGTTTCCTGGCGGCAGAGGCGAGCGTGGAGCTTTCGGTCTTCTTCCAGAAAAAAATGGGGGCCGGCTTCTTCGGCGGTGAGGGATTCATTATGCAGAAGCTCTCCGGTCGGGGTATCGCCTTCGCCGAATTTGACGGCCATGTGGTAGAATATGAACTGGGTGCCGGACAGTCGCTGGTGGTGGATACTGGCTACATCGCCGCCATGGACGCCTCCTGCTCGATGGAGGTTGTCACCGTACCCGGTGTGAAAAATGCCCTCTTCGGCGGTGAGGGCCTGTTCAACACGGTGGTTACTGGTCCGGGCCACATTTGGCTGCAGACTATGCCCATCAGTAATGTGGCTGATGTGCTTCGGCCCTTCTTCCCATCCAATAGCAGTAACTGAGCGATAATAAAGGCCGTTTCTCCACAGGGGAAACGGCCTTTTTGTTATCCTTAGCCATACGGTTGTTGTACAGATTTCTGCGGGACACCGCCGCTGTAAAACTAAAATGTAAATCTATAAAATTAACTAAAAAAGCAACAATCCAACTGGTGATTTTGCACATATTGACGGCATAGTGAAATTATAGTATTATGAAGATGTAATAATATTGGTATCATAACAAAAACTGAAGGGGGTAAGTTTTATGAAAAAGTGACTTGTGTCAAGTTTTCTGTCTTTATGTATGCTTCTATCTCTAACTATCCCTGCAAGCGCAATGTCACCAGATAGCCTGCGATGAAGCGCTTGCAATTGATCAAGCATAAAATGAGCAGATTTGAAAAGGTTATGCTGAAAGAAATAATATTCCTGTCACTCTCGGTATCATCTATGATGGTCAGGAACCAATGGAAGGGGTCACCTTGGTACTTCTGTAAATAGATATTATAGGAAATCTGTTTATGACAGTGTTACAGAAGCATTGCCCTAAAAGAAGGTGAAAATACTGAAATGAACTTCCAAACGAATAAACACAATAGACTGTTATGCCTTGCATTATTGCTTGTGATATTGGCTGTGGCTGGAGCAATCCTATATGTGCGGCTATATATGCGTGCTGATTCAACGCCTATTGAACGGTCTATCTCTATACAAAAAATCTCGGAAAATAGTTATTTGGACGCTCTGGATGCGGAAAAAAATTCGTTGGTATGGGACGGACAAGATACTCCCCCTATTTGTCCAGAACAGGGAACTGCGGACTATTATCAGGTTTTAGTGCGCGATAAAGGGTATAGCGATGACCTGCCCATTGATGCACAAATCTACTTTGCTGTAACGCCGGACGAAGGTCTGGTAGACGGAAGTTATTTTACCTTAATGGAAATGTCCGCATCACCCCGCTATCACAATGTGATTACTTATACTACAGATGGTCAGAACAAAGATGTATTCTTGAAACTTGAGGTTAGTGTGGTTGGTTATTACGATTTAGAAGGACATCCTTTTTATAGTAAAGAATTTGCATACTCTCTGAGTTGCTTTTGCAATCTTGAAACTTTGGAAATTGAAGGCTTGCATGTCTTGTAATCTCAATTACAAATACTGCACATTGTGTAAACCGCAACCGTCAAATCTAATTGCGTATAAAGGGGCCTGTTGCAAAATAGAATTTTGACGAATCGGACCATTAAAAAGTGAGTGAGAACCATCAGGATGGCGGTTCTCACTCACTTTTAATGCGTAAATTTCTCGCTTGGGTCTGAAAACTGCATTTTGCAACGGGCCCTTTTTGCTTAGCTGGCGCTGCATGCTCCGCAATTTTCTCCCGGAGGGCCTCTGCGCCTTTTCATGCTGCCGGCAGAATCTCGTGGCTGACGAAAACCGGGATGGACTGGTGATTCCGGTAATAATACACCAATTTCTCCCGCTGCGTGACCTCCAGGTTCTGCCGGCCGTATTCCTCCCAGACCTCCTCCAGGGTGGCCATGTTCCAGGGGT
This sequence comes from uncultured Oscillospiraceae bacterium, assembly GCA_944386985.1. Taxonomy (GTDB): domain Bacteria; phylum Bacillota; class Clostridia; order Oscillospirales; family Oscillospiraceae; genus CAJFPI01. The sequence continues at coordinate 4,035 of CALXDD010000039.1, forward strand.
CTATCAGCTCCCCCTCCTTGTGCCGGTACTGGTCCAAAATCACCTCGTAGTAGAGCCAGCCATCCTCCCTCCGATAGATCCGGCAGGAGCTGACCGTGTAGATGGGCAGTTCTTTCAGACTATCGGGGTAGGCGGTGTAGACCTCCCCGTCGTAGTCCCAGCCCTTCACCATGGGGAGATGGACCAGCCCGGTGACGCCGAAGTGGTTGGCCACCGCCTGCTCCACATAGGTCCGGGACATGGTGCCCTTCTCCTCTCCCCAGTTGCCTAAGTTGACGGCAAAGGCCCAATAGAGGTAGGCGGTGCTCTCCTTGGGGGCGTCCCCCTCTGTAAAGGTGGGCATATAGTCCACCCGGTAGGTCTGGCCGAACTGGTAGAAGTAGTTGTTCCAGTCCCCCAAATCCTGTGTCGGCTGGGACTGCGCGGCCTCCAGAGCCTCCTGAGATACCTGGAGCGCCTCCTCCAATTCTGCCTCTTTCGTCTCCAGAACGGTCTTCTCCGCCGCCAGTGCGTCCCGCTCCGCACTCGTCCGGCCTGCCGTCACGCCAAGCCAAGCCGCCGCTCCCAGGGCAATGACCAGCGCCGCCGCCAGTACCGCCGGAACCCACCGGTTCCCTGAGGGCTTCGGGGCTTCTCCGCCCTCCTTTAAAAGATAGTCGGTGGACACCCCGAACAGCTCTGCCAGCACCACCAGCTTATCCATGTCCGGCCTGCTCTGGCCGCTCTCCCATTTTCCCACCGCCTGGCGGCTCACCTCCAGCCGCTCCGCCAGCTGCTCCTGGCTGAGATTTTTCTCCTGCCGCAGGGCCTGCAGCTTCTCTCCCAAGGTCATGCCGCATCCTCCTTTCCCGGACGTTCGGAATTCCATTTGGCTGCTTTTTCTGACCTCAGTATACCAGGAACCGCCGGTTGCCGCCACCAACCCCGCTGATTTTTCCTGTCAACCGTTGGTTGCGTGCTGCCTTAACCGGCGGAAAGAGGGAGATGGCAAGAGAGCGGCTTGTTACTTCAGCAGCTCCTCGATCCGGCTCTCGCCCCAGATGGCCACGCCCTCCGCCGCCAGAGCCTCGGCGGCCACGCCGTTTCCCGGCACTACGGTGCCGGTGAAGGTGCCGTCGTAGATGGCGCCGAAGCCGCAGGAGGGGCTCCGCTCCTTCATTACCGCTTTTTTTGCCCCGGACTTCCGTGCGGCCTTTACCGTCTGCTCCGCCCCCAGGCGGAATGCGGCGGTGACGTCGGCGCCGGATTTGGAGAGGACCTTGTCTCCCACCCGCTCCGAGGGGTCGTGGGGGATGGGAAGCTGCCCCATGCATTCCGGGCAGATGGGCACCAGATCGTATTGCTCCCGGAGCTTTTCCGTCAGGGGGTGGTAGTTGTTGCCCCCGTTATACTTGCAGTTGCGGCCCAGAAGACAGGCGCTGATCAGCAGCTTCTCCTTCACAGCGCCATCTCCTCTCCGTCCAGGGTGGCCTTCATCAGCTTGTCCCCCTGATAGACCATCTTCAGGGAGAAGAAGGGCCGGTCCTCCCGGAGCAGGCGGAAGAACACCTTGTCCCCCTCCCAGATGGGAAGGGACTCGATCTGGTCCTTGGGCACCCACTGGAGGTCCCCCTCATTGCACTCCTTCAGCTCTCCGGTGTAGCCGTCGGCGGTATAGAGGAACATGTACTCCGCGGGCCACGGGTCCGCCTGGAAGGTGACGATGCCCCGGAGACGGTAGCGGGTGAGTGTGTAGCCCGTCTCCTCCCAGACCTCCCGGAGAAGGCACTCCTCGGGGCTCTCCCCCTCCTCAAATTTGCCCCCCACACCGATCCATTTGTCCTGATTGACGTCGTTTTTCTTTTTCACCCGGTGGAGCATCAGATACTCGTCCCGGTCGTTTTCGATATAGCACAGCGTGCAGTTGAAATAATCGTGGGCCATAGTCTTCGCCTCCTGGCCCGCCTGGGGCGGGCGGTATTTGTCCCTATTGTATCCGACAGGAGGGAACTTGTAAAGATGCCGGTGGTGTGGTATTCTGTGGGGGAGAAAGGGGTGAGGCAGCCATGACGGGAGGGATCATCACCCTGGATCTCCACGGGATGAACTGCGTCCAGGCACGGACAGCCATCGACGCCGCTCTGCGCCGGGCAGGGCGGAGTGTCTACCGGCTGGAGGTGATCCACGGGTACCACTCCGGCAGCGCCCTTCGGAGCATGATCCGGGAGACCTATGCCCGGCACCCCAAGGTGAAGCGGCTGGAGGTCGGGCTGAATCCGGGGGCCACGGAGCTGATTTTACGGGAATACTGAGGAGGAAACGGATATGCTGCTGTTATGCTACCCCAAGTGCAGTACCTGCCGCAAGGCGGAAAAATGGCTGGAGGCCCATAAGATTGCCCCGGAGTATCGGGATATCAAGGAGCAGAATCCCACCTGTGAGGAGCTGCGGGAGTGGGTGGGCCGCAGCGGTCTGCCCCTGAAGAAGTTTTTCAACACCAGCGGGCTGCAGTACAAAGCCCTGGGACTGAAGGACAAGCTGCCGGAGATGAGCGAGGAGGAGCAGCTGCGCCTCCTCAGCACCGACGGCATGCTGGTGAAGCGGCCCCTCCTCATCGGGGAGGATTTTGTGGCCGTGGGGTTCCGGGAGGAGCAGTGGAAGGAGCTGCTGGGGCTTTAACAGAACAAAGGGGCGCGGGCCGGGGAAGAGACGTTCTTCCCCGGCCCGCTGTATTTTTGCGCAAAACCCGTGCTACCAGCTTTTTTAAAAGAGAAAGAAAAACCTTTTCGTTTCCTTTCCAAATCTTTATGGAACGCACAGGGGGAGTGAAGTTTGCCGGTGTATGCTTCTGTGTCAGAAAGGGGGAAACGCCTGTGAACGGATCGGATCCACGCAGCCGGCCCATTATTGAGGTCAAGAACGTCCGCAAGGAGTACCCGGTGGGGGATGAGACGGTGGTAGCCCTCAAGCGGATCAACCTCACCGTCAACCGGGGGGAGATCTGCTGTATCTTCGGCACCTCCGGCTCCGGAAAGAGCACCCTGCTCAACCAGCTGGCGGGCATGGAGAAGCCCACCCGGGGCGAAGTCTGCATCGGCGGCGTGCCCATCTCCCGGCTCAGCGAAAACGAGCTGGCGTCCTTCCGGCAAAAGCACCTGGGCTTTGTGTTTCAGTCCTATAACCTGCTGCCAAATCTCACCGCCACGGAGAACGTGGCCATGCCCCTCCTCTTCCGGGGGGTGCCCCGGCAGCAGCGGGAGGCGGCGGCCCGGAAGCTCCTCGCTCGGGTGGGACTGAGCCACCGCCTGGACCACTTTCCCAGACAGATGTCCGGCGGCCAGCAGCAGCGGGCAGGCATCGCCCGGGCCTTCATCGCCCGGCCGGATGTGGTCTTCGCCGACGAGCCCACGGGGAACTTGGACTCCAAAACCACGGTGGAGATCATGGAGATGATCTGCGCCTTCGCCCGGGACTTTCACCAGACCATTATTCTGGTCACCCACGATCCGGAGATGGCCTCCTATGCCCACCGGATTGTCACCCTCATCGACGGCGAGATCGTCAGCAACCAAGTCAATGATAAGGAGAAACTCTGCCATGAAGCATAATTTCCTCATAAGGGGCTGCTCCGCCCTTTTGCTGCTGGTGCTGCTCGCAGCGGCTGTCCCGCTCCGTGTCCTGGCGGCGGACAGCAATCTGTACATCACCGGCTACACCGTTACCGATACCGCCGGGCGGCCGACGGGCAGCGTCACCAAAGGCAGCCAGGCGGACATTGTGGTATCTGTGAAGGACACCAGTGACGGCACCGGCCAGGGAGATCCCAAGACCCTGGACATCACCAAGCTGGACGACAGCTTTACCGGCGGCTCCGTCTCCGTAGAGAAGACCTCCGCCGCCGACGCCCCTCTCATTTACGCCATCCGCTTCACCGGTCTCACCTACAAGGGAGTGGGCCAGTCCCTCCGCTTCCAGATCGGCGTGGCCGGACAGCCGGACAGCTACCAGACCATGGAGCTTACCATCACCGAAGCGGTGGTCTACGAGGCGCCCCCCGCGCCCACCCCGGAGCCGCCTCCCGCCCCGGAGCCTGCCCCGGCTCCCATCGTGCTGGTGTCCCGCAGCGAGCTCAACGGCCCGGTGGAGGCGGGGCAGCAGATTGAGCTGAAGGTCACCTTCCAAAACCTCAGCGGCATGCGCCTGAAATCCCCGGTGGCCACCTTCACCCCCTCCGAGGGCCTCTCCCTCATGAGCGGCTCCTCCTCCTATGTGCTGGACGACATCGCCGGGAAGAAGTCCGGCAGTGTGACGGTGCGCCTCCAGGCGGCCAAGACCATCCCATCCGCCACGCTGACATTGGACACGGAGCTCAAGTTCAACTACCACAACAACGTCTCCCTGGTCCAGGGCACCGCCACGGAGAAGATCGCCATTCCCGCCCAGCCCCGGGAGGCCATTCCCCAGCCGGTGGTCATTGTGACCCGAACCCCCATGGAGAAGCCTCTCAACGCCGGGGAGGAGGCGGAGGTGACCGTTACCTTCCGGAATGCCGGGTCTACCCCCCTGGTGACCCCGGTGGCGTCTGTTACCACCTCCGATTCCCTCATCCTGCAAAACGACGCCCCCACCTTCCTCTTGAGCGATATCCAGCCGGGGATGAGCGGAAATATTACCGTGAAGGTCAAGGCGGCCAAGGATCTCAGCTCCCCCAACCAGTCGCTCAGCACAGAGCTGAAGTACAGCTACGACAACGGTACCGCTCTCACCCAGGCCACCGCCTCCGACCGGATCAACATCACCGCCAACCCGGCGGAGGAGGAGAAAAAGACGGACGCGCCCGCCCCCAATATCATCATCCGGAAGTTCACCTATGGCGGCAGCTCCGTGGCGGCGGGCGCCAAGTTTCCCCTGGAGTTTACCTTTGAGAATACCGGTACCCTGAAGGTGGAGAACGTGGTGGTGACAGTGGACGGCGGCGAGTGCTTTACCATGGACGGCAGCACCAACACTTTCTACTACAAGGGCCTCGCCGCAGGCGGAAAGCAGACCCAGGCGGTGCCCATGCAGGTGGTGCCCACGGGAAAGAGCGGCGCCCAGAGCATGACGGTGGGCTTCAAATATGAGTATGTGGACAAGGACAAGCGCAGCCAGGGCAGCGCCGACATCCGCATCTCCATCCCCGTCTACCAGCCCGACCGCTTCCAGATCAACGCCCCAACCCTCCCGGAGGTCTTCACTGTGGGAGAGGAGTCGGAGCTGATTCTGGCCTACGTCAACAAGGGCAAGGATGACATCGCCAACGTGGAGGCCACCGTGGAGGGGGATGGTGTCGATACCCCTGCCCGGACCCAATACATCGGCAACATCACCGCCGGCACCAGCGGCAACATCGGCTTTGCCGTCACGCCCACGGAGGCAGGCGAGATCCATCTCACGCTGAAGGTCGCCTATGAAAACGGCAACCAGCAGCTGCAGACCCGGGAGTTCACCGTGGATCTCCAGGCGGAGGAGGCCCCCGCGCCGGCGGACTTCCCCGAGGAGGACTATCCCGTGGAGGAGCCGTCCTTCCCCTGGCTGTGGGTCATTTTAGGCGCGGCGGCGGCAGGAGGGATTGTGGCTGTGGTCCTTCTGCGGCGGCGCAAGAAGAAGGCGGAGGCCACCGCCGCCGGCGGAGACTGGGACAGCTGGGAGCAGGAGAGCGGCGATGAGACCGGAGGCGAGAGCAGATGAGGCGGCAGGATCTTCTGCGGATGTGCCTGCAAAACCTCCTCAGGCGAAAATCCCGGACCATTCTCACGGTGCTGGGCGTCCTCATCGGCTGCTGCTCCATCGTCATTATGGTGTCCCTCGGCATCGGCATGAAGGAGTCCCAGGAGAAGCTGCTGGCCGAGATGGGAGATCTCACCATCATCACCGCCACCGCTCCCCAGGGGGGACGGGGCAAGGCCAAGCTGGACGAAAATCTGGTGCGGCAGCTGAAGGGGATCGACGGAGTGGTGGCGGTGACCCCCAAGCAGAGCTTGGAGGTGGATGAGATCCGCCTGGTGGCGGGGACAGGAAACCGGTATGTGGCGGACTGGACCACCGTGGTGGGGATGGACACCCAGGCCATGGAGCAGATGGGCTACCACTTTGTGGACGGCGCTGCCGCCGGGAGCACCGGCGACGTGGTGGCGGGGCAGTATCTGGCCTATAACTTCAAAGACACCCTCCGTCCCGAGGGCCGCAACACCGTGGACCGCTGGAGCGGCGGCTGGGATGAGAACGGAAACCTGGTCGATGTGCCGCCTCCCTATCTGGACCCCATGAAGGAGAAGATGACATTGGAGATCTCCACGGAGAGCGGCAAGTTCACAGTGCCCATCAAGGTGGTAGGGGTCACGAAGGAGGATTACTCCAAGGGCAGCGAGACCTCTGAGGGCATTATCATGAGTCTGGGGGATCTCCGGAAGATCCTGGACAAGGCCCAGGGAAACAAGAAGAAGGCGGTGCCCTACGACTCCGTTCTGGTGAAGGTGGCCCACATCTCCCGAGTGGCGGATGTGGAGAGCGAGATCAAGGGCCTCGGCTATTCCACCGAGTCCATGGAGAGCGTCCGCAAGCCCATGGAGAAGGAGGCCCGGCAAAAGCAGCTGATGCTGGGCGGCCTGGGTGCCATCTCCCTGTTCGTGGCGGCTCTCGGCATCACCAACACCATGATTATGTCCATCTCTGAGCGGACCAGGGAAATCGGCATCATGAAGGCCCTGGGGTGCTATGTCACCGATATCCGGGTGATGTTCCTCTCGGAGGCCGGGGCCATCGGCCTGATCGGCGGCGTTATCGGCTGCATCATCAGCTTCATCGCCTCGGTGGTCATCAATCTGGTGTCCCTGGGACCATCGATGGAAAACCTCCTTCCCGCCATCGTAGGAGGGGAGGGGGTCTCCCGGATCTCGGTGATCCCGCCGTGGCTGCTGCTGTTCGCCGTGCTTTTCTCGGTGCTGATCGGCCTTGGCTCCGGCTACTACCCCGCCAACAAGGCGGTGCGGATTCCCGCGCTGGAGGCCATCAAAAGCGAATAGACGCAAAAAAGAGGCCCTTTGGAAAGGGCCTCTTTTCCTGATGCCGCTTACATCAGCGGCGCCAGCAGCTTCAAAAGCCAGCCTGCCAGCCGGGTGAGGAAGGGAGTCTGCTTCAAAGCGGCCAGATTGATCCGCTGGCAGCGCTTGAGGGTGTTCTGGACGTCACGCTCAATGTCCGCCACCGCCGGCACGCCGCAGAGATAGGCGGCGCATTCAAAGTGGAGAGAGAGGCTCCGGTAGTCCAGATTGATGGTGCCCACCACCGCCTTCTTGTCGTCGCTGACGAAGACCTTGGCGTGGACGAAGCCGGGGGTGTACTCCCAGATCTGCACCCCGGCGTTCAGAAGCTCCCGGTAGTGGGTTTTGGCCAGAGCGAAGGCGTACTTCTTGTCGGGGACGTGGGGCAAAATCAGTACCACCTCCACCCCCCGCTTGGCGGCAAAGGTGAGGGCGGTGATCATGTCGTGGTCCAAAATCAGATAGGGGGTCATAATATGGACGTAGCGGTGGGCCCGGTTCAGCATATCCATGTACACCAGCTCCCCCACCCGCTCGTCGTCCAGAGGGCTGTCGGCGTAGGGCATCACATAGCCGCTGTCCGGAAGGGGAGGACAGCTGACGTTCAGATACCGCCGGAAGTCCTCCTGCCGCTGGTCCACGTTCCACATCTCCAGGAACATGTGGGTGAAGCTCCGCACCGCCGCGCCCCGGATCAGAACAGCGGTGTCCTTCCAGTGGCCGAAGCGGAAGCGGACGTTGATATACTCGTCGGCCAGATTCACCCCGCCGGTGAAGGCGGTGTGGCCGTCAATGACCACGATCTTCCGGTGGTCCCGGTTGTTGTAGGAGGTGGAGACGATGGGGCGGATGGGGGAGAACATTTTGCACTGGATGCCAAGCTCCCGCATCTCCCGGGGATAGTGGTAGGGGAGGTTGAAGAGGGCGCAGGTGCCGTCGTAGAGGAGGCGGACCTCCACGCCCTGGCGGACCTTCCGCTGCAGCACGTCCAGCACCTTGCCCCACATGAGGCCCTCATCCACAATGAAGAATTCCAGAAAAATGAAACTGCGGGCCTTCTCCAGTTCCTCCAGGAGCCTGGGGAACATGTCGTCCCCCAGAGGGAAATACTCCGCCTCGCAGCCCTCATAGGGAGGATAGCCCAGAGAAGTGGAGTATTTGGCCAGGGAGGCAAACTCCGGCTCCTCCTTCTCCAGCTTCCTGATGAGGGACTCCTGCCGCAGCACATAGACCGCCGAGTCCCGGTGAAGCTTTTCCAGCCGCCGGTGGATCATCCGGTGGCCCAGGTCCGTCTGGACAAAAAAGTACAGGGCCACACCTACTACCGGCACCGCCATAACCAGTACGATCCACGTCAGTTTGACGGTGGGGTCTCCCCGCTGGTTCACCAGGTGGAAGACTACCAGCCCGGAAATGACAGCGAAGCCGCCGTAAAAGTAGGCCATGTACTCCTCCAGGTAGCCGAAGGCGCCTACCAGCAGGAAAATCTGCAGCGCCAGCAGCACCGCCACCAGGGTAGTGCGGCCGAAGATCAGGTGCAGGGCGCTGCGCTTGCTGCGCTCCTTCCAGCGCAGGAGAAATTCGTCGTCCCGAAGATGCTTGAAAAATTGTCTTGACATAGTGTGTCTCCCGTATTTGCGGCACATCCCCCAGGGGACGGCTTAAATGGATTTCTTTGTCATCATTATAGCATAGAACGACAAATTTGCCACTGTTTTCAAAGAAACGCTCTCCCGGCGGGCGCTGCGGGGGGCGGGGGAAGCGGCGGACAGACAAAAAGAAGGAGCCTGCGGCAAGCGGCCGCGGGCTCCTTTTCTGCAGCGCGTTTCAGTCCTCCTGGTGCTTGGGGAGAATCAGGTTCAGGAGGATGGCCATGATGGTGGCGATGACCACCGGGGACTTGCCGAAGATGATGACGAACTCCTCCGGCAGCTGTCCCAGAGAGGCGGAGGCCTGGGAGATGCCCACGCCCAGAGCGGCGCTGAGACCCACGATGGTGGTGTTCCGGGCGTCCAGCTTCTGGGAGGCGATGAGCTTCATACCGGTCATGGCGATGGTGGAGAACACAGTGATGGTGGCGCCGCCCAGGACGCACTGGGGAATGGTGGTGAGGATGGCGGCGAACTTGGGGGACACGCCGGCCAGCAGCAGGAAGCCGGCGGCCAGGGCGAACACCGTGCGGTTGATGACCTTGTTGGTGGTGACGATGCCCACATTCTGGGAGTAGGTGGCAGTGGGCAGGCCGCCGAAGAAGGCGGACAGGGTGTTGGTGACGCCGTAGGCGATGATGCCGCCCTTCAGCTCCGCGTTGGTGGGGTCACGGTCCATGCCGCCCACGGTGGTGGCGGTAAAGTCGCCGATGGCCTGGATAGAGTTGATGGCGAAGAGGATGCCGATGGCAATGCAGGCCGCCGGGTCAAAGTCGATGCCGAAGGGCATGAACTCCGGCAGGGCGAACCAGGAGGAGTTGCCCACATCCGCAAAGGAGACCATGCCGAAAAAGGCGGAGACGATATAGCCGAAGACCATGCCGATGAGGATGGAGGCCAGCTTGGCGATGCCCTTGCCCTTGTTGTTGAGGACCATCACCGCGATCAGGGTGATGGCGGCCACCAGCCAGTTCTGCCAGGAGCCGTACACCAGGGCGGGAGTGAGGCCCTTGGTCTCCACCACCAGCTCGTATGTATTGGCGGTGCCGCCGGCCATGTAGTTGATGGCGGTGGGGTAGAGGGAGAGGCCGATGGTGAACACCACGGTGCCGGTGATCACCGGCGGGAAGAAGACGCGGATCTTCTCCACCCCGAGGCCCACGATCAGAGCCACGATGCCGCCCACCACCATGGCGCCGGCGATGGTGGCCACGGTGCCGCTGCCCTTGGCGATGGCCTCCATGCTGGGCACATAGGCAAAGCTGACGCCTAAGATCACCGGAAGGCCGGAGCCAAAGCGCAGGCGGCTGTTTTTTCCGCCGATGGGGAAAACCTGCAGCAGCGTCGCGATGGCGGAGAGCACCAGAGAGGATTGAATCAAAAGGACCCGCTGGTCCTGGGGCATGCCGATGGCGTTGGCCACGATAATGGCGGGGGTAACGCAGCCGACAATCATAGCCACCAGGTGCTGCAGCGCCAGGGAGACGGCGGAGCCCAGCGGCGGAATGCCCGTGGGCTGAAACAGCACCTGCTGGTTGGACGGTTGTTTGCTCATGGGTAAAGAACTCCTTTCCTATGCGGACATGTCATGGCGGATCAGACCACATGTCTAATGAAACCATACCATATTTTCGAAAAAAATCAAACAAAATTTTCGATGGAAAATTTATGATTTTTGACGGAGCCATAAAAATTTTGCCTGCGAGCCGGTGGATTCCGGGGTTTTTATTCGGGACGGCCGAAAAATATTTCTGGTTTCCCGGGAGAAAACCAGGAAAGATGTAAGACATTTTTTCATATCAGGGCGAAAACAGTGGGCAATACCCGGCTTTTTTCAGAAAAAACTTACGGAAAGGGGAAAAAATACTTGCAATGAGCGGCATAATATGGTATGATGCATCCGGTAAGATGTACTGGCATGAGAGTGGACCTATGGTCCGCTCTTTTTCTTGACTTGAAACGGAAGGTCAAAATCAGCCCGTTTGGTACAAATCGGAGGAGATTTATGGCAAAAGCTACCGAAATCGTTGCAAAATTGGCCGCACCCGTGGTGGAAGCGGCGGGCTGTGAGCTGTGGGATGTGGAGTACGTCCGGGAGGCTGGGCAGTGGTATCTGCGGCTGTATTTAGATAAGGAGGGCGGCGTGGACATCATGGACTGCGAGGCCGTCAGCCGTCCCCTCAGCGATCTTCTGGACGAGGCGGACCCCATTGAGGGCAGCTATATTTTTGAGGTGTGCTCCGCGGGCTGCGAGCGGGCGCTGAAGCGTCCCCGGGACTTCCAGCGGTTTCTGGGCAGTCCGGTGCTGGTGAAGCTGTACCAGGCCAAAAACGGTCGGAAGGAGTACGCCGGCGTGCTGGAGGGGTACGACGAGGCCACCGGCGCCATTACCGTGACGGTGGGGAAGGAGACGCTGACCATTTCCAAGGAGCAGGTGGCCCTGTGCCGCCTGCGGGTGGAATTTTAACGACGATAACCGATGATCGGATGATAGGAGAATCGATATGAAATGTGATGAGATCTTTGCCGCACTGGCTATGCTGGAAAAGGAGCGGGGCATTCCCCAGGACTTTATGATGGGGAAGATCATCCAGGCGCTGACCACCGCCTACAAGAAGGACCACGAGGGCGTGGAAAATGTATATGTAGATGTGGATGAGGGCAAAAAGAATCTGAAGATGTTTGTCCAGAAGGACGTGGTGGAGGAAGTGGACTTCCCCGGCAGCCAGATGTCCTTAGAGGAGGCCCGGGCCATCCGGGGCACCGCCCAGGTGGGGGATGTGATCAACATTCCTGTGGACAATGTGGAGTTTGGCCGTATTGCCGCCGGCATCGGCAAGCAGGTGATCATCCAGGGCCTCCGGGAAGCGGAGCGGGGCATGGTGTACGACGAATACAACTCCAAGCAGCATGAGATTCTCACCGGCGTGGTGTCCCGCATCGATCCCCACAGCGGAAACGTGTCCCTGCGCATCGGCACGGGGGCGGAGGCCACCGAGGCGGTGCTGCCCCCCAAGGAGCAGGTGCCCGGGGAGGAGCTCACCGAGGGCCAGCGGATCAAGGTATATGTCTCCGAGGTGCGGCGGATCGGCAAGGGGCCTCAGGTGCTCACCTCCCGGACCCATCCCGGCCTGGTGCGCCGGCTCTTTGAGCTGGAGGTGCCGGAGATCTACGACGGCACGGTGGAGGTGAAGTCCATCACCCGTGAGGCAGGCAGCCGCACCAAGATGGCGGTGTGGAGCAACGATGAGGCAGTGGACCCCATCGGCGCCTGCGTGGGTCCCAAGGGCCAGCGGGTGGCCAACATTGTGGAGGAGCTGCGGGGCGAGAAGATTGATATCATCAAGTACAGCGAGGACCCCGCCCAGTTCATTGCCGCCGCCCTGGCGCCCGCCGATGTGGTGGATGTGCGGATCGCCGAGGAGGGCAAGAGCTGCCGGGTCATCGTGCCCGACGATCAGCTGAGTCTCGCCATCGGCAAAGAGGGGCAGAATGCCCGGCTGGCTGCCCGGCTCACCGGTTATAAGATTGATATCAAGCCCGCTTCCTACCAGGAAGAGGAGTAATAAACGGCACGGCCCGTCCCGGGGGAGTGCTTTTTGGCCGCTGACCAGAGCCTGTCCTGCCTGACCGGCAGACGGTATTTCGAATGGTGTTATGCCTCCGGCGGCCTACTTTTGTCGCTGAACAAAAGTAGGCAAAAATCAGCTTAGAACCCATGGTTCTAAGAATTCCTTTTCCTGACGTGTACTGTCAGTCTCCCCTGGCTATTTTACCTTTGATGCCTCTGACGCTCCGTTGACGTGTCCGGTACGGACTATTACCGCGCTTTAGCGCGCTCCATTGGTGGGTTGACGATGGTTGCGTCGTCTACCGTTTCTTCCGCATCTGGGCGGCAGCGATTTTAGGAAATCTTTCCGCGTCGGATATTGCAGAGGCGTCTGCGACCACCAAGGCAGCGCGCCGAAGCGCGGAAAGAGGAGAACCCGGACACTCCATCGCAGCGTCAGCCGTACAACCTGCGGAATGCAATGGAACAGGACTTCCCATAATAGGAAATAAAGGAGTCCTTAGAACCATTGGTTCTAAGCCAACTTTTGGTGACTTTTCTTTGGCGAGAAAAGTCACCCGCCGGAGGCAAAACCAGGTATCGAACTACCGTCGGGTACCGATCAAACCAGATTCGCCTTCGTCAGAAGAAGAAAACCAGTCCGTCCCCGCCAGAGGGACAAAACAGGAGGCAGCCTATGCAGAAAGCAAAAAAAATCCCCCAGCGGCAATGCCTTGGCTGCCGGGAAATGAAGGATAAGAAGGCCCTTATTCGGGTGGTCCGCTCCCCTGAGGGAGCGATCTCCCTGGACTTTGTGGGAAAGAAACCGGGCCGGGGCGCCTATGTGTGCCCCAACCGGGAGTGCCTTGCCAAGGCCCGGAAGAGCCGGGCATTGGAGCGGGCCTTCAGCACCCAGATCCCTGAGGAAGTCTACGAGGAGCTGGAGCGGCAGATGGAGGCGGCGGATGGATAATATTTTACATCTTCTCGGTTTGGCCATGCGGGCCGGCCGGTTGGAGATCGGCGAGGAGCCGGTGGGCGCCGCCTGCCGAGCCCGCAGCTGCCGGGTGATCCTGGTGGCCCGGGACGCCGCCGACAACAGCTTTCGCCGGGTACGGCATTTCGCCGACGCCGGTCAGTGCCTGTGGCTCTCCGTCCCCTACACCAAGGACGAACTGGGGGCGGCCGTGGGCCGCAGCGTCTGCGCCATGACGGCGGTGACGGATATCGGCTTTGCCAACGCCATTGTGGAGCGGCTGGCGAAAAATGATCCGGAGCGGTACGGTCCCTCGGCGGAGAAGCTCCGCGCCAAGGCGGAAAAGGCCGCCCGGCGCCGCAAGGAGCAGCAGGTCCATGAAAAGAAGCTCCGGGGCCAGGGCAGAACCGTGAAACCCTACATCCCCACCCGCATCAAGCGCAGCGGCGGGGCCGGTCAGGACAGCCGGTCCAAGTGAATTGAAATCAACCTTTCTGTATGGAGGTGGCTCTATTGGGTATGAATAATATGAACAAATACAGAGTGCACGAGGTGGCGAAGGATTTCGGCCTGCCGACCAAGACCATTACCGAGATCCTGACGCAGTACGCTACGGCGCCGAAAAACCACATGCAGGTGCTCAGCGATGAGGAGTTGTCCCTGATCTTCGAGTACCTGACCCAGCATAATCAGGTCTCCGGGATTGAGGTCATCTTTGCCGAAGCGGCCCAGGCCGAGCAAAAGCAGCAGACTCCTGCCAAGCCCCAGGGGAACCGTCCCCAGCAGCAGGGCCCTCAGGCCCAGCAGCAGCGGCGTCCCCAGCAGCCTCAGCAGCAGGCCCAGCAGCAGAATGCCGATGCCCCCGCTGCCCCGCAGGCTGAGCCGGTGAAGCCCACGACCCGCGTGCCGGAGAAGAAAGTGGTGGATACCCGGAAGGCCGCCAATGTGAACCTGGAGAAGTATGACGAGCGCCTGGAGGACATCGCCGACAGCCGGACCCGGGGCGCCCACAACATGCAACAGGGCAAGGAGAAGTTCCGCAACGCCGGCAACAAGAAGCGCAACCAGCCCGCTTTTTCCAACAAGCGCAAGCAGGAGGAGCAGGAGAAGATGCGCCGCCTGCAGCTGGAGGTGGCCAAGAAGGCCCCGGTGAAGGTGATGATCCCCGAGGAGATCAGCGTGGGCGAGCTGGCCAGCCGCATGAAGAAGACTGCCGCCGAGGTGGTCAAGTGCCTGATGAAGAACGGAGTCATGGCCTCCGTCAGCCAGATGATCGACTTCGACACCGCCGCAATCATCGCCGAGGAGATGGGCTGCAAGGTGGAGAAGGAAGTGGTGGTGACCATCGAGGAGAAGCTCATCGACACCGCCGAGGACAAGGAGGAGGATCTGGTGCCCCGGGCCCCCGTGGTGGTGGTCATGGGCCATGTAGACCACGGCAAGACCTCCCTCCTCGACTATATCCGCAACGCCCATGTGGCCTCCGGAGAGGCCGGCGGCATTACCCAGCACATCGGCGCCTACCAGGTGCAGATCAAGGGCAAGCCCATTACCTTCCTGGATACCCCCGGCCATGAGGCATTCACCTCCATGCGCGCCCGCGGCGCCATGGTGACGGATATCGCTATTCTGGTGGTGGCCGCCGAGGACGGCATCAAGCCCCAGACCGTGGAGTCCATCAACCATGCCAAGGCTGCCGGCATTCCCATTATTGTGGCCATCAACAAGATGGATAAGCCCGAGGCCAATCCCGAGCGGATCAAGCAGCAGCTCACCGAGTATGAACTGGTGGCTGAGGACTGGGGCGGCGACACCATCATCTGCCCCATCTCCGCCAAGACCGGCATGGGCATCGACAATCTGCTGGAGATGGTGACCCTCACCGCCGAGATGGCGGAGCTGAAGGCCAACCCCAACCGCGCTGCCTCCGGTACGGTGATCGAGGCGCGGCTGGACAAGGGCCGGGGTCCTGTGGCGACCCTGCTGGTGCAGAACGGTACTTTGAAGCTGGGCGATATCATCATCGCCGGTACCGCCGTGGGCCGTGTCCGTGCCATGGTGGACGACAAGGGCCAGCGGCTGGAGAAGGCCGGTCCCTCCGTGCCTGTGGAGATCACGGGCCTTGGCGAGGTGCCAGGCGCAGGCAACACCTTCAACGCCGTGGCCGACGAGCGTCTGGCCCGGGAGCTGGTGGAGCAGCGGAAGGCCGAGGAGAAGGCCAAGCAGAACACCCCCATCCAGAAGGTCAGCCTGGAGGATCTCTTCAGCCAGATCCAGGCCGGCGAGATGAAGGATCTGAACATCATCGTCAAAGCCGACGTCCAGGGCTCCGCCGAGGCGGTGAAGAGCAGCCTGGAGAAGCTCTCCAACGACGAGGTCCGGGTCCGGGTGATCCACTCCGGCGTGGGCGCTATCAACGAGAGCGACGTGATGCTGGCGTCCACCTCCAAGGCGATCATCGTGGGCTTCAATGTGCGGCCTGACGCCGCTGCCCGGGACAGCGCCGCCCGCAACAACGTGGATATGCGGATGTACCGGGTGATCTACGACGCCATCAACGAGGTGGAGGCTGCCATGAAGGGCATGCTGGCCCCCAAGTTCCGGGAGGCGCTCATCGGTCATGCCGAGGTGCGGCAGACCTACAAGGTGTCCGGTGTGGGCACCATCGCGGGCTGCTATGTTCAGGACGGCAAGATCCAGCGTGGCTGCCAGGTCCGTATTGTGCGTGACGGTGTGGTGATCCACGAGGGTGAGCTCAGCTCCCTGCAGCGGTTCAAGGACGCTGTGAAGGAGGTCTCCTCCGGCTACGAGTGCGGTATTGGTATCGAGAAGTTCAACGATATCAAGGACGGCGACATTATTGAGTGCTTCGTGATGGAGCAGATCGCGGTAGAGTAAAAGAGCCAATTTGATAGAGCAGCCGCAAATCGCCGTTCTGGGGCCCCGCACAGCGGGGCGGCGCGGAGCGCCGTGCAAGCGTTTTGGGCCGGAGGTCCAAAACCTTGGCGCAAGGCGGAATTCACTTCCGCCGCGCAAGTGAAATCGAGGGCTCCCGCAAAATCGAAGATTTTGTGGGACCGGCGATATTATTGAGTGCTTCGTGATGGAGCAGATTGCGGTAGAATAAAAGAGCCAATTTGATAGAGCAGCCGCAAATCGCCGTTCTGGGGCCCCGCACAGCGGGGCGGCGCGGAGCGCCGT
>CALXDD010000040.1 GCA_944386985.1 uncultured Oscillospiraceae bacterium
ACGGGAATGTTTTACACTACAACCGAGCGGGGGACCAATTATGCCGCCTATAGCCTGTACGGCGTTACTTGGAGGGCGTACGGATATCACCCATTCTCTCTTCACCGGAAGTCGTGGCAGCGATGCGAGGACTGCCTGACCTGCATCAACTGCAAAGCCTCTCTGTGTTCCGCGGAAGATTGGCCCTGTGATCGATGTGCCGGGGGCAGCATGTTCCAGCCCAGAAGGATCTGTGTGGAGTGCGGTCGGCCGCTGACGGAAGAGACGTGGGATGCATTGAGGCGGAGAATAATGGGAAATGCGGGTAAGACTGCACCGGAGGAGGAATCCCATGGAGCAAAATGATCTGCGGGAGGTGCTGGTGGTGCGGGTGCCGTCCTGTACGGTGGATGAGGCAGAGACCATAAGGCTGGCTACCATCCGGGCTGTCTCCAGCGGTGTGTGGGTGCTCCCTGCATCCTATACCTGGACCCTGGAGCAGCTGCCCTGTCTGGCAGCGGTGACACCGCAGGAGCCGACGGGAAAACCCAAGCGGGTAAAAAGTGGGAATGTTGCACACAAGCAGGCAACCCACGCCCGACTCCTGGCCTACCGTAAAGCCAATGGCCTGGGGTGTCTGGAGGCGGTAGCCAAAGCGGCCCGCCGGAAAGATGTCACCGCCGACGTGCTCCGCCGGGTGATCTCCAATGCCGACGTCCTGGAGGACGCCCAGTGGGCGGCGGTGGCCCGGGCTCTGGACAAACTGGACAAGGAGGCAACGGATATGAAGGAGCAAACCACTCAGGGGGAGGCCCATGGGTGAGGCGCGGTGGATCTGTGTGCGGCAGGAGGCAGGGCCGCTGGTCAAGGAGTGCCGGGCCCTGCGTCCCCGCCTCTCCCGTACGGACTCCCCGGAGGACCGGCGGGACAAGCTGCAGATTATCAACTCCCCTCACAGCGCGGTGTGCCGGTCGCCCACGGACCGGCTGGAGCTGCGGCTGGCTCTGTTCGGGTACCGGGGCAGCCACTACACCCTGACTTTTGACAGTGCCTCGCTGCCCTCCAACTTCCCGGGGGTGCGCCGGTGTCTCCGTGCCTTTATGGCCCGGGCACGCCGGTGGAAGGGGTGCCAGCCCTTCGACTGGGTCTATGCCATTGAAGGGCTCCACGGAGATCACAGGTACCATGTCCACATGGTGCTGTCCGATGAGGACTTCTCACCAGCAGAGGTGCGGCACCTCTGGCGGTACGGCGAGGTGGACGACGAGCCGCTGCTGCTGCCCTATGGAGGCTTTTACAGGCTGGCCCGGTATTTCACCAAGGAGCGGACCGATGGCGTGATCATTCCCATTGGCCGTCACCCGTGGAGCTGCAGCCGGTCCCTCAACGCCAAGCTGCCGCCGCCGATGCGGTGGGAGGATACCAGCGGTGCCATTGAGATCCCGGACGATGTGCTGTGGGCAAGGCGGGGGGATGTGGCCAATGATTTTGGGTCATTTTATTACGCTCTGTATATTAAAGCGCATAATGGTTCTTTGCTTTAGAATTAGTCGCGCGCACGCGCGCGATCAATCTTGAAATGTAGTGGAAAATTACGCACACACGCCGGAAAAGGAGGAATAGGGGATTGCAAACTTCCAAAGGACATGTTAAACTAATCGTAAAGAACGGACGATATGTCTGTCCTAATTGCAAGCAGGTCACGAACCAGCAGGCCAACCCGCAGACCAATGCGGAAAACCTGATCCTCTGGTGTCGGAACTGCAAGGCAGAGTTTTTCGTGAATATCGACCATGGCCAGTGCTCGATTGTTAGCCGGTGCCGATGACCTTCCGGGATGGGAGGACGTCGGTGCCGGCTTTTTGTTTTGCCCGGAGGTGATAGCCCGATGGCCCTGAAGCCGCTCCGGCCGTGCCGCCATCCCGGATGCCCGGCCCTCACCCGGGAGGGGTACTGCCCTCAGCACAAGCCCAGCAAAGCGCCCCGGCGGGGCTCCGCGGAGTACCATGGCTGGTACAGCATGCCGGTCTGGACGGAAGATCTCCGACCGGCCCAGCTCCTGCGGGAGCCCTGGTGCCGGGAGTGCGCCAAGCGGGGCGTCCGCACCCGGGCCACTGTGGTGGACCATGTCAGGCCTCACCGCGGGGACTGGGCGCTGTTCATCGATCCCGCCAACCACCAGAGCCTGTGTAAGTCCTGCCATGACCGTAAGACGGCTAAGGAGCAGGCCGAGGAACGACGGAAAACGGCGGGAAACTGAGGGCCTGCTCCGGCCGCTGCCTACGTCCGCGCCGGGGCACGCGCCCGCCTGTGCCGGCGCGGAGGCGGCCGTGTGCGCGGGAGCAAGCCTTTGGCTTGCCGCCCCTCCCCCCACCCTGAGAAGATTTCGGGCGGGGGTGTGTAAGACCGCGCGGCCTCTCGAACGTGAGAAAACTTCCCCGATGGGGATTTCGGCCCCGCGGGGCGGAAAAGCAGGAGGTGACTTGGATGCCGACGCCGGTAAAGGCGCTGGACAATATGAGCAAAAACCTGACCGAGGAGGAGCGGCAGCTCCGGCAGCAGGCCGAGGAGGGGGTGATCCCCGACCGGGGTCGGGAGAGCCGCATGGAGAAGCCGGTCATTATGACCAAAAACGCGGCGGCCGGCCGCTACTGGCGGAAGGTGCTGGAGCGGATGGACGGCCTGGTGATCCTGGACGACCTGGACAGCGATGCCCTGGGCGTCTACTGCGTAATGATGGCCCGGTATGAGACCCAGTGTAAGCTCCTCTCCCTGGCCGCCCGGCAGCTGAAGGAAGCCAAGGACAATCCGGAGGCGGTGGCAGACGCCGTGGCCAAGCTGGATGCGGTGAGCGGCAAAATGCAGTCCCTGGAGCGGAACATTCTCCAGTATGCGGAGAAGCTGGGCCTCACCCCCTCCGGCCGGGTGCGCCTGGCCCAGAAGCGGGCTCAGGCTGCGGCCCAGGCCCGGGACGATCCGGACGGTGATCTCTTTGGCGACTAAGTGGCAGAGCGGCCTCCACCATCCGGTGGCGGTCTACGCCAAGCAGGTGACCCAGGGCCGCCTCCGGGAGCAGTGCTGCAAGTATGAGATCCTGGCCTGCCAGCGGCATCTCGATGACCTGAAGCGCCAGGGCACGGAGGACTTCCCCTACATCTTCGATACCACCCGGGCCGATCGGATCATCCGGTGGTTTTCCCAGTGCATTCAGATCCGGGGCGTGGACGCCGGCAAGCCCATTCAGCTGGAGCCCTGGCAGGTGTTTGACCTGGGCTGTACCTACGGGTGGGTCCACAAGGACACCGGCGCCCGGCGCTTTACCCATACCTACAACAAGCGGGCCCGGGGCAACTACAAGTCCAGCGAGAAGTCCTGTCAGGGCCTCTACCACATGTGCGGCGACGCCATCTATCCGCCCTACCACCCGGAGCTGGCCAAGTTTGAGCAGGAGCCGGAGGTGGAGTGCGCCGCCGTGGACCGGAGCCAGGCCATGCGGGTGCTGGGAGACGCCAAGAAGATCGCCCTCCATAGTCCCAATATCGCCAGACGGCTGCTGGTGCCCCGGTCCAACCCCATTGTCCACCGCACCCGGGGCGGGTACATGCGGGCCCTCTCCAAGGACACCAAGAACAAGGACTCCGGAGCGCCCACCTATTTCGTGGTGGACGAGTACCACGCCCATCCCAACTCGGAGATCTTCGACATCGGCACCAACTCCTTTGGTAAGCGCTCCCAGTCCCTGATGGATGTGATCACCACCGCCGGCGACGACGCCGGAAGCAAGCCCTGCTATGAGGAGGAGCTGTACGCCAAGCGGGTGCTGGAGGACCCCACGGTCATCGACGAGAGCTATTTCGTCATGATCCGGGAGCTGGACGAGGGGGACAATCCCCACGACGAAAAGACGTGGACCAAGCCAAACCCCTGCCTGCGGTACCCCAGCCGGTACAGCGAGATCCTCCTCAAGCAGATCCGGGACGAGCACAACGCCGCCTATGCCTCCAACGACCCCAACAAAATCCGGAAGTTCCTCACCCGGCGGATGTGCCTGTGGCAGGTGGGCAGCGTGAACCGGTACCTGGACGAGATCTGCATGGACAAGGCCCGGAAGGCCATGGTGTCTCGGGAGAAGTTTTCCGCCCTCACCGACGGCCTCCGCTGCCACTGCGGGTATGACCTGGGCAAGCGGATTGATCTCAGCGGCGCCGCGGCGGTATTCGATCTTCCGGACGGGCGCTTTGCCTTCCGGATGCACGGCTTCATGCCGGAGAATGGGGCGGACCGCCATGAGAAGACCGACCGGGTGCCCTATAAGTTCTGGGCCCAGGGCGGCTACTGTACCCTCACCCCCGGCGACGTCACCGACAACAGCTATGTGTACAACTGGATTTGTGAGGGAGAGCGGGACCACGACTGGAAGGTGGATGAGGTGGACTATGACGGCCACAACGCCACGGACCTTGCCATCCGCATGAATGAGGACCGGAACCGGGAGGACTTCTGTGTGGAGGTATCCCAGACCTGCGCCGGGCAGAACCTGGCGGTGAAGACTTTCCGGGAGCTGCTGCTCCAAGGCCGGGTGGTGCTGGAGGAGAGCCCCCTGGTGCTCTGGTGCCTCCAGAACGCCATTGAGATCCAGAACAACTACGGGGACATTAAGCTCTCCAAGCGGCACAAGGACGACACCGAGCGCATCGACCCTGTGGCGGCGGCCATGAACGCCCTGGCCCGGCTGCTGGTGAAGAAAAACGGAAAGCCAGATCTGGCGGAGGCCTTGGCAAATCCGGACTTTACTCTTTGATGGAGGAAACAGACGTATATGAAACGGTTGAAATCTGCCCTGGCCCGGTACGCCTCAGACGTTGTGATGGTGGGCGGCGCCGCGGCGGTGGCGGTGGGCGCGGGCCTCATCTATCCGCCCGCCGGGCTCATTACCGGCGGCGTGTTGGCTATTCTGGGAGCGGTGCTCAGCTCTTTGGGAGGAGGCGGTGAGGCATGAGCATTTCAAAGGGGATCCGGGCAGTGGCCCGGTCTCCCTCTGTCCATAAGGCGGTGACAGCGGACACGCTGGTGTCCATGGGTTACCCGGCGGCCGGTACCGACACCAGCGAGACCTTTGCCCGGAAGCTCAGTGCCGTGGACCGGTGCATTGAGATCCTCAGCGACTCCATGGGGAAGCTCCCCTGCTTTGTCATGGACAGCCGGACCCGGGAACGGCCGAACCTCCCGCTGCTGCAGCTGCTCAACGTGCGGCCTAATGAGGCCATGACCCCGTTCATCCGCAAGAAGGTGCTGGAGACCAGCCGACAGGTCAGCGGCAACGGCTATGACTGGATTCTCCGGGACCCCCGCACCGGCCGCATTGACGAGCTGATCCCGGTACCCGGCCACCTGGTGCAGCCCTGGAGGGATATGGCGGGGCGGGTGTGGTACACGGTGACTCACCCCTGGACCGGGGCGCCCATGAAGCTGCCCAATGAGGATATCTGCCACTACAAGGCGGCCACCCGGGACGGCCTCACAGGCGTGGCCACCCTCCGGCGGGCCAGCGAGACCATTGCCTCGGCCAGAGCCCAGCAGCAGTATGAGCGGAGCTTCTACGAGAGCGGCGGCCAGCCCTCCGGTGTTCTGGAGACTGACGCCGACCTGGGCGGATACGCCAAGGGGCCCGACGGAAAGGTGCTCACCCGGTCGGACGGCAGCGCGGTGAAACTGAAGGACCAGCTCCGCGGCGAGTGGGAAAAGATCCACGCCGGGCCCAGCAACAGCCATCGGCTGGCCATTTTGGACCTTGGGCTCAAGTATACGCCCATCTCCGCCAGCAACGCCGACGCCCAGTTCATTGAGAGCAAGGAGGTCTCCATCCGGGACATTGCCCGGTATTTCGGGGTCCCCCTCTACAAGCTCCAGGAGGGCAAGCAGGCCTACGGCTCCAACGAGCAGAACGCCATTGAGTACGTGGTGAGCACCCTTCACCCCATTGTGACCCAGTATGAGGAGGAGATGACCTGGAAGCTGTTGACCAAAAGCCAGGTGGACGCCGGACTTGAGATCCGGATCAACATGATGGCGGAGCTGCGGGGTGACACAGCCGCCCGGGGCCAGTGGTACAAGGATATGCTCCAGGAGGGTCCCTTCTCCGTCAACGACGTGCGAGCCCTGGAGGATCTGCCCGACGTTCCCGGCGGGGAGCATCGGCGGGCCAGCCTTAACTATGTTCCCCTGGAGGACTGGCCGGAGCTGAGCCGCCTGCGGGCGGAACCCCAGACACAGGAGGAATGAGATGGATCAGATTTTGAAACAGGCGCGGCTGATGAAAGCCGCCCTGAACGAGGGCGAGCTGGCCCTCATCAACGCCCAGGCATTGCGGGCGCTCACGGCGGAGGAGGTCTATGTCTTCCGCCTGGCGGCCTGCAACAACCAGGTGGACCGGGACCTGGAGCGGTTTACCGAGGACGCTCTGGAGACGCTGGCGGTGCTCTTTGTGGGCCGGCCGGTGCTGATGGACCACAACTGGAGCGCCGGCAGTCAGACCGCCCGGGTGTATGCCGCCTCTGTGGAGGCCATGCCCGGCACAGAGGGCGGGCGGCAGCTGGTGCTGCGGTGCTATATGCCCCGGCTCCAGGGAAATGGGGATACCATTGCCGCCATTGAGAGCGGCCTTTTGCGGGAGTGCAGCGTGGGCGTGGCGGTGTCCGGGGCCATCTGCTCCATCTGCGGCGCCGATCGTACCACGACCTGGTGCGAGCACCACAAGGGGGCGGAGTACGACGGCAGGCTCTGCTACATGGAGCTCACCGGAGCGAAGGACGCCTATGAGGTCTCTCTGGTGCCGGTACCAGCCCAGCCGGCTGCCGGCGTGGTGAAGCGCTACGGCGGGCCGGAGGGCCCGGACAGTGATCCTGCGGGCGGGGCGCCCGATCATAATACGGCCTGGCAGGATGAGGCCCTGCTGGAGCTGGAAAAATTGAGATTTTGAGGAGGTACCTATGAGACGCAAACTGATTGACCTGAAGACCCAGCGCACCGCCCTCCTGGAGGGCGCCGAGGTTCTGCTGAAGGAAGGGAAACAGGAGGAGTACCGTGCGGAGATGAAGAAAATCCGCAATATGAACGCTGAGATTGAGGACGTGGAGGCCCTGGTTCAGGAGCAGGACCGGCAGTTCATGGAGAAGGCCCCCGACTTCGCTGAGGAGAAGGATAAGGCCCTGGAACGGGCGGACGTGCTGCAGAAGGGTGGCGAGGTGAAGTTCTCTGCCCGGGAGACCATCCGGGATGTATACCAGGCCAGCAAGCAGATTACCCTGGCCACAGGCACTCTGGTCCAGCCCACCGGAGCCGGCAGTGCTATCCGGGATCCCCTGGGCAATGTGGTCAGTTCCATTGTAGACGAGGTCTACATCCAAGATCTGACAGGCATGACTGCCTTTCTGGAGCCCTATGTCATCAGCGAGGTGGATGCCAAGGGCGGTAAGGTAGCCACTACTGCCGGTACTGCCCGTACAGTGTCCGCTGATCCTAAGTTCGGTGTGGCCAAAATCAGCCCCTATGAGCTGACTGTTACCAGTTATGTAGATAAGAACATCAGCCGTCTGAGCCCCGCCAACTACTACGAAAAGATCCGCTCCATGGCTATGCGGGCCATGCGCCGGATGTTGTCCGATCTTATTGTCAACGGCGACGGCCAGGGCAGCCCTGATATGTTTGGCATCAAGAACGCCAAGAACATGGCGAGCGAGAATATCTTCGCAGCACTGGAGATTACCGGAGGCGTAACGGAGGACTTGCTCACAGAGCTGTTCTTTGCCTATGGAGGCGACGAGACCATTGGTGCCAACGCCCGGCTTTATCTCAACAAGGCGGATTTGCGGGCCCTGGGCAAAATCCGCGGCGCCCAGGATAAGAAGAAGGTGTTCAGCTTCCAGCCTGAGAGCGGCAACCCCAACCGTGGCATGATCGTGGATGGCGGTACCATGATCCCCTATGCCGTCAACTCCTTCCTCACCGCCTTGGACGGTGCCGGGGCCTCGGCTCAGACCATGGTCTACGGGGACCCGATGAACTACGAGGTGGGCCTCTTTGGTGAGTTCACTATCCGGGTGGATGAGTCCGTCAAGGCAGTGGAGCGGATGTACACCATCCTGGGCGACGCCATGGTGGGCGGCAACCTGGTGGTGGACAAGGGATTCGTGGTGGCTACCACCCCTGCCGGCGGCTGATCGGAGGGATGATCAATGGCTCTGACGGAGGAGCGGCGGGCGGCGCTGCTGGCCTACTGCAAGCTCACAGACCTGGCCGATGATCCGGAGGTGGTGCTCCTCATCCCCACCTACTATGAGATGGCGGTGGCGTATATGGAGGACGCCGGTGTGCGTCAGCCGGCCAGCGGCGGCAGACTGGCCCAGTACGACCTGTGCGTCAACGCTATGGTGCTGGACTGGTGGGAACACCGGGACCTGAAGGAGTCCACGGCCACCGCGGAAAACCCGGCCTTCCGTCGTCTCCTTAACCAGCTGAAGCTGACAGAGCCGGTGTCCGACTTGGACACCTCTGGTGAGGCGGTGGGAATATGAGCGGGCTGAGCGTAGACGCCGGGGAGCTCCGGGAGCGGCTGGAGGTGCTGGCCCTCCGGGAGACAACGCCCGGCGTGTGGTCCTGGGAGCCGGTCCGGCGGACCTGGGGCAAGGTCACCGTGGACGGCAAGAGCAACCTCTTTTCCGCCGTGGGCATCGGCGCCCGGAACGCCGCCCTGGTGGTGCGGAAACAGGAGCTGTCCCTCCGCTATGGCATGCGGTGGCGGGGACAGCACCTGTTCCTCACCCAGATCACTGAGCTGGACCGGACTCACCTGAGCCTCTCCGCTGCCCTGGTGGAGCTGGCGGACTGCGAGATGGACGGCATCGCCTTCCCCGGTGTCCTTACTGAGAAGTACAACAAATGGGTGCAGCCGGAGCCCTACTCCGTCAGCCAGCTCACCTACGTGCTGGTGACGCCGCCGGAGATCCGGCTGCAGCGGGGCGGCCTGGTGACGGTGAACGGCACCAACTACGAGGTCCAGGTGGCCCACACCATGGACCCCAACAAAATGGAGTATGAGATCGTCAGAACGGAGGACCTGTGATGTCGTCATTTCGTATTGATATACAGGATATCCACCGGCTCAACACGGAAGTGGAGGCGGCGCTACGCCGCTCCCCGGAAATTAAGGAAGAAGTTCTGACGAATCTGGGTGAGAAGCTGGTTTCTCAGGTGCGTACTAAAATCGGCGGCCACGGCAAGGTCCAGCGGTGGCAGCACACCCATTTGGGGACGTTTAAAGGCTATGTCTCTGTTCATGCGGCAGAGCGCACGGAGGATGCGTACGGTCGGGCGGCTGGGGCGGTGACCAACGCCATTGAGTCCGGCCACAAAATCCCGGCAATCCGGGGAAAGAACAAGCGGTATGTCCCCCGGATCAAAGTTTACCGGGTGCCCGGCAAGAAGATGCACGCCAGCACCGACCCGGAGCGGCCCATGGCGGACGCGGCCCGGCAGCTGGAGCGGCTGCTGGCGGAAAATTTGGAGGAGTGAGGCCATGCTGCGAAGCGCGGAGATCCTGGACGCCCTGGAGGAGCAGATGGGGAAGGCATTCCCTGACTGTATGGTCTACCGCAACGTGGTGCGGCGGAACTTCCAGCGGCCAAGCCTCCTGGTGGAGGTGGGCCGGCAGACCATGGAGGACGCCACCCGGTACGCGGTGGACCGGACTGCCCAGGCCAAGGTGACATTTTTTGAGACCGTGGACGACTACCACGACACCCAGGTGGAGGTGCTGGAGGCACGGATCTCCGCGGGGATGCTCCTGCTGTCCCGTGGGGCGCTCCCTGTGGGGGACCGGTACCTGGACGTCAGCGACGTGGCCGGGGAGGCCATGGGCGACTACGCCGAGCTGACCTGCACCCTCTCCTGGCAGGACGACCGGGAGCTGGCCGCCGGGGACGTGGCCCTCCTGGAGGACATCGACATTACTGTCGGATATGACGGATAAGGAGGTAACTTATGGCAGATTTGGGTATGCCCACCCTGACCATCACCATTAAAAAGGCGGCGGAGACCGTGGCCACCCGCCTGAAAAACGGCGTGGCAGCGGTGATCGTCCGGGATGCCGGCGTGACGGCGGGGCTTTATGTGCTGGGGGCGGAGGAGGACATCCCCACAGGCATTGGGGCGGCGGTGGAGGCCTATGTGAGGCGGGCCTTCCTGGGCGGCGAGAACCGGCCCCAGAAGGTGCTGCTGGTGGTGATTGGGGCGGAGGACGACCTGGTGGAAAAGGGCTGCGCCGCCCTGGCCACGTCGGACTTTGACTATTTGGCGGCCCCCAGCGATGTGGACGAGGAGGAGATGACCGCCCTGGTGACCTGGCTGGACGGTGTCCGGGAGAAGTACTGCATCGGCAAGGCGGTGCTCCCCGACCACGCCGCCGACAATATGGCTGTGATCAACTTCTCCGCCTCCGGGATCGTCTCCGGCGGCGAGACCTTTACCGGCGCCGACTACTGCAGCCGCATGGCCGGCCTCCTGGCCGGCACGGATATCAGCTACTCCGCCACCTCCGCCCCCCTGGAGGAGGTGACGGCGGTGGATGAGGTGGCGGACTATGACGCCGCTGTGGCCGCCGGTAAGCTGATTTTGTACCACGACGGCCGGAAGGTCCGGCTGGGCCGGGCGGTGAACAGTCTCACCACCGTGCCCCAGGACCAGAGCGAGGCCTTGAAGAAGATCAAGATTGTGGAAGCGGTGGATCTCATCCGCCAGCAGAGCAAGGCGATCATTGACGAGCAGTTCCGGGGCCGGGACAACAGCTATGACACCAAGCAGCTCATCATCTCCACCCTCTATGAGTTCCTCGCCCAGCTGGAAAAGGAGAAGATAATTGAGGAGGGCACCAGCTATGTGGAGCTAAACCTCAAAAAGCAGCGGGCATGGCTGAAGGACCAGGGGGTGGATGTGGCTGCCATGACCGACGAGGAGATCCTGCGGGCAAACACCGGGTCCAGAGTTTTTGTTTCTATGGGAGGCTACATCCTGGACGGCATGGAGGACTTCGACATTGAATTCTACATGGGAGGTAACGTATGAGTAAGGCATTTGACAGCGCCAAGCGGGTCATGTCCGGCACCTTCGGCCAGCTGTGGATCGACAACGAGCTGGTGGCCGAGTGCTACAAGTTTACCGCCAAGTATACCCTCTCGAAGGACCCCGTCAACCTGCCCCGGGAGATGATGGAGGACAGCAAGGTCATGGGCTCCAAGGGCACCGGCTCCATGGGGATCTACAAGGTCTACAGCCGGTTCCAGGCCTACGCCGATGCCATCCGCGACGGCAAGGACGTGCGGGGTACGTTCATCAGCAATCTGGACGATCCCGACGCTTACGGCGCTGAGCGGGTGGCGCTCTACAACGTGAGCCTGGACGAGGTGCCTCTGGTCAACTGGGAGCGGAAGACTGTGCTGAAGGACGAGGTACCCTTTACATTCACCAGCCACAAGTACCTCAACTCTGTGGCGTAAGGAGGGGACGGCATGAGCAAAATTTTGGACCTGCTTCTCCGCCCGGAGACTCCCAACGTGCAGAAGGACCTCCGCAGGCAGGAGTATGAGATCCTGCGTCTCAGCAAGGTCTACGGCGAGCCCTTTGTGATTACCCTGAAGGGCCTGCCCTACGGCCGGGCGGTGGAGCTGCGGGAGATGGCGGACTATGAGATCCATACCGTTTTGGCGGGAGATGGGGACGGCGTGTTCAAAAACCCGGCCCTGCTGGAACGGCACAAGGCGGAGACTCCGGCGGAGCTGGTGAAGCTGCTGCTGGAGCCGGGCGAAATCCGGGCCATCAGCGTGGAAGTGGAAAAGCTGTCTGGTTTCCGCTCCGAGGTGCTGCGGCCGGTCCACCCGGCTGACGCGGCGGCGGAGGCCATTGAAAAAAACTCCGAGACGGCGAGGACGACGAGCTGACGCTCCTCTACCTGCTGTTCCGCTTCAAAAATTGGGAGCCCCGCCGGGTGCTGCGGATGTCCCCGGCGGAGCGGGCTTTGACCCGGGGGCTCCTGCTCTATGAGCTGAAGGAGCGGCAGGAGGCGGCACGTCAGCAGTGATCCCCGCCGGAAAAACAGGAAAGGAGACGACCCATGGCGAGAGAGGCCAGCATCCTCATTACCCTGCGGGACCAGTACAGCCCAGGTGTGCGGGATCTCCGCAATGCCAACGACCAGCTGGACGACAGCATGAACGACGTGGCCCAGCGGGCAAGGGCTTATGAGCAGAGACTGTCCGCTCTGGTGCGCAGCCAGGGCGAGCTCCATGTACAGCTCACCGACGCCCGGCAGGCGCTGCGGGAGGCTGAACGGGCCTACCGGGACACCGGAGACGCGGCCAATGCCGAGGCTCTGATCGAGGCCAGAGAGCATTATGAAGCCCTGCAGGTGGCCATGCGGGATGTCACACAGACAGCCAGAGAAACACAGGCGACTTTGCGGGATTTGGAGGACCAGCAGCGGCGGCTGAACGACAACCCCGGCGACCAGGGGGGCGGTGGGCCGGATGACGGAGGAGGGCCGGGCAACGGCGGCCAGGGCGGAAATCTACTGTCCGCTCTGGGACAGGCGGGGCTCTACTCCATGCTGGGGGATACCGTCAGCGATTGGGCCAACATTCTGGTGAGCTCGGCGGGCGGCAGCGAGGCCGGGACGCTGTTCTCCGGCGCCCTGGCCGGCGCCGGTAGCGGCATGGCCATCGGCTCTATGATTGCTCCCGGTGTGGGTACGGCGGTGGGCGCCGCCATCGGCGGCCTGATCGGGCTGGCAGGCGGCGCCGCCCAGAACTTCGAGAACAAAGACGACGCCTTCAAGGAATACGTCCAGGAGGCAGTGGAGGGACAGCTGGACGCCATGTCTACCTCCATCTCCTCCGGCAGTGCCACCGCCTCCCAGCGGGAGCTGGACGCCATCGCCTTCAATAAGCTCCTGGGGGAGGGCAAGGGGGACCAGTATCTCCAGGACCTTCGGACCATGGCGGCGGCCACCCCCATGGAGTACTCCGATCTGACTGCCATGTCCCAGGCCCTGGCCACCGGCTTTGGCAAAACGCCGGAGCGGATGCTGGCGCTGATGGAGGGCATCGGCAACGCCGGCAGCGCCGTGGGCACCGACGCCCAGGGCATGGCCACTATGGCCCAGGCGCTCAGCCGCATGCAGAGCAGCGGCAAGGCCAGCCTGGACTACCTCAACGCCTTCCAGGAGCGGGGCGTGGACGTCATCGGCATGCTGTCCGCCGCCCTGGGGGTGGAGCAGGCGGGGATCTACGATATGATCTCCAAGGGCACCATCTCCGGTACCCAGGCCGTGGATATCATACAGCAGGGCCTCAGCCAGTACGCCGGGGCCATGGATGAGATGTCCCAGACCTACAGCGGCCTCACCTCCACCCTGGCCGACGCCCAGGCGGAGATGGACAACGCCTATGGCGAGGGGTACAACGAGACCCGCAAGGAGGGACTCCAGGCGGAGATCGATTGGCTCAGCGGTGAGAGCGGGGCCATGCTGCAGGAGGCCAACCGGGCCATGGGCGCCTGGCAGGCGGAGCTGGAGAATAGCAAGGAGCAGTATGTCCGGGACGCCATGGACGCCGTACTCAACTCGGATGAGTACCAGGCCGCCATGGCGGAGGGCACCACCGAGGGCTATGCCGAGGCCGGCCGCATGCTGGCGGAGGCCAAGGTCCAAGGCATGAACGAGTACAACGCCAGTGAGGGCGCTCAGCTGATGGTGGAGTATGAGATCGCTCTGGCCAATGGGATCCGGGACGATACCGCTTCCAACCAGGCCTACTGGGACGCCGGCTACCGGAAGCAGCAGGAGTATACCAAGGGCCTGATGGCCGCCAGGCAGTCTCAGATGGGGCAGGGGTACGAGATCCCCGAGGAGATACTGGCGTCGATGCCCGGTCAGTACCGTACCATGATTACCACCCGGAATGGACAGACCACCGGCTATGCCACCGGCCTTGCCCGGGTGCCCTACAACAACTACCCCGCCCTCCTCCACGAGGGGGAGCGGGTGCTGACGGCCAGTGAGGCCCGGCGCTACGACAGCGGCGGCAGCGGCAGCGTGGTCATCACCGGCAATGAATTTGTGGTGCGCCAGGAGTCCGACATCGACGCCATCGCCGCGGCATTTTTGGCAAAGCTCCAGGAGGCCAACCAGGCCGGAGCCTACGGATAAGGAGGGCAGATGCTGGTTTTTAGTTTTCTCTTTGACGGCGAGGAGCTGAGCCTCCCTGTGTCGCCCCTGCCCTACGGATGGGGCGTGGCCCAGACGGCCCGGGAGCTCACCGTCAACGGTACCGGTAGCGTATATCTGCCCGGCGACGGGGCAGCCCACAGCGAACCTCTGGAATTCCTTCTCCCGGCCCGGGAATACCCCTTCTGCGTCCCGGGAGCAGTGCCGGATCCAACTCACTATATCAAGCGCTTTACCGCCTGGATCCAGGGGAAGAGGATCGGCCGGTATGTGGTGCCCGGCATGATCAACGCCAGAGTGGTGCTGGAGGAGCTGACTTACGAGGAGCGGGACGGTACCGGGGACGTCTACTGCAAGCTCTATCTCAAGGAGTCCCCCGCTCTGGAGGCGGTGACCACCGAGGCGGCGGCCTCCACAGACAGCGCCAGCCGTCCCGCCATGGAGACGGCAGCGGCGGCACAGACCTACACGGTGGTGTCCGGGGATTGCCTCAGCGTGATCTGCCGCCGGTTTTACGGCAGCGGCACCGCCAAATACTACAACGCCCTGGCGGCCTATAACGGCATAAAAAATCCACACCTCATCTTTCCCGGCCAGGTGCTGACTATCCCCACCGCGGCGCAGCTGGGGGTGAGCGCGTGAAGCTGACCATTACCAGCGGCCGTACCACCGTGGAGAACGCCTGGGGCCTCTCCTCCCAGGTGACCTGGAGCGGGGACAAGCGCAGGGCGGCCAGGACCTTGTCCTACCGCTTGGCGGTGAGCCAGCTGGACCCCAATCTCCCTGCGGTGGAGTGCCCTGTGGGGGCCGCGGTGGGCTTCTGGGACGACGATGGGAGCCCTCTCTTCTCCGGGACGGTGGTGTCCCGGACCCTCTCGGACAGCAGTCCGGCGGCCCAGGTCACCGCCCACGACCGGGGGATGTACCTCTCAGGCAATGACGGCACCCTCAAGGTGCGGCAGGAGACGCCGGAGACGGCGGTGCGCCGTCTCTGTCAGGAGTACGGCATCCCGGTGGGAGAGCTGGCGGCCACCGGCGTACCGGTCAGCCGGAAGTTCTCCGGGGTGGATCTCTGGAGCATTGTGACCACCCTGTACACTCTGGCCTCTCAGCAGACCGGGAAGCAGTACCTGGCCCGGTTTGAGTGGGACGCACTGACGGTGCGGGAGCGGAGTGACCGGGAGCCCTCTCTGGTAATCCGGCCGAAATCCAACCTCCTTACCTCCTCCACCACCGAGAGTATCGAGAAGATGGTCAACAGTGTGGGGATCTACGATCAGGACGGCACACGGCTGCGTACCGTCCGGGACCAGGAGGCAGTGGATCTCTACGGCCTTTTGGAGCAGCACATCACCCAGCGCCAGGGGGAAGACGCCGGGGCGGAGGCAGACGCCCTGCTCCGGGAGGGCGGCCTTGCCCAGACGGTGAC
This sequence comes from uncultured Oscillospiraceae bacterium, assembly GCA_944386985.1. GTDB lineage: Bacteria > Bacillota > Clostridia > Oscillospirales > Oscillospiraceae > CAJFPI01. The sequence continues at coordinate 15,681 of CALXDD010000040.1, forward strand.
CGTCTCCTGCGCGGGTCACACCGCCCTCACTACCGGCAAGACGGTGGTGGTCCGTCAGAGCGCCACGGGCCTCAGCGGGATCTGCTGGATTGAGAGCGACAAACATATGTGGGACCGGGGCGGCTACACCACCCAGCTGACCCTCAGTCTCCGCAACGTCATGTATACAAGCCAATCGGGAGGTGAGCTCACATAAACGGATCAGACGCATTCGCCGGGCTCCTGCTGGAGATGCGGGGCCAGGCGAAAAAGGTCCAGCCCCCCGGTTGGTGCCTGGGTACCGTCCTCTCCGTGGAGGGGGGCCTCCGAATCTTTGCCGGCGGCCAGGAGCTGGACGGGGAGGACCTGCTGGTGGACCCCAGCCTCCTGGGGGACCGGGAACTGCCCTTTTCCGTAGACCTGGATCTGGACAAAGCGGAGGAGGGAAAGACCTCCGACGTGACCTTAGATGTGGGCGGCGCTTATGTGCGGACCCAGTTCCAGGTGGGAGTGGTGACCATTACCTCCATTCCTCTCTTTGAGCTGCCAGGCAAGCTGTCGGGCAAGCTCAACGGAAAGCTGACCATCACCGGTACCCGCCTGGCGGTGGGGGACAAGGTGCTTCTGCTGCCCGACCGGGAGGGCCAGCTCTATTACGTTATCAGCAAGGTGGTGAGACCGTGAGCGCTACATTGTTTCCTCTGATTGAGGCTCCGGCGGCGGAGAGCGGACAGAGCTCCGGAGTGCTGCCTCTGTACCGGGAGATCGCCTGGGACTTTGAGGCGGACCGCCCCCTGTGGCGGGAGGGGAACCCTGTGTGGGTCACCGGGGCCCAGGCGGTGGCTACCTGGGCCTGGAACGCCCTCCATGCGGTCCGGGGCGCGCTGGATATTCACAGCCGGGACTACGGCTGTGAGCTGCGGAATCTCACTGGCCGGGCCTATTCGCAGGCAGTCAAAGAGACCGAGGCGGTGCGCTACGTCCGGGAGTGCCTGATTGTCAATCCCTATATCACCGATGTACGGCAGATCTCAGCGGACTTTTCCGATGGCCGGCTCTCCATCCGCTGTGCTGTAAACACCATATACGGGGAGGTGGATCTCAATGCCCTTGGACTTTAGCGTATTTGACACCGAGGTGACGCCGGAGAGCGTCAAAGCGGAGATGCTGCGCCGAATGACGGCAGCGGGTCTCCAGGCGGATACCCGGGAAGGGTCTTACACGGACCTGCTGCTGTCAGAGTCGGCCTATCAGTACTATAAGGCTTGGGCTATGTACAAGGTGGCCCTGGCGGCGGGGATCCCCTCCGAGGACTCCGGCCCTTACCTGGACGGTTTTGCCAAAGCCTACGGCATGGTGCGCAGCGCCGCCGCTTCCGCCCGTGTTATGCTCTGCTTTACGGGGGAGAGCGGCACGGTGATCCCGGCGGGTACTGTTGCCCTGACGGCGGGGGGACTGCGGTACCGCACTGATTTGGCCGACACGATCTCCGGAGGCGAGGCCCTGGTCCCCGCCACCGCCGAGGCGCCGGGGGCCGTCTACAACGTGGAGGCAGGGACCGTAACCCGTCTGTGGACATCTCTGGTGGGCGTCACCGCCGTGACCAACCCCCAGGCCGCCGAGGGCGGTGCCGACGCCGAGAGCGATGCCGCCTTTTACAAGCGTATCCACACCCGCTTCAGCCAGCCGGTGGCCAGCGGAAATGTGTACTACTACCAGCAGCTGGCTCTGGAGATCTCCGGGGTGGGCCAGGCCAAGACCATCCCCCTGTGGGATGGCCCAGGTACGGTGAAGGTGGTGGTGGCCAGCGAGGACAAACAGCCTCTGGACGGCTCAGTGGTGGCCCAGGTCCAGCAGCACATGGACGATCAGCGGGTCATTGGAGCCGATGTGACGGCGGTGTCGGCCCAGGCCCTGGAGATCACCGTATCCGCCTCCTGTACGCTGGATAGCGGCGTCTTGCCGGAGGCGGTGGAGGCGGAGCTGGCGGATCGGCTGCGGGATTACTTTGCTGGTCTGGATTTCGGCACCAGCGAGGCGGTCCGGTACAACCAGGTGGCCCTGCGGCTCCTCTCCTGTGATGGTGTGGTGGACTATGCCGGCCTGACTCTCAACGGCGCCGGTGGGAACGTGGCCAAGACGGCGGAACAGGTGCCGGTGCTGGGCACTGTCACCATCATGGCGGGATAGGAGGCAGGGAATGGATCGGAGTTTCACCGAGCGGTTGGCGGAGCGGCTGAGGAAAGACCCTTTTACCACTGTGCTCTCCGGCGTCATGGCGGACATGGCCCAGGAGCTCTTTCTCTCCGTCTGTGTTCTGCCCCGGGAGTTTTCAGCGGCCACTGCCGGGACGGTGGGTCTTTCGGAGTGGGAGCGGCTCTGTGGTCTGACGCCCAAGGCCGGGGCCTCCTTAGAGGACCGCCGGGCGGCGGTAATGGCCCGCCTCCGCGCCAACGGGACCGCCAATGCTGCCCTTATCGAGTCCATGGCCAGAGTCATGACGGGGTACGGGGCCAAGGTTACGGAGAAATTTTCGGAGTACATAATTTCTCTGCGCTTTTTTGGAGAGCCATCGGGCTTTATTTGGCTGAATGTGGAGCAGCTGCGTCAGACCGTGGAGCTGCTGAAGCCGGCGCACCTGGAATTTATTATCGAACCCGTCACCTGGGCGGACATCCACGCCGCCGGACTCACTTGGGCTCAATTGGAGAAGCAGTTCCCCAGCTGGCTGGCACTGATGACGGCCTATTACATCCCGGCCACGCCCATCGATGATACACCACGGTATCTCCTGATCCGGGAGATCCATGAGGTCAAAACCATTTCGGAGATGGATCAGATTCCGCTCAATCAGTTTGAGGGAGAGAAATCCTGATAAATGGTGATTTTAGCGCAATAACTGCGGCGGAGCGAGGAGGCAGCATGACAACGATGGCGGATCCCCTGGCGGAGGCCCAGGGGGAGCGGGACAAGATCTACCAGCGCCTCAAGGAAGCCCGTACAGCGGTCTCTGAGGCCACGGATCCGGGGGAACGGATGCGTCAGACCCAGCGGGCGAAGATCCTCCGGGACATGTACCAGGAGGCCTGCGACCGGGTGGAACGGCTGCGGCCTCCGGAGGCAAAGCGGCGGAAGACCCCAAAACGCTCTGTGGTCTCCACAGACTGCGGTGTCTGTGGGAATTTTCTGGAGAGATCCGGCCTGGTGTGGGCAGATCTGGAGGGATACACCTGGACCACCTTGGGACGGCTGCAGCAGAGAGCCGACGCCCACCAGGGGCGGCTGCTCTCGCAGCTCCTGGCCAGGGCATGGGGTACCCTCACTGACCGGCAGAGGCATTACCTCTCTTTGTGTATGGGGGAGGGGCAGTCTATCTCCCAGGCGGCTGCCGGGGCCGGCGTCAACAAGGGCACCGTGTCCCGTGTGGTCCGAGCGGGGCTTCAGCGCCTGGAGGCGGCGGTGATTGCCTCCCTGGTGGCCATGGACTGCGTGGATGAGGAGGACTCCTTTGACATCATGCGCTGGGCGGAGGTCTCCGGAGCCCTCACCGAGCGGCAGCGGGAGTTTTTGTATTACCTCCTCACCGACGGGGCCTCTATGGCTATGATTGCCGGGCAGCTGCGAGTCCACAGGTCCACTGTGTCCAGGACCAACGAGAGGATCGTGGGCAGGGTGGCCCAGGCCGGGCCGGAGCTGCCGGGCAAAAGGCCCCGGCAATGCGTCCGGCGGTCCGCCTGGCGCTGTCGCAGTGAGGAGGAAATTGCCGCGGAGCTGGGGATCTCCCCGGGGGCCTTTTACCGGCACATCTGCCGCCATAAGCCCGTAGGAGAGCTATCACGATTTGCCTATGAGTGCCTCGTGCGACGGCACCTCCCGGCAGAGGAGGCAGCCCGGGAGCTGGACTGCAGACCTCAGACGGTGCGCAGGTATTGGGCCCGATACGCCTGTGTGGATGTGTCCGCTCTGCCGGTGCCGGCACCCTACCGTCCGGTGCGCCGGCGGCAGGAGACTCCGGATCTCCGGCGGCTCCTCACCCGGGCAGCGGACGCTGAGGGTACTATCGGCGCGGCAATCAGCGCGGAGACCTATCAAAAAATGCTTCGCATCAGCGGAGCGGAGAAAAGAAAATAGAGCGGGAGGCGATTTTTACGGCAAGCTACACAGATCGCTTGAAACTGTTGAAAAAAGATCCGGATTTGGATGGCGGCGATACGTTTAATGTCCAGACCATGCTCAATGACAACTGGGACAAGATTGATGAGGCAATGGGCCGGGCCGGGGTGCGGCCCAATCTGCTGGACAATCCATATTTTGTGGGCGGCGGAACTGGCTGGGGAGTGCTGCCCGTCAATCAAAGACAGGTTTTTTCTGTAGGCAAGGCGCAGCAATTTTTGATTGA
>CALXDD010000041.1 GCA_944386985.1 uncultured Oscillospiraceae bacterium
TTGGTAGTCAAAACCCACAATCCGCCCGTTGACCTTGGCGCCCACCATGGAGTTGCCCACGGCGGAGTGGATGGAGTAGGCGAAGTCGATGGGGGTGGCCCCGGCGGGCAGGTTGATCACGTCCCCCCGGGGGGTGAAGACGTACACCTCGTCGTCGAACATATCCACCTTCAGGTTGTGGATAAAGTCCTCCGCGTCCGCGTCCTCCTGGTTCTCCAGCAGGCGGCGGATCCACTCGTAGGTCTGCTCCTTGTTGTCCGACTGGATGCCCTGCTTGTACTTCCAGTGGGCCGCCACGCCGTACTCGGCGATGGCGTGCATCTCATAGGTGCGGATCTGCACCTCAAAGGGGATGCCGTCGTCGCCGATGACCGTGGTGTGGAGGCTCTGGTACATGTTGGGCTTGGGCATGGCGATATAGTCCTTGAACCGGCCCAGCACCGGCTTATAGAGGTCGTGGATGGCCCCTAAGACGTTGTAGCAGTCCGCCACCGTGTTCACAATCACCCGGAAGGCGAAGAGGTCGTAGATCTGGTCGAAGGTCTTGTCCTGGCCGTACATCTTCCGGTAGATGCTGTAGGGGTGCTTCACCCGGCCGTAGACCGTGTTGGAGATCTGAAGCTCGTTGAGACGGGCCACGATCTCCCCCTGAATCCGGTCCATAAACTGGGTGTACTCCCGGCTCTTGGCCTCCAGAGCGGCGGTGATCTCGTCGTAGCCCACCGGGTCCAGATACTTGAGGGACAGGTCCTCCAGCTCCCACTTCACCTTCTGCATACCGAGACGGTGGGCGATGGGGGCGTAGATCTCCATGGTCTCAAAGGCCTTTTTCCGCTGCTTCTCCGGGGTCTGATACTCCATGGTCCGCATGTTGTGGAGCCGGTCGGCGATCTTGATGAGCACCACCCGGATGTCCCGGCTCATGGCGAAGAGCATCTTCCGGAGGTTTTCCATCTGCTCCTCCTCCATGGTGGTGCAGTGGACCCTGGTCAGCTTGGTGACCCCCTCCACGATGTCCGCCACCGTGGTGCCGAAGCGCTTGGCGATGTCCTCATAGGTGGAATCCGTGTCCTCGATGCAGTCGTGAAGCAGCGCCGCCTGGATGGACTCGCTGTCCAAGCGCATCTCCGCCACGATCTGGGCCACGTTCAAGGGGTGGGTGATATAGGGGGTGCCGTCCCGGCGCATCTGGCTGCCGTGGTGGGACTCGGCGTACTCGAAGGCCTCCCGGATCTTTTTGAAATCCGCGGAGATATTATAGCCCCGGATGGTCCTCTCCAAATGTTGGTAGCGCTCCTCTACCGTTGCCATCGGTCATGCGCCTCCTTTCTGCTCCATTCCTAAGATATCCCGCAGCCGCCGCATATAGCGGCTGTCCTCCAAGGCCACCTTGTGGCCCGTGTCTCCGGTGGCCAGCTCCATGCGCTCCTCCTTCAGCCGGATCTGCAGCAGCTGCCGCTCGGCAAACACCGCAAGGCACAGATTGGTGCGCAAAAAGGGCTCCGCGCCGCCCACAGCGGCAGACATGGCCCGGAGAGCCGGCAGGCGGTCCACCGTCACCGTGCCCTTGGCGGTCATGCGCATGACGCACTGCCACACCCGCACAAACTGCTCCCGCCCCGGCAGCAGCCGGGCGGCGTCCTGGGGCCGCACGTCCTCTCCCTCCATCAGCGCCCGGCACAGCCGCAGGCACTCCCGCTCTCTGGCGGAGGGGAAGAGGGAGGGACGAAGGTCGATGATCTGCAGCTGCACGGTGCGGCTGCCCCGAAATTCGTTGATCTGCAGGTGGAAGGCCGCATCCACCCGCTGGCCCGTGTGGAGGCCGCTTGCCTCCTTGCTGACGGAGAAGTAGATGGCGTCAAAGAAATACTTCCCCTTGGAAAGGCGCAGCTTCAGATGCTTATTCTGCCCCACGCCCTGCATGGTCTCGATTTTGGCCCCGTTGAGGCAGAAGACAGGCCGGTTGTTGCCGGCGCCGTAGGGCTCCAGCCGCCCCATCTCCTCCACCTCGCCAAGGGTCACCAGCTCCGGGTGCTGGATGTTCACATCCACCTCCAAGGAGGACACCGGCGGCTCCCCGCCGGAGAACTGGTTGACACAGCGGTTGATCCGCCCCCGGAAGGCGGGAATGTTCTCCTTCTTGATGGTGAAGCCCGCCGCCAGCTCGTGGCCGCCGAAGCCCTCCAGCAGATCGGCGCAGCTCTCTAAGGCGGCAAAAAGGTTGAAGCCCCCATAGCTGCGGCAGGAGCACTTTCCCAAATCGTCGTCGTTCAAGTGGATCATGAAGCTGGGGCAGGAGTACTTCTCCGCCAGGCGGGAGGCCACGATGCCCACCACCCCCTGGTGCCACTGGTCGCTGGAGAGGACCAGAGCGCTGCGCTGGTCCTGAGGCAGGGTGTCGATCTGCTCCACGGCCTGGGCGAAGATCTCCTGCTCCACCAGCTGCCGCTCCCGGTTGAGCTGGCACAGCTGCCGGGCCATCTCCTCCGCGCGGGCGGGGTCGTCGGTGAGGAGCAGATCCGCGGCCAGCTCCGCCTCCCCCATGCGCCCGGCGGCGTTGATCCGGGGGGCCAGGACGAAGCCGATCTGGATGGAGGTGATCTCCTTGTCTAAAAGACCCGTCTCCTTCAAAAGGGCCTGAAGGCCGATGAAATCACTGTTTCGGATGGACTGGAGTCCCCGGTACACAATGGTCCTGTTCTCCCCGCTCATGTGCATCACATCCGCCACCGTGCCGATGGCGGCCAGGGTGCAGTACCGGGAGAAGAGGGCCTCCTCCCGCTGGGGACCGCCCAGAGCCAGCACCAGCTTCAGCGCCACACCCACTCCGGCCAGGCACTTGAAGGGGTAGGGGCAGTCAACCCGGTGGGGGTTTACCACCGCCGCCGCGTCCGGCAGACAATCCTTGCACTCGTGGTGGTCGGTGATGATGAGGTCGATCCCCAGCTCCTTGGCGTACTGGGCCTCCTCCACGGCGGTGATGCCGCAGTCCACCGTCACCAGAAGGTCGATCTTCTCCCGCTCCACCAGAAGGCGCATGGGCTCCTTTCCAAGGCCGTAGCCGTCCTCCACCCGGCGGGGGATGTATTTGACACACCGGGCGTTCCGGTTTTTGAGATAGTCGATGAGCAGCACCGTGGCGGTGATGCCGTCCACGTCGTAGTCGCCGAAGACGGCGATTTTCTCGCCGTTTTCAATGGCCCGGTTGATCCGCTCCACCGCTTTGTCCATGTCCTTCATGAGCAGGGGGGAGTAGCTGAGGTTGTATTCTCTCGTAAGGAAGGCCGTGGCCTCCTCCGGCGTCTGGACGCCCCGGGCGGCCAGCACCGAGGACACCAGATAGGGATATCCCGCATCCGTCAGACGGGCCACTGTCTCCTCCGGGCAGTCCCCGCCGATCCAGCGTGTGTACTTCAAGGCACACCCGCTCCTTTCTTTTGCCGCCGCGGCGCCATACCCGGCGGTGTAGACATAATAATTTAGTCTATTATAGCAAAGGTTATCCCGCTCGTAAAGTAAAAAGTGCCGGGTCTGCGACAGCCCTCGATTTGACGGGAGGGAGGGGTTCTGGTATAATATGGCAGGCAATACGGCGTTTTGCCGGGAGGCAAACGCTTTATGAGAAAGGATCACCGCTATGAAACAACGACTGTTTTCCTGTCTGCTGGCGCTCTGCCTGCTGCTGGTTCTGATTCCCTCCGTGTCCGCCGCCTATGCCGACGTGCCTGATAGCAGCTGGGCCGCGGCGGACATCGAGACCGCCACGGAGGCGGGCCTCTTCCAGGGTGTGGACGCAAACACCTTCGGCATGGGGGAGACCATGACCCGCGCCCAGTTTGTCACCGCTCTGGTGCGGCTGTTCGGCTGGGAGACCGTGACCCCCGACACGGCCACCTTCTCCGACTGCGCCGTCTGGCGGTGGTACTACGCCGCCGTGGAGACCGCCTACGCCAACGGGGCCCTGCCCAGCTACTCCACCACCTTCCGGCCCAATGACGCCGTCACCCGGGAGGAGATGGCGGTGATGCTGGTACGCAGTCTCGGATACACCACTCTGGCCGGGCAGCTGGCGGACGACGCGCTGCCCCTCTCCGACGTCACCTCCAACAAGGGCTACATCGCCATGGCCTATGACCTGGGGTTCATCACCGGCTACGCCGACGGCACCTTCCGGCCCAAGGGCCTCGCCACCCGGGAGCAGGTGGCGGCGGTTTTGGTGCGTGTGATGGACAAGCTGCAGACCGCCAGCCTGGACGTCACCGGGGAGGAGGATTTCGCGCTTCTGGAGGTGGCGGCGCCCGAGCCCTCGGCGGACACCGCCGTTCCCACCACGCCGCTCCAGTCCACTCTGGATCTCTATGAGGCTCTGCGCTCCTGCCGGGAGGAGGGCGCCGACATGAGCCAGGTGGCGGTGGTGTTCCACACCGGCGGCGTGTCCACAGTGACCCGGGATAGTGAGATCGTGTCCACCAGAACGTTTTCCCGCCGTCAGGTGGAGAGCTATCTGGACCGCTCCGGCGTCAAAAACTACGACGCCGACAGCTACGACTGCTGCTATCTCATCTACACCAGCGGGGATACCCAGACCACCATCTGGTATCAGACGGACGAAAATATTGACAGCAAGCTGGAGCTGTGCCGCCTCTTCGGCGTCACCCATTATGTTCTGGAGGATTTCTGAGGGCGGCAATTCAAGATATAACAAGCGGATGACCCCGGCAAAATTGCAAAAGAGCCGCAAGTCCTGTCATGACGGCTTGCGGCTCTTTTGCACTCTGTCAGGCCGCTCAAACGCTTATTAAGAAATGATTGATTGAGATAAAAATTTGTGTTATTCTGTGAAAGTTATGAGGATATGATAAAAATTTATATCCTCCACAGACCAACAGAACTGAGGAATCCCCCATGACGACGCATCAAATTATTGTCGGCGACAGCCGCAACCTGTCCCAAATCCCCAGCGCATCTATCCATTTGATTGTTACATCTCCGCCCTATCCCATGATAGAGATGTGGGACGCCCTGTTTACAGCGCAGGATCCATCGATTGGGACGGACCTGTCTTCCGGCAACGGAGAGCAGGCCTTTTTGAAAATGCATGCCCTGCTGAATTCCGTTTGGAGCGAATGTGACCGGGTTCTTGTGGAAAACGGCTTTCTTTGCATCAATATTGGCGACGCCACAAGAACTTTGAATCAGAACTTTCGGATGTATTCCAATCACACCCAGATCATCTCTTTTTTCACCCGCCTTGGCTACAGTGTACTGCCGGATATTCTCTGGAGAAAACCCTCCAATGCGCCAAACAAATTTATGGGATCTGGGATGTATCCCGCAGGGGCGTATGTCACCTATGAGCACGAATATATTCTGGTATTCAGAAAAGGCGGGAAGCGGATATTCAAAGGGGACGCAAGAAGCAGGCGGCAAAAAAGCGCCTATTTTTGGGAAGAAAGAAACGTGTGGTTTTCTGATCTCTGGGAGATAAACGGAACATCTCAGAGCATTTCCGCTTCCCATGGGAGCCGAAGCAGAAACGCTTCCTTTCCCTTTGAAATTCCCTACCGGCTTGTCAATATGTACTCTGTGGAGGGTGACACCGTCCTTGATCCATTTGATGGCATGGGAACTACCAATTTCGCATGCATGGCAGCCAACCGCAACAGCATCGGCAGTGAGCGGGACCCTGAAATAGCGGCCCTCGCTCTGAACACCCTCTCCACCACGCCGGAGACGCTGAACAGGGTGATCAGCGCCCGGCTAACGCAGCACCGCACCTTTATCAGCAATCTCTCCCAGGAGGAACAGGACCGCTGCTACCCCAATCCATATCACGGCTTTCTGGTAAAGACCAAGCAGGAAACCTCCATAAAAATTGATGAGGTTGCGTCCATCGTACGGGAAGGCCATACCATATCGTGCCAATACAAATAACGTCTTGGGCACACAGAAAATCTGTGCGCCCAAGACGTTATAATTTTGATCACAAATTATTCTTTCGGCGGAAATTTCAGGAGCAGATCCCGCTCCGCTACGATTTTTTTCTCTTCAGCTGCAGACACCGCACCATTCACCGGCACCACCAAAAAAACCTTTCCTCCAAAATCACGCTGAAATTTTTTATGGCCCTGCTCCTCTGAGGAGCGTGCCTTTCCCATATACATGGAGGTGCTCGCCGATTTATAGGTGGTAGGCTTGATCTGAAGACCGATCTTGTATCCGTTCACATCGGTCCATAAATCCACCCAGTAGGGAGATCCCTCAATCTCGCTTGGTGCTTCATAAAAAGGAATCCCGCCAATCACCAGGGATGGTTTCATCCTCTGCCACGCTCCTTTGCATATCCGTTGTATACGCGGTCAATCACAACGTTGTGCATATAGTCGACACAGTCCTGATCCGTAATCTGACGGATCAAATTGGGATGAAAACGCTCCTCCCCGGGCAGATCATCACTGATATGGCGGAACAAAGCGTGCCCTAATTCATCAATATGCCGGGAGGGCCGGACATTTTTATAATAATAATCCTCCCATTCCTCCTTTGTACCCGGATTGCACAAACGAATAGAGTCGGATGTGGGGCCGACATTTTTCTTAAAATTAAGCTGCCATCTGTTCATCGCATAGTTGAGAATAAATTCTTTCTCAGCTTTCGGCATAGGGCTTTCCTGCCTTTCCTATAAATTTTTACAAAACAGACTTTCCTCTTTGCGGATTCCTGGCAGTACAAAACTCTTGTCCTATCAAAAAGCGGGCCGCAAAACGACCCGCTTTTTTATTCTATTTACAGATATCTGCGCATCACGTCGGTGGCAGTCTCGGGATCGGCGCTGAGGGTGGCAACAAACTTGATGCCGTTCTTCTCGCCGAAGCCGTCCATCCACTGCAGGAAGGTCTCCAGCTCCTGCACGTCCGGATTCTTCACGATCTTGCCCAGATTGTCGATAAAAATATTGGTGATGTCGTAGTTGCCGGCGTACAGGCCGCTGATGAAGCCGCGTAGGGTGTCAAAGCTGTTGAGCTGATACTCACCGGCGTCGATCATCCGGGTCTGGTGGCGAATGCTGAAGCTAATATTGTGGGAAGCCTCGATGCACACCATGCAGCCGGTTTCCGTCTCGGCGGCGGCGCTCATCAGCTCCATCAGCTGCTTGGTCTTGCCCTCGCCCTTTCCGCTCATGATCAGTCTAACCATAAGATATCACTCCTTTTTGTTATTGGGTGGATGTATCTACGCTTAGGATACCATAATACGGCTGAAAACTCAACGGAAAAACTCGAGATTCCAAAATATTCACAAACTGTTCATTCCCACCGGCAGCTTGAAAAAAAATCCCCCTCTTTTCCCCTAAAAAGGACAAAAAAAACCACCCGGAGATCCGGATGGTCCTTTTTTGTCTGGTTGCATCAGCCAATGCTGTTGAGCTTCAGGGTCATGGCGCTCTTCTTGTGCGCCGCATTGTTCTTATGCAGAATGCCCTTCTTGACGGACTTGTCCACCAGCTTCACAGCAGCCTTGTAAGCGCCCTCGGCCTCGGTGCGATTGCCTTCTGCGGCAGCAGCCTCGAACTTCTTCACGGCAGTCTTCAGGGCGGATTTGTTGGCCTTGTTGCGGGCATTGCGAACCTCAGCCACCAGAACGCGCTTCTTAGCAGACTTAATATTCGGCAAACCAAACACCTCCTCCAATAGGGAATTTTCGCTGTGGGTGATCTACTCCCCCACGCAGAAATGTATTTTAGCATGATATTTCCCATTTTGCAAGGGTTTTTTTCGATTTTGTCCCACTTTTTTTGCATAAAATTTGCGGCTCTCCGAAAAATAGAAAAATCACACAATATCTTGTAGCCAAAAAAGGAGAAATTTGCAAAATGATGTGGTGTCAGCGAACGGATCTGGCGGCGGAGGCCCGGCAGCTGTGGCAGGAATCGGCGGGAAAAACCTCCTCCCTCCGGGGCGTCAAGGCCAGAGAGGAGACGCGGCAGGGCTTTTCCGTCACCGAGGTCACGATCTTGGACCGGGAGGGAAGCGAAGCCCTGGGGAAGCCGGAGGGGCGTTATCTGACGGTGGATCTCCGGCCCTACTTTGCCGACCGCTCGGGGAAATTTTCCGACGCGGCGGAGGTGGTGGCGAAGGCCCTTGAGGACCTTCTTCCCCAGGAGGGGGAGGTTTTTGTGGCGGGCCTTGGGAACCGGGCCATGACCCCCGACGCCATCGGGCCTCTCACGGTGGAGCATCTGCTGGTGACCCGGCATCTCTCCCAGGTGCTGCCGGACTTCCGGCCGGTGTCCGCGGCGGCGGCAGGGGTTTTGGGCACCACGGGGCTGGAGTCGGCGGAGTGGGTGGAGGGTCTGGCCCGGCGGTGCGGCGCCGGGGCGGTGATTGCCGTGGACGCTCTGGCGGCCCGGGAGGCGGAGCGGCTGTGCGCCACGGTGCAGCTGTCGGACACAGGGCTGGTTCCCGGCAGTGGGGTAGGCAACCACCGGAAGGCCCTGAACGGGGAGACCTTAGGGGTGCCGGTGATCTCCGTGGGGGTGCCCACGGTGGTGGACGCCGCCACCTTGGCGGCGGATCTCACCGGCGGCAATCTTCCGCCCCAGCTGGAGCGGAAGGGAAGGGGGCTGTTTGTCACGCCCCGGGAGGTGGACGCCCGGGTGGCGGACCTGGGACGGCTTTTGGGCACGGCCATCACCATGGCCCTCCAGCCGGGGCTGACGGCGGAGGACGCCCTGGCGCTGGTGCAGTAGGGGTGCGTTTTCCACCGGCTGTGGAAAATGCATCTCCGGCGGCTTTGGTTTTCCTCTGACGGTGGATGGTTTTTTCTGTCGGCGCCCGACGGTGTTTCGATTGGTGTTTTGCCTCCGGCGGCCTACTTTTCTCGTCAAAGAAAAGTAGGCATCTCCGCGCTAAGAGCCTCGCTGCGCTCGGTTGCGCTCCGAAACACCTCGCTGCGGCTCGGCGAAAGTTGACTTAGAACCAACGGTTCTAAGGACTCCCTTGTCCTGACGTGGAACGATAGTCCCCCCTGACTGTTGTTGATCCTGCTGCCTCCGACGCTCCGTTGATGTGTCATGGTACGTCTAATACCGCGCTTCGGCGCGCTGCCCTGGCGGGTAGACGATGGCGGTTTCGTCTAAAAGCCGCATCTCCAAGCCTTCCCCTGGGGGAAAGAGGCGAAGCGCCGCCTGTGGCGGATGAAGCGAGCCTCTTTCGAGGAAATCCGTGAAGCGCTGCCTGTGGCAGAAGAAGCGAACGGATTTCGAGGAAGGGCCCCGGCTGGCGGGCGCGATTAGCGACCGGGAGCCGGCTTGGCCCGACGGTGAGCAGAAGCGGCACGATTGGCGGGCACGAATAGTGCCCGGGAATCGTTTTGCCGCGACGGTGGTTAGGTGCCCCCGAAGGGGGCGGATGAGGGAACCCATTTTAACAAGGCTACCCTTTTAAAACTGCAATGTTTTCCACAATTTTCGTGATTTTGTGGAAAACTCTCATAAATAATGATGCCGCCGGCGGCGCTTCCTCTTTTTCCCGGAAGGGAAGAAGTCTAACTCTGTGGTGTTTTCGCAAAAATAAGCGAAATGGTGGCGTTCCCCTCATCCGTCAGCCTACGGCTGCCACCTTCCCCCAGGGGAAGGCTTTAGCTTGGTGTAATTGCAGAGGCCCCTACAACCACCAGGGAAGCGCGCCGAAGCGCGGAAACAGGGGAACTGTCACCCCCTTGCATCCGTCAGCCGCACAATCTAACGACACAAACGGAACAAGACTACCCATAATAGGATCGAAAGGAGTCCTTAGAACCATTGGTTCTAAGCCAACTTTTCACCGAGCCGCAGCGAGGCGTTTCGGAGCGCAACCGAGCGCAGCGAGGCTCTTAGCGCGGAGATGGTGACTTTTTGCTCGCACAAAAAGTCACCCGCCGGAGGCATGACAAGGTATCGAAATACCGTCGGCCGCCGACAAAAAAGCAAAAACCCCCCGTCAGCAGGATATTCCCTCTCAGGCTCCCAAAAAAAAGAGGACGACAGCGCGTCGTCCTCTCTTTTTTCATAGTTTACCGCTCGTAGGCCACGACCACCCGGCGGTTGGGCTCCGTGCCCATGGAGTAAGTAGTCACATGGGCGTAGTCCTGGAGCGCCGTGTGGATCACATGGCGCTCATAGGCGTTCATCGGCTCCAACGTGACGTTCCGGCGGTACTTGACCACCTTTCCGGCCACCTTCACCGCCAGGCGCTGGAGGCTCTCCTCCCGCTTCTCCCGGTAGTTCTCAGCGTCTAAATAAATCCGCACCCGCTTGTCGCTGCCCCGGTTGACAGCGTAGCTGGTAAGCTGCTGCATGGCGTCTAAGGTCTCGCCCCGGCGGCCGATAAGCTGGCCCAGCTTCTCGCCCTCTAAATAGACCTTGTACCGGTCCTTCTCACTGAGATAGACCTTCACCTCAGCCTTGGCGTCCATGTGGGCGATGAGGCCGGAGAGGAACTGGCGGATCTGCTCGCTCTTGGCGTCGTGGATCTCCTCCCCCAGCTCCGCAGGGGCCGCCTTGGGCTCCTCCGGCTTCTTCTCCTCCGCCTTGGGCGCCTTGGGGGCCTTGGGAGCCTCCTCCTTCCGCTCCCGCTGGGACGCCTCCGCAGGCTTCTCCGCCTTGGGCTCCTCCGCCGCAGGGGCCTTCTCCTCCTCGGCGGGATCGTCATAGGTCACGCGGACCTTGGCCGGGCTGCTGCCCAGGCCCAAAAAGCCGCTCTTGGCCCGCTCCAGGATCTCCACAGACACGTCGTCCCGGTTGAGTCCCAGCTGAGCAAGGGCCTTCTCAATGGCTTCGGCCTCGGTCTTACCCGTTACATCAATATAACGCATAGCCTTGCTCCTTATTTCTCGTCGTATCGGTTTTCCACATAGCTGCGGCCCCGGGCATAGGGACGGTCGCCCACCCGGCCGGCCTCATTGGTGGGATTCTGCTTCTTCTCCGGCTTCTTCTCCGGAAGCTTCTTTTTCTGGGGATTTTCCTTCTGCTCCGCGGCCTGACGCTTGGCTTCCTCCATTCTCAGCTGGCGGGAAGCCTCCCGCTTGGCCTGGCGCTCATCCTCCTCGGCCTGGATCTTCTTGTTGAAATACTTGCCCAGCGTGCCCTCCTGAATGATGGAGAAGGCGCTGTTGGCGATCCAGTAGATACCCAGGGAGGCGGGCATGATAAAGCCGATCCACACGCTCATCAGGGGCATCATGATCATCATGCTCTTCATGCTGGCCTGGGCCTCCTGGCCGTTGGAGGTGGAGGTCACCTTGCTCAGCAGGTAGCTGAGGAGACCGGAGACAATGGGGATGGCGATAATGCCGATGCACTCCCAGCTGAAGCTGAAGTCCTTGAGCATGTTGGAGGGCCAGGCAGTCAGGTCCAGACCAAGGAAATTGAAGTTGACGTTCATGAGGCCGTCGAACTTGCCCTCAAAGTTCTGCCAGTTTTTGGAGACAAACTCGGCCAGTCCGATCTGCTCGTAGGGGCTGAGGTTGTCGCCGCTCATAAGGGGGGAGTAGCCGATGGTCACGGCCAGCTCCCGGATGCTGGTAACCGCGTCTGCGCTGAGCCGCATGAAGTAGCTCATAGGCTCACGGACAATATAGTACAAAGGCCAGATAATGGCGATAGGGAGGAGGCTCCACAGGCAGCCGCCCATGGGGTTGATGCCCTCCTCGGTGTACAGCTTCTGCAGCTCCTCCTGGTATTTCTGCTTGTTGTTGGCGTACTTCTTCTCCAGCTCCTTCTGCTTGCCGGAGAGCCGGCCCATGCGGACCATGCTCTTCTTGCTTTTGAGCTGGAAGGGCAGCAGCACCAGCTTTACCACCAGGGAGAAGAGGATCAGAGTCAGGCCGTAGGACCCGGTGAACTCAAAAAAGAGCCGCATGATCCATGCGAAGGGCGCGGTGATAAGATTGGTCATTCCTTGATTTCCTCCGTTACTTGTTGACGTACGGACGGACCCCTTGGGCAGGAGGCCGCCTCAGGGAACGGGGTCGTAAAAATTCCCCTTGTAAAAGGGGTGGCACCGCAGAAATCTGCGTAGGGCAAGCCAGCCCCCCTTCACCGCGCCGTATTTTTCAATCGCTTCTACCGCGTACTGGGAGCAGGTGGGGATGAAACGGCATCGGGGCGGGAGACCGGGCGAGATATAGCGCTGATAAAACCGGATGAGGGCAAGGAAGATCCGCTTCATTGGGACGCCTCCTGCCAAAGCTCCAGCTTCTGACAAAGGCGGCGGAAGCTGTCCATCATGGAGGGGAAGGGGGCCTTCAGGGTCCGGGAGCGGGCCACGATGACGATGTCATAGCCCTGCTTCATCCCCGGCTGGGAGAGGCGGTAGACCTCCCGCAGACGGCGTCGGGCCCGGTTGCGGACCACGGCGCCCCCCAGCTTGGTGGACACGGTGAGTCCCAGCCGGTTATGGCCCAGGCGGTTTTTCCGGCAGTAGACCACCATGGCGGGGCCCACCGCGGATTTTCCCTTGGCGTACATCCGGCGGAACTCGTGATTTTGTTTGATGGTGACCGCCTTTTTCATTGCCAGCCAAACCTCCGGTATAGCCAGTTAGGGACGGGCACAACGTGACCGTCCCTGAGGTTTTTTATCTGCGATGCACTTTCCGCTTTCCTCAATGGGTCAGACGGGCGCGACCCTTCGCACGACGGCGGGCAAGCACCTTGCGGCCATTGGCGGTGCGCATACGCTTGCGGAAACCGTGCTCCTTGGAGCGCTGGCGCTTCTTGGGCTGATAGGTACGGAACATGCAATACACCTCTTTCTCAAAATGAAAATTGCTGTGGCGGCGGGCCGCCACTACTCGACGGCGGATGGGGGAGTGATCCTCCATTCTCCGCAGTTGACAAGTTAGTTTCGCCCCGGTCCATGGGACGAACGCTTTAGCATTATACACAATTTCCTTTTTTCTGTCAATAAAAACTTGCAAAAGGGAGAAATTTTCAATGGATTTTGCTTTTTTCCGGAATGGTACTCCAAAAACCACAAAATCTTGTGGGGAAGCTCCTGGAAGGTTTCCCACATGTTGTACTTCTTTGTGGAAAAAAATATTTCTTTTATATTAGAATAAGTATATTGCAATCGGGTGGTTTTTTTGGTAAAATAGTGTGCAGATAAAAGCACGGTGGGCCTTTGGAACATGTCCCCCCACCGTGCCGTTTTATGTTATCAAGGGGGTCTTGCGCCTTTTTGCGGGGTTTTTCCGCCCCGCGGCGGAGGTGCTTTCCACTTTTTTTAGGAAATTGTGGATGTTTTGAAAGCAGGGGTGTTTTTTGCCCCGCTGACGAGGGTTGATTTGCTTTTGTCGGCGGCCGACGGTGTTACGATACCTGGTCATGCCTCCGGCGGGTAACTTTTTGTACGAGCAAAAAGTCACCAAAAACTCGCTTAGAACCCATGGTTCTAAGAACTCCTTCTCCTGACGTGGAACGATCATCCCCCTTGACTATTGTTGGTCCTATTGCCTCCGACGCTCCGTGGACGTGTCATGGTACGTCTACTACCGCGCTTCAGCGCGCTGCCCTGTCAGGTTGACGATGGCCGTTTCGTCTAAAAGCCGTATCCCTAAGCCTTCCCCTGGGGGAAGGTGCCTCCGAAGGAGGCGGATGAGGGGAAGGGTATCGAAATTCAGCAGATGGGTTCAGAGGCAGCTTCTCATCAAAAATTCATTTTTGGTTTTCCCTCCGAGTTAGCTTGGAGCTTTTCGATGGCGTTCCCCTCATCCGCCCCAGTGTGCGCACTGGGGCACCTTCCCCCGCGGGGAAGGCTTTCGTGTGGTGTAATTGCAGAGGCCCCTACGACCACCAGGGGAGCGCGCTGAAGCGCGGAAACAGGAGAACTGTCACCCTCTTGCAGTGTCAGCCGTACAATCTCACGACACAAACGGAACAGGACTCCCCATAATAGGAAACAAAGGAGTCCTTAGAACCATTGGTTCTAAGCTGATTTTTGCCTACTTTTGTTCAGCGACAAAAGTAGGCCGCCGGAGGCAAAACACCATTCAGTACACCGTCGGGTACCGACAAAAGAAAGCAAATCCCCGTCAGAGGAAAAAAAGACTACCATATAGAGAGCATATTAGAGAGAAAGAGAACGAGAAAAAAGAAAGGAGAACTCCCTTTGAACTCGATTCAGGATATCTGGAACATGGTGCTGGAGCGGATGGGAACGGAGCTGTACGCCACCACCATCAACACCTGGTTCAACGACACCGAGCCGGTGGCGCTGGAAAACAACACCCTGATCCTTTACAGCCCCAGCGATTTCAAGCGCAGCACCATTCAAGACCGCTTCCTTCCCAATATCGTGGCAGCCCTGAAGGATATCTTCTCCGCGGAATTTACCATCCAGCTGCTGGACGACGCGGGTCTTGATGCCTACCGCACCAAGGGCGCCGCCGTGCAGGAGGAGCCCCGGTCCGTCAGCCTCTTCGAAAGCGACCACTTTACCTTTGACAACTTCGTGGTGGGCCCCTCCAACAAGCTGGCCTTCGCCGCTTCCCGGGCCGTGGCCTCCCACCCCGCCGAGCACTATAACCCCCTCTTTATCTATGGCGACTCCGGCCTTGGCAAAACCCACCTGATCTACGCCATCGCCCACGAGATCCGCCACCAGCGGCCCTCCGCCAAAATCGTCTACATCAAGGGCGACGACTTCATCAACGAGTTCATCGAGATGGTCCGCTCCGGCAAAAACCAGGACTTCCGCACCAAATACCGGGAGGCCGACCTCCTTTTAGTGGATGATATTCAGTTCGTTGCCGGCAAGGAAGAGACCCAGAACGAGTTCTTCCACACCTTCAATACTCTCTACGAGGCGGGACGCCAGATCGTCCTTACCTCCGACCGCCCGCCCCAGGAGATGAGCAAGCTGGACGACCGGCTGCGGACCCGGTTCGAGTGGGGTCTTCTGGTAGACGTACAGCCGCCGGATTTGGAGACCCGGATCGCCATCGTCAAAAACAAAGCCGCCCAGTTAGGGCTGACCCTCAGCGACGACATCATCAACTACATCGCGGAAAACGTCACCTCCAACGTGCGGCAGCTGGAGGGTACCGTGAAAAAAATCAAGGCCTACAAGGACCTTTTGGAGAGCGACACCACCACCGAGAACGTCAACGAGGCCATCGCCGACATGCTCCGGAAGGAAAACGAGTTCATCCCCACCCCCGAGGTCATCATCTCCGAGATCTGCAAGGTCTTCCGGGTGGACGAAAAGGTAGTCCGGGGCCAGCAGCGGGACCGTGCCGCCGTCCGCAGCCGCCAGGTGGCCATGTACCTCATCCGCCGCATGAGCAACTACTCCTACGCCGACATCGGCAAGGAGTTCGGCGGCCGGGACCACACCACGGTGATGCACTCCATCGAGCAGGTGGAGCAGCGCATGGCCAAGGACCCCTCCTTCGCCGAGACCGTGAAGGCCATCACCTCCAACATCAATTCCCGGAAATAAGCGCTCTGCACACTGTGCAACCTATCCACATTTTCCGACTTTTCCCCGTGGAAAACTATGTGGGAAATGTGGAAAACTTGTCGGAGACAGGGATTGTGGAAAACCCGTGCAACTCGTCCACAGGCCGGTGGGGAAGCAAAAATCCAGCGATTGCAAGGCTTTCACCCACTTTTCCACATCCGGCCCACCCTAACG
This sequence comes from uncultured Oscillospiraceae bacterium, assembly GCA_944386985.1. GTDB lineage: Bacteria > Bacillota > Clostridia > Oscillospirales > Oscillospiraceae > CAJFPI01. The sequence goes on from CALXDD010000041.1 coordinate 15,677, forward strand.
CTACTACCACTACAAAGATTATATTTTATTCTTCTCTTCCGCCGCCTATTCCTCTTTTTTTCCAAAGCGGCCACCCAACCTGAAAGGAAGTGTATCCATGCAGTTTTCCTGCGAAAAAGTCCTTCTGCAATCCGCCATCAACACCGCCTCCCGGGCCGTCGCCAGCAAAAGCTCCATCCCCGCCCTGGAGGGCCTGCTGCTGGAAGCCCACCAGAGCGGTCTCACCGTCTGCGGCTACAACATGCAGACCGGCATCCGCACCACACTGTCCGCCGAAGTCCAGGAGGAGGGGACAATTGTCGTCAACGCGCGGCTTTTCGGCGACATCATCCGCCGGATGCCCGACGACGTAATCCTCTTTTCCCTGGGAAAAAATTTAGTGATTACCCTGACCTGCGGCGACGCTCGGTTTGACATCGCCGGTCTCAGCCCCGACGACTTTCCGGAGCTTCCCGAGGTAGAGGACCAATTTTCCCTGACAATTCCCCAAAATACCCTGAAAGCCATGATTGGCGAAACAATTTTCGCCGTTTCCACCAACGAAAGCCGCCCGGTCCACACCGGCGCTCTCTTTGAAGTAGAGCCGGACGGGCTCACCGTGGTGGCAGTGGACGGGTTCCGCCTGGCCCTCCGACGGGAACCGCTGACCAAAGTGGAGGGCGGCGCCTTCCGGTTCGTGGCCCCCGGCTCCGCCCTCAGCGAGGTGGAGAAGATCTGCGGCGACACCGACGATCCGGCGGTGATTACTCTCGGTAATCGCCATCTGCTCTTTGAGGTGGGCGCCACCCAGCTGATCTGCCGCCGTTTGGAAGGGGAGTTTTTGGACTGGAAGAACGCTATTCCCCGGAAAAACCCCATTAAACTGACGGTAGATACAAAATCCATGATCGAGTCCATCGACCGGGTCAGCGTGGTGATCAGCGAAAAACTGAAAAGTCCGGTGCGGTGCCTCTTTGAGCAGGATCGGGTGGCCATGTCCGCCAAGACCGGCAACGGCGAGTCCTGCGACGTGTGCCGTCTCACCGGCGACGGCCAGGGACTGGAGATCGGCTTCAACAACCGCTATCTGATGGACGCCCTGCGGTACTGCCCGGCGGACACGGTGACCATGGAGCTGAACACCGGCATTTCCCCGGCCATCATTGTTCCCACGGAGGGGGAGGAGAATTTCCTCTATATGGTGCTGCCGGTGCGGCTGAAAAATTGACATCTCTGTATGTTTTTACAAAAGTAAGGGGAAAAATTGTATGGAATCCCAAACCATTTGTATCCACACCGAGTATATCAAGCTCCAGGACCTGCTGAAGTACGCGGGGGCCGCGGGAACCGGCGGCGACGCCAAGCTGGCGGTTCAGGAGGGGCTGGTGTCCGTCAACGGAGAAGTGTGCACCATGCGGGGCAGGAAGCTTCGGCCCGGGGACACTGTGGAGTACGGCGGACGAAAGTTTCTGGTAGAGCATGAGAATTGACCGGCTTTCTTTGGAGCGGTTTCGGAATTATGACTTTGTAGAGGCGGAGTTCGACCCCAAGTGCAACGTGATCTACGGGGAGAACGCCCAGGGGAAGACCAACCTTTTAGAGGCTATCGTCTATCTCTCCTGCGGCCGGTCCCCCAGGACCCGGGGGGATCGGGAGCTGATTTCCTTCGGGGAGAAGGACGCCGCCCTTCGGGGGGCGGTGTTCTCCCGGGACCGGGATTTTCAGCTGGAGGTAAAACTCTGCCAGGGCAGGCGGCGACGGATCACCATCAACAAGGTGGCGGCCAAGGCCGGCGGGGAGCTGAGCCAGGTGCTGCGGACGGTGTTTTTCTGCCCGGAGGACCTCTATCTCATCCGGGCGGGGGCGGCGGAGCGGCGGCGGTTTTTGGACCAGTCCCTGTGCCAGCTGCGGCCCAGGTACGCGGCGGCACTGGCGGAGTACAACCGGCTCCATGAGCACAAGACGAGGATTCTGCGGGACAGCGAGGAGAAGCCGGATCTGCTGAAGGCCCTGCCGGAGTTCAATCTCCGCATGTGCCAGTGCGGGGCGGTGGTGATCGGCTACCGGGCCCAGTATTGCAGGCGGCTTGATGAGTACGCCGCCCAGGCCCACGGGGAGTGCTCCGGGGGCAGGGAGGAGCTGAGCCTCCAATATAGGACCGTGAGCACGGTGGAGGACCCGGAGGCGGGGGACCAGGCGGTGTTTGAGGCGCTTTTGGAGCACCAGAAGCGTCACGCCCAGGCGGAGATCGCCGCCCGGCAGTGTCTCACCGGGCCCCACAAGGACGATGTGGAGGTCTTTTTGGGGGGCAGGAGCGCCAAGCAGTTTGCCTCCCAGGGCCAGACCCGGACAGCGGCCCTGGCTATGAAGCTGGCGGAGCGGGAGATCCACCGCAACGTCACCGGGGAGTACCCGGTGCTGCTGCTGGACGATGTGCTCAGCGAGCTGGACCCCAAGCGGCAGGAATATGTGCTCAACCGGATTTCCGGGGGGCAGGTGTTTATCACTTGCTGTGAGGATGACCGCTTGAGCAGTCTCCTGGAGGGGAAGGTGTTCCACGTCCGGGAGGGACGCATCCTGTAGGGAGGGGCTTTCTATGTATCTCCATCTGGGCAGCAATGTGACGGTGCCGTCGGACGATATTGTGGGGATCTTTGATCTGGACAACTGCTCGTCCTCCCGGATTACTTTGCAGTTTTTGAAATCCGCGGAGGAGGAAGGCATGGTATTTTCCGTAGGGGAGGAGCTGCCCAAGTCCGTAGTGGTGTGCTGCCCCGAGGGCAGCTGGCAGAGAGTATATCTATCGCCCCTTAATGTGACGACGCTGGTGCGACGTATAGAGAGTGGTCTATATGAGGAGGAGGGGGAGTGATTGTCCCCTCGGTTGCCGGGACCGGCGCTTTTTTACCCTCTGACGGGAGTTTTTGCTTTTTGTCGGTGGCCGACGCACGTCGGCAGGTGTTCTGCCTCCGGCGGCCTACTTTTGTCGCTGAACAAAAGTAGGCAAAAATCAGCTTAGAACCAACGGTTCTAAGAACTCCTATGTCCTGACGTGGAACGATGGTCCCCCCTGACTATTTTGGTCCTGTTGCCTCCGACGCTCCGTTGACGTGTCCGGTACGGACTAATACCGCGCTTCGGCGCGCTCCATTGATGGGTTGACGATGGCGGCTTCGTCTAAAAGCCTTCCCCTGGGGGAAGGTGCCTCCGAAGGAGGCGGATGAGGGGAGCGGTATCGACATTCAGTAGATCAATTCGGAGGCAGTTTTCCGTCAAATACGAGTTTTGATTTTCCCTCCGAGTTGGCTTGGAGTTTGGGGGTGGCGTTCCCCTCATCCGTCAGCCTGCGGCTGCCACCTTCCCCCAGGGGAAGGCTTTCGTGTGGTGTAATTGCAGAGGCAATAACAACTACCAGGGGAGCGCGCCGAAGCGCGGAAACAGGGGAACTGTCACCCCCTTGCTTCTGTCAGCCGCACAAACTACCGACACAAACGGAACAAGACTCCCCATAATAGGAAACAAAGGAGTCCTTAGAACCTTGGTTCTAAGTCAACTTTCGCCGAGCCGCAGCGAGGTGTTTCGGAGCGCAACCGAGCGCAGCGAGGCTCTTAGCGC
>CALXDD010000042.1 GCA_944386985.1 uncultured Oscillospiraceae bacterium
GTGGTAAAGCTCACCGCCAAGGCCGGCGCCAACGGCAAGCTCTTCGGCGCCGTCACCGCCAAGGAGATCGCCGAGGGCCTCATGAACCAGTACGGCATCGAGATTAACAAGCAGAAGATCGTGGTGGAGGAGCCCATCAAGAGCTTCGGCTCCTATCAGCTGAAGGCCAAGCTGGGCTTTGAGATCACCGGCACTGTGTATGTGGTGGTCAGCGAGGCCAAGGGCTGAGGCGGGGCTGCTGAGGAAAAGAGGGAGGTGTTCCTTTGGCATTGGATGAACTGCTCAGCCGCCAGATGCCCCACAGCTTAGAGGCGGAGCAGGCGGTGCTGGGCTCCATGCTCATCGACGCCGACTGCGTCAAGGACGTGATGGACAAGCTCCAGCCCGCCGACTTCTACCTCCGGCAAAACCGGGAGATCTTTGAGACCATCTACACCATGTTCTCCTACTCCAAGCCCATCGACGGGCTCACGGTGGCGGAGGAGATGCAGAAAAACGGCACCTACGATCCCCAGACCACCCGCAATTATCTGGTGCAGCTGATGGACATCACCCCCACCAGCGCCAACGCATTGGAATACGCGGCCATCGTCCGGGACAAGTCCCTCCTCCGCAGCGTGGCCGCGGCCGCCGGGGAGATCACCGCCCTGGTCCAGGACGGCCTGGGGGAGGCCCACACCATTTTGGAGGCCGCCGAGCAGAAGATTTACGCCATCCGCCGGGGCCGCAGCGCCCAGGACATGACCCACATCGGCCAGGTCCTCTCCACGGTGCTGGACAACCTCAGCGAGCTGTCCACGGGAAAGACGGGACTGCCGGGGCTCTCCACGGGCCTCAGCGCCATCGATACCAAGATCCACGGCCTCAACAAATCGGACCTCATTTTGCTGGCGGCCCGGCCGGGCATGGGCAAGACCTCCTTAGCTTTGAACTTCGCCCTCAACGTGGGCAAGGCCACCAAGAAGACCATCGCCGTCTTCTCCCTGGAGATGTCCAAGGAGCAGCTGGTCACAAGGCTTTTGGCGGGGGAGGCCCTGGTGAGCAACACCAAGCTTGTCACCGGGAACCTCACCGAGGGGGACTGGGGGCGGATCGCACAGGCCGCCAATGAGCTCAACCAGACCGACATCCGCATTGACGACAACCCCCTCCTCACTGTGGCGGACATGAACGCCAAATGCCGCCGGATGGATAATCTTGGGCTGGTGGTCATCGACTACCTCCAGCTCATGACCAGCGCCGGAGGGAAGGGCTACGCCGGGGAGAACCGGCAGCAGGCCGTCAGCGACATCAGCCGGATGCTGAAGATCATGGCCAAGGAGCTGCAGGTGCCGGTGGTGTGCCTCAGCCAGCTCAGCCGCGCCAACGAGAAGCGGGACGACAAGCGCCCCATGCTGTCGGACCTCCGTGAGTCCGGCGCCATCGAGCAGGACGCGGATATTGTTCTCTTTCTCTACCGGGACGACTATTATAATGAAGACAGCGAGAAGCGCAACATCGCTGAGTGCATCGTGGCGAAAAACCGCCACGGCGAGACAGGAAAGGTGGAGCTGAAGTGGCTGCCGGAATATACGTCCTTCAGCAGTATCGAGACGAGATATGGGGACTGACTTGAGAGAAGCCCGCCGGTGGCTGAAGGAGCAGCTGCCGCCGGGGGCCGAGGTTCTGTGCGCCGTCAGCGGCGGGCGGGACTCCATGGTGCTGCTCCATCTGCTGTGCGGCTGCGGCTATAAGGTCTGGGCCGCCCACCTCCACCACGGCCTTCGGGGCCGGGAGGCGGACCGGGACCAGATCTTTGTCCGGGACTACTGCCGGCAGCACAGCATTCCCTTCCGCACCGACCAGGTGGACGTGGGGAAATACGCCGCCCAGAACGGCCAGTCTGTGGAGGAGGCGGCCAGGAACCTCCGGTATAACTTCCTGGTGACCACCGCCTTCGCCCTGGGGCTGGACTGCATTGCCACCGGCCATCAGCTGGAGGACCAGGCGGAGACTATTCTTCTCAACCTGACCCGGGGCACCGGGACCGACGGTCTTCGGGGCATCGCCCGGCGCAAGGGCATGTTTCTCCGGCCCCTGCTGCTGACGGGCCGGGAGGAGATCGCCCAGTACGCCCAGGACCACGCCATCCCCTATGTGGAGGACGGGTCCAACCAGAATCTCACCTACAGCCGCAACCGCATCCGCCACCGGGTGCTGCCGGAGCTGCAGCAGATCAACCCCAGCCTCTGTGAGCACCTGAGCCACACCGCCCACATTTTGGCGGAGGAGAGCCACCTTTTAGACCGGCTGGTGGTGGGGATGCTGCCGGCGGAGGAGACGGCGGACGGTTTTTCCGCCGACTTTGAGACCTTCCGCACCGCGGAGCTTGCCCTCCGCCGCCGGATGGCCCGGCTGCTGGTGGGGCGGATGCCGGGAGGAAAGAAGGACCTCACCGCCGTCCACTACGACGCCATTGCCGCAATGAAGGCGGGGGACTGCCTCATCCTGCCCCGGGAGATGTATGTGGCGGAGGAGGGGGGACGGCTGCTGGTGGGCAATCTGCCAAGGCCGCTGCCTCCCGCCCCGGTGCGGATCGGCGGCGTCTCTCACTGGGGCCGGTGGGAGCTTACCTGCCGCCGCACGTCGGAGGCTCCGCCGCCGGACGGGGATACCCTGGTTCTCTCCGCCGACCGCACGCAGCTGCCCCTTCTGGTGGGCCCCTGGCGCAGCGGCGACCGGATGGCCGCCGGCCGGGGGGAGCGGACCATCAAGCGCATCCTCAGCGACGCCGGGGTCCCGGTGTACCGCCGGACCATCGAGCCCATTCTCTACAGCGGCGGCAAAATCGCCGGGGTGTTCGGAGTGGGCGCCGCCGGCCATTTGACTGCCCAGCCGGGTGAGGAGCTTCTGGTGATCACCCGGAGAAAAAAGACAGATAAAGGAGACATATCCCATGGAAAAGACCACGATGGATCAGGATATCCTGAAAATCCTGTACACTGAGGAGCAGATCGCCCAGCGGATAAGGGAGATGGGCGCCCAGATGTACGAGGACCTGAAGGGCAAGAACCCCCTGTTTGTCAGCGTGCTGCGGGGCGCCTTCATCTTCATGGCGGATATCACCCGGGCCTGCCAGGTGAAGTGCGATGTGGAGTTTATCGCCGTCAGCTCCTACGGAAATTCCACCGCCTCCTCCGGCGCCGTCCAGATCACCCACGATATCCAGCAGGATATCTCCGGCCGGGATCTGGTGGTGGTGGAGGACATCTTAGACAGCGGAAATACCCTCAACTTCCTCAAGCAGTACTTCCTCACCAAGGGGGCCGCCTCCGTGTCCATCTGCACCCTGCTGGATAAGCCCTCCCGCCGGGAGAAGGCCATCCACGCCGACTATGTGGGCTTTGAGGTGCCCGATGAGTTTGTGGTGGGCTACGGCCTGGATTACGCCCAGAAGTACCGCAATCTCCCCTACATCGGGGTGCTGAAGCCTGAGGTCTATTCCAGCAAGGGGTGAAGAGATTTTGCAGAGAAATCGCAGGAAAACATTTGACGTAGGATTCTATCTGCTGGTGCTGCTGGCTCTGGTCCTCAGCTACTACGCCCTCAGCGGCGTGAACCGGGGCCAGGAGGTGAGCTACGCCCGGGCCAAGCAGATGTTTGTCCAGGAGCGGGTGGAGTCCTTTGAGGTGGACGACACCGTTCTCACCATGACCGTCCGGGACAGCTCTCTCTCCTCCGGGCGGCAGACGGTCCGCTGCCAGATTTACAGCGCCGATCTCTTCTGGGAGGACATGGGAGCCCTGGTGGAGGAGCAGTACGCCGACGGCATCATTAAGGACTACAGCCTCAATCCCCCCTACACGCCCCCCTGGTGGAGCTCCATTCTTCTCTACGCCGCGCTGATGGTGGGCCTTTTCTTCATGATCCAGTTCATGATGATCAAGGCCCAGGGAGGCGGCGGCATGGACAAGGGCATGAAGTTTGGCAAGGCCCGCATCCGCTTTGGCTCGGAGAAGGATAAGAAGGTCACCTTCCGGGATGTGGCCGGGGCCGACGAGGAGAAGGAGGAGCTGGAGGAGCTGGTGCAGTTTCTCAAGGAACCTCAGAAGTATCTGGAGCTTGGAGCCCGCATCCCCAAGGGCGTTTTGCTGGTGGGCCCTCCGGGTACCGGTAAAACCCTCCTTGCAAAGGCGGTGGCCGGCGAGGCCGGGGTGCAGTTCCTCTCCATCTCCGGCTCCGACTTTGTGGAGCTGTATGTAGGCGTGGGCGCCAGCCGGGTCCGGGATCTCTTTGCCGAGGCCAAGAAGGTGGCCCCCGCCGTGGTATTCATCGACGAGATCGACGCCGTGGGCCGCCAGAGAGGCGCGGGCCTTGGCGGCGGCCACGACGAGCGGGAGCAGACTCTCAACCAGCTGCTGGTGGAGATGGACGGCTTTTCCGCCAACGAGGGGGTGGTGGTCCTGGCGGCCACCAACCGCCGGGATATTCTGGACCCCGCCCTGCTGCGGCCCGGCCGGTTTGACCGGCAGGTCTATGTGGGCTACCCGGACATCAAGGGCCGGGAGGAAATTTTGGACATCTATGTCCGCAACAAGCCCCTTGCCGAGAATGTGAGCCTTCGGAAGATCGCCCAGTCCACCCACGGCTTTACCGGCGCGGACCTGGAGAATCTGGTGAATGAGGCGGCCCTCACCGCCGCCCGGGCAAACCGGAAGTTCATCACCATGGAGGATTTCCAAAGCTCCGTCATCAAGGTCATTGCCGGGCCGGAGAAGCGCAGCCGGGTGGTGCCGGAGCACGAGCGGAAGCTCACCGCCTACCACGAGGCGGGCCACGCTGTGGTCATGTACCACCTGCCCCACCACGATCCGGTCCACCAGATCACCATCGTCCCCAGAGGCCAGACCGGCGGCATGACCATTTCCCTGCCCACCGAGGACAAGGGCTACTACTCCCGGTCCTACATGGAGGAGCAGATCGTCTCCCTCCTGGGCGGCCGGGCGGCGGAGGCCCTCATGCTGGGGGACATCTCCACCGGCGCCTCCAACGACATCCAGCGGGCCACCTCCATTGCCCGGAACATGGTCACCGTCTACGGCATGAGCGAGAAGCTGGGGGCCATCAACTACCAGGCCGACAGCGACGAGGTGTTCATCGGCCGCTCCATGGGCCACACCCGGCCCTACTCCGAGGAGGTGGCCGCCCAGATTGACCGGGAGGTCAAGGCCATCATCGACGAGTCCTACCAGCGCTCCCGGAAGATCCTGGAGGGCAGCCGGGAGAAGCTCCAGGCGGTGGCGGAGTATCTGCTCCAGAACGAGACCATGGATGCCGACACCTTCCGCAGCTTTATGGAGGGCCAGGAGGCGGAGGAGGCAGCATCCGTGGAATCCCCCGCCGATCCGGAGAAAAATTAGTTCTGCCGCGCAACCGTGTAAAAAAATAATGTCCGCCTGCAGGCGGACATTATTTTTTATCAAAGAGACTGCCTGGGAAAAAATGATAAAATCAAGACTCTCCGTCAGAAAAAACAAATATTTTTTCAAAATATCCTTGTTTTCCTTTCAACGGCGTTACAGTTCGCAGGCAGAAAGAGCCCTTGTATTTCAAGTCGTATTTCGTATAATAGAAGAAAGCAGTGTTTCCGCCGGAGAGTGGATTGTGGCGGCGGGAGTGTGTGGGGTTGCACAATCTGTTGGGAGGAATTGGAAATGAAAAAACTGTTTGCCCTTTTGCTCACCTTTTCCATGGTCCTGAGCCTGACAGCCTGCGGCGGCAATGAGGACTCTGACGGCGGCGTCAGCATCGACAGCGGCGAGAGAGTGGTGAAGGTGGGGGTGCATGAGCCCATCTCCGGCCCTGACAGCGAAGAAGGCAGAAGGGAAATCCTGGGGATCGAATACGCCCACTCTGTGGCCCCTGCCGTGGAGATCGGCGGCGAGGAGTACCAGGTGGAGCTGGAGATTGTGGGGAACCAGTCGGAGGACGACAGCGGGGGGATCTCTGCTGCCCAGCGCCTGATAGAACAGGGGGTATCCATTGTGCTCGGCTCCTACGGCTCCAGCGGCTCCATGGCCGCCATCCCTGTCCTTGAGAAGGCCGGTATTCCCGTTATCGGCTGCTCCCGCAGCCGTGACGACGTCACAGAGGGAAATCCCTACTGCTTCCGCATCTGCTATTTGGATTCCTTCCAGGGCGGCGCCCTGGCCAACCTGGCCGTGGATGAGTTTCAGGCCGACGTGGCCTACGTCCTCACGGAGAGTGACGACGACTACTCCGTAAGTCTCGGCGAATCCTTCACCCAGGAGTTTGAGCGGCTGGGCGGCAAGGTGGTGGCGGGACAGAATCCTGCCGGCAGCGCCGACATGTCCGCCTTCGTGGCCGAAGCGCAGGAGGCTGACGCCGATGTGATGTTTGCTCCCTGCTCCGCCGCTGCGGCCGCTTTGCTCATTGAGCAGGCCGCCTCTGCCGGCATTCCCCTCATCGCCGGGGATACCTGGGACGACCCGGCCATTCTGCAGGCCGCCGCCCAGTCCGGCGCCGACGTGTATTTCTCCGCCTTCTATGACGAGGGCGCCTCCCAGCTGGCCGCCGACTTTGTGACCGGCTTTAAGGACTGGATCAACGCCAGCAGCGACAAGCTGACCTACAACGGCGGCACCGACGCCGTTTCCGCCGTGTCCGCTCTGGGCTATGACGCCTACATGGCGGCGCTGGAGGCCATTAAGGACTCCGGAAGCACCGACGGCGCGGCCATCTGCCGGGCTCTGGCCGATGTGACCTACACCGGCGTCACCGGCGGCATGGTTTTCAATAAGGGGGGCGACGTGGACAGGAGCCTCATCTACATCAAGGGTGTGGACACCGCCTCCGGTACCTTTTATTCCGTGAAGGAGCTGGGTCTGGCCCGGTAAGCCGCTTCAGGCGCATGACAATGGAAGGGCCGTCCCCGGGCCTCGCCCCATGGTGATCTATGGCGGCTTTGGCATAATCCGGGAGATCAATCACACTGAAAGGGAAAAATCGGACGCTTGCAGAGCGTCCGATTTTTTTGCGTGCTTTTGCAGGAATAAAAGCCCATGGGCAGGACATCATAAGGGGCGAAAAGGAGTGATGCGCGTGATGCAGGATCAAAAGCCCTCCACCGGTCTTCACAACACCAGCGAGATCGGCAGGCTGCGGCGGGTGATGCTCCACCGGCCGGGCCGGGAGCTGGAGAATCTCATGCCGGACAATTTAGAGCGGCTGCTGTTTGACGATATTCCCTATTTAAAGGCGGCCCAGGCGGAGCACGACGCCTTTGCCGCCTGTCTCCGGCAAAACGGGGTGGAGGTGGTGTATCTGGCGGACCTCACCGCCCAGTCCATCGCCGACCGGGAGGTCCGGGGCGCCCTGGTGGAGCAGTTTTTAGACGAGGCGGGACTGACGGAGAGCCGCCCCCGGGCGGTGCTGCGGGAGTATTTCGCCTCTCTGGAGGACCGGGCGCTGGTAGACGCCATGATGGCGGGAGTACGCAAGAGCGAGGTGCGGGGCTTTGAGACCGGGCGGCTGGCGGACTATGTCAGCGTCCGGGGGGACGACAACCCCTTCCTGGTGGACCCTATGCCGAACCTCTACTTCACCCGGGACCCCTTCGCGGTGATCGGCACCGGCGTATCCCTCCACCGGATGCACACGGAGACCCGCAGCCGGGAGACCCTCTTCGGCAAGTTCATCTTTGCCCACCATCCGCTGTACAAAAACGCCCCCAAGTGGTACGACCGGGGGGAGACCTCCTCCATTGAGGGCGGCGACATTTTAGTGCTGAGTCCCCAGGTGCTGGCGGTGGGCATCTCCCAGCGGACCAGGGAGGACAGCATCGACAAGTTTGCCAGAACCATTTTGTCCTACGACGGCACCTTCCAGAAGGTACTGGCCTTTGACATCCCCAAGACCCGGTCCTTTATGCATCTTGACACCGTGTTCACCATGGTGGACCGGGACAAATTCACGGTACACCCCAACATTCTCCGGGAGATCACGGTGTATGTGATGGAGATGGAGGGGGAGAAGGTCCGCATCCGGGAGGAGCAGGGGACGCTGGAGAACATCCTCAAGGAGCACCTGGGCCTTGATCGGGTGACGCTCATCAAGTGCGGCAGCGACAGCGTGGTGGACGCCGCCCGGGAGCAGTGGAGCGACGGCAGCAACACCCTGGCCATCGCCCCCGGCGAGGTGGTGGTATACGAGCGCAACCAGGTGACCAACCGTCTTCTGGAGGAGCAGGGGATCAAGACCCATGTGATTCCCTGCAGTGAGCTGAGCCGCGGCCGCGGCGGGCCCCGGTGCATGTCCATGCCCTTTGTGCGGGAGGACCTCTGAGGGGAGGGGGAACGGCCGCCCCTGACCGGGGCGGGGTGTTCTGACGGGGGCTTTCTCCCCTAACCGGGAGATGGTATTACGATACCTTGTCATGCCTCCGGCGGGTGACTTTTCTCGCGGAAGAAAAGTCACCAAAAGTCCGCTTAAAACCTACGGTTTTAAGAATTCCCTTGTCCTGACGTGGAACGATCATCCCCTCTGACTATTGTTGGTCCTGCTGCCTCCGACGCTCCGTGGACGTGTCATGGTCCCCCTAATACCGCGCTTCAGCGCGCTCCATTGGTGGGTTGACGATGGTTGCTTCGTCTAAAAGCCTTCCCCTGGGGGAAGGTGGCGCGCAGCGCCGGATGAGGGGAAGGGTATCGAAATCTGCCGTACCTCTTCGGAGGCAAATCCTTTTCCAGACCAGTCTTTGTTTCCTCCGAGTTGGCTTCTACCAGGCTGATGGCTTTTCCCTCATCCGCCCCAGTGTGCGCACTGGGGCACCTTCCCCCGAGGGGAAGGCTTTGGCCTGGTGTAATTGCGGAGGCCCCTACAACCACCAGGGGAGCGCGCTTGAAGCGCGGAAACAGGGGAACTGTCACCCTCTTGCTTCTGTCAGCCGCACAAGGTAACGATACCTAAGGAACAAGACTCCCCATAATAGAAAACAAAGGAGTCCTTAGAACCTTGGTTCTAAGCGGACTTTTGCCTACTTTTCTTCCGCGAGAAAAGTAGGCCGCCGGAGGCATAACACCAATCAGTACACCGTCGGGTACCGACAAAAAGCAAAACCTCCCGTCAGCAGAACAAAAAACCAAACAGTAAAAAGGAGAATTTTCCATGGCAGTGAATCTGAAAGGCAGAAGCTTTCTCACATTGATGGACCTCACCCCCGGTGAGATCCGCTACCTCCTGGACCTGGGCCATGATCTGAAGGCCAAGCGCCGGGCGGGCATCTGTTCCGATACCCTGAAGGGCAAGCACATCGTGCTGCTCTTCGAGAAGACCTCCACCCGGACCCGGTGCTCCTTTGAGGTGGCCGCCACCCAGGAGGGGGCTCACGTCACCTACCTGGACGCGGGCAGCAGCCAGATGGGTAAGAAGGAGTCCCTGGAGGACTCCGCCAAGGTCCTGGGCCGGTTCTTTGACGGCATCGAGTACCGGGGCTTCGATCAGAAGGTGGTGGAGGACCTGGCCAAGTTCAGCGGCGTCCCCGTGTGGAACGGCCTCACCGACGTGGACCACCCCACCCAGATCCTGGCGGACATGATGACCATTGAGGAGCACTGCCCGAAGCCCCTCCGGGAGGTGAAGGTGGTGTTCCCCGGGGACGTGCGGAACAACATGTGCTACGCCTGGATGTACGGCTGCGCCAAGATGGGTATGCACTTCGTGGGCCTTGGCCCCAAGGAGCTCATCGATGGCGTGGACCAGCAGGTCCTGGCTGAGGTCCAGCAGGTGGCCCGGGAGACCGGCGCTACCATCGAGATCACCAACGATATGAACACCATCCACGGCGCCGACGTGATCTACGGTGACATCTGGGCCTCCATGGGCGAGGAGGACCTGATTCCCGAGCGCGCCAAGCTTCTCACCCCCTACCGGGTCACCGAGGAGACCATGGAGCAGACCGGCAACCCCCACGCCCTCTATATGCACTGCCTGCCCTCCTTCCACGACTTTGAGACCAAGCTTGCCAAGGAGTGGCACGACAAGGGCGTGGACATCCGGGAGGTCACCGACGAGGTGTTCCGGGGCAAGCACTCCGTGGTTTTTGACGAGGCCGAAAACAGAATGCACTCCATCAAGGCGGTGCTGGTAGCCACTATGGGGTGCTGATATGAGGAAGAAAACAATCGCCGGAAGTCCGGCGTACAAGCGTTTTGTCGGAGGCAAAACCTTGGCATGGGGCGGATTCACTTCGCCCCATGCAGATCAAATGTGGGGGTCCCCGCTGTGCGGTACGCATAGTGGGGGAGCCGCCACTATGGGGTGCTGACGGTGGAAAAGAAGCGGAAAGAACAGAGAAAGTCCCCCATGGAGAAGGCCATGGCCATGACGGACCTCTCAAACTGCAAAACAGATCCCTCCGGCAGCTACACCGGCCAGCCGGAGGACCCCAGGGAGAAGCCGGTCCAGGACGCGGACGACCTGTAAGACACAAGGGACGGAGTTTTCGCTCCGTCCCTTGTTTTTATGGATTGGTCTGGGTCAAAATTACCTGACCATCGGCGTCAAAAAATTCCAGGGTGTAGGAAATCTTATCCTGCCGCAGTTCCCTCGTCAGCTGATATGGCGAGCTTCTCAGCCAGGACTGCTCCGCCAGTTCGTCCAGAGTGGTGCCGTCCGGCTCCCCCTGGTAAGTCAGCTGGAAGAGGAAACAGCTCCCCTCCCGTACCCCCTCCATCCCATAGGTCCGTTCCCAGTTTACAGGGCTGTTATTGATGCCCCCCTCAAAGGTCAGCGTCATGGAAAGCCGGGCGGACACCGCCCCCTGGGGAACGTCCACCGCCGCCAGCTTGGGGGCGTAAGCAGATTCCTCCCCGGTCCAGTACCACGCCTGCCGGGGCAGGACTACCAGGGTGGGCTCCGCCCCCTTCCGCTCCCAAAGCGTCAGAGAACCATCGCCGTCCCGAAGGGCAAAGCTGTGGATGTGGTCCTCCGTTACCCCCAGCAGCAGAGTATCGCCATGGTTTTGGTTGTCGTCCGTCTCCAGCACAATGGTGGAGGGCTCCAGCAGCATCTGCCGCTCCAGCCGCCGCGGGGCCATGGACTGGGGCAGGGGACAGCCGGTGACGGTCCACAGGGCCAGGGCCAGCAGCAGACACAGCACCGTATTTCCAATGAGTCGGCGGCAGTAGGTCCGCCGCTCCATAGGCTTTCTCCTCCTCATGCGGCCCCACCTCCCTCCAGGGAGATGGTCAGCGTCTCATCGCCGATGGTCAGCTCCAGCCATTGGATCTCCTGCGGGTCCGGTACGTAGTCCAGCCATATCTCTGTGGTGACGCTGGTGTAGGAGGATTGAGCCGGATTGTAGTAAAACTGGGGAATCCCTTCCGCGCTGCTGCCCCCCGCACAGGTCCGGTTGTAGTAGGAGATCCCCCGGCTGTCCCGCACCTCTAAAATGGACTCGTTGGGGTTCCACTTCTCCCAGAACCGCAGACTTTCCCCCTGCAAAATGACATCGCCGCTCCAGGTACCGTCGTCCCACTGCTGCCAGAAGACAAGGGGCGCGGTAAACCGGTAGCCCCCCGCCTCCCCCAGAGACAGGTCCCGCCACACATAGGGGGAGTCTGGGGGCGGCTCCGGCGGGGCCCAGTCCGGACCGCTGTTCCAGAAATTCCGAAAATAGGTCCAGTTTGCGGCAATGCACAGCGCCAGCACCACCAGCAGCACCTGGCTTGCCCGCCATAAGTACCCCAGCCAGGGCCGGTGAAGCCGCCCCAGCTCCCGGGCCACCGGCCCCGGATCTCCCATGGCCTTCACGGCGGCCTCTTCCGCCTCGTGATCCGAGAGTCCACGGTCCTTCGCCGCCTCTATCCGGTCCAAAATGTGGTCCTCCAGCTCCTGCCGCACCCGGCGGCGGTCCGGACCAAAGCGGATCTCCCTTGTGGCCGCGTCCAGCCAGTAATTTCGGTTCATGGTCACCCCCACCCCAGCACCGCCG
The DNA here is from genome assembly GCA_944386985.1 of uncultured Oscillospiraceae bacterium. Lineage (GTDB taxonomy): Bacteria > Bacillota > Clostridia > Oscillospirales > Oscillospiraceae > CAJFPI01. Next base: position 11,993 of record CALXDD010000042.1, read on the forward strand.
ATACCGCGTGGGCGTAGAATCGCCACTCCTCCGCCTTCTCCTCCAGCACCTTCAAGCCCTCCCCGGTGATGCGGTAGTACCGCCGGGGACGGCCGGTGGGGGACTGTCCCTCCCGGGCCGATACCAGCCCCTCCTTTTCCATGCTGTGGAGCAGGGGATAGAGGGTGCCCTCCTTCAGCCGGAACACCTCCTCCGACCGCCGCTCCAGCTCCCCGATGATCTGGTAGCCGTACATCTCCTCCCCCTTCAAAAGGGCCAGCACCAGCATGGCCGTGGACCCGGGAAGGGGATTGCTCTCTCTGCGCTTCATGGTTCCGCCTCCTCTCTATGCCTTGATGATCTAAGTATATGATACCTTGATCACCGAGGTATGTCAAGCCATCTTTTTTGCCGGAAGTTTCCAGGAATCTCCGGCAGGGCGGGCGGGAACACTATGGCGGTATAGGAGGGATTTCCATGAAAGGATTTCGGATGCCTACGGCATATACCATTTTGTTTGTGCTGCTGATCGCCGTGGCGGCGGCCACCTGGTTCGTCCCGGCGGGGCGGTATGAGCGGCAGGGGGAGGACCAGACCCCGGTGGCGGGGACCTACGCCCAGGTGGAGCAGCAGCCCCAGGGACCGGCGGAAGTGGTGCTGGCCCCCTTCCGAGGGTTCTACGACGCGGTGGATGTGGCGGTGTTCATCCTCATGGTGGGCGGCTTTTTGGGCGTGATGATGAAGACCGGCGCCATTGACGCGGGAATCGCCGGGATCATTCAAAAGCTCCACGGCAGGGAGCGGCTGCTGATCCCCATTTTGATGATCTTTTTCGGCCTTGGCGGCACCTCCTTTGGCATGTGGGAGGAGACCATGGCCTTCTTCCCCCTGCTGATCCCGGTGTTCGTGGCGGCGGGCTACGACGCGGTGACGGCGGTGGCGGTGATTTTGCTGGGGGCCGGCAGCGGCGTCATGGCGGGCACCGTGAACCCCTTTGCCACCGGCATTGCCTCCGGCTTTGCGGGGGTGTCCCTGGGAGACGGCATTTTGCTGCGGCTTTTGCTGCTGCTTCTCTATGAGGGGGCGTCCATCTGGTTTGTCATGGCCTACGCCGCCAAAATCAAAAACCACCCGGAGCGGTCTCTGGTAGCCGGGCGGGATCAGAAGTTCCGCCACGAGGGGGAGGCACCGCCTCTCACCGGGCGGCGGAAGCTGGCTCTCGCCATCTTCGCGGCGGTGTTTGTGCTGATGATCTACGCAGTGTTTCCCTTTGACGAGATGGGCCTGCCTCTGCCCACCTTAGACTGGTGGTTCCCGGAGCTCAGCGCCCTGTTTCTGGTGGGTGGCATCGCCATCGGCCTCATCTACGGCCTGGGGGAGGAGGAGACGGCGGACGCCTTTGTGTCCGGCGGGGCGGACCTTATCGGCGTGGCCTTCATCATCGGCATCAGCCGGGGCGTCACAGTGATGATGAACGACGGCTCCATCACCGACACGGTGCTCCACTGGGGAGAGGAGGCCCTCAGCGGAGCGGGCGGCGGCCTTTTTGCGGTGCTGGTGTTCCTCCTCTGTCTGCCCCTCTCCATTCTGATCCCCTCCTCCTCGGCGCTGGCGGTGCTGGCCATTCCCATCCTGGCTCCCCTCGGGCAGTTTGCCGGAGTGGAGAAGAGCCTCGTGGTCACCGCCTTCCAGGCCGCCTCCGGACTTGTGAACATCATTACCCCCACGGCGGCGGTGGTGATGGGCGGTCTGGCCTTCGGCCGGGTGCCCTACGACCGGTGGTTCCGGTTTGTATGGAAACTCCTGCTAATTTTTTGTTTGCTGACCGCTGGAATTTTGTGGGTATCTGCAATTTTATAAGGAAAATCACTGTGTTATACTGGTTAAAAGAAAGAAAGGTGATTTTTTATGCGAGTCATCGATGCCCATACCCATATTTTCCCTGAAAAAATTTCAGCGAAAGCCACCATTGCCACCGCGGAGTATTTTGACCTTCCCGAGCCCCCCAACCACTACGGCAGCGTACGGGAGCTGGTGGAGGTACTGGACGAGGCGGGCATCGAGTACGCCATGGTGTTCTCCGCCGCCACCAACGCCCACCAGGTGGAGCACATCAACCGCTATATTTTGGGGGAGTGCCAGAAGCAGCCCAAGTTTATCCCCTGCGGCACCCTCCACGCCGACTATGAGAACTATGTGGAGGAACTGAAGTGGATGCGGGACAACGGCATCTTCGGCGTGAAGATCCACCCGGAGTTTCAGCACTTCGTGCTGGACGACGAGCGGCTGTTTCCCATGTTTGAGGAGATGGAGCGCCACGACATGTTCCTCATCTCCCACATGGGGGACCCCAGGGTGAACGTGTCCGGGCCGGAGCGGATGGTCCGGGTGGCCGCCACCTTCCCCAAGCTCCGGTGCATCGGGGCCCATCTGGGGAACTGGGGGGACTGGGACTTGAAGAAGATCTATCCGCTCACCCAGCTGCCAAATGTCTACACCGACATCTCCAGCGCATTCTCCTATGTGCAGGATACTGCTCCGCTTATGGAGATCCTCCACACCTACGACCCCACCCACCTGTTTTTCGGCAGCGACTACCCCATCTGGTGTCCCAAAAAGGAGCTGGAAAAGACTTTGCGGTTAGGGCTTGACCAGCAGCTGCTGGAGGACATCCTGTTCAACAACTTTGCGAAGTTTTATCACTATAAAGCGCTGTGAAAGAAAAACGCCTCTGTGGAACCTGTTGTTCCCCAGAGGCATTTTTTTGACTTTGTTCTGCTTTTATTTTTCCTCCGGAGCGGCGGACGGATCATTCCCGGCCATCTTGGCCAGCTCCTCCTCCTCCAAAACCCGGTAGGCCACCTTCCCCACCATGGTCTTGGGCAGATTCTCCCGGAACTCAATGTCGTAGGGCATGGCGTATTTGGCAATGTTCTTCCGGGCGTAGGCCATGAGGATCTGCTTGTTCTCCTCCGTGGGCGCCACGCCGGGCTTGAGCATGATGAAGGCCTTCACCTTCTGCATCTTCAGCGGATCCGGCACCCCGATGACGCAGCTCATCTGCACCATCTCGTGGGCGTCAAACACGTTCTCCAGCTGGGAGGGATACACATTGTACCCGCTGGTGACGATCATCCGCTTCAGCCGCTGCTTGAAATAGATAAACCCATCGTCGTCCATGGTGCCGAGATCCCCGGTGTGGACCCAGGTAAGGCCGTCGGGGTGGGTCTGAAGGGTCTGGGCGTTCTCCTCCGGGTGGCCGATATACCCCAGCATCACCGTGGGGCCGGCAAGACAGATCTCGCCCACCTCCCCGTAGGGGACCTCCTCCTGGGTGCCGGGCTTTACGATCTTATAATAGGTGTCCGGGAAGGGCAGACCGATGCTGCCCTCCTTGGCCATGTGGCTGGGAGTGAGGCAGGAGGCGGTGACGCACTCGGTGGTGCCGTAGCCCTCCCGCACCTGCACCGTGGCGTGGTGGTCGTAGAGGAACTTGTCAAACCGCTTCTTCAGCTCCACGCTGAGGCTGTCGCCGCCGGAGTAGACCCCCTTCAGGCAGCTGAGGTCCGCATTTTTCATCTTGGGCAGGCGCAGCAGCGCCTCGTACAAAGTGGGCACCCCGGCGATGAGGTTGCACCGGTACTTGAGCAGCAGCTTGGCGTAGCTCTCGGCGGTGAACCGGGGCACCAGGATGCAGGTGCCGCCGTTTGCCAGCATGGAGTGGATGGAAACGCCTAAGCCAAAGCCGTGGAACATGGGCATCACCGCCAGCATCTTGTCCCCGGGCCGGAAGAAGGGGTTGGTGGCCACGATCTGGCAGGCCAGGGCGTTGAAGTTCCGGTTGGAGAGCAAAATCCCCTTGGTGGTGCCGGTGGTGCCGCCGGAGTAGAGAATCACCGCCGGGTCGCTTGCCTGGACCTGGGCGCGGTACTTCCAGTGGTAGGTACGGCCCCGGCGGAGAAACTCGTTCCACCGGAGGATGGGGGCGTCGTTGGGGATCTTCTTCTGCTTGCGGCCCTCGGTGAGCATGTAGCCGGTTTTGATGGGCTGGCTCAAAGCGTCCTTGATGGAGGCGATGATGATGTTGTCCAGGTCCACATTCTGGCGGATGGCCTCAAATTTGTGGTAGAACTGGTCCAGGGTGATGGCGGAGATGGAGCCGGACTCCTTGAGGAAAAACTCGATCTCCTTCTCGCTGGACAGGGGGTGGACCATGTTGGCGATGGCGCCCACCAGGTTGATGGCGTAGAACATGATCACCGTCTGGGGGCAGTTGGGCATAGCCACGGTGATCCGGTCCCCGGCCCGGATGCCCACCGACTTCAGGGCCCGGGCGCACAGGTGGATCTCCTGCACCAGCGTGCGGTAGGTGGTCTTGCGGCCCATGAACACATAGGCCGTCAGGTTGGGATATTTCTCCGCCATCTTCTCCACCGCCTCACACATGGACCAGTCGGGGTAGGTGAGGGTGGCGGGCACGTCCCCCAGATTCTTGATCCAGGGGGTCTTTACGTTAACACTCAAAGTCGATTGCCTCCTTTACAGGCCGGTCCAACAGATGGGGGTGGGCAAAGAGATACTGGATGATCTTCAGGGAACGGGCGAAATAGAAGCCGTCGGCAATGCGCTCGTCGATAGTGACGCCGAATTCCACCACGTCCCGGATCTGCCGCTCCCCATCGGGGCCGATGACCTCCGCCTTGTGGATGGTGCCGATGGCGCCCATAATGGAGTTGGTACCGTAGTTGTTGAGATGGTGATAGACGCTGGGGCACTTGATGGACCCTAAGTTGGTGAGGAACACGGTGGAGTAGTTGGGGTCGTCCCGGGTGAGGGCCTTGGGCATCTTTCCGAAGAAGTCCAGGGTCCGGAAAATCCACATGAGGAACATCATGAGGGGCCGGGGCATCTTGGCCAGAAAGTTGAGGGTGTCGTCCAGGCCGTAACCCTTCTCCGTGCGGATCTTGTGGACGGTGCCCACCACCCGGCGGGTCACGTCGGTGAGGGTCCAGTCCTCCGGGACCTCCTCCACCACCAGCGTCTCCTCCGCGTGGTCCGCAAACCGCTTCTTGGCGGCAAAGCCCAGGGTGATCTTGTACCGGTCGTAAAACCGGCGGCCGGAGATATACCGGTTGAGGAGGGGCCGGAAATATACCGTTTTGGCCACCGCCATAATGAAGCAGTGGAACAACGTGGCCCGATACTCCGTCTCGTTTTTGTTCTTCTCCGCCAGGTAGGCCAGCACATCGGTGACGTCAAACTCCATATTGACGTAGACCTCCGCGTCGGTGCGCTTGTTCATCAGGTGGGGCATGATGGAGTGCATCCCGTCCACCTCCCGGACCCAGCGGGCGTCCCGCCGGTCTCCCCAGCGCTTTTTCCTGATTGCTTCCATTGCTGTTTCTCCGCTTTCCCTTACACAAAATTCTGCTTGATAACTTAAGTAATATACCACATTTTTTGATAAGATGCCATCCCCTTTGTCGAAATCTATCGGAAGAATTCAGAGGAATTTAAGAAAATTCCGTTTTTTTCCGCCCGGAAGGGCCAAAAGAGCGGCTTGTCAATTTCCATGGTTTCTGCTATGATACTGGCCGGTGAGTTCGTAACCATCCTCACCCAGCCGCCCTGAGCGGTCAAAAAACAAAACTAAGGAGAAAACAAAATGAACCGACACATGACCACCCGCGCCCTGACCCAGGGCGCCGTCATCGCCGCGCTGTATGTGGCGCTGACGTACATCGCCTCCCTTCTGGGACTGTCCTCCGGCGTTATCCAGATCCGGCTCAGCGAAGCCCTGTGCGTGCTGCCCATCTTTCTGCCGGCAGCCATCCCAGGACTGTACATCGGATGCCTTTTGGCCAATATCCTCACCGGATGCGTGGCCTTGGACATCCTTATGGGCCCCATCGCCACCCTCATCGGCGCCGTGGGCACCTACCTTCTGCGCCGCCATCCCCGGCTGGCCCTGCTGCCGCCCATCCTCTCCAACGCCATCATCGTCCCCATCGTGCTGCGCTTCGGCTACGGCATGGGCGACGCCATGTGGTACATGGTGCTGACGGTGGGCATCGGCGAGGTGATCTCCGTGGGCATCCTGGGGAGCATCCTGTACGCCGCCTTCTCCCGCCGGGCCCGGTCGCTTTTGAAGCCGGAATAATCGAATCCAGCGTCCCCGGACGGCTCTGCCGCCCGGGGATTTTTTTGAGGTCAAAGGCATGAGAAATGGAAAAATTTAAAAGAGTTTCGGTCAATATCGCCAAAGAGGAAAAAGATTTTTCTCCATTATGCCGCCTTTTCAAAGGGGATTTCATCCCGTATAATATGAAATTGAGGCGAAGCCTCAACAATATACGGCGCGGTACCGCTCTCCATCTTCAAGCGGCCCGCGACCTGATAAAAAGGAGGAAGTTCCGTTACGGCTTACGGTGTGGCAGCGTTGGAGACCTGTCACAAAGCGCGACCGCCCTTCGCGGCGGCGTGTGAGACAGTACGAGGGGAGCCTGTACTGTTAAAGCCGATGCAAGATGGCTGGTTTGACCCTGAAAAACATCAAGAAGATCTATCCCCACAGCGGCGATCAGAAGAAGCCCAAGAAGCACAAGAAGGGCGAGGTCGCTGAGGAGAAGAAGGTCAATCTGCAGGTGACTGACGAGGGCGTTGTGGCGGTGCAGGAGTTCAACCTGGACATTGCCGACAAGGAGTTCATCGTGCTGGTCGGTCCCTCCGGATGCGGTAAATCCACCACCCTGCGCATGGTCGCCGGTTTGGAGGAGATCAGCGCCGGCGAGCTGTACATCGACGGCAAGCTGGTCAACGACGTAGCCCCCAAGGACCGGGATATCGCCATGGTATTCCAGAACTACGCCCTGTACCCCCACATGACCGTGTATGAAAACATGGCCTTCCCCCTGAAGCTGCGGAAGATGGATAAGGCGGAGATCGACCGCCGGGTCCGTGAGGCCGCGGAGATTTTGGACATCACCCAGTACTTAGAGCGCAAGCCCAAGGCTCTGTCCGGCGGCCAGCGCCAGCGTGTGGCCATCGGCCGCGCCATCGTCCGGGAGCCCAA
>CALXDD010000043.1 GCA_944386985.1 uncultured Oscillospiraceae bacterium
GACGACGCCGGCAAGTTCCTGGCCAGCTACTATGACCGGAAGATCTATGAGTCCGATCCCTTCTCCAAGCTGGATCAGGTGGGCGTGGGCCGTCTGGTGAAGATGGCCTGCGAGCTGGGCCGTCAGACCCGCCCCGACATCAAGCTGGGCATCTGCGGCGAGCAGGGCGGCGATCCCAGCACCGTGGAGTTCTGCCACAACGTGGGTCTCACCTACGTCTCCTGCAGCCCCTTCCGGGTGCCCATCGCCCGTCTGGCCGCCGCTCAGGCCAACATCAAGAACCCCCGCAAGTAAGCGCTTTCCGGCATATCCGTCAAAAACAGAAATCCGGTCCCGGCTCAAATACGCCGGGGCCGGATTTTTGCTGTATGGGAACTTCCTCCGGCCTCTTGCCGCTGTCAAAGGAGCGGGAACAATTGACTTCACCGCTTGGCCGTAGTAAAATTAAAAAAACAGGCGAAAATTGTCGACAGAGAGATATGGCCTATATGAAATGTTTAAAAAATATAGCGGCGGCGCTGGCTGTCGGTTTTACCCTGCTCTGCAGTTCGGCTGCGGTGCATGCACAGACGCCATCCGATACGGTTGTGCGTGTCGGTTTCCCGATTCAGGACGGCATCTCCTATATTGATGAAAACGGGGAATATGCCGGATATTTGGTGGACTATCTGAACCAGCTTACTCTTTTCACCGACTGGAAAATTGAGTATGTCCGGGCGGAGGGGGATGTGAACGCCCAGCTGTCCACGCTGCTGACCCAATTGGAAAACGGGGAAATCGACATGATGGGCACCATGAACCGCAGCGCTGCCCTGAATGAAACGTTTCTCTACCCCAACTACAGCTATGGGTCTACCTATACCGTTTTAGCTGTTCGGGACGACTCCAGCTACATCAACGAGGATTTTTCCAGCTGGGATGGCATTACCGTCGCATCATATCCCGGCATCGCCGCAAGGATGGAGCTTTTGGAGCAGTACGCGGAGCTCAACGGCTTTACCTATGAAGTGGTGGAGTATGAGACCAATGAGGAGATGGTAAACGCCGTCTTTTCCGGAGAAGCCGATGCGGTGCTGCAGGTAGACATCTCGCTGCTGGATGGGCTGAGAAGCATCGGGCGGTTTTCTCCTTCTCCGTATTACTTTGCGCTGTCCCCCGCGCGGGGGGATCTGCTTTCGGATCTCAACGCGGCTTTGGAGATTGTCTCCACATCTTATGAAAATCTCACCCACGAACTGTATGAGCGCTATTTTCTGGACTCCTCCGATTTTTTCCGGGCCTCCAGGGAGGAGCTGGAATATATTCAGTCGCTGGGCCCCCTCCGCGTGTTGTTTTTTACCGGAAACGCACCATTTCAGTATATCCAGGACGGACAGCTGAAGGGCTTTTCGGTGGAGTATTTTGACGGTTTTGCAAAAAGTGTCGGACTGCAGTATGAGGCAGTGATTGAGGATGATCTGGACAAAGCGACCAAGCTGGTGAAAAACGGACAGGTCGATCTGATTGCCTGTATCGCAACAGAATCCGCGCTTTCCTATGAAACCGGGATCCGTCTGTCCCTCCCTTACTTCTCCAGCTATGCCATTCGGACGTATTCCTCAAAACTGGATGATACGGAGGAACAGGTGCTGGCATTTGATATGAACACGGAGGAGACCCTGGACCATGTATTGTCCGCCGGAAATTACTGCACCTGGATTGATGGATATTCTCTGAATTACTACCTCCGAAAAGAGGCGGTGTATGATGACATTGTGACCGACTGGGCCGATACGCAGGAGTTTTCCTACGCGGTTGCTGTGATCAATACGCTTCCCGACGCCGGCAAAATGGTGTCGCTTTTGAATCAGTATGCCAGCTCCATCAGCGACAAGGAGACGCAGGCCCGCCTGTCCGTGTATCTTCTGGACAAAATCGAGTATACGCCGAAAGAATGGATCGCGGCAAACCGGGCGGCAATTGTGGCCGTCTCTGTAAGCGCCATTATGATTTTTGGTGCGTTTGCTTTCTATGTCTACCACAGGAAAATGGCGTACAAGACGCTGGCCAATGAGAACAAGCTGCTTCATCTCTCCATTTACGATGAGTTGACCGGCGCATATAACCGCGCCTATTTCTACAAGCTGGTGGAGCAGAAAATAGCGCAAAATGAGCCTGGAGCGCTGGTCGCTCTGAACATCCACAATTTCAAGTATATCAACGATACCTACGGCACCCACCGGGCCGACCAGCTTCTCCGGGAGATGAAGAATATTTTGTCGGCCAATCTGAGAGAAGGCGAGCTGATCTGCCGCCCCGCGGCGGATTCCTTCTATCTCTCACTTTCAGACTACCTGCCGGAGAAGATCACCCGCCGGATGAATGCGCTTCAATCGCAGCTGAAAGCGATGGCGGAGGATCTGCTGGATGGCTATCGGATTTCCATTTACTGCGGCGCGGTCTCCTCCATCACTTCTCCGGATCTGACCAGTACCCAGACAAATCTGAACTGCATTATCGTGGCGCTGGCGCATGCCAAGCAGGCCGTCGGCTCCAGCGTCTGCATATACGACGATTCCATGCACAAGGAGGCGCAGCTGCGGCAGTATATTGAGGCAAATATGTACCGTGCGCTTGCCGAGCGCGAGTATCAGATCTACCTTCAGCCCAAAAGGAATCTGCACACCGGTCAAATCGACAGTGCGGAGGCGTTGGTGCGCTGGCAGACAAAAGAGCGGGGCCTTCTTTTCCCTGATCAGTTTATTCCTCTGTTTGAACAAAACGGGTTTTGCAGGCAGTTAGACCTCTACATACTGGAGAAAGCCTACCAGCTTTTGCGAAGGTGGATGGACGCGGGGATTTCTCCCATTACCATCTCCGTCAATCAGACAAAATCCCTTTTTGTCAGCGATGATTATGTCGAGAAGCTGCTGGAGATCACCTCCCGCTATCAGGTGCCGCCGCGGTGTATTGTGCTGGAAATCCTGGAGGGTTTGGCCTTTGAAAACATCGTGGAGCTAAATGGCACCATCGCCCAGCTGAATCAGGCTGGATTCTGCGTGTCCATGGACGATTTCGGCTCCGGATACTCCTCGCTGAATACCCTTGGAAGGCTGCATATTGATCAGATAAAATTGGACCGGATGTTCCTGATGGACTTGAAAAAGGAGCAGAGAAATTCCCAATATGAGGTCATGCTTTCCATTTTTGCCCTGGCAAAAAAGCTGGGGATCGAGACGGTTACAGAGGGCGTTGAGACAAAGGAGGAGGAGACCCTGGTCCGGTCCATGGGGTGCGACTATGGTCAGGGCTACTACTACAGCAAGCCCATTCCTGCAAAGGATTTCTGCGAGATCTATTTGATGAAGCGGAGCTGAGAATTGAAGCAGGAGGCCGGCGCCTTGTGGCGCCGGCCTCCTGCCCGTAAGGGGACAAAAATTTTCCGCCCCTCTTTGTAACGAATGAGGGCAGTCTTGTCACATACAGTCAGAAGGGAGGGGAGGCTATGGAACACTTCGACCAGATTTACCGGGAGAGCGCAGACATCGTCTACCGCTACCTGTTCTCCCTGACCCGCAACCAGGACCTCTCCGAGGAGCTGACCCAGCAGACCTTCTATGAGGCCCTCCGCCAATCCGGGAAGTACCGGGGCGACGCCGCCCCCTCCACCTACCTCTGCGGCATCGCTAAAAACCTCCTGAAAAAGGAGCTGACCCGCCGGGCCAGGCAGGCCCACGTCCCCCTGGAGGACGCGGAATTCCTGCTCCATGCCGACAGCGCCGAGACCCAGGCCATGGAGAATGACCGGCGGGCAGTCCTCTTCCGCCGCATCCACGACCTTCCCGAGCGGATGCGGGAGGTGGTGTACCTCCGTCTGGCGGGGGAGCTGCCCTTCGGGGAGATCGGCGCTATTTTGGGAGAGAGCGAGACCTGGGCCCGGGTGACCTTCTACCGGGCCAAGCAAAAGCTGATGGAAGGAGAGGATTGATCATGCTGCCCTGCCATATCATAAGAGACCTGCTGCCCTCCTATGTGGAGGGGCTCACCAGCGCGGAGACCGCCCGGGCGGTGGAGGACCACCTGGATGGCTGCCCGGACTGCCGGGCGGTGCGCAACGCCATGGCGGCCCAAATGGAGCTGGACCGCGCCCCCCAGCCCCACCGGGACTTTCTGGGGGAGTTCAAGCGCCACCAGCACACCTCGGCCATTCTTCTGGTGATGCTGACCTTTGTCTTCACCTATGTCTTTGTGATGGCTTTGAATCGGTTGGCTTCCATCCACGCGCTGCTCAGCGTGTCCCTGCTTATGCTGATTCCTCTGGTCTGCGGGGCGCTCATTGCCTGGGGGTTCCGGCAGCGGCGAAGAACCATGCTGGGACTGCTTTTGTTCTTTTCGCTGCTGGATGCGGCGCTTGTCCTGCTGGAGCAGGGACTCCGAATCCTGCTCCTGTCGGACGCCATCCTCGGCTGTACCGGTATGGCCGTCGGGCTGGGGATCGGCTGTGTGCTGGGCCGATTGTGGAGAACACGGCGGAAAAAATAGCGCAAAAATGCCCCGCTGCCGTTGGCAGCGGGGCATTTTGTGACGTTATGCTCGCTTTTACCGGCAGAGGTAGCTGAACCAGCCCTCGCTGCTGTGGGTCTCCAAAATGGTGAGGCCCGCCTCCTCCAGCTTCTGCCGCACCTCCTCCGCCCGGTCATCGATGATGCCGGAGCAGAGGAAACAGCCCTCCGGCTTCTTCAGCTCCCGGGCCGTGGGCGCAAGGCCGATGATCACATCGGCCACAATGTTGGCCACCACGATGTCGTAGCCCGCCCCCATGTCCTGGCGAAGCTTCCGGTCCGTGAGCACGTCTCCGGCCCGGACGGTGTACCGGTCCTTCCCGATGCCGTTGAGAGCGGCGTTCTCATAGGCCACATCCACCGCCTTGTCGTCGATGTCGCAGCCATAGGCCCGGTCCGCCCCCAGGAGGAGGGCGGCGATGGACAGAATGCCGCTGCCGCAGCCGAGGTCCAGAACGGTCATCCCCGGCTTCACGATCCGCTCCAGGGCCTGGAGGCACAGCCGGGTGGTGGCGTGGCTGCCGGTGCCGAAAATGAGGCCCGGATTCATACGCAGGGCCACCCGGTCTCCCGCGTCCGCCTCCTCCCAGTCGGGGATCACAATGAGACGGTCTCCGATCTCCATGGGCTTGTAGAATGCCTTCCAGTTGTTCTCCCAGTCCGCGTCCTCCACATTCTCCATGGAGAGGATCAGCGCCCCGTACTCCGGGTGGTCCTTCTTCAGGGCGCTGAGGGCGATGCGCACCGCCGCCAGAGCGGTAAACCCAGCATTGGAATCCTCCAGATAGAAGGTGATGCGGCTCTTTCCGGCCATCTCTCTGGTGAGGGATTCGTCCACATAGTCCCAATACTGGTGGTTTTGTGCCAGGAAGTCGTGAAATTCCTCCTCATCCTCAATCACCAGGCCCTCGATGCCCTGCTCACGCAAAAGCTCGCTGACAGGCTCCAGTCCGCCGGGGGTGGTGTCAATGTGCAGTTCCAGCCATTTCATAGTCGTATCCTCCGAAAAGAGGAGACGGCCCTGGGGCCGTCCCACCCTTGCAGTGTTTGGTTATCTGTGCTTCCCTAAGAAAAACAGCGCAATAGTCCCCGGACCGGAGTGGTTGCCGATGACGGGACCCACATAGTTGATGCGAACCTTCCTGGTGCCAAAGCGCTTTTGAATCTCCTTGGCCATCTCCTCCACCTCGCCCAGGCAGTCGCCGTGGCTGATGAACACTTCCTCCGTGTTGACGGCCAGCTCCTCCATCTTGTCCAAAAGCGCCTTGATGGAGGCCTTCCGGCCCCGGACCTTGCTGACGGGGATCAAACGGCCCTCGTCGTCCACATGGAGCACCGGCTTCATCTGCAGCATGGTGCCCAGCAGCGCCGCCGCGGCGGACACCCGCCCCCCGCGCTTCAGGTGGTTGAGATCGTCCACGGTGAACCAGTGGCAGAGGTGGGGGATGGTCTCCTCCACATAGGCCTTCACCTCGTCGATGGTCTTCCCGGCGGCCTTCTCCCGGCCCGCCAGATATACGAGGAGGCCCTGGCCCATAGAGGCGCACTTGGTGTCTACCACATAGATCTTGCTGTCGGGATAGCTCTCCTGAAGCTCCTGGGCGGCAATGACGGCGGACTGATAGGTGGTGGAAAGGGCGGAGGAGAAGCACAGGCAGAGAACGTCTTTTCCCTCCTTCAAAAGCGCCTCCATGGATTCGTGAAACGCCGCCACATTGGCGGCGGAGGTGGAGCCCATGGAGCCCTTGCGCAGACGGTCGTAAAACACCGCCGGGTCCAGCTCCCGGTGGTCCAGGTAGTTTTTGTACTCCTTGCCGTCCTGCATCACCGACAGGGGCAGCACCGTCAGCTCCAGCTGCTCCGCCATCTCCGCGGTGAGATCGCAGCAGCTGTCAGTCATCAACGCAAACTCTCTCATGACAGAACCCATCCTTTTTCTGGCGTCACCGCCCAGGCCGGACGGTGCAAAAACTTTTCGCTCTGAGTATACCACATTTTTCAGCCTGTTGCAATTATTTTGGAAATTGGGATAGGAAAAGTCACCTGTCTGCGCCAAGACGTCCATCCAATATGGTCCCCCGTCAGGGAAGGATCCGGTAGTCCCCCCGGGCGGCGGCCTCCTCCCGGCGGAGCTTGTCCCGGCAGATGGCCTCCCACAGGTCCGTGATGATGGTGTTGGAGAGGAGAAAGCCCTTGGGCGTCAGACGCCAGCCCTGCTCCGTCCGCTCCGCGCAGCCCATGGCCTCATACCGGAGGAACACCTCCTCCAAAGGGGCGAACCGGCGGCGGTAGGTGTACTCAAAGGTGTGGCGGTTGATGCCGCTGACCATCCGGAGGGACAGCATGATATACTCCGTGTCCCGCTCCCGGAGGGGCAGGTGCTCCGACTGCTCCACCTGCAGCGTCCCATCCAGCACCCCCGTGATATAACCGTCCAGGTCCCGGCCGTAGGCGTACCGGGTCTCGCCGAAGTCGGAATGCGCCCCGGGCCCGAAGCCCGCGTACTCCGACAGCGCCCAGTATTTGGTGTTGTGCCGGGAGGCGAAGCCCTCCCTGGCGAAGTTGGAGATCTCATACTGGTGGTACCCCAGCTCCTCCAGCCGCTCCACCATCCAGAGGTACATGTCCGCCTGGAGATCGTCGTCGGGCAGGGAGAATTCCTTCTGCCGCTTCCACAAAGGCGTGCCCTCCTCCACCTTCAGACCGTAGCAGCTGAGGTGCTCCGGCTGCAGGGCGGCGCACCGCTCCAGGGTGGAGCGCCAGCTGTCCATGGTCTGGCCGGGAAGGCCGTAGATAAGGTCCAGGGACAAATTCCGGAAGCCCGCCTTTCTGGCGGCGGTGACGGCGGCCTCGGCCTGGGCGAAGGTATGGATGCGGCCGATGGCCTTCAAAGTGGCGTCGTCGGCGGACTGGACCCCTAAGGACAGACGGTTGAAGCCCCCCTTCCGGAGCTTTCGCAGCTCCCGCCAGCTCTGGGCGCTCTCGGGGTTGGCCTCCAGGGTGATCTCCGCGCCCTTCTCCAGGTGGTATTTGCCGCGGATGTCGTCTAAAATATCCAGCAGGTACCGGTGGCCCAGCAGAGAGGGGGTGCCGCCGCCGAAATAGACGGTGTCCACCCGGTGGTGCTCCGCCAGAGGAGCCGTCTCCCCCAGGTGGGCCTTGAGTGCCTTAACGTACCGCTTCACGGCGTCCTCCCGGTTTGCCAGAGAGTAGAAATCACAGTAGACGCACTTGCTCTTGCAGAAGGGGATATGGATATAGAGCCCCAGGGGGCGTTTTGGTTCTTTCATACGTTCACCTCTCGGCTTTCCGTTTCTTCTCACATAGCAAGACAATATTGTAGCTGTTTTTCCCCGTTTGACAAGGCATAATTCTCCTTTTGCGGGAAATCCTACGAAACAAGGAGCTGATTTGTATGCAACTGTCCAAAAAAGAGTACCAGGATCTGGTCAAGCAGCGGGCGGAAAAATCCCCCATTCTCAAGGACACCGCCCTGGCCTTCCTCATCGGCGGGGCCATCTGCACTCTGGGCCAGGCCATTTTGAACGCGGCCCTGGCGGCGGGACTGCCCCGGACGGAGGCCTCCACCCTCACCACCATCGCCCTGGTGGGCTTCAGCGTGCTGCTGACGGGACTGAACCTCTATAACAAGCTGGCCCGGTTCGGCGGGGCGGGCACCTTAGTGCCGGTGACCGGCTTCGCCAACGCCATGGCCTCCCCGGCCATCGACTTCAAAAGCGAGGGAATGGTCACGGGTATGGCCGCCCGGATGTTCACGGTGGCGGGGCCGGTGCTGGTGTACGGCGCCGTGGCCAGCGCCATCTACGGCATCATTCTCCTGCTGCTGTAGCCCTCTTATTTTACCATAGAGCAGGGACCGTTTCCCCCCTGAAAAAGGTACGGCGCGGAAGATCCGCGCCGTGCTCTTTTTTTACTTCCCCACGCAAAACCGGGAGAAGATCTGCTCCACCAGATCCTCCCGGATGGTGCGGCCGGTGAGCTCCCCCAGCGCCCCCAGAGCCGCCTCCGTGTCGGTGAGGGCCGCGTCGGGGGTAAGCCCAGACTCCAGGGCGGTCAGGGCCCCCCGGAGGGCCTCCAGCGCCCTGGTCACCGCCTGGGCCTGCCGGGGGTTGGTGAGCAGCTGTCCCGCCGGGGCCGCCCCCACGGGGTACAGCGCCGCCACCGCCGCCTCCAGGTCCGAAATGCCCTCCCCGGTGCGGGAGGACAAGGTCACCGCCGCGTCGGGGGAGAGATCCTCCGGCAGCGCCTCCGGCCCGCCCCCCAGGTCCGCCTTGGACCAGATGAGAATCCAGTGGGGACACCGGGACGCCTCCCGTAGAATTTCCAGGTCCTCCTCCGTCAGCGGCCCGTCCGCCATCGCCAGGGCCAGCTCCGCCCCGGCCAGGGCCGCCCGGGACCGCTCCACCCCCAGCTGCTCCACCGCGTCGGCGGTATCCCGGATGCCGGCGGTGTCGATGAGCCGCAAAAGCACGCCCCCCACCAGCACCTTCTCCTCCACCGTGTCCCGGGTGGTACCCGCCACATCGGTGACAAGGCACCGGTCAAAGCCCACCAGGGCGTTGAGAAGGGAGCTTTTTCCCACGTTGGGGCGGCCCACAATGGCGGTGGCCACCCCTTGTTTGAGCACCTGCCCCCGGCGGAAGGTAGCGGCAAGGCCCTCCAGATCGGCAACGCCCCCCTCCAGGGCCGCCCGGAGCTGGGGGGTCTCCAGGTCCTCAATGTCCTCGTCGGGGTAGTCCACCACGGCGTAGAACCGGCTGGTCACCTCCATCAGATTCTCATACACCCCCTCGATCCGCCGGCGGAGGCTCCCCTCCAGCTGGCCGGCGGCGTTCCGGGCGGCGTCGGCGGTCTCCGCCTCGATGAGATCGATGACCGCCTCCGCCTGGGTGAGGTCTAAATTGCCGGAGAGAAAGGCCCGCTTGGTAAACTCCCCCCCAAGAGCCTGCCGGGCCCCGTGGGCGAAGAGAGACTGGAGGGCCTCCTCCAGCACCACCGGGGAACCGTGGCAGTGAAACTCCGCGCTGTCCTCCCCGGTGTAGCTGCCCCCCTTGGGGAAGGTCACCGCCAGGGCCTGGTCCAGCACCCGGCCCTCCCGGTCTAAAAGGGCCCCCAGCACCATGGTGCGCCGGGGGTGGGCGGAGAGGGGGCGGCCGTCCTGGGGACGGAACACGGCGTCGGCGGCAGCGAAGGCGCCGTCGCCGGAGAGACGGACGATGCCGATGGCGGACACCGCCCGGGCGGTGGAAACAGCGGCAATGGTATCCATAGTATCAATCCTTTCTGTTACGAGGGGGCCTCCTCCCCGGTGAGGGTCAGCACCGCCACCTGGGGCCGGTTGAAAAGGCGGAAGCTGGGTCCCGAGCTGCCAAGGCCCCGGGAGACAAAGACCCGGGCCCCGTTGTGGGCGTAGAAGCCGTCGGTGTAGCTGGGGAACAGGGTCCGGTCCACGCCGATGAGCCCGTCGGTGAAGGGCAGGCGGATCATGCCGCCGTGGCCGTGGCCGGAAATCACCAGATCCGCTCCCAGGGCGCTGTACCGATCCTCAAAGAGGTTGTTCCGGTGGGCCAGCAGCAGCCAGGGCGCCTCCCCCTGCTCCTGCCGGATCTCCTCCGCCAGCTCCTCCGGGGTCTTCTGGTCGGCGTAGCCGTTGGGGTCGTCGATGCCCGCCAGGACGAGGCGGTCGCCGCCCCGCTCCAGGACCGTGTAGGTGTTGCTCAGCACCGTCACCCCCGCCTCGGCAAGGCCCTCCTTCAGCTCCGGCACGTCCCCTACAGCCCACTCGTGGTTGCCGGTGACAAAATAGGTGGGGGCGATGGCCGCCATGGCGGCCCCAAGGTCCCAGGTGTACTGGGGCGGCGTCTCCCGGAACCGGTCCTGAATGTCCCCGGTGAGGACGATGAGGTCCGGCTCCTCCGCCGCCACGGCGGCGATGAGATCGGCGTTGTCCTCCCCGAAAACAGCGCCGTGGAGGTCGCTGAGCTGAACGATCCGCAGCCCCTCAAAGCCGGCGGGCAGGGCGGGATCGGCAAAGGTGTACCGCTCCACCGACAGCGTCTTGTTGCTGCGGTAGAGGGCGATGCAAAAAAACGCCGCCAAAAGCAGCAGCCAGGGCCACCACCGGCGGCGTCTTCGTTGTTTGCGCTTGGGGGAATGTGTCATATCCGTTCGCTCCGGGGACAGCGGGCATGCCGCGCCTTTTCGGAGCGGTGCTCCTCCTTTCCAACTGTCCGCCTGCTTTTTTTAAGGTGCAGCGCGGCGGACCTGATCCAAGCATACTATACCACATTCCCCTGGAAATACAAGGCCGCGAGGAAAAATCCTGGCGTTTTTCCATGTAAAATTCAAGAATTTTTATTGCCGTAACACACAAATACACCGGTATATTTTAAAGAAATCCGCAACATTCCGACAAAATTCGCCGCCGGAAATATTGCCAGCTTCCCAGCCCTTGCGCGTCGCCGCCGTCCTCCTTATAATCACTGCCGGCAGGCAGGCCCTGCCCCATTCCATTTGATTTCAGGAGGACCTTATGAAAAAAGCCCTTCCCTTTCTTTTAAGCTGTGCCCTAGCGGCGGGCATGGCCATCCCTGCCCGGGCCGCGGAGTTTTCCGACGCCAAGGGCCACTGGGCGGAGTCCGCCATCACCCGCTGGAGCGGCCACGGCGTGGTCAGCGGCCACGGCGACGGCAGCTTCGCCCCCAACGCCGCCATGACCCGCTCCCAGCTGGCCCAGGTGCTGACCAATCTGCTGGGCCTTCAGGAGAAGGCGGATCTCACCGGCTTCTCCGACGTGGATGAGGACGCCTGGTACGCCGACGCCATGGCCAAATGCGTGGCGGCTGGCATCTTCAACGGCACCAGCGATGACACCCTCTCCCCCCACGCCGCCGTGGATCGCCAGCAGATGCTGGTGGCCTTCGGCCGGGCCATCGGCCTGACGCCTCTGGACTCCACCAGCTCCTCCCTCAGCGATCTCGACCAGGTGTCCGGCTGGGCGGAGGGGATGATCAACGCCCTTCTGGAGGCGGGGTACGTCTCCGGCATGGGGGACAACACCCTCCGGCCTCTGAGCCGGAGCAACCGGGCCAGCGTCATGTCCCTGATGGACAAGAGCGTGGCGGGCTACGCCAACCAGCCCGGCTCCACCATTGAGATGAACGGGGAGTCCGGAGTGGTGCTGGTGGCCTCCCACGACGTCACCGTCACCGGCACCGTGGGGGACCTGGTGATTTCCCCCGGCGCTTCCCAGGGCTCCGTAACGCTGAAGGACGCCACCGTCACCGGCACGGTAACGGTGGACGCGCCGGAGTCCGCCCTCTCCGTCACCGGCAGCAGCGCCGTGGAGCGTGTGGTGGTCAGCACCGCCGCCCAGGGAGCCGCCGTGACGGTGGACAAGGAGTCCGCCGTGGGCCATCTCTCCGCCCAGGCCCACCAGGTAGTGGTGTCCGGGGAGGGGAAGGTGGACAGCGCCCACGTCAGCGGCAACGACGCCCAGATCAACACCGACGGCACCCGGCTGGAGGTCTCCCAGGGAGCCACCGGCACCACCCAGAACGGCAGCGCCGTGGAGGGAGGCTCCACCGTGGACACCAGCAGGCCCGCCGAGACCCCTGAGGAGAAGCCTGAGGGCAATCCCGACAACAAGCCCGGCGGCGGAACCGGCGGCGAGGACTCCGGCGACGGGGAGGACAGCGACCCCGGAGAGGAGGACGCCAGCTGTCCCGACGGCCACCGCTATGTGGACGGGGTATGTGCGGAGGACGGCGCCATCGATCCCGCCGCCGCCCAGGCGGACAGCGTTGAAACCCTGCTGGCGGCCCTGGAGGAGAAGGCCCCTCTCATCGTCCTCACCGGCAGCTTCACCGTGGAAGAGAAGCTCACCATCTCCTACCCGGCAGTGCTCAACGGCAACGGCCACACCATCACCGCCGCCGGGGCGTGGGATGACAGCAGCCCCGGCAAGCACCTGATGGGGGCGGAGGGCTTTTCCGGCGGGGACGTCCGCCTGGTGAACCTGACTTTGGACAGCGCCGGGATTGCCTACGGACTGCAGCCCTATGACACCGGGGAGAACAAGCTGATTTTGGAGCAGGTGACTCTGCGGGGCAGCAAAGGCTCCGGCCTGACGGTGAACGGCTCCACGGTGGAGGCGGTGGGGCTCACCATTGAAAACAGCGGCTGGAGCCAGAGCATTGACGTATCCAAGGGCTTCCATACAAGCCACACCGCCCGCCTGACTCTGGACAGCGCCCAGGGATTGAAGGACCTCATCCAGATCGCGGAGGACGGGGAGGCCACCGCCCATGTGGTGGTAGGCGGCGAGACGTGGGAGGCCGCAGGCTACGACGCGGGCAGCTATACCAAGTACCTGTACGCCCCGCCCCAGGCGGAGCTTCCCACTGAGGAGCCGGACCGCCGCCGCTGATCCCCCGTTCCCCCGGGGGGTGAATCCAAAGAAGGGGCGCGGACGCCCCCTCTTTGGTCGTTTCAAGGGGAAAGGGTTCCCAGGGGAAGGGGGAAATCGAAATCCCCCTTCCCCTGGACGCCTCTTTGCCTTCTTTCTGGGCGGACAGAAAGAAGGCGCGGGTCCGGGCCGCGGAGGCCCGGGAAAGGCCCTGTCCCTGGGGTTTCCAAATTTTTTCATCACAATTCACAAAAAGTTAACTTGCAGTTTGTAAAATGTGTGCTATACTGTATTTGTAAAATCGAAGAGAAAGGAAGTGAATGCGTATATGGTATATACTTTCCCCGGCATCGACTTAGACGATCTGATCTACGGCGACTGCGAGATTACCGTCAGCGAGCGGTAAGGCATGACCCCTGAAATACGGAAAGGATCCTCCACGCGGTGCGCGTGGTTTTTTCTTTTTCCAAGGCAGTTTCCCCACTGAGCGGCTGTGCCGCCAGGGGCGGGGCCGTGCAAAATAGACAAATTTTCCCGGATGCTTCCCCGGTTGTTTCAGCATAAGGCACCATTGACACGGCGCTCTTTTCCTTGCTACAATAACAGCAACTTCATCGATTGACATGCATAGAAGGCGTTATGTTCTGTACAAACTGCTTTCAGAGAGCCGGCGGGCGGTGCGAGCCGGTAAGCGGAGACAGAGCGGCTGGCGCCGGAGCAGGGTCCCCCAACGAAGCTGTTTTTTTAGTAGGGGATCACGGAGGCCCCCGTTATCGAAGGCAGAGGCTTGTTGGAGCCTTGATGAGTGGCGTCTTTGAACGCAATTCCGGGTGGTACCGCGGTAATGTATTTATCGTCCCAGAAGTGAGCAATCACTTTTGGGGCGTTTTTTTATTGTCCGCGCCCCCTCTTCCAACACCATATTCGCCAAATCGGCTTGAAAAGGAGCAGGAAGCTATGAAGACCATGCAGATTTTCGACATCACCCTCCGTCAGATCGCCGCCCAGCGGGGCGCCGCCGTCAGCTTCAAGGAGCGCATTGAGATCGCCCGCACCCTGGACCGGCTGCGGCTGGACGCCATCGAGCTGCCCCCCATTGCCGACCAGCGCTCCGACGTGCTGGCCAACAAGACTATCGCCGGTGTGATCACCTCCTCCACGCTGTCCGCCGCCTGCGGCATGACCGAGGAGAGCGTGACGGAGACCTGGGAGAGCATCAAGACCGCCCAGAAGCCCATGCTCCACATCATGGTCCCCGTGTCCGCCATCCAGATGGAATACCAGTGCCACAAGAAAGGCCCCAAGATGATCGAGACCATCCGTGCCCTGGTGGCCAAGGCCCGGTACTACACCGAGGCCGTGGCCTTCTCCGCCCAGGACGCCACCCGGGCCGAGCCGGAGTTTCTGGCGGAGGCCGTCACCGCCGCCGTGGAGGCCGGCGCCTCCCAGGTGACCCTCTGCGACAGCGCCGGCATCATGACCCCCGGCGAGTGGACCGGCTTCATGGCCAAGGTCTTCGCCGCCGCCCCCGTCCTCTCCAAGGTCACCGTGGGCGTGGAGATCAGCGATATGCTGAAGATGTCTGTGGCCAGCGCCGCCGCCGCCGTGGAGGCCGGGGCCCAGGTGGTGAAGGCCGCCGTGGTTCCCGGCGACTGCCCCAGCGTGGTGGACATCGCCGCCTTCGTGGGCGTCAAGGGCGACGCCATGGGCATCACCACCGGCCTTCGCACCACGGAGCTGACCCGCTCCGCCAAGCAGCTGCAGTGGCTCATCCAGACCCAGCGCAGCGAGGGCTCCCCCTTTGACAACGGCGTCAGCGCCGACAACACCGGCATCTGCCTCAGCGCCGACGACGACATCTCCAAGCTGACCCAGACCGTCCGCCAGATGGGCTATGACATCTCTGAGGAGGACACCGCCAAGGTCTACGAGGCCTTCCGCGCCGTGGCGGAGAAGAAGCACTTCGTGGGCAGCCGGGAGCTGGAGGCCATCATCGCCTCCACCGCCCTTCAGGTGCCCTCCACCTACCGGGTGGCCGACTACGTCATCACCGCCGGCGGCTCCATCGGGGCCATGGCCAGCGTGTCTCTGGAGAAGGACGGCCAGAAGATGACCAGCACCGCCGCCGGCGACGGCCCCATCGACGCCGCCTTCCTGGCCATTGAGCAGGTCATCGGCCACCACTACGAGCTGGACGACTTCCAGATCCAGACCGTCACCGAGGGCCGGGAGGCCATGGGCTCCGCTCTGGTGAAGCTGCGCAGCGCCGGCCGGCTCTACTCCGGCAACGGCCTGTCCACCGATATCATCGGCGCGTCCATCCGCGCCTACATCAGCGCCCTGAACAAGATCGTCTACGAGGAGGCCTGAGCCATGAAACTCTCCTATACCATCCACAACTGGTCCGGCCGGGACTGGAGCGCCTTCTGCGCCGCCGCCGAGGACGCCCGGATGCAGGGCGTGGAGATTGACACCGTACAAAACCCCATCTTCCGCCACCGCACCAGCCCCACCAACCCGGAGATGGCCCTCTCTGCCCGCCGCGCCATGACCCACCGGGGCCTGGACATCCCCGTGGTGGGCACCGTGGGGGACTTTGCCACCTCCCAGGCGGAGGACGAGATCCGCTCCGCCATCCGCATTGCCGCCGATTTGCTGGTGCCCTATGTGGTGCTCTCCACCCAGTGTGAGGACGTGGACGCCATTGCCGACGCCCTGACCCCCTATGTGGCCGCCGCCGAGGAGAGCCGCCGGGTGCTGCTGCTGGAGACCAGCGGCGGTCTCGCCAATACGGAGAAGATGCGGGATGTGCTCAACCGCTTTGCCAGCGACCACTTAGCCGCCTGCTGGAATATGTTCGACACCTATTTTATTGGGGAGGAGAGCGCCGAAAAGACCATCACCAACTTAGGCGCCTACGTCCGCCACGTCCGCCTCACCGACGGCGCGCCGGAGAGCGGCGCCGCCTCCTTTGCCAAAGAGCTGGTGGGAGAGGGCAGGATGCCCATGGAGGACATGATGAACGCCCTCCGGTCCGTCAACTACGACGGCTATGTGTCCTGCCGGTGGGAGCCGGGCTGGGGCGTGGAGGATCTCGACATGGTCCTCACCCACTTTGCCGTCACCATCGGCCGCTACGGCAACCCCCGCCGCCAGAAGAAGCACCTCTACTCCAACAAGACCGGCACCGGCAAGTTCATCTGGAAGAAGGAGACCCTCATTGAGAAGACCTTCTCCCAGGTGCTGGACGCCATGGTGGAGGAGTTCCCCGACCAGACGGCGGTGAAGTACACCACCCTGGACTACACCCGGACCTACAGCCAGTTCCGCGACGACGTGGACCAGGTGGCCCGCGCCCTCATTGCCGTAGGCGTGAAGCCCGGGGACAAGGTGGCCGTGTGGGCCACCAACGTACCCCAGTGGTACCTCACCTTCTGGGCCACCACCAAGATCGGCGCCGTGCTGGTCACCGTGAACACCGCCTATAAGATCCACGAGGCGGAGTACCTCTTCCGTCAGAGCGACACCCACACCCTGGTGATGATCGAGAGCTACCGGGACAGCCCCTACGCCGAGATCGTAGGGGAGCTGTGCCCCGAGCTGGAGACCGCCGTCCCCGGCAAGCCCCTCCACTGCAAGCGCCTGCCCTTCCTCCGCAACATCGTCACCGTGGGCTACCGGCAGAAGGGCTGCATGACCTGGGAGGAGTTCATGGATAAGGCCACCCAGACCCCCATGGAGGAGGTCCACCGCCGCGCCGCCGCCGTGAGCCCCTACGACGTGGCCAACATGCAGTACACCTCCGGCACCACCGGCTTCCCCAAGGGCGTCATGCTCACCCACCACAACATTGTGAACAACGGCAAGAACATCGGCGACCGCATGGATCTCTCCACCGCCGACCGCATGATGATCCAGGTGCCCATGTTCCACTGCTTCGGCATGGTGCTGGCCATGACCGCCTCCATGACCCACGGCGCCACCATCCTTCCTCTGCCCTACTTCAGCCCCAAGCCGGCCCTCAGCTGCATCAACAACGAGCGGATCACCGCCTTCCACGGCGTGCCCACCATGTTCATTGCCATGCTGGAGCATGAGGACTTCCCCAAGACCGACTTCTCCCATATGCGCACCGGCATCATGGCCGGCTCCCCCTGCCCCATCGCCGTGATGCAGGACGTGGTCAACAAGATGCACATGAGCGAGATCACCATCGTCTACGGCCAGACCGAGGCCTCCCCCGGCTGCACCATGTCCTCCACCGACGACTCCTTAGAGGTCCGTGTGAACACCGTGGGCCGTCCCCTGCCGGAGATCGAGTGCAAGATCGTGGACCCGGAGACCGGCGAGGATCTGCCCGACAATGTGGACGGCGAGTTCGTGGCCCGGGGCTACAACATCATGAAGGGCTACTACAAGATGCCCGGCGCCACCGCCGCCGCCATCGATAAGGACGGCTGGCTCCACACCGGGGACCTGGCCCGCCGGGACGAGAACGGCAATTACAAGATCACCGGCCGCATCAAGGACATGATTATCCGGGGCGGCGAGAATATTTATCCAAAGGAGATCGAGGACTTCATCTACACCCATCCCAAGGTTTCCGACGTACAGGTCATCGGCGTGCCCGACGAGCAGTACGGTGAGGAGATCATGGCCTGCGTCATTCTCAAGGAGGGCGAGACCATGACCGAGGACGAGATGAAGAAGTATGTCCGGGATCACATGGCCAAGCACAAAGTGCCCAGATATGTGGATTTTGTAGACGCTTTCCCGATGAATGCCGCCGGAAAGATTCTCAAATACAAGATGCGGGAGGACGCGGTGAAGAAGCTGAACCTCCAGAAGGCCGCCTCCATCGAGACCGCGTAACTTCAAAAAAACGGCGGTATGCCATCCCCGCAGCCGCTCTGCCGCCGCCGGGGAGGCTGTCCGCGCCAGGCGGACAGCTCCCCCGGACGGCGGACTGCATAAGGCAGGCATACCGGAGGAATTTTAAAACAGTGGAAAAAAATTCTTGACAAGCGAATAAAGTTGATGTAGACTTTGAGTAAGTGAATAGCAAAAGCGATGACGAAGACGGACGAGAAGGTTCTGCTTTCAGAGAGCCGGGGGCGGTGGAAGCCCGGCAGCAAGAGGTCTCAGGTCCTATCACTTCCGAGCTGGAGGTCCGAACGTCCCTGTGGATCAGTAGACGCCTCCCGTGACTGCCGCGTAAGAGCATAGGGCTTGTTGGAGCCTGAGAGGGGCGTCCTTTTCTGAGGGCGCAATTTGAGTGGTACCGCGGGTACATAATTGGTTTATGAACTCGTCTCAAAGGAAAACCTTTGGGACGAGTTTTTTTCATGCCTCCGTCCCAACAATCCAACAGCCGTCCCCACCCATGGACGCTATTCCCCATGGGACACCCACCTATTTCAAAACGTGAGCAAGGAGGAACCACAATGGAAACCAATCATGTAGCCAACCAGCTGGCCGAGGTAGCATTCCGTATCAAGGAGATGCGCCAGATCTGCGGCTTTACCGAGGCCGAGATGGCCCAGAAGACCGACACCACCCTGGCCGAGTACACCACCTACGAGGCGGGCCAGGCGGATCTGCCCTTTACCTTCATCCACAAGTGCGCCCTGGCCTTCGGCCTTGGCATCACCGATTTGCTGGAGGGCCACAGCGGCGCTCACCTGAGAAGCTACACCGTCACCCGCAAGGGCGAGGGCCAGCAGACCGCCAAGGAGAAGGGCATCTCCATCAGCAACCTGGCCCCCTACTTCCGCAACAAGCTGGCGGAGCCCTACTACGT
>CALXDD010000044.1 GCA_944386985.1 uncultured Oscillospiraceae bacterium
GGCCTTGGGTACAATCTGGTGGCCGGCGCCAACATTGCCGGTTTCAAGAAGGTTGCCACCGCCATGATGGAGCAGGGTTGCTTCTAATCTCCGGCGAGAAAGCATACGGCAACGAGGGGGCGTCCCGCCGGGGCGCCCCCTCTCGGTTTGTTTCAAAGGTTCGGCAGCGTAGTCCCTGCAGGGGGCAGGATACAGCGTTCTCCGGCGGTATGCGCCGAAAGAAAGGGGGCGTCCCATCGGGACGCCCCCTTTTTAAGAGAGGGTATGTATTTTTGCAGGGGAACCGCTTAGAAATCCACTTCCTCGTCGTAGAAGCAGCACTTGAGAAGCTTCTCCATCTCGGCGGGGGTGATGGGGCGGGGGTTGGAGCCGGTGCAGGCGTCACCCACGGCCAGTTCGGCTACCTGGGGCAGCTTCTCCAGAAATTCCTTCTCATCGATCATGCCGCCCTCGTAGTTCTTGATGCAGGTGGGGATGTCCAGCTTCTCGTTCATTCCCTTGATGTGGGCAATCAGGGCCTTGCTGGTGGGCTCCAGTCCCAGGAATGCGGCGATCTCGCCGTAGCGCTTCTCTGCCTCGGGGTTCTTGGCGTTGTAGGCAATGACCTTGGGCAGGTACATGGCGTTGGCGCAGCCATGGACAATGTGGCCGCCGGAGTAAGCAGCGCCGGTCTTGTGGGCCATGGAGTGGACAATGCCCAGCAGAGCGTTGGAGAAGGCCATGCCGGCCAGACACTGGGCGTTGTGCATCCGGTCCCGGGCGGCCATGTCGCCGTTATAGCTGTCCACCAGGTCGGCGGAAATCATCTTGATGGCGTGGAGGGCCAGAGGATCGGTGTAGTCGCAGTGGAGGGTGGACACATAAGCCTCAATGGCGTGGGTCATGGCGTCCATGCCGGTGTGAGCGGTCAGCTTCTTGGGCATGGTCTCCGCCAGAGCCGGGTCCACAATGGCCACATCGGGGGTGATGTTGAAGTCAGCCAGGGGGTACTTCACGCCCTTGTGATAGTCGGTGATCACGGAGAAGGCGGTCACTTCAGTGGCGGTGCCGGAGGTGGAAGGGATGGCGCAGAAGTGGGCCTTGGTGCGGAGCTTGGGGAAGTTGAAGGGGACGCAGAGGGCCTCGAAGGTGGTGTCGGGGTACTCATAGAAGGCCCACATTGCCTTGGCGGCGTCGATGGGGGAGCCGCCGCCCACTGCAACGATCCAGTCGGGCTGGAACTGACGCATGGCCTCGGCGCCCTTCATCACCGTCTCCACAGAGGGATCAGGCTCCACGCCCTCAAAGAGCTGGACCTCCATGCCGGCCTCCTTCAGATAGCTTTCAATTTTGTCCAGGAAGCCAAAGCGCTTCATGCTGCCGCCGCCGACAACAACCATCGCCCGCTTGCCTTCCAAGGTCTTCAGGGCCTCTAATGCGTCCTTGCCGTGATAGAGATCTCTGGGTAAAGTGAAACGTGCCATAAAAACAGCCTCCTGTTAAAAAATTATCGTTTATTTTTTAACGATCTTACTGTAATCATTATACAGAGGAGAACACAGCTTGTCAATAGTTTAACAAAGAAAAACAAAAAATTTTTTGGGCGGGCTGGGAAAAGATATCTGAGAAAAGATGGCCAGAGGAATTTGCAGGTCTAAGAAAACAAAGGAAATTTGCTGAAAAGCGGGCAGTAGAGATTGCGGTCGGGGGATAAAAGCGCGCACGGCAGAGTGAAGACCGGTACGAGGCCGGCGCACTCTGCCGCGCGAAAGAATTTTTAAATCAGAACAGGGAGGAGAACCAGCCGCCGGATTCCTCCTCGGTCAATTCCAGAGCGGCGGACAGCATCTGGGCGGCGTCGGCACGGGTAATGGCCAGACTGCCGCTGCCAAAGCTGCCGGCGCTGACCACCCGGACAGACTCCATGTTGGCCATGGCCTGGGCAGCCCAGGTGGTCTGTCCCTCAGGCAGCTGCACATCGGTGACGTCTAACAGGCGGTCCAGCACCGTGGCGGCCTCATTGAAGGTAATAGGATCATCACCCCGGAAGGCGGCGCCCTGGTCGGTGGAGACGCCGCTGAGAATTCCCTCCTTGACAGCTGCCGCGGCGTAGCCCCGGGCCCAGGCGGAAATGGCCTCATCATCGCTGAAAGCGGTGGCGGCAGCGGATTCCTCGGCTTCCAGCCCGGCGGCAGTCATGGCCATGGCCAGAAATTCCGAGCGGCTGACAGTTTCCTCCGGGTCAAAGAACCAGGCGCCGCTCACCTGGCGGCCCACGAAAATGCCCTCCTCCGCCAGATGGAGAGCGGCGGCCTGCGCGCTGTGGCCGGACATATCGCTGTAGCTCACGCCGGACTTCTGCTTGTTGATTTCAATGTGGACGGTGGCGGGGGCGGAGATGTTGCCGGAGGCATCGGTAGCGGTGTAGGTGAAGCTGTCCTTACCGGACTTCCGGTCGCTGGGGGTGTAGAGGAAGGTGATGCCGTCGTCCTGAATGGTGACAGTCCCCTTTTTGGGGGCCTGGTCAATGGAGAAGGTCACCGCCTCCCCCTCGTTGTCCACGGCGGAGAAGGTGCCGGTGTAGGCTACGCCGCAGTAGGTCTTAATCTCCAGGTCCTGGGCGATGGGAGCGCCGGAGATCTCCTCCCCTTCCTCCGGGGAGCCCAGTAGCGCCGCAGCGGGCTGGGAGAGGAGAAAGAGGGCAAAAATCAGTAAGAAAGCAGAGAATCGTTTCCAGTTGTGCACGAGTGATACCTCCCAAAAATAGTGTGTAGGGGTATTCTTTGCCGGGAGAGGGAGGTTATGTATAAAAAGGGAGGGCCAGTATCTGGAAAAGAGAATAGGGTTGTGCAGGGAGAAACTTTCCAGTATAATAGGGCCACAAGAAACAGGCGCAGTGCGCGAGAGGAGGCGTGACATGAGTCCGATTGCATGGGCCGCGGCGGGAACGGGATTTACGTTCCTGATGACGGCGTTCGGGGCGTCACTGGTATTTTTCTTCCGGGGAGAGCCCAATCCCAACACACAGAGGACCTTTTTGGGCTTTGCCGCCGGTGTAATGGTGGCGGCGTCGGTGTGGAGCCTTTTGATCCCCGCCATTGAGGAGGCGGAGGCGGCGGGGGGCAGCGGACTTCTGCCCGCCGCCGGCGGCTTTATATTGGGCGTGGCATTTCTCATGCTGATGGACAGGCTGATGCCTCATCTCCATCTGGGGGCGGAGAAACCGGAGGGGATCTCCTCCTCTCTGCGGAGAACTACCCTTTTGGTGCTGGCCATGACGCTGCACAACATCCCCGAGGGGATGGCGGTGGGGCTCACCTTTGCCTTGGCTGCCCAGCACGGGGAGAGTCCGGCAGCGCTGTCCGCCGCCATGGCCCTGGCCCTCGGGATGGGAATTCAGAACTTCCCGGAGGGGGCGGCAGTGTCCCTGCCACTGCGCAAGGAGGGGATGAAGACCTTCCGGGCCTTCCTGATGGGGGCTTTTTCTGGGGTGGTGGAGCTGGTGTTCGGCGTGCTGGTGGTGCTGGTGGCCGGAAGCATCCGGCCTGTGATGCCCTGGATGCTGTCCTTTGCCGCCGGCAGCATGCTGTATGTGGTAGTGGAGGAGCTGATCCCAGAGGCCCATCTGGGGGAGCACTCCCATGTGGGAACGGTGAGCACCCTGGCGGGCTTCCTCGTCATGATGATTTTGGACGTAGCGCTGGGGTGAATGCTTTGGCAGCCGCGCTGCCGCGGGAGGATTTTCCTTCTGCGGCGGCGCGGTGTATTTTTTATTTTCTGACGGGAATTTGGATGCTTTTGCCGGTGAGGTTGTCATTTTGCCGCAAGTGCGGTATAATACTAATTCAGAATGTTCAGAACACCACACGGGAGGTCCCGCTTATGAAACTGATGGTTCTCGATGGCAACAGCATCGTCAACCGTGCCTACTATGGCATTCGCCCCCTCACCACCCGGGAGGGGTTATATACCCACGCCGTCTACGGCTTTGTCACCACTCTCCAGCGCCTTTTGGATGAGGAGCAGCCGGAGGCCCTCTGCGTCACCTTTGACCGCCGGGAGCCAACCTTCCGCCACCAGTCCTACGAGGGCTACAAGGCCCAGCGCAAGGGCATGCCGGAGGAGTTGGCCCAGCAGATGCCGGTTTTGAAGGAGGTGCTGGACGCCATGTCCATCCCCCGCTACGAGCTGGCGGGCTATGAGGCCGACGACCTCATCGGAACCATCTCCCGGCGCTGTGAGGCGGAGGGCTGGGACTGCGTGGTGGTCACCGGAGACAAGGACAGCCTCCAGCTGGTGGACGACCACACCAAGGTGAAGCTGGTGAGTACCCGCATGGGCCAGACCACCACCAAGGACATGACACCGGAGACCTTCCGGGAGGTATACGGCTTTGATCCCATCCACATGATCGATCTGAAGGCTCTCATGGGGGACGCCAGCGACAATATTCCCGGCGTGCCCGGTATCGGGGAGAAGACCGCCATGGCCCTGGTGCAGAAGTACGGTGATATCGCTGAGATCTACCGTCTGCTGCCGGATATCGACGCCAAGCCCGCCGCCATCAAAAAACTGGAGGCGGGGCGGGATATGGCGGAGATGAGCTACCGTCTGGCCACGATCATCACCGACGCGCCTCTTCCCTTTGACCCGGCGGAGAACCTTCGCCAGCCGGTGAAGCCGGAGCTGTATGCCCTCTTTTTAAAGCTGGAATTCACCAAGCTCATTGAGAAAATGGGCCTTTCCGGAGATGCCGCCCCGGCTGCGGAGGAGGAAGCGGAATTCACCGGTGCCTGCACCAGTGAGATCATCACGGACTATGCCCGGGCGGAGGAGCTCCTTGCCCTCTGGCGGCAGCGGCCCTGGGTGGCCTGTCTGGCTCTCCCCGGCCTGGAGGGGATCTGTGTGGAGTGGGGGGAGGAGAAAAGCGGCGGCCGGGCCGCCCTGTTCCTGGCCGGACGGCTGGAGAAGTACAACGACTTCCTCCGGGCCTTCTTTTCCGCCGATATTCAAAAGGTATCCCATAACGTAAAGGACCTCATGCGGGAACTGCTGGCGGAGGATCTGCCCGCCGAGGGTTTCCTCTTTGACGCGGCCATCGCCGGGTATCTTCTGGATGCCACCGCCGGTCACTATGATCTGAACCGCCTCAGCGTCTCCTGGCTGGGGACGGAGGTGCCCAAGCCCGCCTATCTGGCGGAGGGTGCCTTCACCGGCCTGGGGGAGCCGGACCCGGAGGCCCTGGGGGCCTGGATGAGCCACACTGCTCTGTTGACTGCGCTCTATGAGAAGATGGTCTCTAAGCTCAAGAAGCTGGAGATGGAGCCTTTGATGGAGGAGATCGAGATGCCCCTCTGCCGGGTGCTGGCGGAGATGGAGCTGGCGGGATTTTTAGTGGATGCCAAGGCCCTGCGGGAGATGGGGGAGGCCCTGTCCGCCGCCATCGCCGATCTGGAGCAGCGGATCTACGCCCACGCCGGACCCTTCAATATCAATTCCCCCAAGCAGCTGGGGGAGGTGCTCTTTGAGCGTTTGGGCCTGCCCGCCTACAAGAAGACAAAGACCGGCTACTCCACCAACGCGGAGGTGCTGGAGAAGCTGCGCTTCCAGCACCCCATCGTGGATGAGGTGCTGCAATACCGGCAGTATACCAAGCTGAAATCCACCTATGTGGACGGACTTCTCAAGGTCATCGACCCCGACGGCCGCATCCGCACCAGCTTCCAGATGACCGTTACCGCCACCGGACGGCTCAGCTCCACAGAGCCGAACCTCCAGAATATTCCCACCCGCACGGAGCTTGGCAGCGAGCTGAGGCGGATGTTCGTGGCCGGGGAGGGGAACGTACTGGTGGACGCGGACTACAGCCAGATTGAGCTTCGCCTCCTGGCCCACATCTCCGGGGACGAGACCATGCAGAACGCTTTCCGCACCGGGGAGGACATCCACACCATCACCGCCTCTCAGGTCTTCGGCGTGGCGCCGGAAAATGTAACGGCCCTCATGCGCCGCAGCGCCAAGGCGGTGAACTTCGGCATTGTCTACGGCATCTCCGCCTTTTCCCTCAGCCAGGACATCGGCGTCACCGTGGCGGAGGCCAAGGAGTATATGGACAGCTACTTCGCCAAATACCCCGGGGTGAAGCACTATATGGAGGAGATCGTGGAGCGGGCCAGGGCGAACGGCTATGTGGAGACCCTGTACCACCGCCGCCGCGCTCTGCCGGAGATCAAGTCCTCCAACTTCAACATGCGCTCCTTTGGGGAGCGGGTAGCCCTCAACATGCCCATCCAGGGCACCGCTGCCGACATCATCAAGCTGGCCATGGTTCATGTGAGCCGCCGCCTGAAGACGGAGGGCCTGAAGGCCCGGCTCCTCATGCAGGTTCACGACGAGCTGATCGTGGAGTGCCCGGTGGAGGAGACGGAGCAGGTGAAGCTCCTTCTCACTGAGGAGATGGAGCGGGTGTGCAGCCTCTCTGTGCCCCTCACCGCCGAGGCCCACAGCGGGAAGAACTGGCTGGAGGCCAAGTAAGGAGATCGCCATGACCTATACCATCATTCCTATGACCTACGACCATGTGCCGCAGGTGGCGGAGATCGAGCGCCAGTGCTTTCCCGATCCCTGGTCCGAGCGGATGCTCCGGGAGCACCTTGACAACCAGTGTGCCGCCGCCCTCACCGCCCTGGGGGAGGACGGCACGGTGCTGGGCTACGCGGGGCTTCTGGTGGTGCTGGACGAGGGATATATCACCAATGTGGCCGTCCGGCCCGCCTACCGCCGCCAGGGCATCGCCGTGGACCTCCTGAGCGTCTTTGACCGCTTTGCCAAGGCCAACCATCTGGCCTTTCTCACCCTGGAGGTCCGCTCCTCCAACGCCCCCGCCATCGCTCTCTATGAGAAGATGGGCTACCGGCGGGCAGGACTTCGGAAACACTACTATGAGCATCCCAGGGAGGATGCCGTTATCATGACACGGGAGTATACCTATGGAGCTGAAAACGCTGAATCCTGACCAGCTGCGGCTGGCTTACGAAACCGACCTGCGGGAGGCGTTCCCTCCCGCTGAGCTCAAGCCCCTCTCCGCCATGACCGAGATGATGGCCCGGGGCGTCTATGAGGCGCTGGCCCTCTTCGAGGAGGGGAAGGCGCCGCCTCTGGGCTATGTGCTGCTCTGGAAGCATGCGGACGGGCGGTTCCTTCTCATCGACTACCTCTGCGTTCCCGCCAGCTGCCGCAACGGCGGCATTGGAGCGAAGCTCTTAGCCGCCCTTTTTGACGCGTATCCCCCGGAGACGGTGTTCATCGGGGAGTCCGAGGCCCCCACCGGGGAAGCGGAGGCTGATGAGATGATCCTCCGCCGTCTGGGCTTCTATGAGCGCAATGGGGCGGCGACACTGGGGTATGACACCGCTCTTTTCGGCGTCCACTTCAAAA
Source organism: uncultured Oscillospiraceae bacterium (assembly GCA_944386985.1). Classification (GTDB taxonomy): domain Bacteria; phylum Bacillota; class Clostridia; order Oscillospirales; family Oscillospiraceae; genus CAJFPI01. Next base: position 7,417 of record CALXDD010000044.1, read on the forward strand.
CCATTGCCTGGTGCAGGGCGGGGCTCCCCTCCGAGGAGGAGATCCTCCAGAAGCACCGGGAGATCTATCTGGAGCGCTTTGCGGGCAGCAAGCATGAGAGGATGATCCAGGTACCCCTCCATCCCGGAGAGAAGCCTGTGGAGCGGACAGACTGGGTGGAGGACTGAGGAAACTCTACGGAGCGTCGGTTGCCAAATGGCCGCCTGTCCGCTACCATAGGCGGGACAGGCCAAGCGCCTGGGAAAACCGATGGAAGGGAGGCGGCTGCCATAGACTGCGAAAAAACCGGCGGTATTATTGCGCGGCTGCGAAAGGAGCGGGGCCTCACCCAGCGGCAGCTGGCGGAGCGGCTCCAGGTCACCGACAAGGCGGTGAGCAAATGGGAGCGGGGCCTTGGCTGCCCGGACGTATCCCTGCTGGACCGGCTGGCGGCGGAGCTGGGGGCGGATTTGGGCGCCCTGCTGCGGGGCGGCCTGCCCTCCCAGGAGAAACCGGGAGGAACTATGAAACAAGCGAAATATTATGTCTGCCCCGTCTGCGGGGAGGTCACCGTGGCCACCGGCGGCGCGGAGGTAAGCTGCTGCGGCAGGAAGCTGACGGCGCTGACCGCCCAAAAAGCGGGGGAGGAGGAGCGCCTGAGTGTGGAGCGGGTGGAGGACGAGTGGTTTTTGACCTCGGCCCACCCCATGACCAAGGAGCACCATATCGCCTTTGTGGCCTTTGCCGCGGGGGAGCGGCTCCAGCTCATCCGCCAGTATCCGGAGTGGGACCTTCAGGTCCGCATCCCCGCCCGGGGCCATGGGATGCTGCTGTGGTACTGCACCCGGCACGGATTGTTTTACCAGCTGCTGTAACCCCCTGCGGAAGGGGAAAAACCATCTCCAAGGAGGGAGAATACCATGCTGATCTTAGCCTTTGAATCCTCCTGCGACGAGACTGCCGCCGCAGTGGTCCGAGACGGTCGGGAGGTCCTCAGCGACGCCATTTTGTCCCAGGCGGACATGCACGCCCTGTACGGCGGCGTGGTGCCGGAGATCGCTTCCCGCAAGCATGTGGAGGCCATCGCCGCCCTGACGGACCAGGCTCTTCGGGAAGCGGGCGTCACCAGGGACGATATTGACGCCGTGGCCGTCACCTACGGCCCCGGTCTCATCGGCGCGCTGCTGGTGGGCGTGAGCTTCGCCAAGAGCGTTGCCTTTGCCTGGGACAAGCCCCTGATCCCCGTCCACCACCTCCGGGGCCACATCGCCGCCAACTATTTAGCATTCCCGGAGCTGGAGCCCCCCTTCCTGGCCCTGTGCATCTCCGGGGGCAACTCCATGCTGGTGGACGTGCGGGACTACACTGACATGTCTATCGTGGGGGCCACCCGGGACGACGCCGCCGGGGAGTGCTTTGACAAAATCGCCCGGGTGCTGGGACTGCCTTACCCCGGCGGAAAGCCCATGGAGGAGCTGGCCAAGGGGGGCAGTGACACCGCCTATGTGCTGCCCCGGTCCAAGGTGGCGGACTGCGACCTCGACATGTCCTTCTCCGGCCTGAAGACCGCGGTGGTGAACCTGGTCCACAACGCCGAACAGAAAGGGGAGGCCATTGACCGGCCGGGTCTTGCCGCTTCAGTGGCCGCGGCCATCAGCGACGAGCTGGTGCCCCGGACCATAGAGGCCGCCCGGCGCTATGGCCATCACACGGTGGCGGCGGCGGGGGGCGTGGCCGCCAACAGCCGCATCCGGGGTGATCTGCAGCGCGCCTGCGAGGAGAACGGCCTGAAGCTGTACCTGCCGCCGCTGAAGCTGTGCGGCGACAACGGCGCTATGATCGGCAGTCAGGCATATTATGAGAGCCTCTGTCAGCACTACGCGGACATGAGTCTCAATGCCTACGCCAATTTGGAGATTTGAGGCACGGAAAAAGCGTCCTCCCCCCAATGGGGGAGGACGCTTTTTTCTCCCTTTTGCCGGAGATTTTGCCTGCAGAGGGAAAAATTTTGGATGCCTCCTTTGAAAAAACAGAGAAGACGCTGAATATATGCAGATTACATCGTTATGTAAACTAAATTCGCACTTTGGAAAAAAGTCCCCATGGGCGTTACAGCGGACGGGGATTTTTTGTAAAATCTTTGTAAAACCATTGCGGCACAACGATTATGGTGGTGTGGAAAACTCTGTGGAAAATGTGTATAACTCAATGTAGTGAAGAGTTATTGTGAATTTTATGTTAATCTGTCGGGAAGTGGAGAGAATGGTGGAAAAGAAAAAAATTTCGGAGAAAGCGGGAGAGAACAGGAAATTCTGCCGAAAATTGAAGGGAATTTTTTGTATAGTTGTGCAAGAGAGCGAGGGAGAAAATAGACGCAATATGCAGAAAATTGTCTGATAAGCGCGGGGAATTGCCTGGGAAATACGTTTGGTAATCATCCGGCGGATTGTCATCGGCAGAAAGACATACGGGAGGGCAGAATGCCTGCAAGGGGGCTGAAAAGTGTGGAGCAGAGCGGCAGAAAGCGGATTTTTATTGTAAAAAGCGGAAAACAATGGTATACTATTATGCTGAGATGTTAGCGTTACGACATAGGAGGAAACAGGATGTTGGACGAGGAAAAGAGACCCCTGACGGAGGGCGGTGAAGCGCCGGATGCCGAAGGGCAGCAGACAGAGCAGGAGAAGGGCAATTCCGCCTTCGAGTGGCTGCGCTGTCTGGTGGGCGTGGTGCTGGTGCTGGTGCTGCTGTTCACTTTTGTGGCACAGACCTTTACCGTCCAGGGTCCCTCTATGCAGAATACCCTCTATGGCGGCGACAAACTGCTGGTGGTGAAGGCGGAGCTGTGCGACATTGAGGTGGGCGACGTAGTGGTGGCCTGCCAGTACAACGCCCAGCTCAGCGATCCCATTGTCAAGCGGGTGGTGGCCGTGGAGGGGCAGACCGTGGACATCGATTTTGATACTGGTACCGTCTATGTGGACGGCCAGCCCATTGAGGAGACGTATATTGCCGAGCCGACCTACACCAGTGAGGGGACCCAGATCCCCGTGACGCTGCAGGAGGGGGAGCTGTTCCTCATGGGGGACAACCGCAACCACAGCACCGACAGCCGCAGCTCCATGCTGGGCGTGGTGGACGAGCGGTATGTGGTGGGCAAGGCGGTGTTCCTGCTGTTCCCGGGCAAGACGGCCTCCTACCTGGGGGAGACCAGCGGCACCGGCTCCCGGGACTTCAGCCGCATCGGCTGGATCAAATGAACAGGAGAGAAGTATGAACATTCAATGGTACCCCGGCCATATGACCAAGACCCGGCGGATGATCGCCGAGCAGATGAAGCACATGGACGCGGTATGTGAGATTTTGGACGCCCGGATTCCTCTTTCCAGCCGGAACCCGGACGTGGAGGAGCTGACGGCGGGAAAGCCCCGGCTCATCGTTCTCAACCGGATCGATCTGGCGGACCCGGCGGCCACCAAGCGGTGGCGGACCTTTTTTGAGGGGAAGGGATACGCCGTGCTGGAGGCCAACGCCAAGGAGGGGAAGGGGCCGGAGAAATTTGCCGCCGCCGTCCGCTCGTTGCTGGCGGAGAAGATCGCCGCCTATGAGGCCAAGGGGCAGGCGGGGCGGATGCTGCGGGTGATGATCCTGGGCATCCCTAACGTTGGTAAGTCCACCTTCATCAACAAGGTGGCCCGGCGAAAGACCGCCAAGGCCGAGGACCGGCCCGGCGTCACCCGCTCCAAGCAGTGGGTGCCCATCGACCAGAGCCTGGAGCTGCTGGATACCCCAGGCATTCTCTGGCCCAAGTTTGAGGATCAGAGCGTGGGGCTCAATCTTGCCTACACCGGGGCGGTGAAGGACGACATCATGGACCTGGAGACCCTCGCCTGCCACCTGATGGCGTATCTGGGGGAGCGGTATCCGGAGGCCCTGAAAAGCGCCTATAAGCTGCCGGAGCTCCCGGAGCGGCAGGCGGAGGACAACGACGTGGCCTGGGGGTACGAGCTTCTCCAGGCGGCGGGACGGAAGCGGGGCTTTCTCATCTCCGGCGGCGAGGTGGATACTGAGCGGATGGCCCGGATTTTGCTGGACGAGTTCCGGGGCGGCAAGCTGGGCCGGTTTACCCTGGAGCTTCCCGGAAGTGAGGAGACAGGAGACCGAAATGATGTGGGAGTTTGAGAAGGCCGCGGCAGAGCGGGGCTATGCCGCTGTCTGCGGCGTGGACGAGGCGGGAGCCGGGCCTCTGGCGGGGTCGGTGTACGCCGCGGCAGTGCTTTTGCCTGACAGGTTAGACCTTCCTTACCTCAACGATTCCAAGAAGGTCACCCCCAAGCGGCGGGACAAACTTTTTGATAAAATCCAAGAAAAGGCCGTGGCGTTCTCTGTGGCCTCCGTCTCGGCGGAGGAGATCGACGAGATGGACATTCTCAACGCCCGGATGCTGGCCATGGAGCGGGCCATCAAGGGGCTTACCCCTGCGGCGGACTACGCCCTCATCGACGGCAACCGGGATCACGGAAGCCGGGTGGCCATCACTGTCCCCCACGAGACCATCGTCAAGGGGGATAGCCTCAGCGCCAGCATCGCCGCCGCCTCCATCCTGGCCAAGGTGAGCCGGGACCGGTATATGGAGGAGCTGGACCGGCAGTACCCGGAATACCAATTTGCCAGGCACAAGGGCTACGGCACCAAGCTCCACTACGAGCTGCTGGATACATACGGCCCCAGCCCTGTCCACCGGAGGACCTTCCTCAAAAAGTGGGAGGAGCGCCGTGGGTAAGCGGGAGACGGGGAACTACGGCGAGGCCCTGGTGGCGGAGTATCTCCGAAAGAAGCGGTACACCCTGGTCGCCAGCCAGTACCGGTGCCGCCAGGGGGAGATCGATCTCATCGCCCGGAAGGGAAAGGTGCTGTGCTTTATCGAGGTGAAGACCCGGAGCAATATTTCCGTGGGCCTTCCCCGGGAGTACGTTACCCACGCCAAGCAGGCGCGTATCCGCACGGCGGCGGCGCTGTACCTCAGCCAGAAGGGTCTGGACTGCCCGGTCCGCTTCGATGTGGCGGAGGTGTATTTAGAGGAGGGGAAAGCCCCCCGCATAGAATATCTTGAAAACGCTTTTTGAGGTGATGCCATGTACCCCTATTTTGACGCCCACTGCGACACCCTCAGCCGCTGTGTGGAGAAGGGCTGGAGCCTGTGGGAGAATCCGGGCCACCTGGACCTCAGGCGCCTGACGGCCTACGGCCCGGCGGGACAGGTGTTTGCGCTTTTTTTAGACAGCGGGAAAGTGCCGCCGGAGGACCGCTTTGCCGCCCTGGAGGCCCAGGCCGGATTGCTCCGTCAGGAGCATGCGGCGGGGCGCTGGGGAGAGTGCCTTCTCTCCGTGGAGGGAGCGGAGCTTTTGAACTGCGACGAGGCCCTTCTGCCGGTGGTGAAGGACTGGGGCGTCCGGTGGGTGAATCTCACCTGGAACCACCCCAACGCCCTCAGCGGCTCCTGCCTCACCGGGGAAGGACTGACGGAAAAGGGACGGTCCTTTGCCCGGCGGTGCTGGGAACTGGGGCTGGGGGTGGACGTGTCCCACCTCAGCGATAAGGGCTTCTGGGATCTCCTTGAGATCCGGGAGGGGCCCGTCCTGGCCAGCCACTCCAACTGCCGCGCCCTCTGCGGCCATCCCCGGAACCTCACCGACGAGATGGCCAGGGAATTGATGGCGGCGGGAGGCTACATCGGTCTCAATTTCTATGTCTGCTTTTTGGGAGAGCATGCCACTATGGATACGGTGATCGCCCATCTGGAGCGCTATTTGGAGCTGGGCGGCGAGGATCATGTGGGCCTCGGTACCGATTTCGACGGCGCCGACGTGCCGGAGGATCTCAGCGGCGTACAGGACCTGCCCCGCCTGTGGGAGGCACTGTACCGGCGGAACTACCCGGAAAGCCTGATTCAGAAAATTGCGTATCAAAATCTTGAAAGATTTCTTAGATAAAACCATCCACAACGGAGGAACTACACTATGAAATATCTCAGCACAAGAGACAAGACCCTGCGCTTCACCGCGGCGGAGGCCATCAAGATGGGCCTGAGCCGGGACGGGGGCCTCTTCACCCCCGAGACCTTCCCCACCCTCACCGAGGAGGAGCTGAAGGCCCTCTGCCCCATGACCTACCAGCAGCGGGCAGCCTATGTCATGGGCAAGTACCTGGACGACTTTACCGCCGAGGAGCTGGCGGATTTCGCTGAGAAGGCCTACGGCCCCGAGAAGTTCGACACCCCCGCCGTGGCCCCCATCCGCCAGGTGGGCGGGCAGACCTGGTGCCTGGAGCTGTGGCACGGCCCCACCAGCGCCTTCAAGGACATGGCGCTGCAGATGCTGCCCCAATTGCTGACGGCCAGCCTCCGGAAGACCGGGGAGGAGAAGACCGCCTGCATCCTGGTGGCTACCTCCGGCGACACCGGCAAGGCCGCCATGGAGGGCTTCGCCGATGTGCCCCAGACCAAGATTATGGTCTTCTACCCCAAGGACGGCGTCAGCGAGATCCAGAAGCTGCAGATGGTCACCCAGGAGGGGGAGAATGTGGGCGTCTGCTCCGTGGTGGGCAACTTTGACGACGCCCAGAACGGCGTGAAGCGGATCTTCTCCGACGTGGAGATCCGGGAGGAGCTGGAGAAGCGGGGCTACTTCCTGTCCTCCGCCAACTCCATCAACTGGGGCCGCATCCTGCCCCAGGTGGTCTACTATGTCTCCGCCTACTGCGATCTCATGAACCAGGGCGCCATCGCCTTCGGCGACAAGGTGAACTACTGCGTGCCCACCGGCAACTTTGGCAATATCCTGGCCTGCTACTACGCCAAGAAGATGGGCGTTCCCGTGGGCAAGCTCATCTGCGCCAGCAACTGCAACGATGTCTTGACCGACTTCATCCGCACCGGCATTTATGACCGCAACCGTCCCTTCCACACCACCATGTCCCCCTCCATGGACATCCTCATCTCCTCCAACCTGGAGCGGATGCTCTTTGAACTTTCCGGCGAGGACGACCAGGCGGTCCGGGGCTACATGGAGCAGCTGAAGGAGACGGGCCGGTATGAGATTTCCGGAGAGATGAAGGAGAAGCTCCAGAGCCTCTTCTACGGCGGCTTTGCCACCGAGGAGGACACCACCGCCACCATCACCGCCCTTTATGCCGACGGCTACCTCATCGACACCCACACTGCTGTGGCGGCCAAGGTGCTGGCGGACTACCGGAGGGAGACCGGCGACGACACCGTGGCCGTCTTCGCCTCCACCGCCTCCCCCTATAAGTTCTGCGACAACGTGCTGAAGGCCATCGGCGAGGAGCCGGTCAGCGACAGCGTGGAGCGTATCGCCCAGCTGGAGGCGGCCTCCGGCGTGAAGGCCCCCGCTCGTCTCAGCGCCCTGAAGGGCAAGACCGTCCGGTTTGACGCCGTCACGGAGAAGGACCAGATGGAGTGTGTGGTGCTGAACTTCCTGCGGTAATCAAGAAAACAGAGAGGAACCATAGCCTATGGCGCTGTATGCCATCGGCGACCTGCACCTGGGGCTCAGCGTGAACAAGCCCATGAGCGTATTTGGTCCCGGCTGGGACCGCCATGTGGAGCGGCTGCAGGACGCCTTTTCCAAACTCCATGACGACGACCTCACCGTCCTGTGCGGCGATACCTCCTGGGGCATCGACTTTCAGGAGAGCCTTCAGGATTTTCGCCTCATCGACAGCTTTCCCGGCCGCAAGCTTTTAGTAAAGGGCAACCATGACTACTGGTGGAACACCGCCGCTAAAATGCAGAAGTTTTTTGCGGAGAACGGCATTACCACCATCGATATTCTCCACAACAACTGTCGCACCTATGGGGACTACGCCCTCTGCGGTACCCGGGGCTGGTTCTACGAGGAGGACCAGAAGCCCCACAACGAGAAGGTCCTCAAGCGGGAGGTGGGGCGGCTGGAGACGTCGCTCAAGCTGGCGGGAGGAAGGCCCATTCTGGCCTTCCTCCACTACCCGCCCCTCTATGAGGGCTACCGCTGCGGGGAAATTCTGGAGAAGCTGGAGGAATACCATGTGGAGCAGTGCTTTTACGGCCACCTCCACGGCTACACCCACCGCCGGGCCATCCAGGGTCGGTACGGCACGGTGGACTACAGCCTGGTATCGGCGGATTATCTCCGGTTTCTCCCAAAAAAAATCTTGGATTGTTAGAAATAGCAGTAGATTTTTTCCGTATTCTATGGTAAAATGCTAATTTGCCTGAGTGGGGCATGTCTGAAGGACGGCGAAGCGCCGGCACCGGATGGATTTGCCGGGTTTCAGAGATGCTCCTCACCCGATCTGAGGGGAATGATGGGCAAGTAAACGGAGGAAAAGAAAAATGAGTGTGAAGAACTGCGAAAAAGTTGAGACCAATAAGGTGGCGCTGACCGTTGAGGTGGATGCCGCCGCCTTTGAGGCCGCTATCGAGAAGGCCTACCGCAAGGTCCGCGGCAAGATCAATGTTCCCGGCTTCCGCAAGGGCAAGGCGCCCCGGAAGATGATCGAGAACCTGTACGGCGTGGGCGTCTTCTATGATGAGGCCATCAATATTGCTATGCCCGACGCCTATGTGGAGGCTGTGGAGTCTGAGAAGCTGGAAGTGGTCGGTTATCCTGAGGTAGAGCTGCTGGACGTGGGCAAGGACGGCTTCTCCTTCAAGGCCACCGTCTATGTCTACCCCGAGGTGAAGCTGGGCCAGTACAAGGGCCTCAGCGCTCCCAAGGCTGAGGTGAAGGTGGGCGCCGCCGACGTCAACCACCGCCTGGAGGAGATGGCTCAGCGCAACAGCCGTCTCGTCACTGTGGAGCGTCCTGTGGAGAAGGGCGACACCGCCAACATCGACTACGAGGGCTTCGACAACGGCAAGCCCTTTGACGGCGGCAAGGCCGAGGGCTTCGATCTGGAGATCGGCTCCGGCAGCTTTGTCCCCGGCTTTGAGGACCAGATCATCGGTATGAGCGCCGGTGAGGAGAAGGACATCGACATCACCTTCCCTGAGGACTATCACAAGGATCTGGCCGGCAAGGCCGTGGTGTTCCATGTGAAGGTCAACTCCGTTCAGGTGAAGGAGGTCCCCGCCATCGACGACGAGTTCGCCAAGGACGTCAGCGAGTTTGACACCCTGGCCGACCTGAAGAAGGACATCAAGGCCAAGCTCACCGCCGACCGGGAGGAGGCTGCGAGCCGCGCCTTTGAGGACACCCTCATGCAGCAGGTGGCCGACGGTGTGGAGTGTGACGTGCCCCAGCCCATGGTGGACGATCAGGCACAGCGCTTTGTGCAGAACCTGAAGATGCAGATTCAGCAGCAGGGCATCCCCTATGACCAGTACCTGAAGCTGACCAACATGACCGAGGAGGACCTGCTGGCCCAGGCCAAGGAGCCCTCTCTGCGCCAGGTGAAGCTGGAGCTGGCCATGGAGGCCATTGCCAAGGCGGAGAACGTGGAGGTCACCGACGAGGAGATCGAGGCCGAGTACGCCCAGAACGCCGAGAAGTACGGCATGAAGGCGGAGGATCTGAAGAAGTACATTACCGCCGATTCCATCAAGGCCCAGCTCACCAACCAGAAGGTGGTCAAGATCGTGGTGGACAGCGCCATCGCCACCAAGCCGGAGGAGGAGCCCAAGAAGAAGGCTCCCGCCAAGCGCAAGAGCACCAAGAAGACCGAGGAGGAGGCTCCCGCGGAGGAGGCTGCTGCCGAGGCTGCTGAGACTGCCGAGAGCGCCGAGTAAGATGTGTTTTGACTGGGACGGGGGAAAAATCGCGCCTGCGGGTACTAATTTTTCCCCCGTCCGGTTATCATACAGGGGATCCCCGGCATGCGGGGACCGCCTGTGACAGCGCCGCGGAGCGCGTGTGCGCAGGAGGGATTCAGGATTCAGGAGGTTGATTCCAATATGAGCTTAGTTCCCTATGTAGTAGAGCAGACCAACCGGGGCGAGCGGTCCTACGACATTTTCTCCCGGCTGCTCAATGACCGTATCATTTTCCTGGGCGAGGAGGTCAACGACACCACCGCCTCTCTGGTGGTGGCCCAGCTTTTGTACCTGGAGAGCCAGGACCCGGACAAGGAGGTCCAGCTGTATATCAACAGCCCCGGCGGCTCCGTCACCGCGGGAATGGCCATCTATGACACCATGCAGTACATCAAGTGCGACGTGTCCACCATCTGCATCGGCATGGCCGCCAGCATGGGCGCCTTCCTCCTCAGCTCCGGCGCCAAGGGCAAGCGCATCGCCCTGCCCAACGCGGAGATCATGATCCACCAGCCCTCCGCCGGTACCCAGGGCCAGATCACCGATATGGCCATCCACCTCAAGCGGTTGGAGACCATCAAGAAGCGGATGAACAAGATCCTGGCGGACAACACCGGCAAGAGCGTCGAGGAGGTCACCGCCGCCTGCGAGCGGGATCACTTTATGTCCGCCGAGGAGGCCAAGGAATTCGGCCTTATTGATAAGGTTATTTACACGAGGTAATTCTCCCATGAGCGACGAGAAAAAATCCCTGCGCTGCTCCTTTTGCGGACGGCATGAGGAGCAGGTGGAGCGGATGATCCAGGGGCCGGGCGTCCGCATCTGTGACAACTGCATCCGGCTTTGCATGAGCATCCTGGAGGAGGACTATGAGGAGCACTCCTCCGCGCCGGAGGCCCCGGATACCCTTCCCACCCCCCGGGAGATCCGGGAGGTGCTGGACCAGTATATCATCGGACAGGACAGCGCCAAGGTGGCCCTGGCCGTGTCTGTGTACAACCACTATAAGCGGATCTACTTCGGCGGCGGCGACGATGTGGAGCTCCAGAAGAGCAACATCCTCATGATCGGCCCCACCGGCAGCGGCAAGACCCTCTTTGCCCAGACCCTGGCCCGGATTTTGAAGGTGCCCTTCGCCATCGCCGACGCCACCACCCTTACCGAGGCGGGCTATGTGGGCGACGATGTGGAGAATATCCTTCTCCGCCTCCTCCAGGCCGCCGACTACGACGTGGAGCTGGCGGAGCACGGCATCATCTATGTGGACGAGATCGACAAGATCGCCCGGAAGAGCGAGAACACCTCCAT
>CALXDD010000045.1 GCA_944386985.1 uncultured Oscillospiraceae bacterium
GGCAGGCTCGAACTGCCGGCGTTCCGCTTAGGAGGCGGACCCTCTATCCATCTGAGGTACGGGGGCATATGAAGTTTCCTCTCGCCAGGTGATAGGTGAGCATGGACTTAGGAGGCGACCGCTCTATCCAACTGAGCTACGGGGGCTTATACAGAAAATATTCAATTTTGCAGGGCTCCAGGATTCGAACGATTCGATTGTTAGGAAGCGGCCGCTCTATCCAACCGAGTTACAGGGACCTGCTAACTGCCCCATTGTACCCCAATTCGCTGGTCCTTGTCAACATTCCGCCTTGAAAAACAGCGCATCCTATACTACAATATTTTTATATGCGATTCTTTTGAAACTGCCATCAAAAAGGAGGATGGATATGCTGTCGAAAGACCTGTTTACCATCGTGAAAAACCAAGTGGTGGCCCGGGATGTACTGGAGATGGTGCTGGAAGGCCCCACCGCCGCCATTACAACCCCCGGCCAGTTTATTGATATCCGCCTGGAGCAGAAGTTTCTGCGCCGTCCCATCTCAGTGTGTGATCGGGACGACAAGTCCGTTACCATCATCTACAAGGTGGTGGGCAGCGGCACCGAAATTATGGCACAGCTGCCGGTGGGGACACAGCTGGACGTGCTCACCGGTCTCGGCAACGGCTTTGATCTCTCCAAGAGCGGTGACAAGCCCCTGCTGCTGGGCGGCGGTCTTGGCGCCGCCCCCCTCTACTGGCTGTGCCGGGAACTAAAGGCCCAGGGCAAGCATCCCACCGTGGCTATGGGCTTTGACACCGCCGAGAGCGTCTATTACGCCGAGAAGTTCCGGGAGGCCGGAGCGGAGGCGGTGTATCTCGCCACCATGGACGGCACCGCCGGTGTGAAGGGCACTGTGCTGAACGCCGTTTCTGACCTGAACGCCTATTCCTATTTTTATACCTGCGGCCCCACCCCCATGCTGGCCGCCATCAACGCTGCCGCCTCCATTGACGGCCAGTTCAGTCTGGAGGAGCGGATGGGCTGCGGCTTCGGCGCCTGCATGGGCTGCTCCATTCTCACGAAAAACGGCAGCCGCCGGGTGTGCAAAGACGGCCCCGTGTTTGATAAGGAGGATCTGCTGTGGTGAATACGTCTGTCAATCTGTGCGGCATCATGCTGGACAACCCCATCATCCCCGCCAGCGGCACCTTTGGCTACGGCTATGAGTTTGCCGAGCTCTACGACATCAACTGCTTAGGCACCTTCTCCTTCAAGGGCACCACCAAGGAGGCGCGGTTCGGCAATCCCACCCCCCGCATCGCCGAGTGCCCTGCCGGCATGATCAACTCCGTGGGCCTTCAAAACCCAGGTGTGGAGGCGGTGATCTCCCACGAGCTGCCTCTCCTGAAGCCCCACTTCCACAAGCCGGTGATGGCCAACGTCAGCGGCTTCTCCATCGATGAGTACGCTTACACCTGTGAGAAGCTGGACCAGAAGGACCAGGTGGGCTGGCTGGAGGTGAACATCAGCTGCCCCAACGTCCACTCCGGCGGCATGAGCTTCGGCAAGACCCCGGAGTCCGCCGCCAAGGTTACCGCGGCGGTGAAGGCGGTGACAAAAAAGCCTGTCATTATGAAGCTCTCCCCCAATGTGGACGATATCGCCGCCATTGCCAAGGCCTGTGAGGAGGCCGGAGCTGACGGCGTGAGCCTTGTGAACACCTTCCTCGGCATGCGCATCGACCTGCGCCGCCGCCGTCCTGTGGTGGCCAACCGCAGCGGCGGCTTCTCCGGCAGCGCCATCTTCCCCATCGCCCTGCGGATGGTCTACGAGGTCTATGAGGCGGTAAAAATCCCCGTGGTGGGCATGGGCGGCGTGTCCAGCGCCGAGGATGTCATCGAGATGATGATGGCCGGGGCTTCCGCCGTGGAGGTGGGCGCCGCCAACCTGGTGGACCCCTTCGCCTGCCGGGACATGGTGGAGGCTCTGCCCCGGGTCATGGAGAAGTACCGCATTGAAAATCTGACGGATATCGTGGGCGCGGCCCACGGGAAATAAGGAGGACAGAATGGACCTTCTCATCCAGCATGGCACCCTGGTGGACGGCCGGGGGAGATATGAGGCCGACGTGCTGATCCAGAACGGCGTGATCGCCGTCGTAGGCCAAAACCTCAACGCCCGGGAAGCAGAGGTATATGACGCGGCGGGGCAGTATGTGCTCCCCGGCCTCATGGACGCCCACGTCCACTTTCGTGATCCCGGCCTCACCCACAAGGAGGACTTTGCCACCGGCTCCCGGGCGGCCATCCACGGCGGTATCACCGCTGTGCTGGACATGCCCAACGTGGTGCCGGTGACCAATACCCGCCAGCGTCTTTTAGACCGAATGGCCGCGGCGGCGGAACGCTGCGCCGTGAATATCCGCTTCTTTGCCCTTCTCACCGAGGACAACCTCTCCGAGATGGAGGGCATGGCGGAGGCGGGGGCCGTGGGCTTCAAGCTGTTCCTCGGCACCTCCACCGGCAACGTGGCCTGTCCGCCCGACGGGATTTTGCTGGAGCAGTTCCGGGAGGCCAGGCGGCTGGGCCTGCGCATCGCGGTCCATGCGGAGAACAACGGCATCAACGGCTACTACAGCAAGCTCTACCAGGACCAGGGCCGGACGGACCCTGCTGTGCTGCCCCTGGCACGGCCCGCCTTTTCGGAGATCGAGGCGGTAAACCGGGCCATTGCCTTCTCCCGGGAGACCGGAGCGGGGCTCCACATCTGCCATGTGTCCACCGGCGGGGCGCTGAATTTGATCCGCCGGGCCAAGGCGGAGGGGGTGGACGTGACCTGCGAGACCGCCCCCCAGTACCTCCTTCTCAACGACAGCGCCTACACCACCAAGGGGCCCATCATCAAGGCCTTCCCCACCATCAAGAGTGAGGCGGATCGGCTGGCCCTGTGGGAGGGCATTCAGGACGGCACCATCGACTTCATTGCCACCGACCACGCCCCCCATACTCCGGAGGAGAAGCAGGGCAACATCTGGACCGTCACCGGCGGCGTATCCGGAGTGGAGGTGGCTCTGCCCCTGATGCTGACGGAGGTGAATCAGGGCGCCATTTCCCTGGAGCGGCTGGTGGAGTTGCTGGCGGAGCACCCGGCCAGGGTGTGGAACTGGGAGGGCCACGGCGCTATCCGGCCCGGTCTTCCCGCCAATGTGACTGTGGTGGACCTTCAGCGCAAATGGACTATCGACGAGAAAAAGCTCCACGGGAAGAACAACGTCACCGCCTTCGGCGGCACAGAGGTGCAGGGCGCCGCCGCCGCCACGGTGGTGAACGGGAAATTGTACCGCCTGACGGAATAAGGAAATTTTTGCAAAAGAGGAAGGACGATCCCGAATGGTCCTTCCTCTTTTTTGCGCTGTGGGCAACTACAACGGGTGGAATATTCTCAAAAAGGGAAAAATTGTCAATATTAGGGATTGAAAAAGGGAAAACAATGTAATACAATACGAAAGTTGTGAGATAAAAAGAAAAGGGACCGCCCAGGCGAAGACGGGCGGCTTGTCTTGAAAGAGAGGAAGTCAGCCTATGAAGAATGAGAAGCTGAGAAATGTCGCCATTATTGCCCACGTCGACCACGGCAAAACCACTCTGGTGGACGAGATGCTCAAGCAGGGCGGCGTATATCGTGAGAATCAGGAAGTGGTGGACCGGGTCATGGACTCCGGCGATCTGGAGCGGGAGCGCGGCATCACCATTCTGGCCAAAAACACCGCCATCCGGTATGGCGATACCAAAATCAACATTGTGGACACCCCGGGACACGCCGACTTCGGCGGCGAGGTGGAGCGCATCCTCAAAATGGTCAACGGCGTTATCCTGCTGGTGGACGCCGCTGAGGGTCCCATGCCCCAGACCCGCTTTGTTTTGAGCAAGGCCCTGGAGCTGGGTCACCGGGTCATCGTGGTGGTCAACAAGATCGACCGCCCCGACCAGCGCATCCACGAGGTCATTGACGAGGTGCTGGAGCTGCTTTTGGATCTGGACGCCACCGACGACCAGCTGGACAGCCCCATGCTGTTCTGCTCCGCCCGCCAGGGCATCTGCTCCTACTCCCCCGATGATCTGGGCACCGACCTCAAGCCCCTCTTTGAGACCATCCTCAACTATATCCCCGCTCCCGAGGCGGATGTGGACCAGCCCTTCCAGATGCTGGTCAGCTCCATCGACTACAACGAGTTCGTGGGCCGGATCGCCATCGGCCGCATCGAGCGGGGCACCATCAAGCAGAACCAGGAGATCGCGGTGTGCAACTACCACGATCCCGACGCCGCCCCCAAAAAGGCCAAGGCCACGGCCATCTACGAGTTTGAGGGCCTTGCCAAGAAGGCGGTCACCGAGTCCACCGCCGGCAACATCATTGCCATGAGCGGCATCGGCGACATCACCATCGGCGACACCATCTGCGCCGTGGACACGGTGGAGCCCATCGAGTTTGTGAAGATCTCCGCCCCCACCGTGGAGATGACCTTCTCTGTCAACGACTCCCCCTTTGCCGGCCGGGAGGGCAAGTTCGTCACCTCCCGTCAGATCCGGGACCGTCTGGCCCGGGAGACCCTGAAGGACGTGAGCCTCCGGGTCAGCGAGATCGAGGGCGCCACCGACGCCTTCAACGTGGCAGGCCGGGGCGAGATGAGCCTCTCCATCCTCATCGAGACCATGCGCCGGGAGGGCTATGAGTTCCAGGTCTCCCCGCCCCGCGTCCTCTATCAGGAGATCGACGGCAAGAAGTGCGAGCCTATTGAGCGGCTGGTGGTGGACGTGCCTTCCGACAGCGTGGGCTCCGTCATCGAGAAGATCGGCTCCCGGAAGGGCGATCTGGTAGAGATGACCCCCGTGGGCGACCGGATGAAGATCGAGTTCCTGGTCCCCTCCCGCGGCCTCTTCGGCTACCGCAATGAGTTCCTCACCGACACCAAGGGCGAGGGCATCATGGCCAGCGTGTTTGACAGCTACGCCCCCTTCAAGGGCGAGCTGAGCCGCCGCTCCACCGGCTCCCTCGTCTCCTTTGAGACCGGCGAGAGCGTCACCTACGGCCTGTACAACGCCCAGGAGCGGGGCAGCCTCTTCATCGGCGCGGGCGTACCGGTATACGCCGGCATGGTGGTGGGCGTCAGCCCCAAGAGCGACGACATCACCGTCAACGTCTGCAAGAAGAAGCAGCTGACCAACATGCGGGCCAGCGGCAGCGACGACGCCCTCCGGCTGGTGCCCCCCCGGCAGCTGAGTCTGGAGCAGTGCCTGGAGTTTTTGGCCGACGACGAGCTTTTGGAGGTCACTCCCAAGAGTCTCCGCATCCGCAAGAGCATTCTCGACCACGAGAAGCGGATGAAGGCCGTCATGAAGTCCAGAAAATAAGCTTTGCAGCAGAAAGAGGCTTCCCTCAAAAAGGGAAGCCTCTCTTTTTCATTGCCGCTATACGCCGTTCTCCCCCCGGCGCTTCTCCTGGAGCATCCCCAGATAGGACCGGCGCAGAAGAGCGGTCCGTGGAACTCCCAAACGGTCCAGAATCCCCAAAAGCCGCTCCACTGCGGCCTCCCGCTCCTCCTCTTTGCAGAGGATCTCCAGCTCTAAAAACTCTCCCAGTCCGGCAACACGGTCCAGACACAGCGTCACGTCCCCCAGAGCCAGCTCCCGCCGGACCTTCTCCACCCGGCACACCGGATGGAACCCCAGGGCCTCCAGCAGATGCTGTGCCGTCTCCCCGTCTTCCACCGCCGTCTCATACTCCGTGCGGCTGTTGGAGCGGGGGTCCGTCTTGGGCCCCTTGTAGGTGAGGCAGGTCACCGTCTCCCCCACTGGCTCCAGCCGCTCACAGCTCCGCAGCCGCAACGCCTCGTCGGTGGCGGCAAAGTCCCGGGTCACCCCGTTGAAATAGAGATCCGTCTCCTTAAGGACGCTCCGGGGACAAAAGCCCATGGCCCGGGCCACCTCCTCCAATTGCTCCAGGGTCCGCCCCTCCACAGCCGCCTTCAGCTCCGCTTCCAGCATCTGATCTCCTCCCTTTGTGTAACGTTCTTACGGGGATGGTACCACGGCAGAGGCGAAAAGGCAAGGCTCTGACCTCATGGAAAATATCCGCAGTGGCCCTTTCCCCGCCCCGGCGGGACTGGTACAATCGGGGTAACAAACCAAAAGGAAGTGGTTCAACATGAAACGGATCGTCAGTCTGCAGGATATCTCCTGTTTGGGCAAGTGCTCTTTGACCGTGGCTTTGCCTGTTCTCTCCGCCATGGGGGTGGAGTGCGCCATTGTACCCACGGCGGTGCTGTCCACCCACACCATGTTTCAGGGCTTCACCTGCCGGGACCTCACCGAGGAGATCGGACCCATTGCCGCCCACTGGCAGAAGGAGCACATCGCCTTTGACGCCATCTATACCGGCTATCTGGCCTCGGCGGAGCAGGCGGCGGACATCTGTGCTTTCTTTGACGCCTTCAAAACCAAGGACAACCTCATCGTGGTGGACCCGGTGATGGCGGACAACGGCAAGCTCTACCCCGCCTTCGGCCCGGAGTTCCCCGCCGAGATGGCCAAGGTCTGCGCCAAAGCGGACCTCATCGTCCCCAACCTTACCGAGGCCAGCCTTCTCACCGGCCTTCCCTACCGCACGGAGCAGGACGAGCCCTATATCAAGGAGATGCTTCTGGCCCTCAGCGAGCTGGGCCCCCGGTACGCGGCCCTCACCGGCGTCAGCTTTGAGAAGGGGCGGCTGGGCGTGATGTACTACGACAAGGAGACCGGGGCCTTTGGCAGCTACTTCAATGAGCACCTCCCCGCCTCCTTCCACGGCACCGGCGACGTGTTCGCCTCCACCTGCGTGGGCGGCCTTATGAACGGCCTCTCTGTGGGGGACGCTCTGGCCCTGGCTGCGGACTACACAGTGGAGTGCATCCGCCTGACCCTGGAGGACCCCGACGCCAATTGGTACGGCGTGAATTTCGAGAAGGCCATTCCCTATCTGGTGGGGCGGCTGGCCAAGTAAACCATCTTCATAAATACCTGCATGGGCAAAAAGAGGCAGGACTGCGGATTGTGCGGTCCTGCCTCTTCTGTTCCCGGATCACGGCGCCTGGAAGATGTTCAGGTCCTCCATGGTCATGGGCTTCTCATAGGGGTTGAGATAGGCGTTTATGAGCTCCAGCGTCTCCTCCGGGTAGAGCTCGTAGCAGTAGCGGACCCCCCCGGTAGGAGGTCTCCCCGTCGCCGGGGAAGGTGGCGGTCTCCACGTTTTGGAGATCCAGCTGCAAAACCGGCTCCACAAACCACAGCATCTCCGATACGGAGAGGTCCGTGTCCACATATTCCCGGAAGATCTTCAGATAGTCGGGGACCTTCTGGGGATTTGCCAGCACCTTCTTGGCGATGGTCAGCAGCATCTGCTGCTGGGTCCTGGTGCGGCCGATATCGTAGTCGCCGTAGAGGCTGGTGCCATCGTCATTCTCCCGGATGCGGCACACCTTCAGGGCCTCCTCCCCATCGAGATGCTGCAGCCCCGGCGCAAAGGAAATGTACAGATTCTGTTTGGGATCGCTGTAGTGCATGTGGGCGGGCACGTCGAACTCCACGCCCCCCACCGCATCCACCAGCTCCACAAAGCCCTGGACGTCCACAGTGACATAGTAGTCAAAGGGAATGCCCAGCATGTCCGACACCACCGCCTCCAGCCGGTCGATCCCGGCAGCGTAGGAGGAGTTGATCTTGGGGTAGTTGGCCAGATGGTCCGGGTCCACCAGGGTGTCCCGGGGGATGGACACCGCCCCCACCTTCCGGGCCGCCACATCGTAGGTCACCGCCATGATCACATCTGCGTTGCCGCTGGACTGGTCGCTGGCCGCCAGAAGAAAGGTGTAGCAGTCCTCACGCCGGGGATTGCCCTCCTCCGGCCTCTCCGCCGGGGTGATCTCCCGAACGCCGGCTTCCTCCGGCGCTGGGGGCTCCGCCTGCCGGGGCCTGTTCACGCTGTGCCATATCCGGTAGCCTGCAAAGGCCCCGGCACAGCAGAGGATCAGCGCCAGCACGATCCCTCCCGGCCAAACGCTTCTTCGCCGCCTCTCCCCGGCAGTCCGGGCCTCCCGCTTCCCCTTTGACATGGCCTGCCCTCCTTTAGTATACAGCTGTATTCTTCGTCTTTATTATACCGCTGTGTACTAAGATGTCAAGTCCTGTTTCGTTCAAGGGGAGCAGGTCAGTCCCGGTGGGACGGCAGCTTCTCCGGATGCTCCAGCCGCCGAAACAGCCGCCGCAGCACCACCACCGAGGCGCAGGCCAGAATTACCTCCGCCACGAACTGGGCATAGGCCAGTCCATAGAGGGGGAAGAAGGTATTCAGCAGCACCAGGGCGGGGATCTCCAGGGTGATCTTCCGCAGAAGGGCGAAAACCAGGGCCTCCCGGCCCATGCCCACCGCCTGGAACACGCCCACCGCCAGGAAGTCCATGCTCAGGAACGGCAGTCCCAGACAAAAGCCCCGGAGGAAGTGGGAGCCGTAGTCGATGATAGAGGCGTTCTCCATAAAGAGGGAGATGAAGAAATGGGGGAAGAGGAAGTAGAGCGCCGCCACCGTGATGAGAACAGTCATGGCGATCCGCCGGGCAAAGTACACCGTCCCCTTCATGCGGGGGATGTTGCCGCTGGCGTAGTTGTAGCTCACCAGGGGCATGATGCCCTGGGAGAGGCCCTGGGAGACGTACATGGGCACCATGTAGATCTTGTAGCTGATGCCCATGGCCGCCACGGCATCGGCGCCGAAAGCGGAGGTGAAGTTGTTGAGGATGGTCATGCCCGTCACGTTGAGAAGGTTCTGGATGGAGGCGGGAATCCCTACGGCGCACACCCCCTGGACAATCCTCCTCTGAAGGGTAAAGCGCCGGGGATCCACGCACACATAGGTTCTCCCCCGCTTTACCCACAGCAGCACAAAGAAATAGCAGCAGGCCACGCAGTTGGAGAGCCATGTGGCAAGGCCCGCTCCGGCGGCCCCCATGTCAAGGCCCCAGGGCAGGATGAAAATGGGGTCCAATACAATGTTTAAAAGGCAGCCGCTCATGGTGCCGACGCTGGCGTGGAGAGCGCCGCCCTCCGAGCGGACCAGATAGGCCATCACCACGTTGAGGATGGCGGGCACCGCTCCCATGGTCACCGTCCAGCGCATATAGCCGGCGGTGGCCTCCATGGTGACGCTGTCCGCCCCCAGCAGAGCCAGCAGAGGCGTTTTCAGCACCGTACAGCCCAGGGCCAACAAAACCCCGAAGCCCAGGGCGCAGTAGAATCCGAAGGCGGAGCTGCGCCGCACCGTGTCGTAGTCCTTCAGGCCCAAGGCCCGGCTCATCATGCTGGAGGTGCCCACGCCGAAGAGGTTGTTCACCGCGTTGAAGGCCAGCAGCACCGGCGCCGCCAGGGTGACGGCGGCATTCTGCACCGGATCATTGAGCATCCCCACAAAATAGGTATCCGCCAGGTTGTACAGTACCATCACCAGGGAGCTGAGAATGGTGGGCACCGCCAGCTTCACCACCGCCTGGGGGATGGGCGTCTGCTCAAATACCACAATTTTGGCGTCCCGCTCGTCCATCGGGTCATCTCCTTTTTTCGAAAAATCCGTTGTCTGGACCCAAAGGCCCAGACAATATTTTTATTCTATCAGAACGTCCGGGAAAAACAAGAATATCCGCCAAATATTTTTACTTTTTCTCATTTATAGGCAGGTATCGCCAATTGTCTGAAAATGATTTTGATTTCTTGACATATGCCGTAAACAGGCGTATACTCCCCTTGTAATCAACATATGCCGTAAATTTCACGGCAGGAAAGAAAGGAGCGAGGATATGCCCCGCCCCAAAAAATGCAGAAAAGTCTGCTGTCTGCCCAAGCGCAGCGAATTCATGCCTGTAGGGGGCGGGGAGACCGCTCCGGTGGTGATGACCGTAGACGAATATGAGACCATCCGGCTCATCGACTATCAGGACTTCTCCCAGGAGGAGTGCAGCACCTATATGAAGATTGCACGCACCACCGCCCAGCAGATTTACAACAGCGCCCGAAAGAAATTGGCCCAGGCCCTTGTGGAGGGCCGGTCCCTGCGGATCGAGGGGGGCCACTACCAGCTGTGCGATGGGAATGAACCCTATTGCGGCTGCGGCGGCTGCCGCCGCCATCGGGGAGAATGCAAAAAACAGGAGGAGGAATCCCAATGATCGTTGCCATTCCCGTGGATGAGGACCAAAAGAGCCTGTGTCCCTCCTTTGGCCGGGCCCCCTGGATGATGTTTTCCGACACGGAAACCGGGGCGCAGAAGATTTTAGAGAACCCCGCCGCCCAGGCCCAGGGCGGGGCGGGATTAAAGGCCGCCCAATTCGTGGCGGACCAGGACGCCGCCGCCCTCATCACTGTCCGCTGCGGCGAGAATGCCGCCAAGGTGCTGAAGGCCGCCGGGATCGCCATCTATCAGTCCGGCGCCCCGGAGGCGGCGGAGAACCTCGCCGCCCTCCGGGATGGCCGTCTTTCCGAGATGACCCGCTTCCACCCCGGCTTTGTGGGGGGACAGCCGTGACGGTGGCGGTGCTCAGCGGCAAGGGCGGCGCCGGAAAGACCTTTGCGGCGGTAAATTTGGCGGCCGCCGCGGGAAAAGCCGTCTACATCGACTGCGACGTGGAGGAGCCCAACGGCCGCCTCTTCTGGCAGCCCCGGGGGGTGACGGAGAGGCCGGTGACCACCGCCCTCCCCGTCTTTGACCCGGAGAAGTGCGTGGGCTGCCGCTCCTGTGTGGATTTCTGCCGCTTCAACGCCCTGGTTTATGTAAAAAAGGCCCCCATGGTCTTTCCCGAGGTGTGCCACGCCTGCGGCGGCTGCGCTCTGGTGTGTCCCCAGGGGGCCGTGGGGGAGCAGCACCGGAAGGTAGGCGTGGTGGAGGAGGGAAACCGGGACCAGATCCATGTGGTCACCGGCGTTCTCCGCACCGGGGAGGTCTCCGCTGTGCCGGTGATCCGGGCGGCCCTCTCCGCAGGGCTTTCCCGGGGGGACCTTACTATCATCGACTGTCCCCCAGGCAGCGGCTGCCCGGTGATGGAGAGCGTGCGGGAGGCGGACTACTGCCTTCTGGTGACGGAGCCCACCGCCTTCGGCCTCCACAATATGGCCATGGTCCACCAGCTCTGCCGCCTTCTTGGAAAGCCCTGCGGTCTGCTGATCAACCGGGAGGAGGCGCCCTATGCCCCCTTAGAGGACTACTGCGCCCGGGAGGGACTCCCCATCCTCCTGCGCATTCCCTACCGCCGCCAGCTGGCCCAGTGGGGGGCCGAGGGCGCGGTAGCCGTCCGGCGTGACGAGGCGCTGAAAGCGGAATTTACCCGGCTTTTGCGGGAGATAGGCGGTACGGCGGTATGACAAAGAAGCTTCTGATCCTCAGCGGCAAGGGCGGTACCGGCAAGACCACCACCGCCGCCGCCATGATTGCCTTCTCCAAGGCGAGGGCCTTTGCCGACTGTGACGTGGACGCTCCCAACCTCCACCTGGTGGCCCAGGCGGAGGGAGAGATGGAGGAGCGGGACTACTTCGGGTCCGAGAAGGCCCGGATCGACCCGGCTCTCTGCGACGGCTGCGGCCTGTGCGCCGCCCGCTGCCGCTTCCACGCCCTGGAGCGGACGGAGACGGGGTACCAGGTAAACGAATACGCCTGCGAGGGCTGCGGCGTCTGCGCCTGGGTCTGCCCGAAAAACGCGGCGGCTCTGGCTCCGGACAAGGCGGGCACCCTCCGGCTTTTCCGGGGGGACCGGACTTTTTCCACCGCTCAGCTGCGGATGGGCCGGGGCAACTCCGGCAAGCTGGTGGCGGAGGTGAAGACGGCGCTGCAGAAGGCGGCGCCGGAAGCGGAGCTGGCAGTGATCGACGGCTCCCCGGGCATCGGCTGCCCGGTGATCTCCTCCGTCAGCGGCGTCCACCTGGCCCTCATTGTGGCGGAGCCCTCCCTCTCCGGCCGCAGCGATTTGGAGCGGCTGCTGCAGACCACGGCGGCTCTCCGGGTCCGGACGGCGGTGTGCGTCAACAAATGGGATGTAAGCCCCCTCCACGCCGAGCAGATTGAGGCGCTGTGCCGGGAGAGGAGCATCCCCTTCCTGGGGCGCATCCCCTTCGATCCCCAGGCCGCTCAGGCCATCAACCAGGGCCGCAGTGTGGCGGAGACGGACTGTCCCGCCCGAAAGGCTCTCTATCAGATCTACGAGCAGGTGGTCCGCCTTCTGGCGGCAATCTGAAAACCATGAGGAAAATCAACACAAAAAGGGCACAACTGCAGAAAAGGAGAAGAACAGCATGAAAATCGCGGTAGCATCCATGGGCAAAGAGGTGGCCGGTCACTTCGGCCACTGCGAGAACTTCAATATCTATGACACGGAAAACGGCGCCATCCAGAAGGAGGAGAGCATCCCCAATCCCGGCCACCGTCCCGGCTTCCTGCCCAACTTCTTAGGGGATATGGGCGTGGAGGTCATCATCGCCGGCGGCATGGGCGGCGGCGCCGTGGAGATCTTCAACGAGCGGAAGATCGAGGTCATCGTGGGCGTTCAGGGCGACGCCCGGCAGGCGGTGGAGCAGTACCTGAAGGGGGAGCTCCACTCCACCGGCTCCATCTGCCACGAGCACCAGCACGCCGGGGAGTGCGGCCAGCACTGAGTTTGATCCGGCCCGCAACAGGAAAGACGCCTTCTGCGCAGATCTGCGCAGAAGGCGTCTTTTTCCATATCGCTCCAATGGGCCTTCCCTTTTTCAATCCTCCATGGCGATGGCGGCCTCGGCGGCCAGCTGCAAAAGCCGCTGAAACTCCTTCCGCTCCGCCTCTGTCATCTGCTGGGTCATGCGCAAAAAGCACCCGTCCACCTGCTCCTTGATGGAGGGGTACACCTCCCAGGCCTTCTCTGTGGGGCGGATGTCATAGGTCCGCTTGTCTCTGGCATTGGTTGTGCGGAGGAGGTACCCGCTCTCCTCCAGCTTGGTCACAGTCTTGGCGATGACGCTCTTATCCAGGGAGAGCCGCTTGGTAATGTCGTCCTGGGTCAGCGCCTGAAAGTCGCATACGATGAGAATAATTAGAGCCTGCGCCGCCGAAAGGCGGTACTGGGCACAGCCGTTATTCAGCCAGATGTGGGACTTCCGGTACAAAATGGAAATGAATTTGAACGGGCGATCCGTGGTGTCGGGCATTTCGCATGCCTCCCTTCTGTAAGGAAATTATACGCCATTTTGGTAGCACTTGCAACCAGATATTGACGGCACGCCCATTTGGTGGTAATCTAATATGGTGGCAAGTGCCACCATATTAGATTTTGTCAGAGATAAGGAGCTTTCATTCCATGGAAAAAACCGAAAAAATCTGGAACAGGCGATTTATTCTTCTGTTCCTCACCAATCTGCTGGTATTGGCAGCATTCTACGCATCCATCCCCATCATTCCCATCTACTGCCAGGAAATCGGCATCACCGGGTCCCGGGTGGGCATCGTCCTGACCGCCATGTCCGTGGCCACGATTCTGTTCCGTCCGGTGGCCGGGTATCTGCTGGATAACTTCAACCGCTACCGGGTGTACCTGCTGTTTCTGGCTCTGTTCTGCCTGTCCTTCCCGGCCTTCATCGCCTTTCCCGTTTTTGCCATTCTCATCATCATCCGCCTGTACATGGGCGCGGTGTACTCCGTCTGCGCCTCCGCCACCATGACCCTGGCCGGGGACGTGCTGCCTCTCACCAAGGTCACCGAGGGCATCAGCCGCTTCGCCTTCACCGTGTCCATCGGCATGGCCCTGGGGCCCTATGTGGGCCTGCAGGTGCAGAGCCATCTGAGCAGCAAAGCCTCCTTCCTCACCATCTTCGGCATCACCGTGGCCGCGCTGATCTGCGTGTCCTGCTGCCGCATCCGCTATCCCAAGGTGGAGCGAAAGAAGTTCTCCATCAAGGACACCATCTACGGCCCCGCCCTGCCCTTCATGCTGAACATGATGTTCCTGATGATCCCCTACGGGGCGGTCATCGCCTACTCCTCCATTTTCGCCCAGGAGAAAAATCTGTCCGCCTACCTGCCCTACTTCTATATCTGCCTGGTGGCGGGCATGCTGGTGTCCAAGCTGTCCACCCAGAAGATGATCGACGCCGGCAAGCACCGGATTCTGGTCTACCTCAGTCTGGTGGTGCTGATCCTCACCATGATCAGCTACTTCTTTCTCACCTCCGGCCTGCACCTTCTGGTGGCGGGCTTCTTCTTCGGCCTGGGCTACGGCATTCTGCAGCCCCTCTTCCAGGCTTTCGTCACCGGCACCACCCCGGGCCCCAAGCGTGGCGTGGCCAACGCCACCTATATGCTGTCCTATGATATCGGCATCGGCTCTCTGCTGATGGGCTGCCTTCAGGAGACCATCGGCCTCCCCCTGGGCTTTGCCCTGACGGCCATCGCTTACGTTGTGGGCGGCATCGTCTACATCGCCTATGTGGACCGCTACTACCGCAAGCTGAAAGGAGCTTCTGCCATGACTGAGCCCCGCGCCGCCGGTTCCCTGTCCCAGCACATGGAGCATGAGGTCTATACCCTGCCCAAGGATGCCACCGTCCGGGACGCCATCGCCTATTTCTCCGATAAGCACATCACCTCCGCCCCCATCGTCTCCCAGGATGGGACCATGGTGGGGTTCCTCAGCGACGGGGACATCATGCGGTATCTGCGGACGGAGGACCACCAGCCCTCCGCCGCCGACAATACGCTCCTGCTGATGGACTACTTCTGGAACCCCGACACGGAGTTTCAGGAAAAGCTGAAGGCGGTCATGGATCTGAACGTGCTGGAGATCGGCACCAGAAACCTCATCACACTGCCGGAGGACGCCTCCTTGGAGGACGTGTGCAAGCTGCTCAGCGAGGCCGGGGTCAAGAAGGTGCCGGTGGTCTCCGGCGGCAAGATCGTGGGGATCGTCTCCCGCTCGGCTGTTACCCAGTATTTGGCAAAGCGGTATCTCAGCCAGGGACAGGCCGGCGTATCCGCCTGACCTGTTTGTCCTTTCTTGTTTCACTGGGGCAAAAAGCCCCCGGGTGGTCCTGCGGCGCAGGATCTCCCGGGGACTTTGCCCGTTTATTCCGCCAGCTGGGGCTGGATCTGAATGCAGCCGTCGGCAAAAATCAGGCGGCCCGACGCCACCAGGCTGCCGGTAGTATAATCCGTCTGGTCCACATACAAAGCGCCGTCCGACTCCTGAAGCCGCAGCACATAATCATAGCGCATCCGGTTCTCCAGCAGATAGGAGGCCCCATTGGCGTAGTCAACCACAATGATGCGGTTGTCGATGACCCCCGACCCGAAGCTGAGGGAGGCGCAGATCTCAGGAAAGCCGTCCCCGGTGAGGTCGCAGAACCAGGCGTTCCAGATGGGCATACCGTACACCAGCTCCACCTCCCCATCCTGCTCCGTGCCGTCCACGGGCCTGGATGCCGTGATCCGCTCCGCATTGTGGGAAAAGGTGACGCCCGGAAATTCCGGAATCTCCACCGTCTCCACACTGTCCCAGGGGAGACCGCCGGGGGAATCGGTGTAGTCAAACCACTCCACCGCCGCCCCGGGCGGCGTGATGTCCGCCGTATGGGAGCCGGGAGGATCGGTCAGCAGGCACACCGCCAGTGCTCCGCAGACGGCAGCGGCGGCCACTACGGCCCACAGCGCCGGTTTCTTCCATTTGGCCAGGTTCCGGATGCGGTCCCCGATATCGCCCTCCCCGAAGGCCAGGGGCATTCCGGCAATCACACGCCGCCCGATAGCAAAGGCCAGCAGGGAGGCGGCGTAGTCCGCCCGGATCTCTTCTCCCAGCTTTCCCACCACCGCCTCGTCGCAGCTCATCTCCATGTCCTTCCCGGACAGAAGAAAAGCCGCCCACACCAGAGGGTTGAACCAGTGGACGCACAAAGCCAGAAAGCCCAGGGTCTTCCACAGGTGATCCCGCCGCCGGAGATGGTGCTGTTCGTGAAGAATGATATACGCCTGCTCCCGCTCCCCCAGGCCCACAGGGAGATAGATTTTCGGCCGGAGCAGTCCCATCACAAAGGGGCAGGCAATGTCATCGGCCAGGCAGATATTGCCCCGCAGGGGCACCGCCACCCGCACCTTTTTCCGGATCTTCCCGCAGGAAACCGCGCTGTGGACCAACAGGACCAGGATGCCCGCCAGCCACACATACTGCCCGAAGAGAATCCACACATCCCACCAGTCGGAGGTGACCACCCGGGTCAGTCCATCCGCCCCCTGCTCTGTGGTATAGATCCACTGGATGCCCAGTCCGCTGTTGAGGAGATCAGCCGCCGCACCGGCGGCGGCCCGGCCCGCCCCCAGCAGGGAGATAGGCTCCCCCGCCAGAGCATAGCCCTGGGACACCGGCGTCAGCTCCGGGACAACACTGACCGGGGCCTTGACGGACAGCGGGCAGAGCAGCCGGAAGAGCACCACCCCCCAAAGGGCGTATGAGATCCACTTGGGCATCCTTCTGAGGAGCAGCCGGGCCAGGATCACAACCAGAATCACCACACTGGCCAGCTTCGTCATGTCCAGCACCTGCAGAAAAACGGCCGTCAGCATGCCCTCACCCCCTCATCTTCTCGATGATTCGCTCCAGTTCGTCGATTTCCCTGTCGGAGAGCTTCTTCCGGGTGCCGAAAGCGGTCAGAAAGGCGGGCAGGGAGCCGCCGAAGGCCTCCTCCACATACTGCTGGCTGTGTCTGGCATAGAAATCCTCCCGGGAGATCAGGGAGGTCACAACGCCTCCCTCGTTGCGGAAGATCCCCCGGTCACACAGGCGCTTGAGCACCGTGAAGGACGTGGTTTTTTTCCAGTTGAACTGAGCGGCCCCCAGCCGGGCCATCTCCCCGGAGGTCACCGGCTCACGGGCCCAGATGAGGTCCGCAAACCGGGCCTCCGCCGAACCGATCTTGAAGTCGTTCATAAGGATATCTCCTATTCTACAGTATGTAGTACACTATCATTCTACAATTTGTAGTACGGTTTGTCAACAGGAATATAGATGCGCTTTTGTAATTGCCTCCGCTGGATCAAAAAGCGGACGGAGCCGCTCAAGCTCCGTCCGCACTTTTCTCAAAGGGTCATTCCCACTCGGCAGATTCAGATATTGAATAAAGAAGGCGGGCAAGCACCCTTGGGGCTTGCCCGCCTTGATGACCATTTATCAAAACCGGGCGGGGTTGTCAACGGCAGCGTGTATGCGCCGTTTATCTCGACCATTGACGGCCCAGGATGGGACTGCTGTCCTGTTGATCAATCAAACACGGCATTATTTATGAAAGGTGCTTGCGCTAATGGTTCCGTCTCCCAATTCATGTTGTATCCCATGGGTACCGATATAAGCAATCAATTCATCAGCAACGTGGGACGGTATAACATAGCAGGCATCCTGCTTTGTCCCGCCGGAGGCGTAACCGTTATGTGCCGTTACAGTTCCCTCCGCAAAAAATTCGACAATCCATGCTTCCGCAAATCGGAGGACAAGCACCGGCTCCCCAGTTGGTTCCTCCTTTTGTTGCTGCCATTCATCAAACTCGAACAAGGTTGAAAATTCAATGGTTCCCTGTATCTCAAAATACGCGTCATCAGATTTTACCAATATATAGTCAGTCTCTTCGGCTGCCGCCTGCAAACCATCTATTGTAACACTATTGCTTAGTGGCTTAAACGCAAAATGCATCCCTGCAAACGCTATGATAACTACCAGCGCAAACAATAAAACCGCAAATAAAATGTGCTTTCTTTGAATTTTAGACATTTATAGACTTCACCTCTTGTCTTTATCTCGTATTCTGCAATCGTGTGGATTATGGACATTTTTATTATAATGACCCAAATTCCGAATTGCAAGAGAGTGGAAACATGTCCATCCCTGCCTGCTGCAAGTTTGCGCTTTATCGTCCTTCCCGGTCAGGAAACCGTCAGGCCGATCACAGCCTCCCTCCCCGGTTTCCGCTGTTTGTCCGCTGCTGCCGCTTTTGCCGCCGTACATCCGCAAAAAGATCCCGGAGTATCTTGCGCTGCAAGGTACTCCGGGATCTTGATCATGTTAGGCTTATTCCCACTCGGCAAATTCAGATATAGTAGGGTGTATTTGAGGTGATTTCGCAGGAAAAACTTTCGCAAATAT
>CALXDD010000046.1 GCA_944386985.1 uncultured Oscillospiraceae bacterium
ATGCTGGGCAGGGCCTCGGTGCCGGCCCGCTTGCCCCGCTCCTGGGCGCCGCCCTCAATGAAGGGCTTCAGGGGAATTCCCTTGCGGCAGTACAGCGCGCCGATGCCCTTGGGGGCGTGGAACTTGTGGCCGGAGAGGCTCAGCATATCGATGTGCTGCTCCACCACGTTGATGGGCAGATGGCCCGCCGCCTGGACAGCGTCGGTGTGGAAGAGAACGCCGTGCTTGTGGCAGATCTCCCCCAGCTGGGCGATGGGCTCGATGGAGCCGATCTCATTATTGGCGTACATCACCGTCACCAGGGCGGTATCCGGCCGGATGGCCTTCTCCAGATCCTCAGGGCGGACGATGCCGTTGTCATACACCGGCAGATAGGTGACCTCAAAGCCCTCCTTCTCCAGAGCCGCCAGGGTGTGGAGCACTGCGTGGTGCTCGATGGGAGTGGAGATCAGGTGCTTCTTTCCCTTGGCCGCTCCCTCATGGGCGGCAAACCGGATGGCCCAGTTGTCCGCCTCGGTGCCGCAGCCGGTGAAGTAGATCTCACCGGGCTGGGCGCCCAGATATTTTGCCATGGTGGCCCGGGCTTCCGCCAGGGCGTTGGCAGCCTCCTGTCCCTTCTGGTGAAGGCTGGAGGGGTTTCCGTATACATCCCGCAGCGCCGTGGTCATCGCCTCCAGCGCAGCAGGGCTCATGGCCGTGGTGGCCGCATTGTCCGCGTAAACAAACATGGTGACACTTCCTTTTCTCACATATTCCTATTCCCGGATAGGAAATATTCTAATTTTCGGGACGTTGTCCCTCCGCTGCGCGGCAGCGGCTGTCGATACGGCGCTGCTTGTCCACCAGATCGGCCAGTGTCACATGATCCACCACATTGGCGATGGCCCGGTCCACCTGCTCCCACAGATCCAGCGTCACACACTGCTTGCACCGGGAGCACTGGTTCACCTCGTCGTCCAGACAGGACACCGGGGCGATGCTCCCCTCCACCGTCCGCAAAATCATGCCGACCGTGTAGTCATCGGGCTGTTTTGTCAGGTGATAGCCGCCTTTGGCGCCCCGCACGCTTTTGACGTAGCCCTCCCGCACCAGCACGGGGATCACCTGCTCCAGGTACTTCTCGCTGATGCCCTCCATAGCCGCCACTGTCTTCACCGACAGGTTCTGGTCCTCATGGAGCGCCAGTGCCATCATCAGGTACAGGGCGTACCGGCTTTTCGTGGATACCTTCAACGTGCTTCACCTCACCTGTCCAAATTTCAATTCCTATTATATTGTAGGAATTCTATTTGTCAAGTAGTATTTCCCATTCCGAAAAAAATAATAACGCCGCCGCTTTTCCCGGCGTGCAAAAAAGAATATGAGCCCGGTTTTCCGGGCTCACGGGAAAGGAATCGGATCGACTGACCGGGAAACCGCAGACCGTCCGCCCCAGACATCTTCTTCACCCCATGTAATATTTCCGCAGCAAGAAGAGGAACAGCCGGTCCCCCATGAGGCGGCGGCTTTTGATCAGGAGCCTCTGCCCCATTCCGCCCACCGTGTACCGGAGCCGGGGATGCTCCCGGTCCACCAGCGCCACCATCAGGCGGGCCAGCACCGCCGGGTCGCTGCCCCCCGTCTCGTCCTTCTCAATGCGGCGGATGGCCCGCTGACACAGGGCGGAGTAGTCCGACCCCTCTCCCACGATCCGGCGGCTGCCGGTAAATCCGGTGCGGAAATCTCCCGGCTCCACCAGCACCACCGACACGCCGAAGGGCGCCGCCTCGCAGCGCAGCGCCTCACTGTAGCCCTCGATGGCGTACTTGGACGCGCTGTAGGCCCCCTGGAAGGGCAGGCCCACCAATCCCCCCAGGGAGCTGAGGTTGATGATCTTCCCTCTCCCCTGCCGCCGCATCACCGGCAGGGCCGCCCGGCACATCCGGGCCATGGCAAAGAAATTCAGCTCCATCAGGCGGTGCAGCTGCTCATCGTCGGTATCCTCCAGCGCGCCGCCGATACCGCCCCCGGCGTCGTTGATGAGCACGTCGATCCGCCCTTCCGCCGCCAGAGTCTCCGCAACGGCCCGCTCTGCCGTCTCCATCTGGCAGAGGTCGCCCTGAATGTATCCCGCCAGCGCCCGGGACAGCTCCGGGTCCCGCAGCTCCCGGCGGCTGACGCCGTATACCCGATGGCCCGCCGCAGCCAGGGCGCAGGCCATGGAGCGGCCAAAACCAGAGGACACCCCCGTCACCAGAATCACCTGTCCCGCCTTATTCTCCTGTTTCATGGTCTCCCGGCCTCCCTGCCTGTTTTCTTTATTGTAGCACAGCGGTCAACCGCTTCCCTGCCCTCCGCAAAAACGGCGCCGCCCTTTCAGGGCAGCGCCGTTTTCTACCTGCGAAAAATTCCTTTACAGCAGCTTGCTGAGAGCGGCCTTGTCGCCCACCAGCACCACGTCAGGGTGCATCTGCAGAATGGAGGCGGGGACCTCGGGGGTCACAGGACCGGTAAAGGCGGCCTTCACAATGTCCGCCTTGTCCGCGCCGCTGACCACTACCAGAATCTGCTTGGCCTGCATGATGCTCTTGATGCCCATGGTCACCGCCCGGCGGGGCACCTCGTCTTTGGAGGCGAAGAAGCGGGCGTTGGCGTCGATGGTGTTCTGAGTCAGATCCACCGCATGGGTCTCCAGCTCAAAGGCGTGGCCCGGCTCGTTGAAGCCGATATGGCCGTTGTGGCCCATGCCCAGCACCTGGATGTCAATGCCGCCCAGATCCCGGATCACCTGGTTGTACCGGGCGCACTCGGCGTCCAGATCCTCAGCCAGGCCGTTGGGCACATTGGTGTTCTCCCGCTTGATGTTGATATGATCGAAGAGGTTGGTCTGCATGAAGTAGCGATAGCTCTGATCATGCTCCGGAGACAGGCCCACATACTCGTCCAGGTTCACGGTGTGGACGTCGGTAAAGTCCAGGTCGCCCTTGTTGTACCAGTCGATCAGCTGCTTGTAGGTACCGATGGGGGTGGAGCCGGTGGCGAGGCCCAGCACACAGTTGGGCTTCAAAATCACATGGGCGGACAGGATATTGGCCGCTTTCCGGCTCATGCCCGTGTAATCGTCTGCAACGTAAATTCTCATGACAATGCTTCCTCCTGGATCAAGCTCTTCAGCAATATTTGGCCTTGGCGGCGGCAATCATATCGGCCGTCTCCTTGACGATGGCCTCGTCTCCCTCGAAAAGGTTGGCCAGAGGTTTGCGGACGCCGCCGCAGTCGGGGCCGCCCTGGAGACGGAGAATGGCCTTGATCACCGCGTACATGTTGCCCTTGGCGGAGCACATCTTGTAGATGATGCGGCAGCACTCGTTCTGGACCTGGCGGGCCTCCTCATACTTTCCGGCATAGAACAGCTCCCGCGCCTTGATGTACAGCTCCGGCATGGCGCCGTAGGTGCCGCCGATGCCGCCGATGGCGCCGGCAGCCAGGCCGGAGACAAACTGCTCGTCGGGGCCGTTGAAGACGACGACCCCCTCATCCTTGAACATCTGGATGTCCTGGACAGGCATGGAGGAGTTCTTCACACCGATGACCCGGGGATTCTTCTTCATCTCCTTCAGAAGAGACATGGTGAGCGCCACGCCGGCCAGCTGAGGGATGTTGTAGATGACAAAATCGGTGTTGGGGGCGGCGTCGGAGATGTCATTCCAGTACTGGGCGATAGCGTACTCCGGCAGGTGGAAGTAAATGGGAGGGATCGCGGCGATGGCATCCACGCCCAAGCTCTCCGCATGAGCGGCCAGCTCACGGCTGTCGGCGGTGTTGTTGCAGGCCACATGGGCAATGATGGTCAGCTTGCCCTTTGCCACGGCCATCACATTCTCCAGCACCAGCTTGCGCTCAGCCACGCTCTGGTAAATGCACTCGCCGGAGGAGCCGCCCACATAGAGGCCCTTCACACCCTTGTCCATCAGGTAC
Organism: uncultured Oscillospiraceae bacterium; assembly: GCA_944386985.1. Lineage (GTDB taxonomy): Bacteria > Bacillota > Clostridia > Oscillospirales > Oscillospiraceae > CAJFPI01. The sequence continues at coordinate 3,958 of CALXDD010000046.1, forward strand.
TGGGTCAGGCCCCGGACCGCCTCCGGGTTGATGGCGCCGTCGGCGTCATAGCAGGCGTAGAACGCGGGGAACACGCCCTGGTATTTTGTCAGATCTTTCATTTCCATATACCTCTCTTCATAAAGAAAAGTTGAAAATCCGGCGGCGATGGCGGGCATACCGCCGGGTTTTGTACAAATAACGGCTTTTCGCTTACCCCTTGACAGCACCCATGGTAATGCCCTGGGTGAAGTACTTCTGGAAGGCGATAAAGACGATCAGGATGGGCACAGCGGCCACGGCGGCGCCGGCCATGATGAGACCGAAGTCGTTGGCCTCGGGGCCGGCCTGCATCTTGGCGATACCAAGGGAGATGGTCTGCACCGTGTTGGAGTTCAGCATGATCAGCTGCATGAAGTAGTCGTTCCAGGAGCTGATGAAGGTGAAGATGGCCAGAGCGCCCACACCGGGCTTGATGAGGGGGTAGACGATCTGGTAGAAGGTGCGCCACTGCCCGGCGCCGTCGATGCGGGCGGACTCCAGCACCTCGCCGGGCACGTTCTCGGAGAACTGCTTCATGAGGAACACGCCGAAGGGCCAGCCCACAATGGGGACGATTACGGCCAGGAGTGTGTCGTGGATGTGGAGCGCCGCCATCTGCTGCACCAGAGGAATCAAAATCACCTGCTTGGGCAGGGCCATGGCGCAGACCATGAGGCCAAAGATAAAGTCTCTGCCGTAAAACCGCTTTTTGGCCAGCACATACCCGGCCATGGAGGCGGTGATGCAGGTCAAAACCATGGCGCCCACCGCCATAATGACCGTATTCAGCAGCCACTTGAGTGCGGAGGCGATGGCAGGACCGGTGATGGTGTAGCCGAAGGCGTTGATCTCAAAGAGGTTCATTTGAGAAGACAGCAGCTTCTCGTAGTTCTGCAGGGTAAACTCCTGGGGCCACAGGGTGGGCGAGGCGGAGTTGATCTCGATGGGAGTCTTCAGAGAGCCGGTGAGAATCCAGTAGAGAGGGAAAGTAAACAGCACTGCCAGGATGAACAAAATCACCAGGCAGACAATGGCGTAAGCGCCCTTCTTTTCTTTCATCGTTGTCATGTTCACCCCTCCTCTCAGGTATTGTCCTTACCGGCCACCTTGAACTGGATGGCGGAGAACAGCGCGATGATGATGGCCAGGATGATGCCCATGGCGTTGCCGTAGCCGTACTCGCCCAGCTTGATGGCCTGGTAGTAGATGTAGTACATAATGGTCTGGGTGGAGCCGTTGGGTCCGCCGGAGGTCAGCAGCTGGATCAGGGCGAAGCACTGGAAGCTGTTGATGGTGGTGATGACCAGGATGTACAAAGTGGTAGGCATGATCTGGGGCCACTTGATCTTCCAGAACACCTGGAACTTGGTGGCGCCGTCCACCTCGCTGGCCTCAATAAGGGCCTGGTCCACGTTGCCGAGAGCGGCCACGTACAGCACAATGGGCTGACCGATGGAGGTGGTGAACAAAATTAGAATAATACACCAGATGGCAAAGCGCTCGTCTCCCAGCCAGTTGATGTTCTGGTCCAGGATGCCCAGGCCCTTGCCCACGGCGTTGAACAGTCCATAATAATTGTTGAACATCCACTTCCACACCACGGTGACCGCCACAGTGCCGGTGACCACGGGGAGGTAGAAGATGCAGCGGAAAAAGGAGCGGAGCTTGGGACCCATCTGATAGATGGCGGTGCCCACCCACAGGGAGAAGGCGGTGACAGTGGGCACGGACACCACCACGATGATGATGGTGTTCCAAAAGCCCTGCCAGAACACCTTGTCGTCAAACATCCGCTTGTAGTTATCGAACATGGTGGCCACCGAGAAGCTGTGGCCGTAGGTGTTATAAATGGTAAAGCTGTTGATGAAGCAGGTAACCATGGGATAGACCACAAATCCCAGGAAAAAGATGAGGCACGGCAGCAGGAAAAGATAGGCCGCAGTGGTCTCCCGCCGCACCAGTGCCCGGCTCATGCCGGCTTGGTTCGTCTTTGCCAAGTTTTCGCCCTCCTCTTAATCTTACTCGCATCCATCGCCGCGGAAATCCTCCGCCGGCAGATGGAGAAGAGGGCGCCCACCCTGTTGAGCGGGCGCCCTCCAATGGCACAGGTTATGCGTTGGCTGTAGCGTCGTACTCTGCCAGAGCTGCAGCGGCGTCGCCGTTGGAGAAGGCGCTCTGCAGCATCTCAAACCAGGCGGTACGCTGCTCAGACCACTTGGGAGTAACAGCGTAGTAGTCGCCCAGGTAAGGCATGAAGATCAGGAAATCGGAGAAGGAAGCCTTGTCGGTGCCGGCGTACACATCACCCAGGGAGGAACGGACGGGGAAGAAGGTGGTGTTGTACACGTTGTTGGCAGCCTCATCGCTGTTGCAGACCCAGTCGATGAAGGTCTTGGAGGCGTCGATGCGGGCCTGATCGCCGTTGTCAAAGATACCGAAGCCCCAGATGCCGCCGTCCAGCTCGGGCACGCCGTCGTCAGAGGGGAAAGCCATGGGGAAGGCGGTGAAGGTGATCTGGGAAGCGTAGTTGGAAGCGTTGGAGGCGTTCCAGCAGAAGCTCATGCAGGCGGTCTGGTTGGCGAAGAGGGTCAGCTCATCGGAAGCCACGATACCGGCGTCATAGGTCATGGAGCCGTCGGCCACCATGTCGATGAGGGTCTGCAGGCCCTTGATGCCGGCCTCGCTGTTCATGGTGTACTCGGTGTGCTCAGCGTTGGTAAACTGAGCGCCGTAGAGGTTGCGAACCAGAGCGCGGGTACCCTGGTCGCCGCCGGTGCCGCCGCAGTAGATGATGCCGGGCACCGCGTAGCCGGCGTCGCGCAGGGCCTCACAGGCCTTGATGAAGTTCTCGGTAGTCCAGGTGTGGGTCTCCTCGTCGATGTACTGCAGAGCGCCCGCCGCCTCAAAGGCCTCGTAGTTGATGGCCATGCAGTGGGTGGTCATGCACAGGGGCATCTCGTAGTAGGCGCCGTCGGTCCACTGGCAGGCGCCCTCGATCTTGGCGCTGGTGGCGGCGATGTCGGCCTTGACCTCGTCGGTCCACAGGTCGCTCAGGTCCACCATCTTGCCGCTGGCGCCCCAGTTGGCCACCAGGCGCTCAGGACCTTCCATGATGACGTCAGGAGCGGTGCCGCCCTCCAGAGCGGTGTTCACCTGACCGTCGCCGTTGGTGTAATCCAGGTACTCCACCTTCACGGTGATCTCGGGGTGCTCCTCGTTGAACTTGGCCAGGATCTCATCCACCACCTCAGCCTTGCCCCAGTTGCCGATGGGGTAGGTCCACAGGGTGATCTCCGTGGCAGTGGCGTCGCCGCCCTCGTTGGTAGCACCGCCATTGTCGGTGGTGTTGCCATTCTTCTGCACCGAGCAGGCCGCCAGGCTGGCGACCATAGCCAGGGACAGAAGCAGTGCAAGAACTTTCTTCATTTCATTGTCCTCCTCAAAATTTTTCCACGGGAACTTCTATGATTCAAGGAGCTTCTTCGCTCCCTTCCTCCTGAATAGGGGTAAGACGCCGGAATGCCCGCTCAATAAAAAGGGAGGCCAACAGACACTCCACAGCGGGCGCGGCCAAAATCAGCGGAAACACCGCAATACAGCTCTGGATCACCTCGGCCAGCAGCAGCACCAGCACCACCGTGGACGGCAGAAACCGCACCGTCAGATAGGCCGAACGGACCAGCAGCTCCTTCAGATTCACCTGATAGCGGGAGAGCAGCGGAAACATCCAGCAGGCAATACCGCATGGAATCACCATCAGCACCATATACGCGTAGTATAGGATCACCGCATAGCCACCCAGCTGATCAGCGGCTGCAAGCATCACCTGTCTGCCGATTCCCAGAATCCCCGCAGCGATCAGCGCCAGCACCGCGGCGGCCAGTCCCGTTTTAAAATTCTGCCGGAAACTGCGCCAAAAAAACGCGTAGGTCCCGTCTTCCCGTTCCACTACGCACCGGCGGACCGCGTGGTACAGCGCCGCACTGGCCGGTCCGATGGTCACCACCGGCAGGCTGAAGAGCAGCCAGGCCAGACTCAGCCCTACCACATCCGTCAGCCGGGCCAGATTGCGGAAGACCACATTGTCGGGGTCAAATATGCGGTTTCGTCTCATGCCGTCACCTCATGGGTATATACTACCATCTATCGAAATTTTTTTCAATTGAGAGAACTTCCATTTTTTATCTCTCGCTTTTGTGCAAAACAGATATGGTTTTGTCACTATTCACAGTTAAGTCAAATATTTTTAGTATATTTAGACAGGTATGGTTTTTTCTCTTCGGTAAATTTCTATCTGTTTATTCCTGCTATTTCCAGAGATTTGTAAACTTTTTTTAAACGTCCTGTTTGTCTCCAACTGCATCCCCCTGTTGTTCCTCAAAATCAAAAAAATATTTTCGGCGCTGATGCTGCAGAAAAACAGCTGCCGCAGAGTCCTGCGGCAGCTGTTGCATTTTCTTCAAGAACATCTAAAGATGCTTCTTTGCCAGCACTTTTCCGATAAAATCACGATACCGGGCAGCCTCTTCCTGGTGCTGCTGCATATAGCGGTTGATGAGAACCTCAATGATATACAACTGGGACAGCAGCGCGTCGATGGAACCGTATTCCAAAGGCTTCTCCTCGGCGCCGCAGAGTAAAATCACATCCGCATACTCCGCCGCCGGGGAATGAAGAAAGCGGGTCACCAGGATCATTTTGGCGCCGACCTCCCGGATTACCTCCGCAGCGTCCATGATCTCATGGGTCGCGCCGGTGTAGGAAAAATACAGCACCACATCTCCTGCCGACAGGGTGGACAACGTCATCACCTGAAGGTGACCGTCCGCCACCGTCTGGAACTTGGATGTGAGAATCGAAAACTGTGCACAGGCGATCTCTGCCACAAAGCTGTGGTTGCCCTGCCCCAGCACTACCACTTTTCTGGCCCGGCTGATGAGGTCCACCGCCTTGTCCACCGCCTGCTCGTCCAGCATATGGGCAGTACGGTGAAGCGTTTCCTGACTGCGGCTGAAGACCTTGCTCATCACCTCGGCGGTGCTGTCTCCCTCCTGGATCTCCGTGTCACCCACACCGAAAATCCTGGACGGCGCACTGATGGTGTTGGCCCGCGCCAGTTCAATTTTGAAATCATTAAAGCCCGCCAGCTTCAGCTTACGGCAGAACACCGACACCGTGGAAATGGCCACGCTGCAGGCAGCGCTGAGCTCCGTAATGCTGATATATTGACTTTCTTTCTGGTGGGCCAATACATAGTCGACGATTTTTTTCTCTGCGGCAGTAAAGGTCTCGTACTGCAGCAGCATAATGTCAACAATACTTTTCTCCATTTCTCCACCCCTTACCGGGTATTTCATCACTATTTTCTATCATATAATACCTTTCTTTTTTTTGCAAGAGTTTTTGAAAAAATGGATAAAATTCGCAGTCATGCATCGACTGGCATCTATCATCTCTCCCTGTAGCCACCGGAAATTTTTTGTGCTATACTGAGAAAAACGGGCGCTGCCGCCGGGCAGACGTCCTCTGATACTGCCTGGCTGGAGCCGGGATACAGGGAGGCAATCTCGCATGAAATGGTGGGGACACCTGAAGACCATTACCGCGCACAAACGCCTGGTGCGGAAATACTGCTTCCGCCTCGGCCTGTACCGCCAAGGACTTTTGCATGATCTGTCCAAATACTCCCCGACAGAGTTTCGGGTGGGCGCCAAATACTTTCAGGGCAACCGCAGCCCCAACGAGATGGAGCGGCTGGAGACGGGCGTATCCTCCGCCTGGCTCCACCACAAAGGCCGGAACAAGCACCACCTGGAGTATTGGATCGACTACGATCCCGCACTGAACTTTCGCATGGGGGGCATGGAGATGCCGGTGCGGTATGTGGCGGAGATGTTCTGTGACCGGGTAGCCGCCAGCCGGATCTACCAGAAGGAGAAATACACCGACGCCTCTCCCTGGGAGTACTATGCCCACTCCCAGGACCACTACATCATCCATCCCAATACCGCCGCCCTGCTGGAAAAGCTGCTGCAGATGCTGCGGGATGAGGGCGAGGAGGCAACCTTTGCCTACATCCGCCGGGAAGTTTTGGGCAAACGCTGAACCGAGGGAAACAGAATGTCCCCCGCGCCGGAAGAATTTCTGCGCGGGGGACATTTTTCCGCCTTCACTACTCCACAGGGAAAAACACGGTGGTCACTAACTTTTTCCGCTGGGGATCTCTGATGCCGAATACATAGAATTCCATAGGACAGTCCACGATATCTAAATCGTGGGTATCCACATAGTCCTGAAGCACATCGTAAGCTGCCTCCACTTTACTGTAATCCCCGTGGTGTACGGTAGACACCGCTTTGGGAATCTCCACCCGGACCACGTCACCGCTGAGAAGACCGCTGACCACCGGCATATACACCTCGCAGTGTATATTCTCATGCTGGAAAACAATATCAGTAAACCGGGCAAAGGGAGGACGGCGGCGGTCCACCTCCAGCCCCCTCTCCAGGGCCATATCAAAGAGCGTCATGAACGCGGAGAAGATCTCATCAGGTCCTTTGGCCACCAGTTTATGGCGCAGGTAGAGCCCGCCAGGGAGGCTGTTTTCCATCACCCGGTACTCCGTTGTCTGTTGTTCCAGCTGTTTGAGCAGGGAGATGGTGGTGCGGATCGCGGTCATCCGCCGCTTCAGCGTCCCGATCTGCTCCTCAATCCTCTGCCCATCACATACATCCTTCAGGTCTCGGATAGACATCCCGGCATCCCGCATGATCAGCGTCTGCCACAGGCACAAAATGGCCTGTTGGTCATAGTAGCGGTAGCCGGTACGCTCGTCCACATAGGTGGGGACCAGGATCCCCTCCTCCTCGTAATACCGGAGTGTTTTGGGATTGACACCCATGAGGCTGCCCACCTCGGAGATCCGATACATCTTCCCCATACCCTCACCTTTCCTCTCTCGTAACCCATTCCACCACACAGTAAGGTTATGTTTTAGTCTATCACGGCGGTACTTGGATTACAAGCCGGATCAGCGGCAATTTTTGCCTTTTTTCTAAATTATTTTCTTTATGAAGAAACTTGGGGAAATATGGAATTTCTCCAGGTCCAGTCTGCCGCCTCCGGAGCCGGGCGGGGTTTTTCTGCTGATGAGAGTCTGTCTGTTTGATCACCGGCTTGACGCATTCCGCCCGGAGCACTGTCTCCGGCAGTTTCCTCTTCTTATTGCCGCATTTTCTTTGGAACTGCAAACAAAAAGCGCCGCCCGGCAAATTGCCGGGCGGCGCTGCTGCCTTCTATGTAAAAGGCTGTTTACTTCTTGCTGAGATATTCGTCGATGGCCTTGGCGGCGGTCTTGCCTGCGCCCATGGCCAAAATCACCGTAGCGGCGCCGGTAACGGCGTCGCCGCCGGCGTACACGCCCTGGCGGCTGGTAAGACCATCCTCGTTGACGATGATGCCGCCCTTCTTGTTGATCTCCAGACCCTTGGTGGTGGACTTGATCAGGGGGTTGGGGCTGGTGCCCAGAGACATAATCACGCAGTCCATCTCCATGTCAAACTCGCTGCCCTCCTTGACAATGGGGCGGCGGCGGCCGGAGGCGTCGGGCTCACCCAGCTCCATCTCCACGCACTTGATCCCACAGACAGAGCCGTTCCTGGGATCCCGCTTGTCCTCAGGGTTATTGTAGCCCAGAACCTCCACGGGGTTGGTGAGGGTCTTAAAGATGATGCCCTCCTCCTTGGCGTGCTCCACCTCCTCGGCGCGGGCGGGGAGCTCCGCCTCGCTGCGGCGGTAGATGATGTACACATCGGCGCCCAGGCGCTTGGAGCAGCGGGCGGCGTCCATCGCCACGTTGCCGCCGCCTACCACAGCCACCTTCTTGCCTTTCAGCTCCATGATGGGGGTATCGGCGCCCTCCCGATAGGCCTTCATCAGGTTGATGCGGGTGAGGAACTCGTTGGCGGAGTAAACGCCCTTCAGGTTCTCGCCGGGGATGTGCATGAACATGGGGAGACCGGCGCCGGAACCGATAAACACCGCCTCAAAGCCAAACTCCTCCTGGAGCTCATCGATGGTAACGGAGCGGCCGATGACCATATTGGTCTCGATCTTCACGCCCAGTTCCTTCAGGCCATCCACCTCCTTCTGCACAATGGTCTTGGGCAGACGGAACTCGGGGATGCCGTAGACCAGCACGCCGCCAGCCAGGTGCAGGGCCTCGAACACGGTGACCTCATACCCCTTCCGGGCCAGGTCTCCGGCGCAGGTGAGGCCGGAGGGGCCGGAGCCGATCACCGCTACCTTGTGGCCGTTGGAGGCGGGCTTCACCGGCTTCTCGCTGGCATTGGCGTTGTGCCAGTCGGCCACAAAGCGCTCCAGGCGGCCGATGCCTACCGGCTCGCCCTTGATGCCCCGGACGCACTTGGACTCACACTGGCTCTCCTGAGGGCAGACCCGGCCGCACACGGCGGGCAGGGCGCTGTCCTGGGCGATGATCTGATAGGCGGCCTCGAAATCCCCCTCGGCCACCTTCGCAATGAACTCAGGAATGCGGATCTGCACGGGGCAGCCGGACACGCAGGGCATATTCTTGCAGTGGAGGCAGCGCTGGGCCTCGTCGATGGCCTGCTCCTTGGTGTAGCCCAGAGCTACTTCCTTGAAATTACCGGCACGGACCACGGGGTCCTGATGGGGCATGGGGTTCTTCTTCAGGCTCATGTTGGGCATCTTACTTTACCTCCTGCTTGAACAGATTACAGGTCTCTTCCCGGGCGTGAAGCTCAAAGTCCCGGTACATGGCGCCGCGGGCCATGGCCTCGTCAAAGTCCACCAGATGGCCGTCAAACTCAGGGCCGTCCACGCAGGCGAACTTGGTCTCGCCGCCCACAGTCAGGCGGCAGCCGCCGCACATGCCGGTGCCGTCGATCATAATGGGGTTCATGCTGACCACCGTTGGAATGTTGTACTCCTTGGTGAGCTGGCAGACAAACTTCATCATGATCACAGGACCGATGGCGATGACACGGTCATACTGAGCGCCCGCCTCGATCTGCTCCTTGAGAAGATCGGTGACCAGGGCCTTCTTGCCGTAAGAGCCGTCATCGGTGCCGATAATAAGATTCGTGGAGGCAGCCTTGAACTCGTCCTCCAGAATGATCAGATCCTTGTTTCGGAAGCCCACGATCAGGTCCACATGGCAGCCGTCGTCATGGAGCTTCTTGGCCACAGGATAAGCAATGGCGGTACCCACACCGCCGCCCACCACGGCCACGCGCTTGAGGCCCTCGGTCTCGGTGGCCCGGCCCAGGGGACCCACGAAATCCTGCAGGTACTCGCCCTCCTCCTTGTGGTTCAGCTTTTCGGTGGTAGCGCCCACAATCTGGAAAATGATCGACACCGTTCCGGCCTCGCGGTCGTAAGCGGCGATGGTCAGGGGGATTCTCTCCCCGTTTTCATCCACACGGAGAATGATGAACTGGCCAGGTTCCGCCTTACGGGCTACAGCGGGCGCCTCAATCTCCATCATGGTGACCGTGGGATTCAGCACTCTCTTCTTTACAATTCGATACATAGTGATTCCCTTTCCACTTTTATCGTTTTCCCCAAGGGGGTTCTCACACATTGTTTATTTTATCACAGAGTCCCCTCTTCGTCAATTCATTTTCCCCTGATCCATTCATTTTGCTAATTTTTGTGTAATAAATCAGATTTGTATCTCTCCGCCGGTACTCAGCCGCACCTTCCGCCCGGAAACCGTCACCACTCCCTCCTCCCGCAGCCGCCGCAGCTCCCGCATCATGGCGCTGCGGTCAGTGCTGATATAGTCGGCCAGAGCCGTCAGGGAAAAGGGCAGCGTGAATTCCTGCTCGCCCCGCTCCCCCGCCTGGATCGCGAAGTAGCTCAACAGCTTCTCCCGGATACTGCGGCGGCTGAGAACCTCCACCCGGCGGCTGAGACTGCAGATCTGCCCGGTAACCAGAGAAAACATATTCTGCACCAGCACGCTGTGGTAGGCACAGGCATTGTGGCAGCGCTTCATGATATGGGCGTACTCCAGGTACAGCACTCTGCAGTCCTCCTCGCACACCACAGAGACGCTGTCCCCATAGTAGGAGGTAAAGCCCAGCACCTCCCCGAACACGCTGCCCGCCCCCATGTGCTCCAGAATGGTCTGGGCTCCGGCGATGTCGATGCGCACCAGCCGGGCTGTGCCCTCCAGTAAAATCCCCACCTCCCGGCAGGTCCCGTCGTACTCGCAGATCCGCTCTCCGCCCCGGTAGGCACTGCCCCGGGCGTGAAAGCAGGCCAGCATGGTCTTCAGCTCCTCCCCGCTGATCCCCCGAAACAGAGGGAGACTTGCGTAATCCTCCATCTTGTGTATCTCCCATATTCTTCTTCTATATCTTGTGTAAAATTTGGGCGTCTGTTGCCATTGCAACAGACAAGTCTCCCGTCCTATCGTATACTGGATCTCAACAAATGTAAAGGGGCGTTTTTGTCCCCAGCAAAGGAAGGAGTCTTCGTATGACCGTTACCGTTACCGGCGGGACCATCTCCCAGCGGGAGCAGGAGGCCTATGTGGCCCGCGCCTGCCAGAAATATCCCCACAGCCGCTTGGATGCTTTGGAGATCCATGTGGATGGGGACTATGTGGATCTGACCTACACGCTCCGTCCCCAGCCCTTCAGCCGCATCCGGCGGATCACCGGCTATCTGGTGGGGGATATGACCCGCTGGAACGACGCCAAAACCGCCGAGGAGGCCGCCCGGGTCAAACACATCTGAGAGTGACCGCATAAAAAAACGGAGGCATACGCCTCCGTTTTTTTATGCTGGTCTGCTCACTCGCCCAGAGGCGCGCCGCACTGGGGGCAGAACTTGCCGTCGCTGACTGTGCCGCAGAGGGGACAGGTCTTCTCCTCGGAGGCGGCGTCGCCCTCCTCCTTCTGGCGGGCCTGCCGCAGCTGGGCGATCTTCTCCTGGCTCTGCTTGGCACGCTCCACCAGGTCCGCCACCGCCTCGGGGATCTCCCCCTCGTACTCGGACACAAACCACTGGCCGATGGCCCGGCAGTTCTTGTCCAACTCCCGCTGCTCAGAGATGATCGACGCCGTCAGCTTGGCGCTGTCCGCCGCCTCCTTCGCCTTCTCCGTAGCCACATTGGCCAGGTTCAAAGCCTTCTGGGACATTTCATCAAAAAAAGCCATATTGATCGAACTCCTTTCAAAAGTCGATGGTTCTTCTCGCTTCATTATAGCGAATCCCGCTCCCCTGCGCAAGAGCATTTTTCCCCGTCCCCTGCTCAGGAAAAAACCGCCGGAGTCTCCCGGCGGTCTTTTCTCTCTATTCTCCCCCACTCATTTCCCGCAGGCACCGGGGACACACGTTTTTTCCTCGGAACACCCGCAGGTCTCTGGTACTGTCGCAAAAAATGCAGGTAGGCCGGTACTTCTTCAGCACCACGGAGGACCCATCCACATAGATCTCCAGAGCGTCCTTCTCGTTGATGTCCAGCGTCCGCCGCAACTCCACCGGAAGCACGATCCGTCCCAACTCGTCCACTTTTCGTACGATGCCTGTCGATTTCAGCATGCTAACTCTCTCCCGCCTTCAATATAAGTGCATAGCAGACTCGTTTTATTCTAATCCAAACAATACCATTTTTATCGAAATTTGTCAACATTTATCGTTGGAAATAGGCAAATTTTCTTTTGTTCGACAAACAACAACAAGTTTCTCCCTTCTTCTGCGCTTCTTTTTTTCTCGCATCATTTGGGAAATCATACGCTTTTCATACATTTTTAGTGAAATAAACTAAATTTCAAAAACAAAATCCTCTTTTTTCGAAATATTTTCGGGAATTAACCGCTCTTTCCGACACTTCCGGCTGCCCCGGCGCAAGGCGGATCTGCAGGACGTTTGTCCCAAACAGCAGTTGCCTACGGACGCCCGAAAAAAGGACGTGGCATACCTGCCCTCACCCCGCCATACAGTGAGACGAGGTGATCACTTTGGCAATGGCTTGGGTTTGGACGGGGATGGTGGTATCCTCGCTGATTTTCGGAATCGCAAAGGGGACCATCAACGAGGTAGGCGCTGCCGCTATGGAGGGCGCCGGCGCGGCGGTGGAGCTGTGCATCTCCATGGCGGGGATTCTCTGCCTCTGGTCGGGGGTTATGGCCATTTTGGAGCGATGCGGCTTCACCGCCACGCTCTCCCGGCTTTTCCGGCCTCTTCTGTGCCGTCTGATGCCCCGGGCCTGCCGGGACAAGGAGACCATGGCCGCCGTCTCCGCCAACCTCTCCTGCAATCTTTTGGGATTGGGCAACGCCGCCACTCCTCTGGGCATCCAGGCTGCCCGGCGGATGGCGGCGGGCTGCGGCGGAGTAGCCTCCAACGAGCTGTGTATGCTGGTGGTGCTGAACACCGCCTCCATTCAGCTGCTGCCCACCACCGTGGCGGGGGTCCGTTCGGCCCTGGGAGCGGCGTCTCCTTTCGATATCCTGCCTGCCGTGTGGCTCTCCTCCCTGCTGTCAGTAACGGCAGGAGTCTTCACTGCCCGGCTGCTGGGACGCCTGTCCCGGAAAAGGGGGCGGTGAGATGGACTACTCCGCTCTGCTGATGCCCGCTCTTTTGTCCCTTACCGCCCTGGTGGGGCTGGGAAAGGGCTGCAACGTCTATGATCTTCTCACCGAGGGAGCCCGGGAGGGCCTGACGGTGCTGCTGCGGATCCTTCCGGCCCTGGTGGGACTTCTGACAGCGGTATATATGTTCCGGGCCTCCGGGGCCATGGATGCCCTGGCTTCTCTGCTGACCCCCGCCCTCGAGGCGGTGGGCATCCCCCCAGAGACCGCGGGGCTGCTGCTGATCCGACCGGTCAGCGGCAGCGGAGCCCTGGCGGTGGGCAGTGAGCTGATGGCCCGCTACGGTCCCGACTCCACCATCGGCCGCATTGCCGCGGTGATGCTGGGCAGCACGGAGACCACCTTCTACACCATTGCGGTGTACTTCGGCAGCGCGGGAATCCGCCGCACCCGCCACGCCATTCCCGCGGCCCTGGTGGCGGACCTGGTGGGCTTCGCCGCAGCGGCCTTCTCTGTCCGGCTCTTTTTCGGCGCCTGACCGTTTGGGGCGCCTTTTTGATCCGCTGACGAGGGATTATTTTTTCCGTCGGTACCCGACGGTATTTTGTTTGGTGTTATGCCTCCGGCGGCCTACTTTTCTCGTCAAAGAAAAGTAGGCAAAAGTTGACTTAGAACCAATGGTTCTAAGGATTCCTTTTGATCCTGTTATGGGAAGTCTTGTTCCGCTTTGTCGTTACCTTTCAGCGGCTGACCCTGCAAGGAGGTGACAGTTCCCCTGTTTCCGCGCTTCGGCGCGCTCCTCTGGTGGTTGTTATAGCCTCTGCAATTACATCACGCCCGACACAAGCATTCCCCTGGGGGAAGGTGGCGCGGCGCAGTCGTGGCGGATGAGGGGAGCGCTACCCAAAAGCTCCAGACCAACTCGGAGTGGAAATTAAAAACTTATAAAAACTTATATTTATAGAACCGGAACAGTTGTATGATAGTCAAAAATCGCGGAAAATAGCGAGTTAAAGTCAGAAAAAATTACGAAAAATCGAAGTGTGGAGCATGGCGGCCAGTGAAAATCTACTGAGTTAGAGGAACAAGGTGCATCTACGACCAACAGCAAAAATCCTTGTTATGCAATCTGCTTGCTCACAAAGCACACCTCAAAACAGAAAAACAGGAAGAATATGGGCGAACAGCCCAGTCCCAAGGCGCTCCGAAAAGGGGCGCCTTTCTTTTTGCCCGTATGGAGGTGAGAGCATGGGCGAGCAGGGGTTTGACTATTACTACGGCGACGAAAGCAGCCAGTTTTCCTTCTACCGCATCCCCCGTCAGTTGATTACCGGGGCACGTTTCAAGAGGTTGTCCACGGACGCCAAA
>CALXDD010000047.1 GCA_944386985.1 uncultured Oscillospiraceae bacterium
GCCTCGTTGATGATACGGCGGGCTTCTTCTTCCGCGCTGGAAATTTCCTTTTCAGAAACCTTTTTCCGATAGCTGATACCGAGAGGGAAGCCAATGGCCAGTGCCACCAATGCCGCGACGATGATCGCCACGATATGGATGACTTCAAAGTCCATACGCTTGACCTCCTGTTCTCTTGTTTTTCCGGCAGTTTTCTCCCTGCCGGACCTGGGGATTTCGGAAAAAAATTGGATAGTACCCCTATTACCATCCAACAATAATCCGTCTTTCATATTACATCGAAATTCCCCCACTTGTCAAGAATAAATATACTTTCCAGCCTCTTCCTCCCCCACTTTGTGCCATCTGCACTTTTTTGTCCCCCTCTCCCCCCTCCACGAAGGGATTTCTCCTTGCGAAATCCGCCGCTTTGGCGCATAATACAACCAATCAACACGGAGGAAAGGAGCATGGGAATGTACAAGAAACGGAGCCGCCATCTGCTGGGGGAGCTGACGGATCGTCTGTCCTCCAAGTCCGTGGCCGCTGTGCTGGGCCTCAGCAGACAGGAGATCCGGGCTCTGCTGGACCGGCAGAATTATGCCGCGCGGCTGGAGACTCTTTTAGAGCGGGAGGACCGCCTGCTCTGCGCCGCCGTTCTGGACCAGTGCAGAGACACCTTAGACAGCCTCTGTCCCCCGCCGGAAGAGGGCTGGCTGAAGGCGGCGTACCAGTACGCCTGCGCCAATATGTTCCCCCACCCGGACAACGAGGCCCTGCGCCGCCGTCTGGCCCCCGGGTCCACCTTTTTCCTGGCCCTGCTGCAGGTCCTCTTTGACGACGAGCGCCGCCGCTTCCCCTCCCAGCCCCTGCTGGACATTGAGCTGCTCTCCCCGGAGGAGGCCAGGGTCTTTCCCACTGCCAAGCCCTATGCCGCCTTCACCGCCGCCTATCGGGACCAGTTTGTCTATGAGATGATGCGTCTTGGCATGGAGGCCACCCCCTTCCGCTCCCTGGCCCACATCGCCGGGGTCCACTTCGTGGCCATGTCCGCCGCCCGGGACCTCCACCGCAACGGCTTTCCTGTGGATCTCGCCCTGGTGTCCGGCAGCTCCATCGGCCACGACATCGGCAAGTTCGGCTGCCGCCCCGGGGAACGGGTGCCCTATCTCCACTATTACTATACCGATCAGTGGTTCCGCCGCCAGAATCTGGAGTCCATCGGCCACATCGCCGCCAACCACTCCGTGTGGGATCTGGAGCTGGACAACCTGTCCGTGGAGTCCCTGCTGCTGATCTACGCCGACTTCCGTGTGAAACAGGAGCGAGCCCCCGATGGGTCGGAGATCGCCAAAATCTACACCCTCAAAGACTCCTTTGACGTAATCCTCTCCAAGCTTGACAACGTGGACGACGCCAAGCGCCGGCGGTACATCTTTGTCTATGAGAAGCTGCGGGTCTTTGAGGAGTTCATGGCCATCCAGGGGGTGGACCTGACGCTGGAGGGCCGGAAGCTGCCTCCCATTCCCCAGCCTGACATCGTCCTCATGGATGACGAGACTGTGGTGGACAGTCTCTGCCTTACCGCCGCGGAGCACAGCCTCAACCTGATGCGCCGCCTCAGCGATCAGCGCAGCTTCGCCGCCATCGTGGAGGAGGCCCGGGGCGAGACCAATTGGCAGCAACTTCGGGCCTACTTAGGCGTCTTTGAGACCTACTGCATCTACCTCAACGCCTCCCAGAAACAGCTAATGCTCTCCTTCCTCTACGAGCAGCTGATGCACCGGGAGGGCGACATCCGCCGCCAGGCGGCCCACCTCATGGGGGACATTCTGGCAAACTTCCACGCCGGCTATGTCAAAGAGGTACCCGCACACCACCGCCCGGACCCCAAGGAGATCACCGGCGCCATGCTCACCCGGGACTATCTCCAGAAGATCCTCTATCCGGACCACCGTCTTCTCCAGCAGCACCGGCGGTGGCTCCACTACACCCTGAAAATGGTCATGTCCTCCCTGCTGGAGCACAGCGGACCGGCCCGGACCGAGGCGGTGCTGGCACTGCTGCTGGAGTGCTACGAACCCCAGGAGGAGCTGGACGACGCCACCGCCTTCACCCTGCTGGACGCGGCGGGGGTACTGCCCTTAGACCGGTGCACAGAGGAGCAGCTGACACTGCTGACGAATTTCGCCGCCGCCCTCTCCCGGCGGGAGGCGGAGTCGGTACAGGCGGCGGCTCTGGAGCTTTTGGGACTGCTCACCCGGCAGGAGAGCTGCCGTGGGGCGGCCCTCCACGCCATGGAGACCGCCCAGCCCCGGAAGGGCGGCAGCAGCGATCTTCTGCGGCAGCAGACTCTGGCTCTCTGGCAGGGCAGCCACAGCGAGGATATCATCGCCGCGTTAGAGGAGGAGGATATCTCCGACATCTTCTTGGAGAATCTGAAGGCGGGCACCCCCTGGATTGTGAAGAAAGCCAACATCCGTATCCTCACCGACTTTGCCCGGCTGGACCACGGCTACCACCTTCTCCACATCGCCACCCACCTCTCCAACCTCCTCATGGTCAGCGAACAGGTCACCGTCCGTCTCACCGCCGGCGCGGCGCTTCTGTCCATCGCCCCCCTCCTCAGCTATGACCAGCGCAGCGAGGTGGCGGTGGAGCTGGGCCGGGGACTGGAGACGGGCCAGCAGGAGTTCTCCAAATACATCCCAGAGTTTCTGGGAGCCTTCCTTCTCTACCTTCCCCCCTCTCAGCTGGAGGAGCGGCTGGCCGCTCTGGCGGAAGCCCAGAGCAGCGCCAACAGTACCATTGCCGCCGGGGCGCTGTCCACAGTGGGGGTGCTCTATGAGCGCTACGGCGCCTACCACGACCGCTTTCCCGAGGAGGAGGACGTATTTCTCCAGCGCCGGCAGCGGCTTCTCGGCATGCTCCTCAAGGGTCTTGCCGCCTTCCACGACGATGTGCGCCACGAGGCCCTCCAGGTGCTGGGAAACCGGATCTTCGGCTCGGAGATCCTGAGCGATGAGGAGAAATGTCAGGCTTTCACCCTGGCGGCCAAGAAGATTCTCTTCCTCCTCTACGAGGACCTGGGCGGTGAGCTCACCTTCTTCTACCGGGCGGCGTCCCTGCTGCGGATCTACCGCTTCATCACCGCCCAGCGGCTGTTGGGCGGCGGCTTCCAGTTCCCCGCTCCCCGGGAGGTGGCCTTCTTCCCCGGCACCTTCGACCCCTTTACCCTCTCCCACAAGGGGATTGTCCAGGCCATTCTGGACCTCGGCTTTGAGGTGATGCTGGCCATCGACGAGTTCAGCTGGTCCAAGATGACCCAGCCCCACCGGGTACGCCGCCGTATGGCCGCTCTGTCCACAGCGGACCTCTTCCATGTCTATATCTTCCCGGAGCACTTTCCGGTGAATATCGCCAACCCCGAAAATCTCCAGGTCCTCCGGGAAGCCTTTCCGGGCCGGGAGGTATATCTGGCGGTGGGCAGCGACGTGATCACCGGAGCCTCCTCCTATCGCGCGGCCCCCTCCCCCCACTCCGTCCACACCTTCCCCCACATCCTCTTCCGCCGCAACGGCCAGACCATGCCGGACCTGTCCATTCTTCAGGGGAAGGTGGTGGAACTGAGCCTGCCGCCCCAGCTGGAGGCCATCAGCTCCACCCTCATCCGCAACGCCATCGACGCCAACCGGGACATCTCCCATCTCATCGACCCGGTGGCCCAGGGGTATATCTACCGCCACAACCTCTACCTCCGGGAACCCATCAACAAACCGGTGCTGGAGGCGGAGTCCTTTACCTTCCGGGTCCACGAGTACCCCGACGACCACCTCTTCCGTGACCTGTGCGAGGGGCCCCTCTCCGGCAAGCCCAACGCCCTGGAGCTCTGCGGCAGTATCCGCCGGCAGCGGGACAGCATCATTACCCTCCGGCGGGAGCGGGACCGGACCATCCGGGGCTTCGTGTCCCTCAAGTGCCTCGACTCCCACGAGCTCTTCTCCCGGCTGGGAGATACCCGGCTGTCGGCCTATGTGCGGCAGAACGCCGGGGGCAAGGCCCTGGTGATCTCCAGTGTGTACGTCCGCAGCGGCGAGGGACGCAGCGCCTGCCAGCTCCTTTTGACGGAGGCCCTCACCTACGCCCTGCGGCGGGAGTACACCTACGCCTTCTGCTGTCCCTTCCAGGGCAGCTTCCCGCCCCAGGTCCGGGAGGTGCTGACCCTCCAGGGCTTTGTTCCCTCCCCCGCCGCCCCCGATGGCCGGGAGGTGCTGGTGGTGGATATGCGCAACCCCATTGTCCTCTCCCGGAATCTGGACACCGTTATCAAGCCGCCCTTAGTGGACGCTCCCCGGGTCCGGGAGGCAGTGGACCGGGCCCACCGGAAGCTGCAGATGACCCTCACCACCCTCTATCCCGGCAGTCTGGTGCTCTCCCTCTCCGCCGCCACCCTCCACCGGCGGCTGGTGGGCCGTATCGCCGCCTGCAACGGCGTCAGCGTCATTCCCACCCAGCCCCGGGTGCTGGGAGAGTGCATCTGCGTCCCCTTCGGCAAGATTCTCCGGGGAGCGGTGGTGCCCAACACCGTCACCAAGACCCTTCACACCGACAAGGTCTATGAAACGGATCTCAGCTCCTACTCCATCGAAGCCTTCACCGGCTACTCCCCCTTAGAGTACCAGGTGAAGACCATCCGGGCCTTCCGCCGTCCGGTGATCTTAGTGGACGACATGCTCCACGACGGCAAGCGGGCCCGGCGGGTAATCCCCCTCCTCCGCCAGGAGAACACCCCCATCCGCCAGGTGCTGGTGGGGTATCTCACCGGCATGGGACGGGACATCATGCAGCAGATGGACTGCCCGGTGGACAGTGTCTACTACCTGCCCAATCTCCGCATGCGCTTTGTGGAGTCCACCCTCTATCCCTTCATCGGCGGCGACACGGTGCGCCGGGGAGAGCTGCCCAGCGGCCTGAGACCGGCGGTGAACCGGATCTTCCCCTACGCCGCCCCGGACTACACCGAGGACTGCGCCGACGGCTCCACCCTCTCCCTCTCCCGGTGCTGCCTGGAAAACGCCCGGGACATTCTGCTGGCCCTGGAGGCGGAGTACCGCTCCCTCTACCAGCGAAATCTGACCCTTGGCCGTCTCAGCGAGGCTGTGCTCTACCCTCTCTGCCCCGACAAGGGGGTATGCATGACCTATGACCCCAACCGGGCGGCCTCCACCTATTTGGAAAACGATATCGAAATGCTCAAGCGCCTGCAGTCCACCGTGCGCATCGTCATCGGCGGCAGCGGCCAGTGAGGTTGATTATGTACTACTATAAAGATACGGAAACTTTCTCTTACACATTCTGTTCCCATTTGGCGGACCTGCCCTTCCCCCGGGTCAGCGCCCTGCCCGTGGCGGATGAGATCCTCTATCTCTTTCGCCGTCCTCCCCTCTCCGGACGGGACTCCTTCTCCGTCACCCACCCCCGGTTGCTGACAGACCGGGAGGGGACGGAGACCCTCTCCACCCGGCACCTGCCGGAGGTGGCGGCGGACGGCGCCCTCACCGCCGCCATCGAGGAGGGCCGTGTCCGGGCGGTGAACCTCAGCCATCCCCGCTGGCGGGAGCTGCTGGTTCCTTTCCCGGGCCCCGGCAAGAAGCGGGTCCACCTGCTGGCCCTTGGGGACGTGGGCAGCACTCTGCTCACCGGCCTTCGCCTCATGGGGGGCGACGTGATCTCCTCCATCGGCATCTGCGATGTGCGGCCGGGGGTGGCGGACCGGTGGGCCTTCGAACTCAACCAGATCTCCCTGCCTTGGGACTACGACGCTCTGCCGGCGGTGGACATCATCTCCCCGGAGCAGCTCTTTGACTGCGATGTGTTCCTCTTCTGCGCCTCCCGATTCGTGCCGGACACAGCGGTGAAGACCGGGGATGTGCGGATGGCCCAGTACGAATTGAACCGGGAGCTGGTGGTCCAGTACGCCCGTCAGGCCCGAAAGGCCAAATTTCAGGGCCTCTTCTGCGTGGTCAGTGATCCGGTGGACCCCCTGTGCCGAGCGGCTCTGCTGGAGAGCAACAAGGATGATTCAGGGAAGGTGGACGGCATGGGCCTTGCCACCCGGCAGATCCGGGGCTTCGGTCTCGGGGTCATGAATGCCCGGGCGGCCTACTACGCCAAGCGGGACCCCCGGTTCACCTCCTTTCTCACCGAGGGCCGGTCCTTCGGCCCCCACGGTAATGGACTGATTATTGCAAACTCTATCGAACACTACGACGACACCCTCTCCCGGGAGCTCACCGCCCGGACGGTCCACGCCAACCTGGAGATGCGGGAGATGGGCTTCAAGCCCTATGTGGCCCCCGCTCTCAGCTCCGGCGCTCTGTCCCTGCTGCTGTGCCTCCGGGGACAGTGGCACTGCTCGTCGGTGTACCTCGGCGGCGTGTTCATGGGGGTAAAAAACCGGCTCCAGGGGGATGTGGCGGTGGAGCAGCTGCCCCTGCCGGAGGCCCTTTATCGCCGCATTCAGAATACGGCCCGGGAGCTCAGCCAGATCTCCTGAGGCCAATCACCACAAAAGAAAGAGGGGACAAGGATGGCATTGACTGTGATCCTCCCGCCGGGGACCCACCGAGACGCCCTTTTGCGGCGGCTGGAGACGGTACTGCCCGGGGACGCCCAGGTAACAGACCGGCTGGAGATCCCCGGGGACCGGGTACTCTTCGCCGCCACCCTGGACGACGACGGCATGAGCGAGGGGGTGTTTTCCCTCCTGCGGCAGCTGCGGCGGGACCCGAACCTCCTCAGCGGCCGAACCGCCGGACTGGTGGTCACCGGTCAGGGAGAGCTGTATACCAAGTCCACCGCCCGGACTCTGGCCCTCGCCGCCAACATGGCGGGCTGCGCTTTTCTGGGCCGGCCTCTGGTGGAGGCCACCGGCTCCCTTCGAAATTTCCAGACCCAGGCCCAGATCTTCGGCACCGACGCCGACACCGCCTTCACCCTGGCCCTCCGGGACCTGGTGGACCGTCTGACGGAATGGACCGGCCCTCCGCCCCTCCGGCGGCTCACCGTAGTCCACGCCTCCGTGCGGAAGACCTCCAACACTCTGGCCCTGTGGGAGTTGGTGAAGGGGCATCTCCAGGGGGTGGAGATCCAGGAATACTGTCTTCTCAACGGGGCGGTGGCGGACTGCGCGGGCTGCTCCTACACCACCTGCCTCCACTTCGGCCAGCAGGGAGGATGCTTCTACGGCGGAGTGATGGTGGACGAGGTATTCCCCGCCATCCGCCGGTGCGACGGCCTTCTCATGCTCTGTGCCAACTACAACGATGCCCTGGCCGCCAACCTTACCGCCTGCGTCAACCGCCTCACCTCCCTCTTCCGCCAGACCCGCTTCTATGAAAAGCGGCTCTACGGCCTGGTGGTGTCCGGCTACTCCGGCGGCGACCTGGTGGCTCAGCAGCTCATCAGCGCCCTGAACATGAACAAGAGCTTCTACCTGCCCCCTCACTTCGCCCTTATGGAGACCGCCAACGACGCCGGCAGCCTTCTGAAACAGGAGGGCGTGGAGGAGCGGGCCGCCCTCTTTGCCCGGCGGATGCTGATGTAAGAAATGGAGGAACAGCAAGATGATCACACACGAACAGGAGGCTTTGGCCGTGGCTCTGCGGCACCAGCTCCACGCCCACCCGGAGCTGTCCGGTCAGGAGCAGTGGACCAAGGCCTGCCTGATGAACTTTCTCCGCCGCCACACCCGGCTGGAGGTGGTGGACAAGGGCAGCTGGTTTTATGCCCGGTGTCCCGGCAAGGGTCCGGGCAGCGTGGCTTTCCGCGCGGACTTTGACGCCCTGCCCATTGAGGAGGATATGCCTCTCCCCTACCGCTCTCAGGTCCCCGGCGTATCCCACAAGTGCGGCCATGACGGCCACAGTGCCGCCCTGTCCCTGCTGGCCCTGACATTAAAAGAGCCGCCCCGGGAGGTGTACCTCATTTTTCAGTGCGCCGAGGAGACCGGCCAGGGGGGCGAGGCCTGCGCCCGGTTTTTGAAGGAGCGGGGCGTAGAGGAGGTCTACGCCTTCCACAACATGTCCGGCTACCCCCTGGGGGCGGTGTGCCTGCGCCGGGGCACCATGAACTGTGCCTCCCGGGGGATGATCCTCCGCTTTGAGGGAATCCCTGCCCACGCCAGCACTCCGGAGCTGGGCCGCAGTCCCGCCCCGGCGGTGGCCCGGCTGGTGGAGGCCCTGCCGGGCCTCACCCGCCGGGAGAACCACAAGGGGCTGGTGCTGGCCACGGTGGTACAGATGGATGTGGGGGAGCCGGCCTTCGGCATGGCGGCCCACCGGGGCGCGCTGCTGCTGACCCTCCGGGCGGACTATGAGGAGGAGCTGACAGCCCTGGTAGAGGCTCTGGAAGCCCTGGCCCGGCAGGAGGCGACGGCGGCGGGATTGTCCCTCGCCATCTCCTACACTGACGTGTTCCCCGCCAACGTCAATCACGACAGTGCTGTCCGGCGGGTGAAGGAGGCCGCCGGGAAGCTGGGCGTTCCGGTGGTGGAGATGGATTCCCCCATGCGGGCCAGCGAGGACTTCGGCTGGTATCTCAAAGAAATCCCGGGGGCCATGTTCCTCTTAGGCAACGGCGTGGACCACGCCCCCATCCACTCCGCGGATTATGACTTTCCCGATGCCCTCCTGCCCCGGGCCTGCGCCCTCTTTACAGCCCTTATCTTCCCCGGGTCGTAAAATAATAGCAGACCGCCGCTCCGGCAGGGAGTCTCTCCCCCGCCGGACGGCGGTTTTTTGCGCCCTTGTTTTTTCCTCCAGAGCGTGGTACAGTAATTCGAGTGATTGAGAAAGAAAGGCGGAAGGGATATGCTGGCTCTGACGTTGGTAGTGGAATTGATCTTATATGTATTGGTAGGTCTGTTTCTGCAGAAGCGCCATATGGTGGGGGAGGATTTCGACCGGCAGTTGTCGGTGATCTACACAGACGTCTTTCTGCCCTGCCTGATCTTCGACTCCTTCCAGCTCAGCTTTGACCCCTCGGACCTCCGCAACTGCGCCATTCTGCTGGTGCTGTCGGTGGCCTACTTCCTGATCTCCGCCCTGATGGGACAGATCGCCTTCCGCCTTTTGAAGGGGGATTTCGGCCGCATCGTCCGGTTTGGCCTCATCTTCACCAACTTCACCCTCATGGGCTTTCCCATCGTCGAAACCCTCTTCGGCTCCCACACACTCTTCTACTTTGTTGTGTTTCTGATTCCTCTTCGATTTGTCTTCTACACGGCGCCCAAGACCATGCTCACCGAGGGGACCCACCTCTCCCTGTCCCAGAAGCTGAAGGCCTTTCTCACACCGCCTATGGTGGCGGTGTTCGTGGGGCTGCTCTTTTATCTCTGCCAGTGGCGCCTGCCCCAGGCGCTGGCGGATGTGGTGGCTGGTTTCCACGCCGCCGCCACACCGGTAGGGATGCTCACCTGCGGCCTGGTGCTGGGCAAGCGGCCTCTCAAGCGGCTGCTCCGGTGGCAGTACCTGCTGGTGAGCCTTCTGCGTCTGCTGGCCATGCCCGCCCTCTTTTATGTGCTCCTGCTGCTTTTGCCGGTGACCCAGGAGATCCGTCAGATCATTGTCCTCTGCGCGGCGCTGCCGGTGGCCTCCCTCACCGCTTCCTTCACCCTGCGCTATAACCCCAGCTTAGACGCCCAGTTTGACTCCGCGGGCACGGTGCTGATCTCCCACCTGCTGTCTATCGCCACCATTCCCCTGTGGGCCATGCTGCTGGCGTGACGGAGCGGCGACGTCTGCCAGCCTCCATCCCTCTGAAAAGGAGCACCACTATGAAAAAGCAGCAGCGGACCGTGGACCTGGGCGGCCGCAAAGTCACCTATACCCTGCAGCAAAAGGCAGTGAAGCGGATGAACCTCCGTGTGAAGCCCGGCGGTCTCATCTCCCTTTCGGTTCCCCGCAGGGTCAGCGCCGCAGCGGCAGACCGTTTTCTCCTCTCCAAGGCCTCCTGGCTCCTCCAGGCTCTGGAGAAAATGGAACATCTCCCGGAAAAGGACCGGATCCCCCCGTCCTGGAGTGACGGCAAAACCGTACTCCTTCTGGGCCGCCCGCTCCGCCTGACGGTGACGGAGGGCGCCCCCGCCGCCTGGGTGGAGGAGGACCGTCTCCGGGTCACCGTCCCCCACCCAGAGGACGAGGCCCTCATTCACCGCACCCTGGCCAAAGCCTGGGACTGGTGGTGCCGGGAGACCTTCTCCGAAAGTATGGAGCGGCAGCTGCCGCCTCTCCGGGTCCTGGGGGCAGCAGAACCCCGTCTCCGCCTTCGCACCATGACCTCCCGGTGGGGCTCCTGCTCCTGGGCCAAGGGGAACATCACCCTCAACCGCCTGCTGCTGACGGCCCCTATGCCTGTGGTGGACTATGTGGTCCTCCATGAGTTGTGTCATCTTCTCCGCCATGACCATTCTCCCGCTTTTTATGCCCTGGTGGAGCGTTGGATGCCCGATTGGCGGCAGCGCCGGGCGGCGCTGAAGACCCTCCGGGATGTGGAATGCCCTTGACAAAGGGTATTTTGTTGTCTATAATATCGTTAGATGATATCATAAAACGATATTAAGGAGGTGCGGAGATGCCGAAGAAGGCTCTGGACGGGTTGACGGAGTCCATGTTCTATGTGCTGATGGCCCTCATGCGCCAGCCCATGTGCGGCATCGAAGCGGCGGATTTTATTCAGAAGCGGACGGAGGGCCGGGTCGCCCTGGGACCCGCCACCCTGTACACCATTCTGGGAAAATTTGAGCAGGTGGGGTACATTCAGGAGACGGAGGTGGTGGGCCGGAAGCGGACCTACGCCATTACGGAGTTGGGCCGGGCGGCCTATGCCGCCGAGGTGGAGCGGCTGGAGCGGTGTCTCATGGATGCCCGGCGGGAAGAGAGGAGGGAACCCCTTGGAGGAGAAGATGGAGGCGGAGCCCAAACGCGTCTGGCGCCTGCCCCCGTGCCCGGCCTATGACGTGGAGGGGATGGAGAGCTGGCTGACGGACCAGGAGGCCCGGGGCCTTCGGCTCAGCAGGGACGGCTTTTTTGCCGGCTTTGCCATTTTTGAAAAGCGGGAACCCTCTACGGCACGCTACCGCCTCCAGCCGGCGGAAAAAGGGAAGTCCGCCTGGAACACGGAGGACGGCCCCTCCGATGGGGAGGAGGAAATGAGCGCCGCCATGGGCTGGGACTATGTGGCACGGTGGGGAGAATTCCACATTTACCGCTGTGCCGACGGACAAGCCCGGGAGCTGAACACGGACCCCAGAGTCCAGGCCATCGCTCTGGACAAGGTTCGGTCCCGGGAGCGGATGAACTTGATCTCCCTGTTTTTCTGGCCGGTGCTCTTTTTGGGCAGCGTCGCGGTATGCGGCCCGCTGCTCTGTCTTCTGGAAATCGGGCTGTGGCGGTTTTTGCTGCTGGCGGCTGCGGTGGGCACCTCCTGTGCCCTGTCCCTGAAGACCCTGTCCCATCTCCGGCGGCTGCGGCAGAAACTCAGTACCGGGGAGCACCTGAACCACAGAAAAGACTGGCGGAAGCGGGCCCGGCAGCACTATATTCTGTCAGCCTGCTATCTGGCGTTGACCATCGCTGTTGTGGGAATGGTGGTGTCCACCTGGTTCGATGCAAAGCTGGAGCGAGATATGATTCCCCTCTCCAACTACACGGAGGACATCCCTTTCCCCACAGGCTTAGATTTGGTGAAGAACCCCGTCCCGGGGAGCTATAAGGAAGTGGAACTTCTCAGCTATTACAACAAAGTGAGCAAAACCTCCAATCCCCTTGTCCCTTATTCTCTCCACCTGCGGCAGCTGGGCCAGGTGGCGCTGGAGGGGGGCGGAGAGGCCCAGGTGGCGCTCATTGCCGACTACCACGAGGCGGCCTCCCCCGGTCTGGCCCGGGAACTGGAGCGGGAATACCACCAACAGGCGTCACAGCACCGGTCCTACACGCCCCCGTCGCCTCTGAAGGATCTGGGAGTGGAGAGCGCCTGGACCTACTCCAACAGCGTCGACTTTGCCACGGTGGTGCTGCGGCAGGACTGCCGGGTGCTGAAGGTAACCTTCCACCAGAGCGCCGGAGACGCCCGGACTACGGCGGAGTGGGCCGCTCTGCTGGCGGAAGCAATCCGGTAAAGGCCCCGCCAAATCCGCCTTTTTGCCTTGCAATTCCACAGCAATATGGTACAATGTCCCTGATACGGACATTGTGCCGTTTTGCATTTCTGCGGCATGATACAGCGGAGAGAACCGCTCCGGAGAGGGAGAGATTCTATGATCGATATTTTCGACATTCTGGGCCCGGTAATGGTGGGTCCATCCAGCAGCCACACCGCCGGGGCGGTGCGCATCGGGGCTATGGGCCGGACACTGCTCGGCGGCACGCCGAAGAAAGCCCGCATCCACCTGCACGGCTCCTTTGCGGAGACCGGCGTTGGCCACGGCACCGACAAGGCTCTGATCGCGGGACTTTTGGGCATGAAGCCCGACGATCTGGAGATTCCCAACAGCTTTGCCCACGCGGAGGAGCAGGGACTGGAGTTCACCTTTGACGAGGTGACGCTGAAAAATGCCCACCCCAACACGGCGGTTTTGGAGCTGACGGCGGCGGACGGCCATACCCTCAATATGCAAGCCTGCTCCATAGGCGGCGGTCAGATCCGGGTGACCATGCTGGACGGCGTGGCCGTCAGCTTTACGGGAGCCTACAACACCCTCATCATCCACAACAAGGACGACCGTGGTCACATCGCCGACGTGACCACCACTCTGTCCCGTGCCCGGGTCAACATCGCCAATATGAGCCTCAGCCGCAACGCCCGGGGCGGCAACGCCATCATGATCATTGAAACCGATGAGAAGGTGCCGCCGGTGGTGCTGCAGTTTTTGAAGGAATTTGCCGGGATCATCCACCTGACCTACTACGAAAAGGAGGACGATTAAATGGATCTGGACTCCATGCAGCGGATTTTGGAGCACAGCTTAGAGAAAAACAAACCCATCTGGGAGATCGTGCTGGAGGAGGACATGGAAAACCGCATGGTCACCCGGGAGGCCTCCATGGAGAAGATGCGCCGGACCTGGCGGGCCATGGTGGACTCCGCCGACTCCTACAGCGGAGAGCGGCGCAGTCTCAGCGGACTGGTGGGCGGCGACGGTGAGCGGATGCGGCTGTACTACGCCGCCCATGAGAGCATCGGCGGCAGCTTCACCGCCGAGGTCATGGCCAGCGCCCTGGCCATGGGTGAGAACAACGCCTGCATGAAGCGGATCGTGGCGGCGCCCACCGCCGGGTCCTGCGGCGTAATGCCGGCGGTGCTGATCCCTCTGTGGCGCAAGGAGAGCATCCCGGAGGATATGATGCTTCAGGCCCTCTATGTGACCTGCGCCATCGGCAGCGTCATCGCCACCCGGGCCTCCATCTCCGGAGCGGCCGGCGGGTGCCAGGCGGAGGTGGGCGCGGCCAGCGCCATGGCGGCGGGGGCTCTCACCTATCTCCACGGCGGCACCGGGGAGCAGATCTGTCACGCGGTGGCCATTTCCATCAAGAACCTGCTGGGTCTGGTGTGCGACCCGGTGGCGGGCCTGGTGGAGGTGCCCTGCGTCAAGCGCAACGTCATCGGCGCCATGAACGCCATCGCTGCGGCGGACATGGCTCTCGCGGGAGTGGAGAGTCGGATTCCGGTGGACGAGGTCATTGACGCCATGGGAGACGTGGGCCGCCGTCTGCCGGTGGAATTCCGTGAAACGGCCCTGGGCGGTCTGGCGGTGACGCCTACCGGCCGAGAGGTGAAGGAGCGGATGATGAAAAACCGCAAGCGCCACCGGACTTTGACCATCAAAGATATGCGGTGGAAAGTAGCTGTTCCTACCCCGCCCGGCGATCCCGCAAAATAAATCCACACGCCGTATCTCCCCTGATGCGGCGTGTGTTTTTTTACTGATGTTATTTCTGTGCCCTGTGGAAAAATGCCGCTGCAGAACATTTTGATTCTGCAGCGGCATTTCGCTTCTTTATTTCTTTCTGGCGTAGGGCGTATTCTCCAGAGGCAGGCTGTACCGTCGCTGGCCGTCCAGCCGGTAGTAGGCGTCGGCAATAGCGGGAGCCGTGGGGATGGAGGTGATCTCTCCGATGCCGATGGCCCCCATGGCCACGTCAAGGCCCGGCTTTTCCACCACGATGGCCTTCACCTCGGGGATCTGGTTGGCCTTGAAGAGACCCAGGGTACCGAACTTGGCAGTGGGCTTGCAGTCCACCAGGGGGTACTGCTCGGTGAGGGCAAAGCCCATGCTCATCACCACGCCGCCTTCGATCTGGCCCTCTACGCTTCTGGGGTTCACCGCCTTGCCCACGTCGTGGGCCGCCACCATGCGGATGATCTTGCCATCCTCCCCCAGCTCGCACAGCTGGGTGGCGTAGCCGTAGGCGATGTGGCTGATGGGATTGGGCACGTCCGCCCCCAGCTTATCCGTCTTGGTGGCGTACTCGCCGTAGTACTCCGTGCCGTTGAGGTCGGAAAGGCGCTTCCCCTCCAGCGCCTTTTTCAGCTCCACGCAGGCCCGGCGGCAGGCCTCGCCGGTGATGGTGGTCTGCCGGGAACCGGAGGTGGTGCCGGAGTCCGGCGCGTCGTAGGTGTTGGACCGCTCATAGACGATGGCGCTGCGGGGCAGGTTCAGCACCTCGCAGCAAACCTGGACCAGCACAGTGCCGAGGCCCTGGCCGATGCAGGAGGCGCCGGCCTCAATATGCACCTTGCCGTCCTCCACCATCAGGCGGCAGCGGCCGGTGTCGGGAAGACCGACACCCACGCCGGAGTTCTTCATAGCGCAGGCAAGGCCCACATATTTGGCCTTGTCGTAATAGGGCTTCACCGCCTCCAAAGTCTCCACAAGACCTGTCTCCGGTCCCACGATCTGGCCGTTAGGCAGTTCCTGGCCGGGGCGGATGGCGTTGCGGTAGCGGATCTCCCAGGGGGAGATGCCCACCTCGTCCGCCATCTGGTTGAGAAGGCTCTCAATGGCAAAACAGGTCTGGGTCACGCCGAAACCGCGGAAGGCCCCGGCGGGGGGATTGTTGGTGTACCAGGCGTAGCCGTCGATCTCAAAGTTCTGGTAGTTGTAGGGCCCTGCAGCGTGGGTGCAGGCCCGCTCCAGCACCGGCCCGCCCAGTGAGGCGTAAGCGCCGGTGTCGGCAATAACCTTTGCCTTCACACCCTGGATGATGCCGTTCTCGTCGCAGCCCAAGGTGAACTCCATATCCATGGGGTGGCGCTTGGGGTGGATGAGGATGCTCTCCGCCCTCGTCAGCTTCATCTTGCAGGGCCGCCCTGTGAGCAACGCCACCAGGGCGCTGAGGTGCTGGACCGTCACATCCTCCTTGCCGCCGAAGCCGCCGCCCACCAGCTGGTTCTGGACCTTCACCTTCTCAAAGGGCAGATTCAGCATGGGGGCCGTCTCGTGCTGGGTGTCATAGGCCCCCTGATCGGTGGAGAGGATGCGGACACAGTCCCCGTCCATGTAGCTGACGGCGCACTCAGGCTCCAAAAACGCGTGCTCGGTATAGGGAGTGGAGAACTTGCCGCTGATGACGTGCTTGCTTCTGGCAATGGCGCCCGCGGCGTCGCCCCGGGAGACGTGCTTGTGGGCCAGGAGATTGCCGCTGCGGTGGACCAGGGGGGCGTTCTCCGCCATGGCCTCGTAGGGACTGCGGACCGGGGTGAGGGGCTCGTAGTCCACCTCCACCAGCTTCTTGGCCTCCTCCACAATCTCCTGGGTCTCCGCCGCCACAATGGCGATGGCGTCGCCCAGATAGTGGGTGGTGTCTCCCACGGCGATCATGGTGTCCCAGTCCTTCATAATGTGGCCCACCTTGTTGGTGCCGGGGATATCGGCAGCGGTGAACACCCCCACCACCCCGGGCAGGGCCTTGGCCTTCTCCGTGCGGATGGCCTTGACGATGGCCCGGGGATAGGCGCTGCGGACGGCGGAGGCGTAGATCATGCCGTCTAAATAGATGTCGTCGGGATACTTGCCGTAGCCCAGCACCTTCTCCCGCACATCCAGCCGGTGGACCGACTGGCCGTAGTGCCAGTTCTCCCCATCCTGCTGGGGAATCTTCCCCTCCCGCAGCACCTTGGCCGCCAGCTTTACCCCGGCGATGATCTTCACATAGCCGGTGCAGCGGCAGATGTTGGTACGCAGGGCAAAGGCGATCTCCTCCTCGGTGGGGTCTGGGTTCACATCCAGCAGCCCCTTCCCCGCCATCACCATGCCGGGAATGCAGAAGCCGCACTGGACCGCCCCCGCCTCGCCGAAAGCCCACACCCAGGCTTCCTTCTCAAAATCACTGAGTCCCTCCACCGTCAAAACGGACTTTCCCTCCATCTTGTCGGTGGTGAAGATGCAGGCCCGAGTGGCCTTACCGTCCACCAGAACGGTGCAGGTGCCGCAGGCCCCTTCGCTGCAGCCGTCCTTGACGCTGGTCAAGTGCAGCTCGTCCCGCAGATAGCGGAGAAGCTTCTGATTCTTCTCCACGGTCACGGTCTTTCCGTTGACCACAAAAGTTGCCATATCGTTCCCCTCAATACTTTCCTAATTTTTCCTAAAATTTTGTTAGGACTCCATACTTTCTTTTAGTACATCATACTATATCTTGCACCAAATCGCAAGGGGATACAGCGAAATACTTTAGGGAAAACGTTATATTATTCAAAGAACTTCGAAATCAGAGCTGCCAGCCTACCAGCAGCTCCCCCTCCGTCACGGTGACCTGGGCCTCCGCCTCCAGGATATGGTTGCTGACGCCCAGGGGGAAGGCGGCGGAAAGGGATGCATCGGTGAGGGGATACTGGACGCCCCGCAGGGTGATGCCGTGGGCGTCGGGACCGGTGCAGAAGATGGAAAGGAGTCCCCACTCCACAGTTTTGGAAATGGTGAATGTCTCATTTTGAATGGCAGTGTAGACAAAGCGCCGGTCGTAGAGGTAGCCTCTGGCCCCCTGGCGGCGCAGCCATGTGAGCATCTGGAGGTTGGCCAATGTGTGGTCCATCCGCTCCCCGCCGGTGCCGCCGTAGATGTGGAAGATGGTGTAGCCCCGGCGCAGCCCCTCCTTCAGCGCCAGGGAGGTATCGGTATCGTCCTTCTCCACAGGGGCGCGGAGGATGTTGGGGAAGTCAGGCTCCGCCATGGAGTCAAAGTCCCCCAGCAGCAGATCCGGGGTAACGCCCAGGCGGCGGCAGGCCGCAAAGCCGGCGTCGGCAGCGATCACATAGTCCCCCTCCCGGGGCGGACGGGGAATGTCATAGATGGTCCCCGCTGCAAAAATCAGGCAGTCGCCCATAGCTGTTCTCTCCTCTGTATCCCTGTATTTTTATAAAGTATACCACAGTTGACACGGGAAGAAAAGCGTGGTATATTGGGGCCAATCCAAGGGGCGCTGGCGCATGCCGGCTGAGATGCGACGTATGGCCGTCGAGGTCCCTCGAACCTGATCCGGGTAATGCCGGCGTAGGAATGCGAG
>CALXDD010000048.1 GCA_944386985.1 uncultured Oscillospiraceae bacterium
GCAAGGCGGAATTCACTTCCGCCGCGCAAGTGAAATCGAGGGCTCCCGCAAAATCGAAGATTTTGTGGGACCGGCGACATTATTGAGTGCTTCGTGATGGAGCAGACTGCGGTAGAATAATTATTCTATTGGGGTACGGTTTCCTCGCGGCATAGCCGCTGCAGCCTACGCTGCGGTGGAGCAGATCGCGGTAGAATAAAAGGCAAAGAGTTCGGAAAGCAATATTTTCCTGCTTTCCGAACTCTTTTTATCATTTGACGAGGGAACTTTTCCTGTTTTGCCTGCGAATAGATGAAAACCTGTCATCACACCATCTTCAGAAGAGAAGGCGAAACCGCCGCCAGAATCCGAGAGGATATGCAAAAGGGCTGGAAACAGGCGGTAAGCCAGTAGATTCCAGCAAAAAAAGCGAGCTTTCCGGGGGTGGTTGACAAATGAAGCAGATGCTGGTATGATACCCCTGAGCAAGCGGGAAAGGAGAACAGCCCATGGCCCGTACCATGATGATGGAAATGATGGCGATGCACATGTGCAGCATGTGCCTGTCTTGTCGTGCCCATCGTCGTGTTCAGTCCTCCCGCTAAAGGGCCCAGAGCGGCCGTTTATCAGGGCATACAGGGGATCGCTGGACAGGCGGTCCCCTTTTTTCATTTCCCACTCAATCTAATCAAAAGGAGTCGATCCCAATGAGCAAGCATATTGAGACCATCTGCGTCCAGGGGGGCTATGTCCCCGGCAACGGCGAGCCCCGTTCCGTGCCCATCATCCAATCCACCACCTTCAAGTACGCCACCAGCGAGGACATGGGCAAGCTCTTTGACCTGGAGGCCAGCGGCTACTTCTACAGCCGCCTCCAGAACCCCACCTGCGACTATGTGGCCGCCAAGATCTGTGAGATGGAGGGCGGCGCCGCCGCCATGCTCACCTCCTCCGGCCAGGCGGCCAACTTCTACGCCGTGTTCAATATCGCCACCTGCGGCGACCATGTGGTGGCCTCCAGCAGCATCTACGGCGGTACCTTCAACCTCTTTGCCGTCACCATGAAGAAGATGGGCGTGGAGTTCACCTTTGTCTCTCCCGACGCCACCGACGAGGAGCTGGACGCCGCCTTCCGGCCCAACACCAAGGCCATGTTCGGCGAGACCATCGCCAACCCCGCCCTCACCGTGCTGGACATTGAGAAGTTTGCCAACGCTGCCCACCGCCACGGTGTGCCCCTCATTGTGGACAACACCTTTGCCACCCCTGTCCTCTGCAATCCCTTCCAGTGGGGCGCCGACATTGTGACCCACTCCACCACCAAGTACATGGACGGCCACGCCAGCGCCGTGGGCGGCGCCATCGTGGACAGCGGCAACTTCGACTGGATGGCCCACGCAGACAAGTTCCCCGGCCTCTGCACCCCCGATGAGAGCTACCACGGCATCACCTACGCCACCAAGTTCGGCAAGGCCGCCTATATCACCAAGGCCACCGCCCAGCTCATGCGGGACTTCGGCTCCACGCCCTCCCCCCAAAGCGCTTTCCTTCTGAACCTTGGGCTGGAGAGCCTCCACGTCCGCATGGAGCGCCACAGTGAGAATGCCCTGGCGGTAGCCAATTTCCTGAAGAACCATCCCAAGATCGCCTGGGTCCGCTACAGCGGCCTGGAGGGAGACCCCTACCACGCCCAGGCGCAGAAGTATCTGCCCAAGGGAAGCTGCGGCGTGGTGAGCTTTGGCGTGAAGGGCGGACGGAAGGCCGCCGAGACCTTTATGAAGCACCTGAAGCTGGGCACCATCGCCACCCATGTGGCCGACGCCCGGACCTGCTGCCTCCATCCCGCCTCCTCCACCCACCGGCAGATGAACGACCAGGAGCTGGAGGCCGCCGGTGTGTCCGCCGATCTGGTGCGCCTGAGCGTGGGCCTGGAGAGCAAGGAGGATTTGATCGCTGATCTCACTCAGGCGCTGGAGCAGGTGTAAGATTGGCTCCGGGCGGGGCCGTGCCCCGCGCCGAGCGGCGCGTACAAGCGTTTGCCGCAGGCACACCTTGGGCAGGGTGGAATTCACTTCCGCCCTGCCTGGTGAATGCAGGGTTCCCGTGAAGCGGAACGCTTCATGGGACAGATTTGATTGCTGATCTCACTCAGGCGCTGGAGCAGGTGTAAGATTGGCTCCGGGAGGGGTCGTGCCCCGCGCCGAGCGGCGCGTACAAGCGTTTGCCGCAGGCAAACCTTGGGCAGGGTGGAATTCACTTCCGCCCTGCCTGGTGAAATGCAGGGTTCCCATGAAGCGGAACGCTTCATGGGACAGATTTGATCGCTGACCTCACCCAGGCTTTGGAGAACGTGTAATGTGAAAAAGGAGGGTGATTCCCATGCCCATTAAAATTCCAAATGAACTTCCCGCCTATCAGACTCTGACGGAGGAGAACATCTTTGTGATGACGGAGACTCGGGCCACCACCCAGGAGATCCGTCCTCTGCAGATTTTGCTTCTCAACCTGATGCCCACCAAGATCGCCACGGAGACCCAGCTGAGCCGTCTCCTTTCCAACACCCCTCTGCAGGTGGAGCTGGAGCTCATGAGCGTCTCCGGTCACATCCCCAAGAATACCCCTCAGGAGCACATGCTGGCCTTCTACAAGCACTTTGGCGACGTGCGGGACCGGAACTTCGACGGCATGGTCATCACCGGCGCGCCGGTAGAGCACATGCCCTTTGAGGAGGTGGAGTACTGGGACGAGCTGTGCGAGATCATGGAGTGGAGCAAGACCCACGTCCACTCCACCTTCCACATCTGCTGGGGGGCCCAAGCGGGGCTGTACTACCACTACGGCATCCAGAAATACCCTCTGGAGAAGAAGCTCTTCGGTGTGTTTCCCCATGTGGTGGAGCGCAGGAGCAACATGCTTTTCCGGGGCAGCGACGACGTGTTCATGGTACCCCACTCCCGGCACACCACCGTGCGGCGGGAGGACATCGAGAAGGTGCCGGAGCTGAAGATCCTGGCCACCTCCCCGGAGGCGGGGATCTACGCCCTGTCCACGGAGAACGGGCGGCAGATCTTCATCACCGGCCACAGCGAATACGACGCCCGGACGCTGGAGCAGGAGTATCTCCGGGACAAGAGCCAGGGACTGCCCATCGAGGTGCCCAAGAACTACTATCCCAATGACGACGACACCCAGCCGCCCCGGGTGACCTGGCGCTCCTGTGCCCATCTGCTTTACGCCAACTGGCTGAACTACTTTGTCTATCAGACGACCCCCTATGATCTGTCCCAGCTGCCGCTGAAGGTATGAGAAAAACGGAGGCTTCTGCCTCCGTTTTTTCATGCCTCCGTTGTCTTTGACGATCTGAAAGGCAGCGCCCACCAGAGACCGAAAGACAGAAAAAGGCCGCTGCAGAGAGATCTCTGCAGCGGCTCTTTTCATGCATTAAAAGCCGATGGAACGGTTATAAGCGATACCCAGGGCATTGGAGTTCTTGATCAGGATGTGCATGGCGATGTAGGGGCCGATGCCGCAGAGCAGAAGGCCGACCAGATACCACAGCAGCACCGTGGAGCCGTTCTCCTGGAAGTTCAGGCCATACCGGGGGGCGTTGGCCGCCAGACGGTTGCCGAGGCTGTACTCCCAATAGAGGGCGTAGAAGCCGCAGGTGATGATGCTCAGCAGAATGAAGGCCAGCAGACCGCCGGTCTTCTGACCATCCGCCCGGCACATAATATTTACATCCCGTGCCAGACTGTAGATGAAATACCAGCTGTAGATACCGCAGGTAATGATGCTGAGGATGATGTACATCACGAGGCTCCGGTCCGTCTTCACCGTCTGAACGGTGCCGGGCCCATAGCCTCCGTTGGCATAGCCGTTGGAAGTGGAGTAGTCGTTGGGAGCGCCATAGCCGTTGTTGGCGGCATTGGCCGCGTTGGCGGCTGCGGCGGCATCGGCAGCGGCTCTGGCGGAGGCGTTGGCCGCCTGCTTGGCCTGGGCTTCCTTGACGCCCTCACTGGCGGCGCCGAAGATGACGGACAGCTTCCCAGCAGGATCCTGCAGCAGGCTCTCCGGCGCGGGGGCCTGACCCATCAGGTAGAGCAGGCCGTAGACGCCCGCCACACAGACCACCACACCCAGCATGGAGGCCAGGAGGGAGGCGTTGAAATACTGGAAGAAAATCAGCGGGAACAAAAGCCGCAGCACCTGCAGCACCACCACGACAACGCCGCCGGCGGCGATGCCGAAGGTCAGGGGAGCGGTGTTCTCCGGGGTGCGGCGAAAAGCCATGAGGACCAGGGTCAGCACCATCCACAAACCGGCCACAGCGCTGAGAATCAGCAAAATGGCCATGCAGAAGTTATAGAAGCGGAAATAGCCGAAAAGCGAAAACAGAGACCGGAGGCTGGAAAAGCCGGTGCCGAGGGCCCGGATCAGGAAGATCACGGCGCAGAGGATGGAGAAGATCTTCAGGATCATCTCGTAAGCGCCTTGATTGCCGCCGGAGGAGGGCTGGGGCTGATAGCCGGGCTGCTGGGGAGGGACCGGACCGCCCGCAGCCTGCTGGTCAGCGCCGCAGTATGGGCAGAAGCGGTCGGTTTCCGGAAGTTCTTTTCCACAATTTTTACAATACACGATTCTTTCTCCCTTCTTTATCCTACTGCGCAAGCCGAGAGAGTACCCGGTACACCAGTCCCGTCTCCGGGGCGAAGGTGACAATGGTATCCTCCGGCTGCAGCATACGGACCACATAGACTACCAAAAACAACACACAGGCGATCCCCAATGTCCAGCGCACCAGCGCCCTGGGCAGCCGGCGGCGAAACAGCAGCACCAACGCCGCGGGGACGGGCAGCCAGAACAGTGGGTGGTAGGCGAAGGCGGAAGCAGCGTCCAGCCGCAGAAGGGAAATCCAGGCACGGGACATGCCGCAGCCCGCGCAGGAGATCCCTGTGAGATAACGGATGGGACAGGTGATGCCCGCCAGCTCCATCACAGCATAAAACGCCGCGATGATCAGGATGGCCTGAAGGTCATTTTTGCGTATCATGCAGATCACCGACCCTTATTTTACCACAAAAGCCCTGCCTGTCAACTATGCCTGCTGCAAAAGCGTCGAAAGAGGGACGTATCACGGAAATATTGTAGAAAATGGCAAAAAAATTGGCATAAGTGGCTGGAAATAAAGGGGCAGGCCATGCCTTTTTTGACATGGCCTGCCGGCTGGCGGAGGGAGGGGCCGTATTTACCGGACCTCCACACCCCGGATCACGTTATTGCTGTCGACATAGATGTCCACCTTGTCCGCGTAGATCAGCGCCTCGGCAAGGGTCTTGAACCACCGGTCGGCAGTGGCGTTGTAGCACATCACATTGTCGCTGACGGTGTAGGTCTTGCCGCCGTACTGTACCAGGTTTTCGCTGCGCCAGGCGGAGGTGGGCACGCTGGACACCTTGTCCAGCACCACATAGCCTGCGGCCTTGCTGCTGTCGGCGGAGAGCGCAATACCGCCCCACTGGCCGCTGTGGCTGAAGGTCATGTTCTTGAAGGGGCCGATCTTCTGTTCCACGCCGTCCTTGGCATACCGCAGATAGTAGCTGTACTCATATCTGGGCACATCGTCCTCATTCTGTCCGGGGACCTCTGTGCCGTAAATCTGGATGCGGCCGTAGATATACCGGTCGCCGGTGACGTTATTGAGGATGATGATGTCGATCTTGCCGGCATAGTTCTCCCGGATGTAATCCATGTTCTGAGCGGGAATTACCACAGACGGAAGATCGGACAGCGCCACCTCCGCCATGGAGCCGTTGCCTACCCGCTCAAAGATGCGGACGTTGCCGGCCAACTGGGCGTCGCCGATGGTGCGCTTATCCACGTCAAAGTCCTTCCCAACGCCCTGGCTGGTAAGACGGGACAGGGCGAGGAGATTCTTGCCGGTGGAGGACACATTGACCAGCTGGCCCACGATCGCGTCGGAGGCGGTGGTGGTCCCCTTGGCGGTGAGGCCGTTGAACAGCTTTACAGTGGCCGTGCCGCTGCTGATGCTCTCCACATAGCCCACGCTGTTGCCGCGGACTGTGTTGGAGGTGCTGGCGCCGGCAATCTTGTTGTCCTGGGTGAGAAGGAAGGTCACCGTCTGTCCCAGCTTGCACTGGGAGAGGGACTCCACCGCGCAGGGCAGCACCTCGAATTCACCCTCAAAGCAGGCGATCTCAATGCGCAGGGGACTCTCCTGGTTGGGATAGACGTTGGCGTAGTAGCCGGTGAGGCGGTTGTCGCTGACATAGACGGTGTTGTTGGAGCTGTTGTAGGTTGCCACATCGTTCTCCCGCAGAGCGCTCTGGGTGACATACTCGCCGTTTTTGAAGATCTTGTAATCCGTCCGCTCGGTGAGCAGGTCGAGACCGGCGGTGCTGCCGTTGCGGGCGATGACGACCGCTTCGCTGGAGGCGGCGGAAGCAACGTAGATGAACTCCGTCTTTCCGGAGGCGGCCATATAAATGGTGGCCAGGGTGCCGGAGTGGACGAAGGGCTGGACCTCGCCCCAGGTGGTCTTTTCGTTCTTATAGTAGGTCACCGTATCCGCGTTCACCGTAAAGCCGGAGCCGGTGGAGGCGACAATGCGGTCCACGCTGCTGCTGGAGATGGTGATGTCGCTGCTGGAGCCGGTGGAGGAGGGGACGAAGGTCAGCACCTTGCCGGCGCTGTTGGTCACCAGCGTGCCCTTCCGGCCGGTGAGGGCAGAGGAGCAGTTCTCCCCCGCCAGAGGCACGGGATTGGCGGGATCGTTGGTGGTCAGCACTGCCGGAGCTCCGTCGGCGGTGACGGTGTCGGCGTTCAGCATGACCACATTTTCCACCGGCGTGCCGATCTTGCTGAGGAAGGAGGCGCCGTCCTTGGTCTTGGCATTGAGGAGGTTGATAAAGAGATGGGCGGCCTGGGCCCGGGTGACGGAGTCGCCGCCGGTGAGCTTCACGCCGTCAGTGAGGCCGATCTGGGCTGCCGAGTCCAGATAGCCCTCCGGCCACACGGCCCCCACGTCCTCGTCGGTGTAGCCCAGAAGGCGCATGAGAATGGTGACGGCCTGGCCGTAGGTGAGGACGGCGCTGGGCTTGAAGGTGCCGTCGGAATAGCCGGAGATAAATTTGTCCTCCCCCCGGACGGCCAGATTCACATAGCCGGAGGCCCAGTGGCTGGACTTCACATCGGGGAAGATGGTGTAGTTCCTGTAGGTGCTGGCCCGGTCCCCCTGGCCCAGCACCTCGATGGCCATCTTGCAGAACTGGGCCCGGGTGAGGGTGCCGTTGGGGTTGAAGGAGGTGGCGGTGACGCCGTCGATGGCGCCCAGCATCCGCAGTACCTCCACATCCTGGGCGGTCTGGCTGTCGGTAATGTCGCTGAAGGTGCCGTCCGCCGCCGCGGCGGGGATCAGCCCCAGGGCCAGCACCAGCGCAAGGGCCAGCGCCGCCCAACGTGTGATCAATCGTTTCATAAGGTCCCTCCTATGTCCTTTACTCTGCCCGCAGGGCCACCACCGGCTGGAGGCCGGAGGCCTTGATGGCGGGATACAAGCCGAAAATCACGCCAAGCACCACCGAGAAGAGCACCGCTCCCAGGGTGATGCCCAGGGAGGGCCACAAAATCATGCCCCCCAGCAGCAGCTTTCCGCCGATCAGGGTGAGGATGGTGCCCAGGAGAACGCCGAAGATGCCGCCGATGCCGCAGATGGTCCCCGCCTCGATGAGAAACTGGGTGACGATGCTCCTGCGCTGGGCGCCGATGGCCCGGCGGATACCGATTTCGCGGGTGCGCTCGGTGACGGTGACCAGCATGATGTTCATGATGCCGATGCCGCCCACCAGCAGGGAGATGCCGGCGATGCCGCCCAGCACCAGGCTCATCATGGCGGCCTGTTCGTTCATGCTCTCCTGCCACTGGTCGTCGCTGTAGGTGTAGAAGTAGCCCTTCTGGTTGGTGTAGTCGTTGGGGTCGCCGCAGATGCCGGTGAGAAAGCCCTCGATCATGGCCTTGGCCTGCTTGACGGAGTTGGAGTCCCGGCACTTGACATAGACCTGAGACATATCCACGATCTGCCCCAGATTTCTGGCGGCGGTGTAGGGGAAGAGGATGATATTATCCATGGAGTAGTCGTTGTTGGGGTCCTTCTCCATGTAGACGCCGATGACCGTGAAGGGCAGGCCGTTGACCAGCACCTCCTTGCCCACCGGGTCGGTGAAGTCAAAAAAGTTCTGAGCGGCCCGTGCCCCCATGACGCAGACGTTGCTGTAGTTGTCCACGTCGATTTTGCTGAGATCCCGGCCGTGAGCGATCTGAAAGTTGTTGACGATGGAGTAT
The DNA here is from genome assembly GCA_944386985.1 of uncultured Oscillospiraceae bacterium. Lineage (GTDB taxonomy): Bacteria > Bacillota > Clostridia > Oscillospirales > Oscillospiraceae > CAJFPI01. The sequence continues at coordinate 8,338 of CALXDD010000048.1, forward strand.
TGGTCGCTGCCCAGATACATCTGGGGCGGATTGTCCATACTGGAGCTGTTCTTGTCCCCGTAGACCACAGTGGCGCTCAGGTTGCCTGCCGGCGTCACGCCCTGGACATAGTCGCCCATGTACAGGCAGTAGTCGTAGAGGTCGTTGAAAACGCTGTTTCCGTTGTAGAGGTAGGCGTAGACCTCCAGGCGGTTGCTGCCCGCCTTCTCATAGTAGGCGAGGCTCTGCTTGGTCATGCCCATCATGATGGACACAATGGTCATCACCGAGGCCACGCCGATAATAATGCCCAGCATGGTGAGGAAGGACCGCACCTTGCTGCCGCTGATGGATTTGAAGGCCATCTTCATGGCCTGCCCGAATTTCAAAGCCAGTCCACCTCCTGTTCCCTGTCCTCAATGATTTTTCCATCGGAGATCCGCACCACCCGGCGGGCGGTGGCGGCGATGGAGTTGTCGTGGGTAATGAGGATCACGGTGCTCCCCTCCTTGTTCAGCTCCTGGAGGAAATAGAGCACCTCCTTGCCGGTGTGGCTGTCCAGAGCGCCGGTGGGCTCGTCGGCCATGATGATGGGGGGCTTGGTGGCGATGGCCCGGGCGATGGCCACCCGCTGCTGCTGGCCGCCGGACATCTCCGAGGGGCGGTGCTTCCACCGATCCGCGATGCCCACCCGCTCCATGGCCTCCATCACCAGATCCTTCCGGCGGAAGATGGGGACGTTCTGATAAATAAGGGGCAGCTCCACATTCTCATAGGCGTTGAGGCCCTGGATCAGATTGTAGCTCTGGAAGATGAAGCCGATCTGCTTGTTACGGATGTGGGAGAGCTGGGCGTCGGTGAGTTCGTCCACATCCTGACCGTCAATGAGGTAGGTGCCCCGGGTGGGGACGTCGAGGCAGCCCAAAATGTTCATGAGGGTGGATTTTCCGGAGCCGGACTGGCCCACCACCGCCACAAACTCTCCCCGCTCAATGGAGAGGGTCACCCCGTCCAGGGCCCGGACCTCCGCCTCCGTCCCTTCGCCGTATATCTTGTATACGTCCTGAATATCGATCAGCATGGCCTCACCTCATCAATAGAACATGTTGGGGTCCTGGGTGGTGTTCTGGAACACCGTGTCCCCTTCGGCAAGGCCTTCCTTGATCTCAATGTTATACTTGTCTGCGATGCCCGTCACCACCGGCACAGGGTAGTACCCCTCAGCGGGGATGCCGAGGGTGGTGCCGTCCACGCCCTCCAGGGCGTTCTCCGGGGGCGTATCCGTCTTCAGGAATACCACGCTCACCGTCTCCCCGGTCTCACTGTTGGGGTCGGGGACGTACTTGATGCACTGGATGGGCAGCACCATGCAGCCGTCGCTCTCGCTGGCCACCAGACTGTAGGTGACGGAGCTGCCGGGCATGAGGGTGCTGCCGTTCTCGGCGGCCATGGAGTTGTCCACGGTGATGGTGGCGGGGTAGAAGGCGGCGCCGTTGTTGTTCTGGGGAGTGAGGCTGACGCTCTCCACCATGCCGGAGTATTCCGTGCCCCACTGGTTGATGGTCACCGGCATCCCCGCCTTCACATAGGAGATGTTCCGCTCGTCCACCTGGGCGGTGACGGTGACGGAGGAGGTGTCGGAGATGCTGATGACGGAGGTGTTGGCCTCGATCTCCTGGCCCGGGGAGATGGCGAGTCCCATCACCGTGCCGGAGATGGGGGCCACTGCCTCCAGGTTCTGCAGGTTCTGCTCCGCCTTCTGCAGATCCTCCTGAGCGGTCTTCAAAGCCTGCTGGGCGTTATAGAGGGCAAGGGCGTTGTCCTCGCCGTCAATCTGCATAAGTACCTGACCTGCGGTCACATCCAAATAATCCAGCAGATTGCTGCTGATGACCTTGCCGCCGGCCTTGGCCTGGACGTCCACAGAGCGGTTATAGGCCAGCTTTCCCTGCTCATAGGGGTAGATGGACTGGCCATTTGCGGAGATCAGGGCGGAGGCCGCCATGTCGGCAGTGAGGGTGCCCTTGTTCTCCACAGAAATTACCACCAGGAAGAGCTTGCTGCCCTCGGGGGAGACCCGGCTTACCTTGTGGATCTCGGAGACCTTGCCGGGGACCTGCTCCATCATGGCGGGAACGGAAACGCTGACGCTCTGCCCCACGGTGATGTCCTTTTCGTAGGCGTAGCTGTAGTACTGCTCCAGCCGCATGGTCTTGTCGTCCACCAGCTTGGCCACTACCTCGCCGGCGGAGATGGAAACGCCGGACTCATACTTCTTGGTCTCCAGCAGCTTCCCGGAAAACTCCGCCCGGACCGTCAGGTTGTTGGAGGCCTCCACCAGATTGTCCACTTCCTTCTGCTTGGCCTCCAGATCGCTGCGGGCCTTCATCACTGCGTCGTTGGCGTTGGGGCTGTCGATGGAGAAGAGGTGGGTGCCCTGCTCCACATAGTCCCCCTCTTTTACATATACGTCCATCACGGTGCCGGCGGTGGTGATGGTGATGGAGGAGGTGTCCTTGGCCTTGGCGGTGCCGGAGCCCTCCACCGTGCTGGTGATGGAGCCCAGCTGCACCACAGCGTCGGTGATGGTGGCGCTGGAGTTGTCCGCGGTGAGGAACTTGACCATTCCGCCCACGATGGCGCCCACAATCACAAGCGCGACCACGCCGGTGATGATCCGTTTGCGCAGCTTGGGGTTCTTCTTCTTTTTCTTCTTCGGCGCGGCAGGGGCCGCGGTCTCCGCCGTTTCCTTCGGTGCGGCAGGGGCCGTGATCTCCGTCTTTTCTTCCGCCGCAGGGGGCGTCGCAGTTGTGTTCATCCCGATTTCCATCCTTTCCGTACTTACTGAAATGCAGCTGAACCATGCACTGTATGAGTGATAGTAATACAGTCCCGGGATAATGTCAAGAACAAAAGGGTTACAACTGTCCCGGAAAAGGGAGCGGTATTTTGATACCATTTTATAAGACGATTGAAAGGGGAAAAAGTTCCAGCCAATTCCAAATTTATTTTTTTCGACAGACAGGGGGGTTCCGTCTGTTTGTACAAAAATTTCAAAAAATTTTTTTACGCATATTCTTCTTCTTCACCTTGCAAAAACTTGCGATTTGAGATATAGTGTATCCAGTTAAAATTATGTCAATTGATAGATTGGAGCGGTTCTTATGGAACACACCCACGAGCACACCCACACCCATGAGCACGACGGTGTGGAGCACACCCATACCCATTCTCATCCCCACGATCACGAGGGCCATACCCACACCCACGACCATGACCACGGCGGGGTGCAGGGGGAGGAGAAGACCACGGCTGTGCTCCGCTATATGCTGGAGCACAACGTCCACCACTGCGCGGAGCTGAAGGAGCTGGCCCAGGGACTCAGCGGCGAAGCCCAGCATCAGCTGCTGCACGCGGTGGAGTGCTTCGACGAGGCCAACAGCCATCTGGCCAAGGCCATCGAGGCCATGTAAATTTTGAAGGAGCGCGATCATTTTATGTGTCTTTCTACGGTATATCGCGGCAGCCAGAGCGACGACAACATCTGCTGCAAGTTTGTGGCGAAGATTGAGGTGGATGGAGACAAGCTGAAGTTCACCGATGTGCTGGGGGAGGAGATGACCGTGGAGGGCAGGCTGCTCTCCGCCGATCTCACCGCCGGCGTGGTGGTCATCGCCGCCGCGTAAAAGAGGGAAGGGCCTATGGCACAATATGAGCTGTGCTGCGAGATTTTCAATCAGTGCAGCAACAACCAGATGCGGGACGTGGATTTTCAGGAGGTGGAGGTGGAGGACACCGACGCCTATATCCGCGCCGCCGAGCCCAGAGCGCTTGTGGACAAGGAGGTCTTCTCCGACGGCACGGTGATCTATCACACCGATACCGCGGGTCTTCGCAAGCGCTACTCCTTCACGCCTCTCGGCTGAGGAGGATTTCTTTCTGCGAATACGCGCAAAAGTACCCGTTACTTACAATAAAGAACAAGAACGCAAAAATGGAGGTCAAGCATCATGAAAGTATCCGAAATTTTTGAGGAGAGAGCTGCATTTTCTTTTGAGGTTTTCCCCCCGAAGACGGACGCGGGCATGGAGAAGCTGTGCGGCGAGGGCGGTGTGCTGGAGAAGCTGTACACCCTCAACCCCGACTATATCTCCTGCACCTACGGTGCCGGCGGCACCAATGTGGGTAAGAATTTGGAGGTCCTGGACAAGATCCAGAAGGACGGCAAGTGCACGCCTGTGACCCACTTCACCTGCATCGGCAACACCAAGGAGGGCATCAAGGAGCAGCTGCAGAACTATCTGGACCACGGCATCAACCACATGCTGGCTCTGCGGGGCGATCTGCCCTTCGGCTGGACCGGCACCGGCGGAGACCTCCATTATGCCACCGAGCTGGTGAAGTTCGTGCGCCAGGAGTTTGGCGACAAGTTCTGCATTGCCGTGGCCGGCTCCCCCGAGGGCCACATCGCCTGCCGCAGCTTGGAGGCGGACATCTCCTTCCTCAAGCAGAAGCAGGACAACGGCGCCGACTACATCATGACCCAGCTGTGCTGGGATATGGACCAGTTCCGCTACTGGCTGGACGCCATCCGCGGCGCCGGCATCTGGATGCCTGTGGACGTGGGCATCATGCCCATCCTGGACCAGGCTGCCACCATCAATATGGCCCTCAGCCGCAACGGCTGCGTGATGCCCCGTGCCCTCTGCGAGATCATCTCCAAGCACTGGATCTTCCCCAACCCCTTCGACAAGGAGCCCTTCGACGCCGCCGCCGAGCAGAAGAAGAAGGACTTCAAGGAGGCCGGCATCGAGTACACCATCAAGCAGATCGACGAGTACCGCGCCTGCGGCATCGACGGCATTCACCTCTATGCCCTCAACAAGTATGACGATGTGGCCCGGATCGTGAAGGAGTCCGGCATCGTCGACCTCATCTGATTTTTCTCTCCCGTCCTCCCCTTTTCGGGGAGGGCGGGGAATCCCATCGTAAGGAGCGCGCAATATGACACAAACCATCGCATTCGCCGGCAAGGGCGGCGTAGGCAAGACCACCATCTGCGGCCTGCTCATCCAGTATCTGTGCCGCAAGAACAACGGCGCCGTTCTGGCCGTGGACGCCGACGCCAACAGCAATCTCAACGAGGTGCTGGGGGTGGAGGTGGAGATGACTCTGGGGGATATCCGGGAGAACATCGCCCGGGCCGACATGGCCGACCCCAGTCCCATCCCCGCCAATATGACCAAGGCCGATTACGCCGAGATCATGTTCAACAACGCCCTCATCGAGGGCGACGATTTTGACATGCTGGTCATGGGCCGCACCCAGGGCAAGGGCTGCTACTGCTATGTCAACGGCATCCTCAGCGCCCAGGTGGACAAGTACGCCAAGAACTACCGCTATGTGGTGGTGGACAATGAGGCGGGCCTGGAGCACATCAGCCGGGGCGTCCTGCCCAAGGTGGACATGATCATCCTGGTCAGCGACTGCTCCCGCCGGGGCATCCAGGCCGTGGGCCGTATCGCCGAGATGATCCAGGAGCTGAACCTGGGCGTCAAGGACGTGAAGCTCATCGTCAACCGGGCCCCCGGAGGCCAGCTCAACGACGGCGTGAAGGAGGAGATCGCCAAGTACGGTCTCGACCTTCTGGGAGTGGTTCCCCAGGACGACGCCGTCTACCAGTACGACGCCGAGGGCAAGCCCAGTGTGACCGTGCCCGAGACGTCCCCCATCAAGGAGGCAGTGCACCAGCTGTTTGACCAGCTGCCCCTGTAAGCGCTGCTTTCCTCTTCCATTTGTTTTCCTTTGGTTTCACATACTAAAAAAGACTGAAGTTTGAAGGGAGTAAACCATTATGCCGTTTGCAAAGAAGCCCCAGGTTTTCGGCGCGTCCATCAACGAGCTGACTCTGGGCACCGGCGACAAGGCCATTACCCTGGGCGGTCAGAACGTGTACAATCTCTACACCTTTGACGCCCCCATCGCCAACCGCCCCAAGATCGGAATCGATGTCTCCGACGACCCCAACCAGCCCTCCGCCGGTCTGGCCGCCTTCTATGAGGGCTGCACCACTCTGGCTGACCGGGCCAAGAAGGCCGCCTCTCTGGATGACGTGGATTTCGTGTGCATCCGCTTTGAGCTGGCCGACCCCAACGGCGCGGACAAGTCCATCGAGGACTGCGTAGCGGACGCCAAGGCCGTGGCCGAGGTGGTGGATAAGCCCATCGTGGTGGCCGGCTGCAAGAACACCAGCAAGGATACCGAGCTGTTCGGCAAGGTCTCTGAGGCTCTCCAGGGCAAGAACATCCTGGTCCTGAGCGCCCGCGAGGAGGACTACAAGGGCGTGGCCGCCTCCGCCGTCATGGCCTATGGCCAGAAGGTGGGCGCTGAGTCCGCTGTGGATATCAACCTGGCCAAGCAGCTGAACGTGCTCATCACCCAGATGGGCGTGGACGGCAAGAACATTGCCATGAACGTGGGTTCCGCCGCCGCCGGCTACGGCTTTGAGTATGTGGTCTCCACCCTGGAGCGCGTGAAGGCCGCCGCCCTGGGCCAGAGCGACACCACCCTGCAGATGCCCATCATCACCCCGGTGGGCAGCGAGACCTGGGCCGTGAAGGAATCCACCGCCCCCGAGTCCGATGTTCCTGAGTGGGGCAACCAGGACGAGCGCGGCGTCGACATGGAAGTCGAGACCGCGGCCGCCTGCCTGGCCTACGGCAGCGACGCTGTCATTCTCAAGCATCCGGATTCTATTAAGACCATCGCGCAGCTGATTGCTGCTTTGATGTAAGGAGGGCGTTCACCATGGCATTGAAAGGTCTTGACATTTTTAAGCTGACCCCCAAAACCAACTGTAAGGACTGCGGCAACCCCACCTGCATGGCGTTTGCCATGAAGGTGGCCCAGGGTGCCATTCCCATTGAGAAGTGCCCCCACATGTCCCCTGAGGCTCTGGCCTCCCTCAGCGAGGCGACTGCGCCTCCGATGAAGAGCTTCAAGATCGGCGAGCACTCCCTGGGCGGCGAGACCGTCCTGAGCCGCCACGAGAAGACCCTGGTCTCCAAGACCCTGTACGCTGTCAGCGTCTGCGACTGCATGGACGCCGCCAAGCAGGACGCCGTTCTCGCCGCCATTCCCACCGTGGACTATGAGCGTATCAGCGAGCGGATGTATGTGGAGATGGTCTTCGTCAACCACAGCTCCGACAAGAGCGCCGACGACTATGTGGCCCTGGTGAACAAGGCCAAGGCTCTGGGCCGTCCCATGATCCTCAGCTGCACCGATACCGCCGCCGCCAAGGCCGCTGTGGCCGCTGCCGCCGGCTGCGACTTCATCCTGGACGGCGCCGATGAGAGCAACTACGCCGACATGAGCGCCATCGCCAAGGAGGCCAAGGTGCTGCTGGGCGTTCGCGCCGCCTCCCTGGAGGCTCTCCACGAGACTGTGGAGAAGCTGGAGGCCGCCGGCAACAAGGATCTGATCCTGGATGTGGGTACCGCCTCCATCAAGGACGCCTATGCCAACGCCGTGCAGATCCGCCGGGCCGCTCTGAAGGACGGCGACCGCACCTTCGGTTATCCCTCCATCGTCAACGTGGCTGCTATTGCGGGCGGCGACGCCCACATGGAGGCCGCCCTGCTGAGCCTGTTCACCTGCAAGTACGGCTCCATCGTGGTCTGCTCTGAGATGACCTACGCCAAGGCTCTGCCTCTGTACGGCCTGCGTCAGAACATCTTCACCGATCCTCAGAAGCCCATGAAGGTGACTCCGGGCATCTATCCCATCAACGGCGCCGACGAGAACAGCCCCTGCTGCCTGACCGTGGACTTCGCGCTGACTTACTTCCTGGTGTCCGGCGAGCTGGAGCGCTCCAAGTGCCCCGTGAACCTGCTGATCTCCGACGCCTCCGGTATGTCCGTGCTGACCGCCTGGGCCGCCGGCAAGTTCTCCAGCTCCTCCGTCAAGAAGTTCATGGACGAGTTTGACATTGCCAATAAGATCAAGAGCCGCGCTCTGATCATCCCCGGCAAGGTGGCCGTCATGAAGGGCGAGATTCAGGATAAGCTGCCTGAGTGGGATGTCATCGTGGCTCCCAACGAGGCTGTCCAGCTGGTGAAGTACATGAAGGACGAGGAGTGGAAGAAGGGCCTGACCGGCAAGAGCGCCGGCGCTGCCGCTGCTGCCGCTCCCGCCGCCGAGGCTGCTCCCGCTCCCAAGAAGGTCATTCCCGCGCCTCCCATCGTTGTCACCGGCCCCTACAAGCTGGACGACAAGGAGATCACCTACAAGGGCCACGATCCCGCCAGCAAGAAGTTCGTTACCATCGGCGAGCGGATCCACTGCATCTCCCCGGCCATCCGCAAGGCCATGGAGACCTACGACGAGGGCCCCATCCTCAAGCGCGCTGCCGAGCAGATCGCTGCCGGCGCCACCTATCTGGATGTGAACATCGGGCCTGCTGAGTCCAACGGTCCCGAGCTGATGCAGTGGGCTGTGCAGCTGCTGCAGCAGAACTTCAACAACGTGCCTCTGGCTCTGGATACCGCCAACAAGGCCGCTATCGAGGCCGGTATCAAGGTGTACAACCGCACCAACGGCAAGCCCATCGTGAACTCCGCCGATGCCGGCAGCCGTATCGACAACATCAACCTGGCCGCCGCCAACGACGCCATCGTCATCGCCCTGTGCTCTGCCGATGGTATCGCCAAGGACAACGACGAGCGGATGCACCACTGCCACAACATGCTGGAGCGCGGCCTCAGCCTGGGCATGGAGGCCGATGATCTGTGGTTCGATCCTCTGTTCCTGGTGGTCAAGGGCATGCAGGATAAGCAGATGGACGTGCTGAACGCCATCAAGGCCTTCTCCGACGAGGGCCTGAAGAGCACCGGCGGTCTGTCCAACAACTCCAACGGTATGCCCAAGCACATCCGTCCCATCATGGACAGCGCCCTGGTGGCCATGTGCATGATGCAGGGCTTGACCTCCGCTATCGTCAACCCCTGCGACCAGCGCCTGATGGAGACCATCAAGAGCTGCGATGTGTTCAAGAACAACACCCTGTACGCCGACTCCTACCTGGAGATCTGATGTACTTACCACAAAAGAGACCGCCGATGGTAGCTACTCATAAAACAGCATCAACAATCAACTGAAACAGGGTAGCTGCCATACGGATTGCCACAAAAGCGG
>CALXDD010000049.1 GCA_944386985.1 uncultured Oscillospiraceae bacterium
AAGAGGAGCAGATGGAGAACCTGCGCAAGATGCTCTTCGCCCTGAGCAAGGATATCCGGGTCATCCTCATCAAGATTGCCGACCGGCTCCACAACATGCGTACCATGGAGTACCAGACGCCGGAGAAGCAGCGGAAAAAGGCCTTTGAGACCATGGAGATCTATGCTCCCATCGCCCACCGCCTTGGTATGCAGAAGCTCAAATGGGAGCTGGAGGACCTGTCTCTGAAGTATCTGGACCCTGTGGGCTACGAGGAGATCACCAGCGCCCTGGCCAAGCGGAGCTCGGAGCACCAGGCCTTTATGGACCGGGTGCAGGAGGAGATCGTGGCTAAGCTGGACGAGCTGAAGATCGAGAACACCGTCTATGGCCGCATCAAGCACCCCTACAGCATCTACCGAAAGATGTACGCCCAGGACAAGACCATCGACGAGGTCTATGACCTCTTTGCCTTCCGGGTGTTGGTGAACACGGTGGCCGACTGTTACAACGTTCTGGGCGTGATCCACGACCTCTACAAGCCGGTGATCGGCCGGTTTAAGGACTATATCGGCACGCCCAAGCCCAACATGTACCAGAGCCTCCACACCACCGTCATCGGCGACGAGGGCATCCCCTTCGAGGTGCAGATCCGCACCTTTGAGATGCACGCCGTGGCGGAGTACGGCGTGGCGGCCCACTGGAAGTACAAGCAGGGCATTGAAAGCGACGACAAGGAGCACACCTACGAGTGGATTCGCCGCCTGCTGGAGAACCAGGAGGACGCCGACGCGGAGGACTTCATCCACAGTCTGAAGGTGGATATGTTCGACGACGAGGTGTTCGTCTTCACCCCCCGTGGGGACGTGACGAATCTGCCCGCTGGGGCCACCCCTATCGACTTTGCCTACTCCATCCACTCCGCCGTGGGCAACTCCATGACCGGGGCCAAGGTGAACGGGCGGATGGTGGGCTTTGACTACCAGCTCCACAACGGGGACATTGTGGAGATCCTCACCAGCAAGAGCGCCAAGGGCCCCAGCCGGGACTGGATGAACATCGCCAAGAGCAGCGAGGCCAGAAGCAAGATCCGGCAGTGGTTCAAGAAGGAGCGGCGGGAGGAGAACATCGCCAACGGCCGGGCGGCTTTTGAATCGGAGCTGAAGCACGCGGGCATCCCCATGAGCGCGGTGGTGGCGCCGGAGGTGCTGGAGAAGGTTCTGAAGCCCACCAGCTTCAACGCGTTGGATGAGATGTACGCCGCCATCGGCTACGGCGGCTATACCGCCCAGAAGGCGGTCCACCGCTTCCAGGTGGAGATCGCCGCCCAGCAGAAGGCGGAGAAGGCGGCCAAGGCGGAGGCGGAAAAGGCGGCCCGGGCAGCGGAGAAGGCCCAGAAGCCGGCGCCCAAGCGGACCCGCAGCGAGAAGGGCATCATTGTGGAGGGCCTGGACAACTGCCTTGTGAAATTTGCCAAGTGCTGCACCCCGGTGCCGGGGGACGAGATCATCGGCTTCATCACCCGGGGCTACGGGGTGTCGGTCCACCGCAAGGACTGCCCCAACGCCTCGCTGGAGCACCAGATGCAGGAGCCGGGCCGGTGGATCACCGTCACCTGGGGGGAGGACACCAACCTCAGCTATTCCACGGCGCTGGAGGTGGTCTGCAAGGACCGGAACAACCTCCTGGTGGATATCTCCACCGCCATCAGCGTGTGCAAGGTGGGGGTGGCCAATCTGAACGTCCGCACCACCAGCGACGGCTTTGCCATTTTCTATGTGACCATCAATGTGACGGACCGGACCCAATTGGACGCGGTTTTGACGAAGCTGCACAACATTCCGGATGTGATCAAGGTTACCCGGACGGCGTCGTAGGGAAAACAGGTCGTTCCAGAGAGGAGAGTAGCTATGGTATCGGTATATTTCGGGCTTATTTTCAGCTACACCTGGCTGATCTGGGCATTTGCTTTCGTCTTCTGCCTGGTTTCCGCCATTCGGCGGGCGGTGCGGGAGGCCGCTGACGGGGAGGGCCGGAACTCCGCCCGGTGGACCTTCTTGGCGGCGCTGTTTTTCTCTGTGATAATAGGCGGGCTGACCTCTCTTTTGTTTGTGACGGCGTAAGAAAGCCGGGGAAAACGCCCTGGTTTTATAAAGGACGCATGCGATAAAGGAAGTGATACAATGCGGGCAGTTGTGACCCGGGTGAGCTCCGCCAGCGTGACCATTGACGGGAAGGTCAATGGGGAGATTGGCCGGGGGTATCTGGTGCTGCTTGGGGTAGGGCCCGGGGATACCCGGGAGACCGCCTTAAAGCTGGCGGACAAGATTTGCAATTTACGGGTATTTGAGGACGAGCGGGGGAAGATGAATTTAGATCTCGCCACTGTGGGGGGAAGCCTTCTGGTGGTGAGTCAGTTCACCCTCTATGCCGACACCTCCAGCCGCAGGCCCGGCTTCACCGGCGCGGCGAAGCCGGACGTGGCGGTGCCCCTCTATGAGGCGTTCATGGCCCACTGCCGGGAGCGGGGATTCACCGTGGAGCACGGAGAGTTCGGTGCGGACATGCAGGTGGCGTCCGTCAACGACGGACCGGTGACCATTCTCTTTGACACTGACAAGTAGGGGAGCTTTTGCCCTCGGGCCGGGCGGGGCCGTTTTTGCCCTCTGACGAGGGCGGGGAGTTTTTGGTCGGTGGCCGACGCACGTCGGCAGGTGTTATGCCTCCGGCGGCCTACTTTTCTCGTCAAAGAAAAGTAGGCAAAAGTTGACTTAGAACCTACGGTTCTAAGGACTCCCTTATTTGTTACCAAGACCGGATGGTCAGAGAAGCTTTGATCCGGTAGTTGATACGAGTGACGCCGGTTGACGTGTCATGGTACGTCTAATACCGCGCTTCGGCGCGCTGCCTTTTTAAGTAGACGTGAGTTACTTCGTCTACCGTTTTCTCACCCCCAAGCCTTCCCCTGGGGGAAGGTGCCTCCGAAGGAGGCGGATGAGGGGAACGGTATCGAAATCCAGCAAATTAATTCGGAGGCAGTTTCCCGTCAAATAATTAGGATTCGCTTTTGATTTTCCTCCGAGTTGGCTGGGAGCTTTTGGGTGGCGTTCCCCTCATCCGTCACGGCTGCGCCGTGCCACCTTCCCCCAGGGGAAGGCTTATGTTGGGCGTGGTGTAATTGCAGAAGCCCCTACGACCACCAGGGGAGCGCGCTGAAGCGCGGAAGGAGTAGAAGGCAGTCACCCCCTTGCAGCGTCAGCCGCTCAAAGGTAACGACACGAACGGAACAAGACTCCCCATAACAGGAAACAAAGGAGTTCTTAGAACCATTGGTTCTAAGCGGACTTTCGCCGAGCCGCAGCGAGGTGTTTCGGAGCGCAACCGAGCGCAGCGAGGCTCTTGGCGCGGAGATGCCTACTTTTCTTCCGCGAGAAAAGTAGGCCGCCGGAGGCAAAACCAAGTATCAAAACACCGTCGGGTACCGACAAAAAAGAACCACCTGCGTCAGCAGGACAAAAAAGCCACGCCCCCGGCAGAGGGGCAGCCATCCCCCGAACCACTGAAAAGGAGGTATCCTTTATGATTCTCAAGAGCATGATCGTAGGTCCCGTGGGGACCAATTGCTATCTCATCGGCGATGAGACCGCCGGGGTCTGCGCCCTGGTGGACCCCGGAGACCAGGCCCAGGACCTTCTGGCCATGGCGGCCGATACCGGCCTCACTCTCTCCGCCATCTTTCTCACCCACGGCCACTACGACCACCGGGACGCGGTGCCCGACATTCTGAAAGCCTGCCCGGATCTTCCGGTCCATATCCACTACAAGGAGCGGTATCAGGAGAGCCTCCCCTCCCGCTATTTCTACAACGGCCCCTGCGTGACCTACGGCGAGGGCGACGCCGTCTCCGTGGGCTCCCTCTCCTTCAAGGTGCTGGAGACCCCCGGCCACACCGCCGGCAGCGTGTGTCTTCTGAGCGACGACCTCCTCTTCGCCGGGGATACCCTCTTCGCCGGCAGCTGCGGCCGGTGCGACCTGCCCGGGGGCAGCATGGAGGATATGTTCCATTCCCTCCGCCGTCTTTCGGAGATCCCCGGAGACCGGCAGGTGTTCTCCGGCCACGGCCCCTCCACCACCCTGGCGGCGGAGCGGAAAACCAATCCTTACATGAGGCGGGCAATGACGCTATGAAACTGCAGCTAATCGGCCACGACTACAAATATGTGGCGGAGCAGAGCCTCCTGGCCCTCTTCCCCCAGGAGCGGCCGGTCTACGGCGAAGTGGACCCGGCCTCAGACAGCCGCTGGGCCGTCATCACCATCCGGGAGGACGGGGATCAGTGCACCGTCACTACGGAGCTTGGCTGGGACGGCAAGTCCGCCCCCTTCGCCCACACCGTCACCCTCTCCGGGGACGACTACGCCCGGGAGGGCCAGCGGCGGCGGGCCATCGGCATGAGCTTCTTCCGTGCCGCCCAGGCCGTCACCGGCATCGCGCCACCCTGGGGCAGTCTCACCGGCATCCGGCCGGTGAAGGTGGCCACGGAGCTGCGGGAGGAGGGCAAAAGCTGGGAGGAGACCGACCAGATCCTCCGGGACACCTACTTCGTCACCCCCCAGCGGCGGCGGCTGTGCTTAGACGCCGCCCGGTATACGGAGCTGGCGGACCGGGACCGGGATGCCCGGGACTTCTCCCTCTATGTGGGCATCCCCTTCTGCCCCACCCGCTGCGCCTACTGCTCCTTTGTCTCCAACAGCGTGGAGAAATCCTTCCACTTAGTGGAGCCCTACCTGGAGGCCCTCCATCAGGAGATCGTCTCCGCCGGGGAGATGGTGCGGGACCTGGGCCTTCGCCTCAAGTCCTTCTACATGGGCGGTGGCACCCCCACCACCCTCTCCGCCGAGCAGATGGGCCGGCTTCTGGACGACCTCTGCGCAAACTTCGACTTCTCCCATGTGGTGGAGCGGACGGTGGAGGCGGGGCGGCCGGACACCATCACCCGGGAAAAGCTCCAGGTCCTCCGCGACCACGCCGTGGACCGCATCAGCGTCAACCCCCAGACCATGGAGGACAACGTCCTCCGGGCCATCGGCCGGCGGCACACCGCCGCCGATATCGAGGCCACCATGGAGACGGTGGCGGCGGTGGGCTTCCCCCATGTGAACATGGACCTCATCGCAGGGCTTCCCGAGGACACCCCCGAGGGCTTTCGCCGCAGTCTCAGGCGGGTGATGGACTTTGGCACCGACAACCTGACCGTCCACACCCTGAGCCTGAAAAAGGGCAGCCGCATTACGTTAGAGGGCAGCCGCATCCCCACCGTGGAGGAGGTGGAGGAGATGCTCACCTACGCCGACCCCGCGCTGCGGGCGGCGGGCTTCTCCCCCTACTACCTCTACCGCCAGAAATACCAATCCGGCAGCTTTGAAAATGTGGGCTGGTGCAGGAATGGGGGCGAGGGGCTGTATAATATCTACATTATGGAGGAGCTTCACACCATCCTCAGCCTGGGCGGCGGCGGCTCCACCAAGATGGTGGACCGGAGGGCCGACCGCATCGAGCGGGTGTTCAATCTGAAGTACCCCTTAGAATACATCCAGCGGCCGGAGAAGATCCGGGAAAACCAGCAGGCATTTCGGGACTTTTGCCATCGTATGCTAATGCGTACGGAATAAAGCTGAAAGCCTTGAAAGCCGTGGCTTCCAAGGCCCCTTGGCTTTGTTCCAGCGCAATCTTTTTGGACAAAATCGGCCAAAAAGACTGCGCCTTTCCCCGGTATGCTGAGGCGCGCCGGGAAAAATACGTATTGGCACAATGTCTGAATTCCATAAAAACGGTAGAAAGAGCCGTTTTTATGGAATTACGCGGCTATCGCAGCAGGAATAAACCGCAAAGCGGTTTATTCAGTAGGCATTATGCTTGAGAAAGGTGAGTGACAACCATGGCCTATTCCCTCAAAGACATCAACCAAGCCGTCCGCAGCGACCCCAAGGGGTATGTGGAGGCCTGCGACGCGGAGTTTGCCAAGAAGATCGACCGGGCGGCCCAGAAGATCGCGGAGAACCATGTGAACTCCCGGATCGTGCTGCTGTCCGGCCCCTCCGGCAGCGGCAAGACCACCACCAGCAAGAAGATCCAGGCCCGGCTGGAGGAAATGGGCATCAAGGCCCACGCCGTGTCCATGGACAACTACTTTCAGACCGTGGACCCGGAGACCTCCCCCCGGAACCGGGATGGGCTTATTGACTATGAGTCCCCCTTCTGTTTGGACATGGACCTGCTCAACCGCCACTTCAAGATGCTGGACCGGGGGGAGACCATCCACATCCCCAAGTTTGAGTTTGCCCGGCAGATGCGCTCCGCCATCCACAGCAATCCCCTCCACTTGGGGAAGGACGAGATCGCCATTTTCGAGGGCATCCACGCTCTCAACGACATCATCACCGGGAAAAATCCAAAAGCCTTCAAGCTCTATATCTCCGCCCGCAGCAATGTGACGGATGAGAACGGCCAGGCGGTGTTCAAGGGCACCTGGCTGCGCCTGGCCCGGCGCACCGTCCGGGACGCCAAGTTCCGGGCCTGGGAGCCTCAGGTGACCATGAAGATGTGGAGCAGCGTGCGGCGGGGAGAGAAGCTGTACATCTCCCCCTTCAAGGACAACGCCGACATCATGTTCGACAGCTCCCTGCCCTATGAGATCAGCGCCATCAAGCCCTTTGCCCTGCCCCTCTTCCAGCAGCTGAAGCCGGACATGGAGCGCTATGAGGAGATCGGCCACCTGCTGGGGGCCTATCCCCTCTTTGAGACCCTGGAGGAATCCTACATCGCCCCCGACTCCCTGATCCGGGAGTTCATCGGCGGCGGGATCTACGACGATTAAAGGGAGGAACACAATGGATCAGAACAAATGGAAGGAGACCCTGGAGGAGATCTGGGGCCAGACCTGCAAGGCGGCCATGGACGCGGGAGATGCCGCCAGGACCGGCGTGAAGAAGGCGGGAAAGGCGACGGAGGACACGGTCCAGTACGCCAGGCTGAAGTGGGAGGAGGCGGATCTCAACGCCCGGGTGCGCCGCTGTCTCCAGCGGGTGGGCGAGATGGTCTACGCCACCCACACCGGCGACCCCACCGACAGCGGAGACATGGAGGAGGTCCTCCAGGAGATCGACCGGCTGCGGGAGGAGCTGCGCCGCCGGGAGCGGCAGCGGATGATCCTCCGGGGCCAGGCGTTCTGTGAGGCGTGCGGAGCCATGAACGACGGCAAGAGCGTATACTGCACCAACTGCGGCCAGCCTCTGGAGCGGCAGGCGGAGAAGTAACCACCAGCTCCAAATTCTCAAGTTGCGTAAAGAAGGAACACATGTCCAAAGAAAAGAAACAGTCCTTTTTGGGCGGCACCGTGATTTTAGCGGTGGCGGTGGCGGTGGTGAAGGTCATTGGCGCTCTCTATAAGATCCCCTTGGGGAACATCCTCGGCACCGAGGGAATGACCCATTTCAACACCGCCTACAACATCTACTCCGTCCTCCTGGCCATCTCCACCGCCGGGCTTCCCCTGGCGGTGAGCAAGCTGGTCAGCGAGGCCCGGGCTCTCGGCAAGTACAACCAGAGCCGCCGGGTGCTCAGCGTGGCCATGTGGCTGTTCGTGATTCTGGGCGCCGCGGGCACCGCCCTCATGTTCTTCTGGGCCGGTCCCCTGTCGGCGGCCATGAACAACACCCTGGCCTACTGGCCCATCCGGGCCCTCAGCGTGTCGGTGGTGTGCGTGTGCGTCATGTCCGCCTTCCGGGGCTACACCCAGGGCCAGGGCAACATGCTGCCCTCCGCCATCTCCCAGATCATCGAGGCGTCTTTCAAGCTGATTGTGGGCCTTCTGCTGGCCTGGTACTTCATCAGCGCGGGGATGGGGGTGAACATCGGCGCCGCCGGGGCCATTTTGGGCGTTACCACCGGCTCGGTGGTGGCCATGGTGTATATGCTGGTCCACCAGCTCCGCTCCCGGCGGGACGACCCGGCGGGGGCCGACACCCCCAGCGGCCGGAGAGTGATTTTGAAGCGGCTTTTGGCCATCGGGGTGCCCATCACCATCGGCGCCTCCGGCCAGAGCATCATCTCCACCTTAGACCAGTCCATCGCCATGGGGCGGCTCCAGGATGTGCTGGGGATCACGGAGAAGGCGGCGGCCTCTCTCTACGGGGAGTACAGCTTCGGTATGACCCTCTTCAACTTCCCCTCCTCCTTCATCCCCCCCATCACCATGAGCCTGATCCCCGCCGTGGCGGCGGCGGTGGCCCGCCGGGACCACCGGACGGTGAACCGGGTGGTGTCCGCCTCCTTCCGCCTCATCGCCCTTCTGGCCCTGCCCGCCGGGGTGGGGCTGGCGGTGATGGCCGGGCCCATTCTGCAGATGCTGTACCCCGCCCAGCCTGAGGCGGCGGCGGCGGCCACCTACCATCTGCAGATTCTGGGCATCGCGTCCATTTTCGTGTGCCTGACGCTTTTGACCAACGGCATTCTCCAGGCCAACGACCGGGCGAAGATCCCCATTGTCACCATCATTATCGGCGGCTGCACCAAGGTGGCGCTGAACTATGTGCTCATCGGCATTCCCTCCATCAACATCAAGGGCGCCCCCATTGGCACCCTGGCCTGCTACATGCTGATCTCCGCCATCAACCTGACCATTGTCTACCGCATCGTGGAGGAGAAGCCCCGGTATCTGCGGCTGTTTGGAAAGCCCCTGGCGGCGTCGGTGCTGATGGGTCTCAGCGCCCACTACGCCTACGCCTTCTTTGCCGGGCATTTCGGCAATACGCTGTCCACGGTGGGAGCCATCGGCGTGGCGGTAGTGGTGTATTTGGCGCTGGTGCTGGTTCTGCGTGTGATCACCCGGGAGGACCTGGAGATGGTGCCCAAGGGCGACAAGATTGCGAAACTTCTTCACATCCGGTAAGGAAATCTGCGGGAAGGGATGATATTTTTTAAAAGTGCTGGAATTTCCCGTATAAAAACCTTGCAAGTGGGAGAAATATGTGATAGATTGGTAACGATATTCGGGTGACACCGAGGAGAGGTCTATTGCACAAGCAGAATTAAAATCAAAGGAGATTTGCACGTATGAATAAAGCAGAGCTGATTGCCGCTGTGGCGGAGAAGTCCGGCCTGAGCAAGAAGGATTCCGAGGCCGCGGTGACCGCCGCACTGGATGTGATTACCGCCGCTCTGAAGGATGGCGATAAAGTACAGCTGGTGGGCTTTGGTTCCTTCGAGGTGAAGAGCCGCGCCGCCCGCACCGGCCGCAACCCCAAGACCAAGGAGGCCATTGAGATCCCCGCCTCCAAGGTGCCCGTCTTCAAGGCCGGCAAGGCGCTGAAGGATATTGTTGCACAGTAACGGTGGAAACCGGCAAAACAGGGACGCGGCAGGCGTCCCTGTTTTTGATTTTTTGGCGGGGAGGGGCTTTTGTCCCGCTGACGAGGGATGGTACGTTTTTGTCGGCGGCCGACGCACGTCGGCAGGTGTTCTGCCTCCGGCGGGTGACTTTTCTCGCGGAAGAAAAGTCACCAAAAGTCCGCTTAAAACCTACGGTTTTAAGAATTCCCTTATCCTGACGTGTACTGTCAGTCCCCCCTGACTATTTTGGTCCTGTTGCCTCCGACGCTCCGTTGACGTGTCATGGTCCCCCTAATACCGCGCTTCGGCGCGCTCCATTGGTGGGTAGACGATAGTCGTTATGTCTACCGTTTTAAGCCTTCCCCTGGGGGAAGGTGGCACGGCGCAGCCGTGACGGATGAGGGGAAGGGTATCGAAATCTGTCGCACCTTTTCGGAGGCAAATCCTTTTCCAGACCAGTCTTTGTTTCCTCCGAGTTGGCGTCTACCAGGCTGGTGGCGTTCCCCTCATCCGCCCCAGTGTGCGCACTGGGGCACCTTCCCCCAGGGGAAGGCTTTGGCCTGGTGTAATTGCAGAGACTTCTACGACCACCGGGGGAGCGCGCCGAAGCGCGGAAACAGGGGGAACTGTCACTCCCTTGCTTCTGTCAGCCGCACAATCTCACGATACAAACGGAACAGGACTCCCCATAATAGGAAACAAAGGAGTCCTTAGAACCATTGGTTCTAAGCCAACTTTTGGTGACTTTTCTTTGGCGAGAAAAGTCACCCGCCGGAGGCAAAACACCAATCCGTACACCGTCGGGTACCGACAGAAAAAACCCGCCTGCGTCAGCGGGCAAAAAATAAGCCACGTCCCGGCGATTGAGGGACAAAAAGGAGGACCCCCCATGCCCAAGTTTGAGGTTGTATCAGAATATAAGCCCGCGGGGGACCAGCCCCAGGCCATCGCCGCCCTGGCCCAGGGCGTTGACGACGGTCTCCGGGAGCAGGTGCTCTTAGGCGTCACCGGCTCCGGCAAGACCTACACCATGGCCAAGGTCATCGAGCAGATCCAGCGCCCCACCCTGGTGCTGGCCCACAACAAGACCCTGGCCGCCCAGCTCTGCGCCGAGTTCAAGGAGTTTTTCCCCAACAACGCCGTGGAATACTTCGTCTCCTACTACGACTACTACCAGCCGGAGGCCTATATCCCCCACACCGATACCTATATTGAGAAGGACGCCTCCACCAACGACGAGATCGACCGTCTCCGTCTCAGCGCCACCTGCGCCCTTTTGGAGCGGCGGGACGTGATCGTGGTGGCCTCCGTCAGCTGCATCTACGGTCTCGGCGAGCCGGAGGACTTCGCCAAAATGATGATCTCCCTGCGCCCCGGCATGACCATGGAGCGGGACGACCTGCTCAGCCGTCTGGTGGACATCCGCTACGAGCGCAACGACGTGGCCTTTGAGCGGAACATGTTCCGGGTCCGGGGGGACACGGTGGAGGTGTATCCCGCCTACTGGAAGGACGCCGCCATCCGCATCGAGTTTTTCGGCGACGAGATCGACCGCCTCAGCCAGATCAATCCCCTCACCGGGGCGGTGACCAAGATCCTCAGCCATGTGCCCATCTGGCCCGCCACCCACTACGTCACCCCCAAGGAGAAGATGGACGCCGCCATCCAGGAGATCTACAAAGAGCTGGAGGAGCGGCTTCAGGAGCTCAACAGCCAGGACAAGCTGGTGGAGGCCCAGCGCCTGAAGCAGCGGGTGCTGTACGACATCGAGATGATGCAGGAGCTGGGCTACTGCTCCGGCATCGAGAACTACTCCCGGATTTTAGACGGGCGGCCGGTGGGCTCGGCCCCCCACACCCTGCTGGACTACTTCCCCGAGGACTTTGTCCTCTTCATCGACGAGAGCCATGTGACGCTGCCCCAGGTCCGGGCCATGTACAACGGCGACCGGGCCAGAAAGGAGAGCCTGGTGGAGTACGGCTTCCGTCTGCCCTGCGCCTTTGACAACCGGCCCCTCAAGTTTGAGGAGTTTGAGGAGCGGCTCAATCAGGTGATCTACGTCTCCGCCACCCCGGCGGAGTATGAGCGCAGCCGGGCGGACCAGGTGGTGGAGCAGCTGATCCGGCCCACGGGCCTTCTGGACCCGCTGGTGGAGGTGCGGCCCGTGGAGGGCCAGATCGACGACCTCATCGACGAGATCAACGCCCGGTCCAAGCGGCATGAGCGGGTGCTGGTGACCACCCTTACCAAGAAAATGGCGGAGGATCTGACGGTCTATCTCACTCAGGCGGGCATCAAGGTGCGGTATATGCACCACGATGTGGAGACCATCGAGCGGATGGAGCTGATCCGGGACCTGCGGCTGGGGGAGTTCGACGTACTGGTGGGCATCAACCTCCTCCGTGAGGGCCTCGACATGCCGGAGGTCAGTCTGGTGGCCATTTTGGACGCGGACAAGGAGGGCTTCCTCCGCAGCGAGACCAGCCTCATCCAGACCATCGGCCGGGCGGCCCGGAACGCCGACGGCATGGTGATTTTGTACGCCGACACCATCACCCCCTCCATGCGCCGGGCCATGGACGAGACGGAGCGCCGCCGGGAGAAGCAGGACGCCTTCAACAAGGCCCACGGCATTGTGCCCAAGACGGTGATCAAATCGGTGCGGGAGGTGCTGGAGATTTCCAAGAGCGCCGAGACCGCCCAGCGGAGGAGCGGGAAGAAGCTCACGAAGGCCGAGACGGAGCGGGAGATCGCCCGTCTGGAGAAGGAAATGAAAGAAGCGGCGAAGATGCTGGAGTTCGAGTATGCGGCAATTCTGCGGGATCGCCTGATCGAGCTTCGCAAGAGCAGGTAAGCCCCCTCCCTCCCCCACTTCCCCGGCAGTCGGAAGCCCTTCGAAATTCCCTTTGTGTATCACTTTAAATCGTTGTAAAATTTGCACAAATGAAAAATAATTTTTAGCTTGCAATTTGGATAATTTGTGGTAAAATAAAGGCAGAATCATAATGGGCGGGGATGATAGTTTCCCGCCGTCAGCAGCAAGTCAAAGGGGCACGGAAGAGAGGGTCACTGCATGCTGCGCCGCCGCCGGGGAGGGCGGATTTTCAGATGGTAGAACAGCAGGCAGAGCCTCTTTGGCCCTGCCTGCTGTTTTGTGATTCCGGGCGGACGCGCCCGTATCACCGTGGTCCACCGGCCCTGCCCGGTGTTGCAAATAGGAACCGTCAGCCTTCCGCCGGCGCTTCGCGCCGCAAAACAAGGAGGTCTTCCTATGAACGGCGTCATTCTCATTGTCCTGCTGGCGGCGGTACTGGCCCTGGCCTTTGCCGCCTTCAATTACAAAACCGTCAAGGCCCTGGAGGAGGGCTCCCCCCTCATGTCCGAAATCGCCGGAGCCATCCGGGTGGGGGCCTCCGCCTTCATCCGCTATGAGTACCGGGTGCTGTACACCGTGGTGGCGGTGGTGGCGGTGATTCTGGCCCTGGTCACCTCCTGGCAGTCCGCTGCGGCCTTCCTCATCGGCTCGGTCATGAGCGGCTGCGCCGGGTTTATCGGCATGAAAATCGCCACCTATGCCAATGTCCGGGTCTCCAACGAGGCCCAGCGCACCCGCAGCATCGGCAAAACCGTCAAGGTGGCCTTCCGGGGCGGGTCCGTCATGGGCCTCTCTGTGGGGGGCTTTGCCCTGCTGGGGATCTTCCTGGTCTACGGCATCTTCGGTATGGCCATGGGCCAGCTGACGGAGACCGCCTCCGTCACCAACTGGATCGGCGTGTCCTTCCTGCCCTTCCCCATGACTCTCTCCGGCTACGCCCTGGGCTGCTCCATTGTGGCCATGTTCAACCGGGTGGGCGGCGGCATCTACACCAAGGCCGCCGACATGGGGGCGGACTTAGTGGGCAAGACGGAGGCCAACATCCCCGAGGACGATCCCCGAAACCCCGCCACCATCGCTGACAACGTGGGCGACAACGTGGGCGACGTGGCGGGCCTTGGCTCCGACCTTTTGGAGAGCTTTGTGGGCGCTGCGTCCTCCGCCGTGATCTTGTCCTACCACCTGGTGCTGTCGGCCCTGGCCAGGGGCCAGACGGTGCCGGAGGCCCTTTTGGAGCGGATGATCCTCTTTCCCCTGCTGTTTGTGGCGGGGGGCCTCGTGGCCTGCTGCATCGGCATCGCCTCCCTCCTCTTCCGTCCCTCCCTCTCCGCGGACCCCCGCCGGGACCTGAACGCCGCCACCTACGTCTCCGCCGGACTGACGGTGGTGGTGGGGCTGGCGGTGAGCTGGTTCCTCTTTGGGAGCATGGAGGGGCTGGAGACCGCCGCCGGCTTCCGTCTGGGCTTCATCTCCCCCTGGGTGGCCGCTGCCATCGGCGTGGCCGCCGGGGTCATCATCGGCGTCATCGCCGAGCTGTACACCTCCGCCGACTACCGGCCTACCCGCCGCCTGGCGGAGGCCGCCCAGGAGGGCGCCGCCCTCACCATCACCCAGGGGCTGGCCCTGGGCATGAAGAGCTGCATGGCCCCCTGCGTCGTCCTGGGGGCGGGCATCATCCTCTCCTACAGCGCCGCGGGGATGTACGGCGTGTCCATGGCGGCGGTGGGGATGCTCTCCTTTGTGGCGGCCACCGTGTCGGTGGACACCTACGGCCCCATCTCCGACAACGCCGGCGGCATCGCGGAGATGAGCGGTCTCGACCCGGAGGTGCGGAAAATCACCGACACCTTAGACAGCGTGGGCAACACCACCGCCGCCATCGGCAAGGGCTTTGCCATCGGCTCCGGGGCCCTGGCGGCCCTGGCGCTCATGATCTCCTACCTCTACTCCTACAACGAGCTGGGCACCGATCTGGCGCTGAATATGATCGATCCCATGATCCTCTCCGGGGCCATTGTGGGCGGGGCCCTGCCCTTCCTCTTCTCCGGCATGCTCATCGAGGCGGTGGCCAAGGCCGCCCGGAAGATGGTGGACGAGGTGCGCCGCCAGTTCCGGGAGATCCCCGGCATCCTGGAGGGCGCCGCCAAGCCGGACTACAAGACCTGCATTGAGATCTCCAGCCGGGGCGCTCTGGGGGAGATGCGGATTCCCAGCCTCCTGGCCATTGTGGTGCCGGTGCTGTGCGGCTTCCTCTTCGGACCGGAGTTTGTGGGCGGGGTCATCATCGGCTCCACCATCGCCGCCATCATGATCGCCATTTTCACCGGCAACGCCGGCGGCGCCTGGGACAACGGAAAGAAGTACATCGAGTCCGGGGCCATCCCCGGGGCGGGCAAGGGGTCGGAGACCCACAGCGCCGCCGTGGTGGGCGACACCGTGGGCGATCCCCTGAAGGACACCGTGGGGCCCTGCCTGGACATTTTCATCAAGATCATGTCTACCATCTCCCTGGTGGCGGTGTCGGTGTTCTCCCGGTACAATCTGGCGGATCTTCTGGCCAAGTGGCTGGGGTGAGACGACCGCCGCCGGATATATTTGCATAGAAAAAAGCTGTGCCCGCCAGACGTGGCGGGCACAGCCTTTTTCCGTCATGCGGCCTCTTTCAGCCGGGCGATGGAGGAGATCAGAGGGATGCGGCGGTTATAGAGATTCACCAGCCGCCCCACCAGCAGCGCCGAGAGAATGGTCCCAAGGCCAAGGCCCTGGAGCCGGTGGAAAAATACCAGGGACAGCACCGCCGCCGTGGCCACCAGGGTCACGTCAAAGGCAATCTTGGTGGAGCCGAACCGCAGCTTGGTGGCGTGGGACAGGGCGCTCACCATGCCCTCGCCGGGTACCATCAGCACCCCCGGGGCCACCTCCATGCTGATGCCGAGGGCCAGCACGGCGCAGCCCGCCACCAGAGATACCAGCTGAAGCAGGGCATTGTGGGGCTGCAGCCAGCTGAAAAGGCTCATGCTGACGTCAATGCACCCGCTGAACACCACATTCACCACCAGCTGCAGCAGCTGAATGGGGGCAAATTCCCGGCGCAGCAGCAGGATCTGACCCGCGATAAAGAGCAGATTTACCAGGAAGGTAAACTGTCCCAATGTCAGGGGGAAGGCGAAGCTGAGCACATAGGGCAGACTGGAAATGGGCGAGGTGCCCAGAGCGGCCTTGGTGATCAGCGCGATGCCCATGGAGTTGAGCACCACCCCTAAAACAAACCAGCTGTAGCGACGGATCTTTGCGTTCATTCTGTTTCCTCCCGATGTTCAAAATTGCGGATAATCTTTCGGAAGGTGGTCATGAACTGCTCCCGCTCCTCCGGGGGAATGTCCCCCCAGCCCAGGGCGTCCACCCGGTCAAAGACCTCCCGGACCCACTGGGCCTCCTCCGCGCCCCGGTCCGTCAGGTAGATACGCACCACCCGCCGGTCCTGGGGACAATTTTCCCGCCGGACCAGGCCCGCCTCCTCCATCCGGGAGAGAAGCCCCGTCACCGAGGACTTGTCCAGCACGCAGCCCTCCCCGATCTCCTTCTGGGTGCAGCCCTGGTGATCCGCAAGAAAATCCAGGATCTTCGGCTGCCCCGGCTGCAGGCGGCCGCTGCACAGGGTCCCCATAATGCGGCGGTGGGCGTGCTGGTGCCCCACCAGCAGCAGATAATGCAGATTCCGGTCGGTCATGTCCTTCACCGGTCCTTCCTGATTAGTTTGCATCCAAACCATATATGAGTATAGACCATATTTTTCCCTTGTCAAGGGGGTGGCTCAAAATTTTCCTTCACTTTGCTTCTTCGCGCAAAGGCCGCCAGAGAAAAAAGGGGACAAGCGAGCTTTTTGCCGCTTGTCCCTTCTTTGATTCTGGTTTGTCAAAGGGCCAGCTCCAGGGCCACGGGGCAGTGGTCGCTGCCCTCCACCTCCGTGCGGATGGAGGCGTCGGTGACCTTGTCCAAAAGCCGCTGGGAGACGATAAAATAGTCGATGCGCCACCCCGCGTTGTTCTTCCGGGCGTTGAAGCGATAGCTCCACCAGCTGTAGACCCCGGTGACGTCGGGATGGAGGGTGCGGAAGGTGTCGGCAAAGCCGGAGGAGAGGAGGACGGTCATCTTCTCCCGCTCCTGGTCGGAGAACCCGGCGTTGCCCCGGTTGGGGCCGGGGTTTTTGAGGTCGATCTCCTGGTGGGCCACGTTCAGGTCCCCGCAGAGGACCACCGGCTTCACCTTGTCCAGCTCCATGAGATAGGCGCGGAAATCGTCCTCCCACTGCATCCGGTAGTCGATGCGCTTGAGGCCGTCCTGGGCGTTGGGGGTGTAGCAGCACACCAGATAGAAGTCCGGATACTCGGCGGTGATGACCCGGCCCTCGTGGCGGTGGAGGTCCTCGCCGAAGTCGCAGGTCACGGAGAGGGGCTCGGTCTTGGTGAAGACGGCGGTGCCGGAATAGCCCTTCTTGTCGGCGCTGTTCCAGTAGCGGTGGTAGCCGGGGAGGTCAAAGTCCGCCTGGCCCTCCTCCATTTTGGTCTCCTGCAGGCAGTATACGTCCGCCCCCTCTTGGAGGCAGTAGTCCACAAAGCCCTTTTTGAGGCAGGCCCGCAGGCCGTTGACGTTCCAGGAAATCAGTTTCATATGGGTAAGGCTCCTTCCCTGTTGTTTGCTCCCCCATCATACCCGGCGGATTTGTCCTTGTCAATGGAAAGGGCAGGCGGGATTATTTTCTCCGCCACTCCCGAACAGATATGACCGCAATATAGAGGAGCCAGGCTGCCAGCATGATCCCCGCCGGCAGAAGCACTACAGCGGCGAAAAAGCCGCCGAAGAGCTGACAGAGCGCCCGGTATACCAAATCTCCCATATATGTCACCTCCTTTTGTTCAGTATATCCTGCCGTTCCAGGGCGTGTCAACACCGGGCGGGAAAAGAGGGACTTGCTTTTTTTTCACTTTCCCGGTATTGTGAAAGACCTGCTAATAAAAGTCAAGTAGAAATTTCAGATTTTTAGGGAGGCGAAAAAATGCAATACAAAATC
>CALXDD010000050.1 GCA_944386985.1 uncultured Oscillospiraceae bacterium
GGGCGCGGATCTCCAGGGACCGGGTATTCTGCTCCTCCAGCACGCCCAAAATGGCGTCAGCCAGAGCCAACACCCAGGGGTCTGTCCGGTACTGCTGGGGAAGATTACGCACCAGCTCCATACTGAATCCTCACCTCCCCCAGTGTGGCCACCTGCCGCGGGGCAACCGGCACGTTGGCTGTGGAGCCGTTGACCGTCAGATCGGAGAAATCCTGCACCCCATTGGCTCCCAAAATGGCCGCAGCAATCTGCGCGTAACTCACATAGTCCCGGACAAAAGCAATGTCCTTGAGATAGGCCGCCACCGCCGCCTTGACAGCTTCCGACACGGCACTCTGATCCGCGTCGGGCAGAGTCTGCACCGTCAGGGACAGCGTCAGTTCCAGCGCCGCGGCGGCGCTGACATAGCAGTACGCGCCGATCGGAGCCTCCCCCTCTCCCAAGCCTCGGCTGCCCGGGTCAATGTGATTCTGGACCCGCTCCACCAGCTCCTCGTCCGCCGGCTGTCCGTCCACGTCAATGAGCACCACGTCCACCGTGTTGTCCCCATGCCCCAGCGGATAGATTTGCACGCCGCCCACGCCGGTGACCTCCAGCGCCCAGGAGCGGTAGTGATACTGATTGCCGCTGGTGGGCGGCGTCTGGAGCCGGAGGATATAACGGTCAAAATAGGACTGGTCGCTCTCCGCGTCGTAGCCGCCGGTGAATGTGTCCGAGTTGGACACCGATACGATTCCGGCCAGCTGCACCGGCATCATCGTAATGCTGCCGGCAGGCAGATTCCCCACCGCCCCCGGCCGGGTACAGCGGACAGGGACATTCCCAACGTCGGAGATCTCCACGGAGGCCGTGGCGGTAAACTGGACGCCGCCGGCGGACTCAAACAGATCTCCCTCCTGCACCGTGCCGTTTCCGGTCACCCGCAGCAGTCCGGAGGCATAGGTAGGCGGATTGCGCGAAAGGCCGGAGCGGGATTTGATGTAGCTGTCCAGCTCGGCGCCGGTGAGGTTGGAGGGGTCCAGCTTGGCCGCCGTCTCCAGCAAAGCCGCCGCAAACCCGTCCATGGGGATGGCGGCAGCAGCCAAAAGGTCATAGGTGGGAAAGCCCACCGTTTTTTGGTAGCTCTCCGGCATGGCCGAGAGCATGGCGTCCAGGGTGTCAGACATCCGTGCTCACCTCCAGCGTCTCGTCGGTATACAGCTCCGCCGTAAATTCCACGTGGCAGCTGCGTCCGCGCCGGGTAATGGAGAAATCCCGCACCGTCCTCACCGCCGGGCAGAACGAGGCGGTTTCCCGCACGTTGCGCTCGATCTCCGCCGCAATGAGGCCGGAGGGCAGCTTACTTCCCAGCATCTCCCTGTCCACCCCCAGCCGGACCTCCCCGCCGGTGCGATAGATGGGCACCCGGTCAATCTGCTGGCGCAGCATTAAATCAAACCACTGCCGCACGGCCTCCCGGCCTGTCCGCTCCACCAAAGCGCCGTCCACCAGTAAAAATCGGTTGTTTGTGCTGCCAAAGGCCGGTACCCGGCCGATGCTGGTCCCTGTCTGCCTGGAGATCCTTTCGGGAATCACAGGAAACATCTCTGTCATATGCTCACCTCTCCTCCATACGCTCTCCCGGGGCAGCCAGCCGCCCCAGAATGACCACAGATTTTCCCAGCCAGCCGCACAGCACCCGGTCCCCTTTCCGCCAGTCCTCCAGGTACAGCCGGCCATCGGTTTTGCTCCGGTAGAAGCCCTGGGCACAGAATACGGTTTCCAGCTTGGCCGGCGGCGCCATCACCTCTCCGCCGTAAAGCGAGACCGTCAGCGGCGCGGTGGAAACCACCGTGCCCTCCGTCAGCTCCGGCCGCTGTGTCTTATGAAGGCCCCGCAGCGCTTTCGCCAGCGCATAGTCCCAATCGCCCATTGTTCCTCCTACCCCGTAATGGTGTCGTCATTTCCCGCGGCCCGGCTGTCCTCCCAGGCCTCCACAGTCAAGCGCATCAAATGGGGGCGGCCATAGCGGTGGGTGACGCCCGTCACCCGCTGCACGCCGGTGACGCCGTAGCGGTTGGCCTGGAACTGCAGGAGGATGCCGCTGACCACCTCATCCGCCCCCCAGAGCTCCTCCACCGTCCGCTCCCGCGTGAGCCGGTCCCCCTGGGAAAGCAGCGTCCCCAGCCGCTGCCGGGCCTGGGCGGCGTTCTCGTCTCCGGAGAGGGTCTCCACGGTTTGCAGCAGTCCGTATTTTGCGATACTGGCGGCATTGTAGGCCCTGCCAATGGTCTCGGCGGAGTTGCCACCCGCCGCCAGCACCACAGAGTTGATCAGATCCGCCATGGAATCCGAACCGGTAACGCTCCCCTTGGCCAGAGTAATGTCAAAGGCCCCTAAATTGTCCGCCGGCTTATGGTAGGCGACGATGGGCACAGTGGGCAGCGGCCCCACCTGCAGCGCCCCGCCCCGGACTCTCCGGCGGTAGGTGAGGCCGGTTTCCGCGCTGCATATGGAAAGAATATCCTCCAAAATCTGCTCCGGCGTAGTCCCCACCCATACCTCGGAAATTCTGGTGGGAGGCAGGTCGATGGTTCCCACTGCGATTCCCGCCTTGGCGCACATGCGGCGCACCGCATCCGCCGCCGCCGCGCCCGACACCTGCAGCACGATCTCTGATTTGGTGAGATACCAGCCGGGGTCGTTGGCGGTCACCGAACCGTCTAAGCCCACGGTAAGAACCACGCCGGAAAACACCTCCGCGCCGTGGTTCACAATCCGCAGCTTGTCCCCGGGTTCAATGCCGTACCACCGCATATATTTGTCCCGGTTGTTGTTCCGCACCGCCGTGAACGTCACCTCCACGCTGAGGGCGGAGAGCTCGTCCCGGGCCTCCAGGCCGCTCACCGCTTCGGTGATGTCTGTCACCGCGCTGCCTTTGTAGAGGAGGACGCGGTGGTCGTCCACATACGCTCTGCCCACTATGTCACCCCCGAAATGAAGCGGTACTCCCGCAGGGACAGAGAATAGGCGATGTCGCCGTTTCGCTTTACGGACCAGGAGAAGCTGTCCACGCTGCAGGGGCTGTTAAGCCGGCACACGCCCCGGCTGTCTAAAATAATGATCCGAAAGGGGAGCATCCGCGGGCGGTTGCGCTCAAAAAAGCTCACATACTGCCACCCGTCCTCCAGGGCGTCGGCGGGCATAAAGCGGTACCGTTTTCCTACCGGGAAAAAGCTGGAAAGGGTCATTTCCCACAGCCCCATGGTCCCCAGGGTATTGTAGTCCCGGGAGAGGCCCTCATAGGTGCCGTTGTTCTGGGGGATCTGAGGCCCGAAATCCGGCGGGACTGCCGGCAGGACAATCGCCTCCTCGTTGTTGTTGATGCTGATGATGACCTGATACATGGGGCCTCCTTATGTATTGTGCAGGGCGCGCAGAATGCGCTGGACGATGACGTCTCCCAGCTCCTGGGCGTAGGCCTGGTTGCCGATAATATTGCCCTGCACCGTCACATTTACGGAGATGGAGGGGCCGCCCACCATCCGCCGGGAAACATCATGGGGGATGATTTGGGTACCGCCGGGCAGGTTCAGAATTTCGCCGCCCCGCTCGTTGACCCGGGTCCAGCCGCCGGCAAAGTAGCTGGTGCCGGTGGCGTGCCCGCTGATTTTGTCACCCACCCATCCGCCCAGGTTCATGGCGCCCTCATAGAGGGAGCCGATGATGGGGATGCCCCGTATCTTTTCATCGATCCAAGAGAAAAAGCCCAGAACCTTCTCTTTTGCGCCCTCGAAAGCGCCGATAATCCCCTCTTTGATCCCGCCGAACGTCTCCTTGACCCGCTCCCACAGCTCCCCGGCTTTGGCCTTGACCGTGTCCCAGTTTTTATACAGGGCAATTCCGGCGGCCACCAGGGCCATGACGCCCAGCACAATCCAACCAATGGGGGTGGCCACAAAGGCCGCATTGAGCGCCAGCTGTGCCGCCGTCAGAAGGCCGGTTCCCGCCGCTGCCGCACCGCTGGCCACGGTAGACGCTACCATTGCGGCTTTATTTGCCACCATCGCCGCGGTGGACTTGACCCAGGAGGCCGCCGACAGGAGATTGGCCTGGCTGACCGTCGCCACAGTTTTGGCGTACAGCACAAAGGTGTTGGCCGCGTTGGCGGCGTCCGCCCCAAGCTTTACCAGCTTAATCGTGCCGATAGTGGCCGCCAGCGGCTTGAGGCAGGCCAGTAAAGTGCCGCCATGATCCGAAAGCCACTGAAACCCCTGGCTGGCCAGGTCCGCCCCTTTCGCCAGCCCCTGGTCAAGCTGCTGGGCTATGCGGTCCATGGTACCGTTTTGCTGCCACTCTTCCAGCTTTCCCGCAAGCAGCTCCACCTTTCCTTTGAACAGGTCCAGCGCGGAGCCGGAGCGGATAGATCCGTCTGTGGTGATGCCGGTAAGGTTTGCCAACGCGGATTTTGTCACACCGGTAACAGTGGACCACAATCCTTTCATGGTAGTGGCTTGTTTCTCCATGCCGCCAGCAAACCGATCCTGCATTAAAGAGATCAACGCCTCATTAAACTTTTCCTGGTTGACGATCTGCCCCTGGTTATTGACCAGCTGCACATCCGAAAAGAGCTTTTCACCCTGCTCCAAGATATTGGCCTTGGTGACGCCGAACTCCTTCAGCCTCTCCAATTCACCATTCTGGGCATCAATGAGGGCCTCCGTGGCCTGATCAAAGCTCTTATTGGTAGCGGCAGCCATGTCTCCGGCTAAAGGAAGCCATTTTTGTGCCGCCATACCCATGGCCTCGAATTTGGCCGCTCCTTCCACCAGTTCTCCGCCTTCAAAAGGTGTTTTGTTGGCAAGATCAATGGCGTACTGCATAATCTCGGAGGCTTTCTGCGTGTCTTTTGTGGCTGTCTCCAGCTGCAGCCGGTACCCCTCCAGATCCATTGCCTCGCTGAGTCCGGTTTTGGCTGCCAGCGTAGCCACCATACTGGCTGTTGCTGTTCCCAACGTCACAAAGCTTTTGGCGGCGCTGGCCAGGGAGGACACCGCCTTATTTTTGAACGCCACCACGCTGCGGGTGGCGTTTTGCATCTCCCGGGAGACGCCCTGGGTATTGCGGGCCGCGCGGACCAACCCGCCGGACATATTGTCCCGGAGATTGAGGATGGTATTGATGACTCTATTCGCCACTCTGTTCCCCTCCCGGCAGAATCTTCGAAATCCCCGCGGCTACCGCATAGCTCATAAGCTCCGCAGCCTCTTGGTAATACAGTGCCCGCGCCCCCCGCAGAAAAGCGATCTCCGCCGGGCCGGAGGCCGCCAGGGAGTCCAGCGGAACGCCTCTGGCAGCGTAAAAGGCGAACAGCTCCAGCAGGGGGTCGCGGGCAATCAGTTTTTTACCGTCTCCAGCGCCGGATCATTCGGCTGCTTTTCCTCATCCTTGCCCGGCAGCTTCTCCGGCAGCAGGCCCATAAACTGCAGCGCCTTTCCGCCCAGAACATCCTGCTCCGCCACGGAAAACAGCGCGTCAAGGATTCCCATAGGGTCCTCCGCCACACCCAACTCCGCCTGGAGCTTCCGGTCCTGGAGCTGGGGACAGACGGCATACAGAGCGTGTTTGCCGCACTGCAGCGCCTCCAGCGCCCCGTTGGCCGCGGACAGCTCCCCGTAGATCTCCAGCACCGCCTTCTGAGGCGGCATTCTGGCCTCCAGGCCCGCGTCGCTGCCGGGGATGTCCAGCATCCCCACCTTCAGCTTGTCCGCCTCCCGCTGCTCCCGCTTGGCCAGCAGCGCCTCAAATGAGATTCTTTTGCTCATACAATAGCCTCCAGGTTTTTATACGTCTCCGCCTTGAAGGGCATCTCCCGCTCCACCGCCTTTTTGGCCTCAATGTTGGCCAGGGCTACCTCCGTGAACACCACGCCGGACACGCTCCAGCGCTCTGCCTGGTGGGTCACGGGGTTGGTCAGGGAGGTCATCAGCACAATGTCCGGCATAATACCGGTACGGTAGCCCTCCGCAATGGCCACCTCCAGGGTGCTGTCCGACTTCTTCCCGGTCAGGGTCCCCTCTACGGCATACCCGTTGTAAATGGGGAAGGTCCCATAATCACCGCAGAAGGTGCCGTCCTCAAAATCGCCGGTGACCTTCACCTCAATCTTGGTGGCAAGGGCCTCCCGGACGCCGTTGATGTAAGCTTCACTGCACGACCCATGCAGCACCTTTACCTGTTTTCCCATACAAACCTCCTCACACTAATGTGATGCCAAACTCCAGGTGTCCCATGGAGCCGAGAATCTGCACATCACCCGCTAAAAACACCGTCCGCTTGAAGGGCGTGGCCCGCACGGTGGCATCGTCCCAGTCCGCCGCCTCCGTCTTGCCGGAGCCGACCCAGGCGTTGCGCTGGGCAGAGACGTCCACGTCCGCCTTGTTGTCATGGTCGGGATTGAGGATGTTGTCCGCCGCCAGGCCGTCAAAATAGTAGTTGATGGCGCTGACAAACAGCATTTGGTTGGTCCGACTGTTGCGGTACTGCCCCAAATACTCGTCCCGGAACGTCCGGGCAATGTCGTCCCGCATGAGATCCATGGCCTCCACCGTCTCAATGTACTTCATGTCCTCGGTCTTGGTGGAGCCGTCGGTGGTGGTGAGGGAATTGACGTCCACCCCCACCCGGACCTCGTCGTCGTCGTTGATGAGGAGGAACTTGCCCTCGCTCACCACCGCGTCCGGGTCGTCCGGTACGCTGACCCGGATCAGATTGGGGCACAGCTTGTTGGTAGCGCCCCGCACCACGTTGCAGGAGGCCAGCAGCCCGGCCAGGGAGGGACAATACTTCTCCCCGGACACGGAGCCCCGGTCATCCACAAAGGTGACGGTCTCATTGACAAAGTTCACCACATGCATGGAATCCGGCGGCGTGGTGTTGTAGCAGACAGCCTTCCAGCTCTTCATTTCCAGTTCCCGGGCCTTAATCCAACTGGTAAGATCCGTCCAGTCCGTACTCTTTCCGTCCGCAAAGGTAACCCAGCCGGTCTTCTCATACTGCGTGAAAACGGCGGCGGCATCCGCCAGGGCCTGCTCCGTTCCGATCTTCACTACGCTGACCCGCAGGGGACCAAAGGACAGGGCGTCCTTAATGTACTGCTGATTGGCCGCTGTGAATTCCGATGCGCTTACCTGGGTGGCGTCGCCATACTGGAAGAATGTGCCGCCGGTTCCCTCCGTGTCGTCCCGGAGAATCAAAACCACAATCCCCCGCTCCGAGCGCTGAATAAAGGACGTGGCCAGCTGCTTGAATGTAATATTGATTTTCGGCAATGTCACTGCCATGTCAGGTTCCCTCCCTGTATTCCAAAGTTTCCATGGGTTCTGCCTCCGCCTCCGGGACAGGCTCGGTCAGCGTCAGTTCCAGCGTGGCCACCAGAACGCCGTCGGTCACCGTAAAGGACAAGCCCTCATCGATGCCGAGGTACATCTCCTCCACGGTAATTCCGTCTAAGAACGCCTCTCCCAGAGCCTGCCGCACCGCCAGATTCTCCAGCTTGGGCCGGTCCTTGTCGGCGGCAAAGTAGTAAAGCCGGAAGGTCACCGTCCGCTCCCTTCCGGAGGAGAGGAGGCGGGCGTCGGCACCGTCCTCCAGCTCCACCTTCCCGCTGGGCCGGACAATGGGGGCGGATACGTCCTCCGCCAGCAGCGGCGCATCCACCCCGGCCCGCTCCAGGGCCTGCCGGTATTGGCCGCAGATTGCTTTGTTGAGAGACTGGAGAGAAATCATAGGGAGTCCACCAACTCGTCTAACAGATCGTCCAATGCTGACAAATACTGAGGCCCAAAGTCTTCTGCAGCCGTCTCCATTACATGGAGACCGGGCTTAAACCATTCGCTCCCATCTTTCTTTTTGTACCTTCGGCCCACCTCAATAGCAAAAGCGCCTGGATCAGTGTTATATACCCGCACAGCCTGATTCGTCTTATCCCCCTTGTAGTTATAAACCTTTCCCTTTCGAAAGCTCTTATGATATCTTCCAGTTCGCTTTCGCACTAATGCTTTCGCGGTTTCTCGGGATTTTTTACGCAATGCATATCCCTGCTTGTTTAAAAATTTTTTAATTCTTTTTGGTTGGTCTTTCATTGCGTTGCGAAGAAGACTATCAGCAAACTCATCGATTTCGTGAAAATCAAAAACTTGGGCTGCCATCTTCCACCTCCAACTTTACAAAGAGATCCACAAATCCGCTGTCCCGGTAGTTGGGATAAAAATACTGGACGGTGTAGTCCTGGCCGCGAAACCGCAGCCGCAGATCCGTTTGAAACTCCGGAATGGAAGCGCGGCGGACGGTCACCCTATGGGTCACCGCGGCCCGCTCCATATCCCCCTCCACCGACTCCCTTCGACCGGAGGTGGGAACGATCCGCGCCCACACCTTCCGGTCGGGGCTGTACTCATAGGTATCCTCCCCCAGGGAATTTTTGGATTTGACCCGCCGCAGCACCTCCACCCGGCTTTTCAGATCTCCCGCGCTGATGCCTGCCATGCCGCTCCCTCCTGTGCCCCACCCGTACAAACGCCGGGCGGGCCGTCTCTTATGTGCCGGTCTCTGGTATAGCCGGCTCCGTCAGCTTCAGCTGGGTAATCATCCGCCGGAGAGCGAGGTTGTCGCTGACGCCGCCCTCCGTCCGGGCGCCCCGCCGGTCATATCCGTCCAGCACCAGCGCATTTACGCACAGGTCATACTGGGCCCGCCGGAGCGTTCCCTCCTGCGGCTCCCGGACGCCCGCCTCTTCCATATAGCTTACCGCCGCGCCGTACAGCGTCTCCAGCAGGGCCTCCTCCCCCTCCTCCAGCGTGTCAATTCTGCAATATGCCAGCAGCGCCTTCCGGCGCGCATCGGTCAGGGCCATATCAGACCACCAGGGTCCAGCCGTTGGCAGCGGGCAGATACATGGTGTTGGCCGCGGCCACTACGCCGCATACTACTGCAGCGGCGCCGTCGTGCTGGAATTTCACCGCCATGTAACGGCCGCTGAGAGCGCCGGGCCGACAGCTCACCACCGCCGTCTGAGGGATGGTGCCCACGGTATCGGTAAAGGTGGCCGTCTCCACCTCCTCCGCGCCGCTGCCATCGCTTTCGTCGGATGCCAGCAGGGTCACCGTCAGGCTCTTATTGGACCCCAGAGGAGCGGCAGAAACGAGGAACACAATCTCCTCTACACCAGAGACGTCGATATAGTCGGAGGTCTTCTCTGTAGATGCCTCCACGCTCTGGGGCGCGAGGGCGGTCTGGAATACAAGCGCTTCATTGATCCGATTCATACAGGTCCTCCTTACTTCCGGTCCGCCAGCGCCACAAAGGGGCTGCGGGTCTTAGTGCTGTTTTTGATGGTCAGGGGGGTGCTCACCTTGGGAGCGCCATTGCAGCGGTACACCACCCGAAAGCAGTTCTGGTCGGTGAGGAACTCCACGTGGATGGACCAGTCCTGCTTGACGGTTCCCTTGGTCAGGAGGATATACATGTAGGGATCTACCAGCATAATGTCGCCGGCGGAGCCCAGAGGGGAACAGCTGTCCTCAAAGAGCACCGGCTTGTTGAGCACCCGCTGGGTGTCGAAGTTGCCGAGGCCGCCCTCGGGGTTCCACAGGAACTTGGCCGCCTCTCCGCTCTGAATGGACAGAGTGGGAAGCTGCTCCTCCACGTCGGGGTGCATCAGCCACACCAGCCGGTCCCGGTTCCGGGGCATGGCCCGGGCCTGCATCTTAATGGCGTTGAGCCCCAAAAAGCTGCCGGCCGCCTGGCTCTGCTCTTTGGCCACCGTAATCAGCGCCTTGGAATGGATCAGACCCAGAGGCTTTCCCACACCGTCGCCGCAGATGACCCCCTCGGTGAGCAGACGGTCTCCGGCCAGGGTGAAGGAGGAGCTGGCAAAGCTGGTCATAAAGGCCACGTCCTCCAGCATCTCATCCGTGCAGTAGAGGAAGCCCATCATCTTCTCCAGGTCCATCTTCATCTCCCGGAACTGGGGTTTGCTGGCGGCTACGGCGGCTCCCTCGCTGGCCCAGTACATCTGCACCCCACCGAACACCGACTTGGACACGTCGGTCTCGTCGGCGCTGACCCACCGCATGGCGTTGGCGGAGCTGGAGCAGGTATAGCGGTCCAGCCGGTTGAGAAGGGGACTTTGCTGGACGGCGCTCTCCATAATCATGCCGGCGAAGTCGGTCTGGAGGGCAAAGCCGCCGTCGGCGCCGCTGCCCTCGTTGGAGCCCAGGACGGCGTTGTTCACCTGCCGGAGCCGACGGTCCTCCACGTGGTTCTTTCGGAAGTTGTAGATGGCCCGCAGCTGCTCTCCCACGGAGGCGAAGGGCTTGTCTTCGCTTTTCCCCTCGCTCTTGGCGGGGGGCGTGTGCAGGGCGCCGTCATAGACCGGCTCCGCCGCCTCCCGGCTGGCCTTGGCCAGCTTCTCCAGTCCGGCGATCTTAACGTTGATGTTCTCCATCTGATCCGTAATAGCGCCGGCCTCCGTAATTTTGCCATCGGCCACCAGCCCCTCGGCCTCCGTGAGCAGCTGGGCCTTTTTAGCCCGGAGCTCGGTGATTTTCTCCATGAAATCCATGCTGTTCTCCTTTCAAAATCAAAATGTAGAGAGCGCCCTGAGCCGTGCCAGAGTGCGTCTGCCCTGTTCCTTTCGGGCCTCCTCAGCCCGCTGGTCCGCCATGTGAGCCTGGTACCGCTCCCGCATGGCCGCTGTCAGCCGAATCCGTCCGGACGCCGCGGCCACAAAGGCCGCCGGGTCCTCCGCTTCCCCGGAGAGCCCCACAATGCCGTCGATGAGCCCATACTCCAGAGCCTGGGTGGGGCTGATCCAAATGTCCTTGTCCATGAGGGCCGTCAGCTCCTCCCGGGTCCTGGAGCTATTGCGGGCAGTATAGACCTCCAGCACGCAGTCCCTGGCGTTGCGAAGAGCCTCCGCCGCCCGGCGCATGTCCCGGTAATCCCCCTCCACTGTGTTGCTGGGATTGTGATAGCAGAGCAAGGCCCCGGGCTCGCTTTGGATCTTCCGGCAGCCGGTGGCCGCCAGGGTGGCGGCGCTGGCCCCGTAGCCCTGGAACAGAGCCGTGGTATTGCCGGGGTAGCGCCGGAGCATGGAGCGGATCTCCAGCCCCACCGCCATGTCCCCGCCGGGGGAATTGATCAGCAGCGTCACATCCTCCCCGCCCGCCGCCGCCAGGGCGGCTGCGATGTCCATGGGGGCGGTGATGTCCCGCCAGCCCCACCAGCGCAGCACATCGGCGGAGTCGTTGTCCCACAGCTCGCCGCGCAGCGCGATATCAGCCATTTCCATCCTCTCCTCTCAGTACGGACTCCAGTGAGCCCAGATTCTTGGTGACCAGGAACTGTTTTCCCAGTCCGCCGGGAATGGGGTTCAGCTCCTCCTTGGCTCGGGCATCGTCCGGGCACATAACCGAATGCTCAATGAGTTTCACATAGAAGTCCGCCCTGGTGGTGGGGTCCGCCCGGAGCAGAGCCTCCACATTGCCGTGGATGTAGGCCCCGACCTGACGCAGGCGGAGGTCGGTGAGCTTATAGCTGTCCTCACTCTCCCATTGGATCACATAGGGCAGCAGGGTGTCGGTGACATAGTTGAGCCTCTGCTGGGCGTTGCTGTCGTAGCTCTCCTTGCCCGTCTGGAGCATGTGCTTAGGGATACCGGAAAACCTGCTGATCTCCTCCACGGTGAAGCCCCGGCTCTCAATGAACTGGGCGTCGCTCTGGCTGAGGCCCAGAGGGGTAAACTTCATGCTGTGGTCCAGCACTGCCACGGCGAAGGCGTCGTCGGAGGCAAAAGTGCGGAACTCCTCCTTGACCCGCTTCCGGGTCTCCGGCTTGGCGTCGGTGTCCACCTCCACAATGCCGGAGAGACGGGCGCCGTTCTGGTAGAACTTCTTGTTGTAACGCTGGGCCATGGCGTCCACAGAGATGGCCTCCCGGGCCAGATCCAGCATGCCCCGCCCCCGGATGCCGTCATAGGTTTCGAAGTACAGGAAGGACAGCTCCGAGTTGGCAAAGGTCTTATGAAAGCCCTCCAGGCTGTAGTCGTACCAATAGGTCCCGGTGTTGGCGTCCTTGCGGATGGTGCAGCAGTCGGAGGGCAGCGGAATCCGGGCGATCACTCTGCCGGTGCCGTCCCGCCGGTTCCACACTGCGCCGAACCCCCACCAAAAGGCGTTGGACATAGTGATCTTCCGCAGCATGAAGGGGGACATATAATCGTTGGCCCGCACCTTTAGGACACGGTTGAGGTCGGGATCATCCACCGCCACGCGGGCGTCCCCGTCCTTGCGGTACAGCCCGAAGGGGATCATACCGAAGGAGTTGGTCAAAATGCGATGGGCCGCCGCCATTGGGGAGAGATGCTCCGCGTTCCCCCGGCTGGCCTCTATGGCCTCCTCGCCGGAGAAGACCCGCTGGAACCAGTGGCTGAGCTGCTCCCAGGGGAGAGAGGTCTCCTCAACGGAGGCCCGTGGCGTCATGGCCTGGTTCAAAATCATCTGCGGCCACCTCCCCGGGATTTGGCCACCACCACGGCATAGGCGGTGAGGCACACGCCGGCCGTAACCAGAGCCGCCGGTCGGCCGCCCAGGTCCAGGGCCGCCCGCACAAAGCACCCCCCGCCGACCAGCAGGAGCAGGTCGTCCAGGTAGAGGCCCAGCGCCCTGACCGCCCGTCCCAGTTTTTCTTTCAAATCAAATCCCCCAATCTTCGGAAAGTACGTGGTCGTTGATATTTGACCCTGTCGGCATCCGCACCATCGCCACAGCCATGACGATAATCCACGCCACCGCCATATCGATGCGGCCGATACTGCGGTTTTTCATAGGCTTCAGGTTCTCGTTGCCGTCCACATGGCAGCGGACATTGCCAAAGCACCACCGGGCCGCCGTGTTGTGTTCATGGAGCATCTCCCGGGACCGCAGCAGCCGCTCCAGCTCCTTCATAGCCGGGGACAACTCTTTGATGGTCTGGGGGATCTCCACCACATTGACGCCCCGTTCCATAAGCCTCTGTGTGAGCGTCCGGCTGAGGTAGGGGTCCACCCCCAGGGTGTCCAAGTCGAACACCTGGGCGCACCAGGCCACCGTATCCTCCACCATTGTGAAGTCCACCATGTCCCCGGGGCACAGGGTAAGGAATTCCGCCCTGGCCCAGTCCCGGTAGGGCACATGGTCTCGCTGCTCCGCCTCCACCACACCCTCCTCCGGCCGCCAGGCCCAGAATAGGGTTACCCAGGTGTCCAGTCCCTCCTGGGGCGGGAACAGCAGGGTAAGAGCGGTGAGGTCGGTGGTGGTGGACAGGTCCAGGCCGCCGAAGCACCGCTTGCCCGCCAGTGCGTCCCGGGCGGCCTGCCGGCGAGCCATCACATTGAGGCCCTGCCAGCCCTCCATGTTCCACTGGGTCTTGTCATAAAGGCCAAGAGGCAGCCAGCCCACCACCTTGGTGGCGATCCACTGGTTGAGCCGCAGCCACCGAAACAGCCGTTCCGCCGCTTCGCTCTGCTTGGCGGCCCGGGCCGCCCGGCGGAAGTCCCGGAGCTTCAGATTGTGGCCCAGCCCCGGGTTACAGGCGTACCAGAGGGCCTCGTCGTAGATGTCCAAGGCGGCGATCTTGTCCGGATCATCGCCGGTGAGAACGCTGATGCCGTACATGATGGGGCACCAGGCCGGGTCGTCGGTGTCCAGCTCCCGCTCGGGCTCCCCTCTCCGCCAGGCCAGCAGCCGCCGGCACTGTTCATGGATCTCCCAGCCGATGCTCTTGCGGTCCGGGTCGTCGCCGGCGGTGGTAAGGACAATCACCGCCTGCTGCCGCCGGGCGGCATTGGAGCCCGCGGTGAGCACATCCCACAGCCGCCGGTTGGGCTGAGTGTGGAGTTCGTCGAAGATGATGGCGCTGAAGGAATAGCCGTGCTTGGTTTTCGCGTCGGCGGAATAGACCTTCAGCACACCGCCGTACTTGGTGTGGATCTCCCGCTTGGAGTCCACCGCCCAGGCAATGGGGTCGTGCTCCGGCTGCCCAAGACAGGTGTGCTCCACCATGTACTTGGCGGTGTCATAGACTTGGGCGGCGTTCTCCTTGTCGGAAGAGAAGATTCCCACCTTGGGCCGCTTCTCCCCGTCCCACAGCAAGTGGTACAGCCCCAGTCCGGCGGCAAACTCGGTCTTGCCGTTCTTCTTGGGCAGCTCATCATAAAGAAACCGCCGGTACCGGCTCCAGCTGCCGTCCTCGTCCTGCTCCTGGACGCCGTAGAAGCTGTGAATGGCGTCCAGCTCCCAAGGCAGCAGCCGGAAGGGTTCCCCGGCCCACTCGTTGGAGCCGAAACACAGCAGGGAGAAGAAGTCCAGCACGTCCTGCACCGCCTGCTCGCTGTACCGCAGCACGGCGCCGTCGTCCGGGGCGCACACCGTCACCGGCCCCAGCTGGAGCAGCTCAGGCACGGCGCATCCGCTCCTCCATCATCCGCTCAAAGGGATTGACTTCCTTGGGCCTGGCCCCCTCCGGCAGCACCAGACGGCAGCGGCTGGTGATGGTCATACCCAGGTCGTTGGCGCAGGCTCTGGCCTGCTCAAAATAGCTCTTCTGGGCCTTGGTCCACTTGTTCGCCAGATCGGCGTCCTCCCGGTCCAGGGCGTCCTGGACCAGCTTGCAGGCAGCGGTGAACTGTCGCTGGGCCACTACATAGCGGCCCAAGGTATCCCGATCCAACTGGGCAATCCCCATATCGGCGGCCAGCAGTTCCTTAGCCAGGGCTCGGAAGTCCGGCTTCAGGTAATCCGGCAGCCACTTGGGTACCCGCATAGTCTTGGGCTTGGGCAGATTGATCTCCTGGGCGGCCCGCTGGGCCTTCTCACTTTTGCTCAGGTGTTTCCGGCCGTTCCCCTCCAGGACGATCAGCTTCTGTCTGGGTCCCGGCATATCTTCGCCTCCTCTCTGCCGCAGGCCCCCACTCTCCGTGGGGAAAAAATCCCTTATGAAGGGGGGCATGCGGTCTTGTAACATTTCGACAAAAATTTAATTGACCTGGGGCCGGTCTGGGCAAGCCGCAGGCTTGCCGCAGGTGTGCGGGCGCATGACCTGCCCGCGTCTGTGCGCCCAAACGTCCCGCCGTTCCTTGGCTGGCGAGCCGCCTCAAATGCGCCTGTTTTTCCGCCGTTCTTCGGCCTGCTCCTTAGCCGTCTTCCTGTCGTGGCAGGACTTGCAAAGGCTCTGGTGGTTGGCCGGGTCGATGAACAGCGCCCAGTCCCCACAGTGGGGCGTGACGTGGTCTACCACCGTGGCCCGGGTGCGGACGCCCCGCTTGGCGCATTCCCGGCAGAAGGGCTCCCGCAGGAGCTGGGCCGGTCGGAGATCTTTCGTCCAGACCGGCAGGCTGTACCAGCCATGGTACTCCGCGGAGCCCCGCCGGGGCGCTTTGCTGGGCTTATGCTGTGGGCAGTATCCCTCCCGGGTAAGGGCCGGGCACCCGGGATGGCGGCACGGCCGGAGCGGCTTCAGGGCCATCGGGCTATCACCTCCGGGCAAAACAAAAAGCGCCCAAGCCGTGCCACCCCGTTGGGGGTTGACATAGGCTCAGGCGCTGGTCGCTGTGGACTCTGGCTCAGGCGCAGGGATATTCACGATTGACTCCTGCCCGCAGCGCTTACACTTTCGGGGCAGGTTCCGAACGGTGGTATCGCTCTGAATCTTCAGCAGCTTTCCCTTCCCGCAGATCGGGCAGTAGACCCATCCGTCCTTTACGATTAGTTTAACATGTCCTTTGGAAGTTTGCAATCCCCTAATCCTCCTTTTCTGGCGTGTGTGTACGAAAAGACACTAGATTTCAAGATTGACGCGCGTGCGCGCGCGACCAATTCTAAAGCAAAGATCTGTTCTTCGGCTTTATATACTCTCCGTAATAATAAGCGCCGAAATCGTTGGTCACATTCCCACGCCGCGCCCACAGCACATCGTCCGGGATCTTGATCTCACCGCTGGCATCTTCCCACCGCACCGGCGGCGGCAGCTTAGCCCGGAGGGATCGGCTGCAGCTCCACGGATGGCGGCCGATGGGAATGATCACCCCGTCGGTCCGCTCCTTGGTGAGATATCGGGCAAGCCGCCGGTATCCACCCTCCTTGCGGAGCACCGGCTCATCCTCCACCTCTCCGTACTTCCAGAGGTGCCGCACCTCCGCCGGGGAGAAATCATCGTCGGACAGTATCACATGGATGTGATACCGGTGATCCCCATGAAGGCCCTCAATGGCATAGATCCAGTCATAGGGCTGGAGATCCCGCCACCGCATGGACTTGGCCTGATACGCTCTCAGGCACCGGCGGACCCCCATAAAGTTGGAAGGCAGCCATATGTTATCAAAGGTCAGCGTATAATGACTGCCGCGAAAACCGTACAGGGCGAGGCACAGCTCCAACAGATCCGTGGGAGACCGGCACACGGCTGTCCGCTGAGACTTGATGATCACCTGCTTGTCCCGCCGGTCCTCCGGGGAGTCCGTACGGGAGAGGCGGGGACGCAGGGCCCGGCACTCCTTGACCAGCGGCCCTGCCTCCTGCCGCACACAGATCCACCGCGCCTCACCCATGGGCCTCCCCCTGAGTGGTTTGCTCCTTCATATCCGTTGCCTCCTTGTCCAGTTTGTCCAGAGCCCGGGCCACCGCCGCCCACTGGGCGTCCTCCAGGACGTCGGCATTGGAGATCACCCGGCGGAGCACGTCGGCGGTGACATCTTTCCGGCGGGCCGCTTTGGCTACCGCCTCCAGACACCCCAGGCCATTGGCTTTACGGTAGGCCAGGAGTCGGGCGTGGGTTGCCTGCTTGTGTGCAACATTCCCACTTTTTACCCGCTTGGGTTTTCCCGTCGACCCCTGCGGTGTCACCGCTGCCAGACAGGGCAGCTGCTCCAGGGTCCAGGTATAGGATGCAGGGAGCACCCACACACCTGGGTGATATCCATATGCCCTCCAAGTAACGCCGTACAGGCTATAGGCGGCATAATTGGTCCCCCGCTCGGTTGTAGTGTAAAACATTCCCGT
>CALXDD010000051.1 GCA_944386985.1 uncultured Oscillospiraceae bacterium
TCGGTGAAGTGGCCCATGACAGGCTCCTCATAGGGGCAGCCGCCGTGGGTGGCCCACTTCATCAGCTCGATGATCTCGGCGCTGAGGGCGGTGGCCACACCAGAGGTGAAGATATCCTTGGTGCGGTTGTTGCGGGTCATAAAGGCCTTCACGGTGGTCTCCAGGGCCTCCTTGGCCTCACCAACGGTGGCCACCTTCTTGCCGGTCATGGCGTACAGGCAGGGAAGGCTATATGCGGTGTCGCCGAAGGTAGCGGGGGCGTCGGGGCCCAGCTTGGCGACGGCCTCGTCAACGGCCTTGACCGCAAGAGCGTACATTTCGTCGTTGCCGGCGAAAACTCTCTCGAACAATGTCTTCATTTGACGTTTCACTCCTTACGAATTGCTCTCAGCAAATTTTTAAGAATGGGAGGCATCCATCCTGGCCTTAATCGCCCGGATCTCCTCCACCGCCTGGGGGCTGAAGTCATAGGGGGACTTGCCATGGCGGTCGGCTTCGATCACGTCTGCATTATAATGGATGAATCCCAGGAAATCTTCCGCAGGGATACGGGCCTGGATAAAGGCCTCGTCCTCCGCATCGCGCACTTTGTTTGCCACCACACGGACCTTGGTGATACCGATGTCACGGGCCAGCTGCTTGATCCGCTCGTAGGTCTGAATCGACCGGGCGCCGGGCTCAATGACCACAATGAACTGGTCCATCATGCTGGCGGTTCCCCGGCCCAGGTGCTCCAGGCCGGCCTCCATGTCCATCACCACCACGTCGTCCTTCCGAAAGACCAGGTTGGAGAGGATGGCCTTGAGCATGACGTGCTCCGGACAGACGCAGCCGCTGCCGCCGGTGTCCACCGTACCCATGACCAGGAGCTTGACGCCGTTGACGTCCCGGCTCAGCGCGTCGGGCAGATCGGACACCTCAGGATTGAGCTTGTAGAAGGTATTGCTGGCGTTGGCGGCAGTCCGCTCCTTGGCCAGTTCCTTCATTTTGGACACGGGGACAATGGAGTTGACATCCTCCTCCGTGAGGCCCAGGGCCAACCCTAAATTGGCGTCGGGGTCCACGTCGGCGGCCAGAACATTGCGTCCCTCGTCCGCGTACAGCCGGCACAGCGTGGAAGCAAAGGTGGTTTTCCCCACGCCGCCCTTACCGGTGATGGCTACTTTCATAGAGAGATCCTTCTTTCTTGGTGTGCAATTGGAACATAACGGAGGAAGGGGGGCGGCCCGGCGTTTCCCGGGCGCCGCCCCTATGTAGTTTCAGTTAGATGCCGAGGGCAGTACGCTTGGCTTCAATGGCCTCGATCATCTTGTCGCCCAGCTTCTCAATGTCGGTCTCCACGGTGAAG
Source organism: uncultured Oscillospiraceae bacterium (assembly GCA_944386985.1). Classification (GTDB taxonomy): domain Bacteria; phylum Bacillota; class Clostridia; order Oscillospirales; family Oscillospiraceae; genus CAJFPI01. Next base: position 1,349 of record CALXDD010000051.1, read on the forward strand.
TTGGCCTCGACCCAATCCTTGATGCCGTGCTCGCCCTGGAGCAGGCCGGTCACCACGTCGGAACCCTTGGTGTAGGGATCCACGCCCAGGTAAGTGTCGATACCGGTGGCAACCACATAGTTACCGATGGACACGGCCTTCTCGCTCATCCACTCGGGGGCGCAGCCCACCAGGGGGATCTGGGAGATGTTCCAGCCGGAATCCTTGGCGATATCGCTGGCCAGAATCATCATACGGGAGATATCCACGCAGGAACCCATGTGCAGGACAGGGGGAATCCCCACCAGGTCGCACACGCGCTTGAGGCCGTCGCCGCAGAACTCCTTGGCGTCCTTGCTCATGAGGCCGGCCTTGGCGGCAGCCTGAGCGGAGCAGCCGGACACCACCAGGATGATGTCGTTGGCCAACAGCTTCTTCATCAGTTCGATGTGGGCGTAGTCGGGGCGGATCTTGGGGTTGTTGCAGCCGACCATGGCCACAGCGCCGCGGAGAACGCCGGACTTGACGCACTCGATGAGGGGCTTGGTGGTGCCGGTGACGTCCACCTGGGTGTTGGTGACGCCGTCCAGGCACTTTTTGATGGCCTCCACGGAGTAACCCACAGTGGCCTCGATCTTCATGTCGGGAATGAACACGCGGTCCTGATCGCGGTTCTTGAAGTTCTCCACAGCCATCTTCACGATCGCCTTGGCGTTCTCACCGGCATTCTCAGCGTGGAACTCAATGAAGTCGGAATCCGGCATCCGGGCCACGGGAGAGGTGGTGATGAACTTGGTGTGGAAGCACTTGGACAGGGGGCCCAGGGCGGGGAAGATGCACTGCACGTCCACCACGATGGCCTCGCAGGCGCCGGTCAGCACCACATTCTCCTGCTGCAGGAAGTTACCGGCCATGGGGATGCCGTGACGCATGGCAACCTCGTTGGCGGTGCAGCACACGCCGCAGATATTGATGCCCTTGGCGCCCTCGGCCTTGGCCAGAGCGATCATCTCAGGATCCTGGGCGTAGTGAACGATCATCTCGGAGAGGGAGGGATCGTGGCCGTGGACAACGATGTTGACCATGTCCTTCTCCATAACGCCGAGGTTGGCCTCGGTGTCCACGGGCTTGGGAGTACCGAACATGACGTCGGAGAACTCGGTGCCGCACATGGAACCGCCCCAGCCGTCGCTCAGACCGCTGCGCAGGGACTGACGGATCAGCGCCTCAGGCAGGGAGGAGCAGCCCATGTGGGTCATGTGCAGGGACTGGGAAACCTCGCGGTCGATGGCGCGGGGCTCAATGCCGGCGTCGTGCCACAGCTTCTGGGTGTGCTCAGGAGCGCGGCTGAGGAAGCGCTGGATGCCGAAGGGCTTGCCGTACTCCATGAGGGCCATCTCGGCAACCTCGTGGGCCAGATCATAGATGTCCTTGCCCTCGGTCTCCACGCCCCACTCGTGGGCGATGCGCTTGAGCTTCTCGGGATCCTTCACCGTGTAATTGCCGCCCTCACGGGTTTGATAGAGGGTGTGGCAGATCTCACGGCCGTGGTCGGAGTGGGTGGCGGAGCCACCGGCGGTAAAGCGCAGGTAGTTACGGGCGACGATGCCGTGGACGTCGCAGCCGCAGATGCCTCTGGGGGACTTGGGAGTGATGCGGCAGGGGCCCATGGAGCAGATGCGGCAGCAGGTGCCCTCCTCACCAAACTTACAATGGGGAGTCTGGTTCTTGACACGCTGCTGCCAGGAATCGGCACCGGCCTGGCTGCCCAGTTCCAGCAGCTTTTGGGTTGCGGCTTCCATTTCTTCGACAGTGATCAGCTTCATAACGACTTTGTCGAAAGCGGAGAAACTCAGCTTTCAAACGCTCCTTTCTCAAGTTGTTCTCATACAGGGGTTGTTGTTACACTTTTCACAAAGCAGTACCTACATTGTAGCAAAGCAGGTGGGAAAATGCAAGGGCAAAAATCCCCCTCGGGGGGGATGAAAGGGGCCTTTTGGGGGCTTTTGAAAAATTTCGTAGGGATGGCCAAAAAGGAGGAATATATTTTAGTGCAAAATGACAATTTGTGCACGATTTCACACAGTGAAGTGCTGTAAATCCATAAAAATAAGCAGAAACCGGGGGAAAACCCGGTCTCTGCTTGCATATTTATACAGAAGGTATAGGGGGCCTGTATATTATTTCATAAACTGCTCAATGGCCTTGTTCAGGTCCTCGATGGCGGCGTGATCATGGTGCTCCACAGCGTCTACAATGCAGTGCTCCAGATGGTCCTTCAGGATCACTTTGCCGGTGTTGTTGATGGCGCTTTTCACGGCGGCCAGCTGGATCAGAACCTCAGAGCAGTCCCGACCGTCCTCCACCATTTTCTTCACGCTCTCCAGATGGCCGATGGCCCGGGCCAGCCGGTTGGATACCCGCTTGATGTGTTCGGGGCTATGGATGTGGCCGTGGCCGCTGTGGCAGTGGTCGTGGTCGAGATCGTGGTCATGGTCATGGGGGATGTTGTGCTGATGCAGATATTCGTGATCGTGGGTATGGTCGCTCATGGTGCACCTCCTTGCTCCTTTTTGGGCGGCCGGTGGGAAACCGGCAGGCGTATTATACAGGAAACGAAGGCGGCGCGCAACCCCTGGCCGGGGATGGCCTTTTGTGAAAACCATAGAAAAACAAAAAAGAAAAGAAAATATGTTTGCATTTTAACAAGCAGTCTGCTAACATGAACGTGTATGAGAGCGGCCGGAACACGTCCGGCGTGAGAATGTAAAGCAATCTTACACCATTTATATTTGGAGGAGACGCCATGAAGAAGCTGAGTGTGAGCAAGGAAAACCCCTGCAAGGCATGCCTGTCCTGTGTGATCGCCTGTTCCGAGGCTTTTTACAAGAAGTTTGACCCGGAACTGAGCTGCATCCAGATTGTGGCTACGGCCGGCGATGTGCCCAAGGTGAACACCTGCATCATGTGCGGCAAGTGTGCCCGCACCTGCCCTGAGCAGGCTATTTCCCAGAACGCCAAGGGCGTGTACATGATCGACAAGAAAAAGTGTGTGGGCTGCGGCAAGTGCGTGGAGGCCTGCCCCATGCATGTGATGGTCATGCCCCAGGGAGCGGAGCATCCCAGCAAGTGCATCGCCTGTGGGATCTGCGCCAAGGCCTGCCCCATGGGGATCCTTTCTGTGGTGGAGAAGTAACAGCTGACCGGAGAAGCAAAACGGAATATAGACAAACGAGGAAGCGTCTGCTTCCTCGTTTGCGTTTTCCGGAGAAAATGGTTCCGGACGGCGGGTCAGCCGCCGCAGGAGGAGAAAAAGGCAAACGGCGGCCTGCGCCCCGGGCTGCCGGTCCCTGGCACACAGGGGCAAATTTTTGCTCTTTCTCTAAGGATGCTACAGGAGCAGCCGCCTCTTTTGGCTATTTTTTTAAAAAAGGTCCGTTGACTTTTTAACGATGTCCAGTATAATGTACTTAAATAATTTTAATTAAAAATTTTTAGTTAAAATTATAGAAGAAATTGTCGAAAGGATTCATTGAGATATGTTTGAGAAGGTACGTGACGTGATCGTGGAGACCCTGGGCTGCGAGGAAGATATTGTGACCATGGAGGCCTCTCTGGCTGACGATCTGGGCGCCGACAGCATCGACGCAGTGGAGCTGAACATTGCCCTGGAGGACGCCTTGAACGTCACCATTCCCGACGAGGCGCTGGCGGACATGAAGACGGTGGGGGACATTGTGTCCTATCTGGAGAAGAACGCCTGAACGGAGGCAGTGAGATGACCAAGGAAGAACTGCTGGCGCTGATGGACCACTTTGAGGCGAGCGGCCTTTACCGCATGGAATATGCCGAGGGGGAGCAGCGCCTTGTGCTGGAGAAAGCGCCTGTGACTGTGACTGCGGCGCCGGTCCCTGCAGCGGCCGCGCCGGTGGCCCCCACGGCGCCGGTGGCCCAGCCGGAGGAGACGGAGGGGGCTGTGATCAAGGCTCCTTTGGTGGGGACCTTCTATGCCGCCGCCTCTCCGGAGGCCGCCCCCTTTGTGAAGGCGGGGGACAAGGTGAAGAAGAGCGCCACCGTGTGCATCATCGAGGCTATGAAGATGATGAGCGAGGTGCCCGCCCCCTGCGACTGCGTTATTGAGGAGGTGCTGGTCAGCAACGGCGACCTCATCGGCTACGATCAGCCCCTCTTCCGCATCCGGGAGCTGTAAGTTATGTTCCATCGTATTTTAGTTGCCAACCGGGGGGAGATCGCCGTCCGGGTGATTCGGGCCTGCCGGGAGATGGGTGTGGAGACGGTGGCGGTGTATTCCACCGCCGACAAGGACGCTCTCCATGTGCAGCTGGCCACCAAGGCCGTGTGCATCGGTCCCCCCAAGGCCGCCGACAGCTACCTCAACCAGACCGCCGTGCTGACGGCGGCGGTGGAGAGCGGCTGCGAGGCGGTCCACCCCGGCTACGGCTTTTTGTCGGAGAACGCGGAGTTTGCCGATCTCTGCCGCCGCTGCGCTCTGAAGTTTATCGGCCCCTCCGGGGACGTGATCCGCTCTATGGGCGACAAGGCCGCCGCCCGGGAGATGATGATCAAGGCCGGCGTGCCGGTGGTCCCCGGGTCCGACGGCTGTGTGGCCGACAGCGGGGAGGCCCTCAAAGTGGCGGAGCAGGTGGGATATCCGGTGATGCTGAAAGCCAGCGCCGGCGGCGGCGGCCGGGGTATGCGCCGGGTGTTCACCCCTGAGGAACTGCCTGCCGCCTTTGACGCCGCCCGGGCGGAGGCGGAGGCATGCTTTGGCGACGGCTCCATGTATGTGGAGAAGCTCATTTTGAATCCCCGCCACATCGAGTTTCAGATCATGGCCGACAGCCAGGGGCATGTGGTCCACCTGGGGGAGCGGGACTGCTCCATTCAGCGCCGCAACCAGAAGCTCATGGAGGAATCCCCCTCCTACGCCCTCAGCGAAGAGCTGCGGAAGGCCATGGGAGAGGCGGCGGTGGCCGCCGCCAGAGCCTGCGGCTACGAAGGTGCCGGCACGGTGGAATTCGTGCTGGATAAGGAAAACCACTACTATTTCATCGAGATGAACACCCGCATTCAGGTGGAGCATCCGGTCACCGAGATGGTCACCGGCATCGATCTGGTGCGGGAGCAGATCCGGGTGGCGGCGGGGCTTCCCCTGTCCTTCACCCAGGAGGAGGTGCGTCTCCAGGGCCACGCCATCGAGGTGCGCATCAACGCCGAGGACCCGGCCAACGGCTTTCGGCCCTGCCCGGGCAAGACGGAATTCGTCCACTTCCCCGGCGGCTGCGGCGTGCGGGTGGACTCCGCTCTCTACAACGGCTTCACCCTCTCCCCCTACTACGACTCCATGGTGGCAAAGCTCATCGTCCACGCACCCAACCGCCTCACGGCCATCCGCCGTCTGCGCCGGTGCCTGGAGGAGCTGGTGGTGGAGGGCTACCCAACCGGCGCGGATCTGGCCTATTTGATTTTGTACCACAGCGAGTACCTCCGGGGGACCTACGACACCTCCTTTTTGGAGAAGCATCTGGAGGAACTGCTGGACTGGCAGGAACTGCCTTCTGAAGGAGCAGATGAATGAGTCAGCTGTTTGAAAACCGGCGGGCCCGCTTTTTGGAGCTGCGGCTGCGCCGGAAGGGCAGCGGCGTCCCCTTTGCCCCCAAGCCGGGGATGGACCCGCTGTTTGACAAATGTCCCCAGTGCGGCCAGGCGGTATCCAAGCTGGACTGGCAGAAGACCACGGGTGTCTGCCCCAACTGTGGTCTTCACCGTCCCCTCACCGCCTACCAGCGTCTGTATACCCTGCTGGACAGCGGCACCTTCCGGGAGCTGAACCCCACCCTCACCGGCCGGGACCCCCTTCACTTCCCCGGTTACAAGGAGAAAGCGGCGGGACTTCACAGCCGCACGGGACTTGGGGAGGCGGTGGTCACCGCCACAGGGACCATGGACGGCATGAGCGTGGTGCTGGCCGTTATGGACAGCCGCTTCCTGATGGGGAGCATGGGGGTGGCCGTGGGGGAGAAGATCGCCCGGGCCGCCCGATACGCGCAGAAGAAAAAACTGCCTCTCATCATCTTCTGTGCTTCCGGCGGTGCCCGCATGCAGGAGGGGATCTTGTCTTTGATGCAGATGGCCAAGACCGCCGCCGCCATTGAGAGCTTTCAAAAGAGCGGCGGGCTGTACATCTCCTGCCTTACAAACCCCACTACCGGCGGCGTGTCCGCCAGCTTCGCCATGCTGGGCGACATCACCCTGGCGGAGCCCAGGGCCCTCATCGGCTTTGCCGGGCCCCGGGTTATTGAGCAGACCATCGGCCAGAAGCTGCCGGAGGGGTTCCAGCGCTCAGAATTTTTACAGGAGCACGGCTTTGTGGACGCGGTGGTGCCCCGCAGCGAGATGCGGGAGACCCTGGTGCGTCTGCTGGCGCTCCACAGCAAAAGGAGGTAGGGGAATGGCAAAGGAACTGACCGCCGCCCAGCGGGTGGCGCTGGCCCGGGACCCCCGCCGTCCCAGCCCGGAGGACTACCTCCACGGCCTCTTCACCGACTTCTTTGAGCAGCGGGGAGACCGCCTTTTCGGAGACGACCGCTCCATTGTAGGGGGCATTGCCCGCTACCACGGGCGGCCTGTCACTGTGATCTGCACACGGAAGGGCAAGACTTTGGAGGAGCACCTCCAGGCCCACTTCGGCATGCCGGAGCCCGAGGGCTACCGGAAGGCCCGGCGGCTCATGGAGCAGGCAGAGAAATTCGGCCGCCCCATCATCACCTTTGTGGATACCCCGGGGGCTTACCCCGGCCTGGAGGCGGAGGAACGGGGCCAGGCCGACGCCATCGCTCAAAACCTGGCTCGGATGAGCAGCCTCACCGTTCCCTTTGTGGCCGTCATTTGCGGCGAGGGGGGAAGCGGCGGGGCTCTGGCGCTCAGCATGGGCAACCGTGTGCTGATGCTGGAGAATGCGGTGTACTCCGTCCTCTCCCCCGAGGGCTTCGCCTCTATTCTCTGGAAGGACTCCAGCCGGGTGGAGGAGGCCTGCGAGGTGATGAAGCTCACTGCCCAGGACCTTCTGGAGCTGGGGGTCATCGACGAGATCGTCCCCGAGCCGGAGGAACTGGAGAGCCTGGGGACCCGGCTGCGTATCATGGACGCGGCACTGACAAAACATTTGGACGCGGTAGTGCGTCTGAAGGACCCCGCCCGCCACCGGCAGGAGAAATTTGCCGCCATGGGTGAGGCGTGGATCCGGGGAGGAAAAACATGAATGGCATCAAATTGCTGGCAACGGGGCGGCACCTGCCCTCCCGCTGCGTAACCAATGACGACCTCAGCCGCATGGTGGAGACCAACGACCAGTGGATTCGGGAGCGCACCGGCATCGTTACCCGGTACCTCTGCGGCGAGGGGGAGGGCAACACCTCCAACGCCCTGGCGGCGGCACGTCAGGCTTTGGAGCGCAGCGGCCTTGCGCCGGAGGACATCGGACTGTGCGTGGCGGCCACCTTTACCGCCGACCACGGCACCCCCTCTCTGGCCTGTGAGCTGCACCGCCTGCTGGGGCTGCCGGAGACCACGCCGTCCTTCGATGTGAACGCCGCCTGTACCGGTTTTCTCCACGCTTTGGAGGTGGCCCGGTGCATGCTGGCCTCCGGGACGCTGAAGACCCGCCGGGCCCTTGTGGTGGGTTCCGAGGTGCTCAGCCGCCTCACCGACTTCACCGACCGCTCCACCTGCGTTCTCTTCGGGGATGGGGCCGGCGCGGCCATTATTGAGCTGGACGAGAACGCCCCCTACGCCTGCGTGCTGGGGGCGAGAGGCGACGCGGAGGTGCTCCGCTGCGGCGGTGCCGGCATCGCCGGAGATTATATCTACATGGACGGCAGGGCGGTATTCCGCTTCGCCGTGGAGGCCATCCCCCGCTGTGTGGAGGAGGTGCTGGACCGGGCCGGACTGACCATGGACCAGGTGGATCATGTGATCTGCCACCAGGCCAACGCCCGGATCATCGACCACGCCATCCGTAAGCTGAAGGCCCCCGCAGAGAAATTCTATAAAAATATCGACAAATATGGCAACACCTCCTCCGCCAGCATCCCCATCGCACTGGACGAGATGCTGGAGAAGGGGACCGCGCGCCGGGGTGAGACCGCCATTCTGGTGGGCTTTGGCGGCGGACTGACCTGGGGCGGCTTGCTGCTTGAGCTTTAAGGGAGGAAACGTATATGCGTCTCAATGAAATGCTGGGGATCGAATTTCCCCTGATCCAGGGCGGCATGGCCAACATCGCCACCGGTGAGTTCGCCGCCGCCGTATCCAACGCCGGGGCCCTGGGTCTCATCGGCGGCGGCGGCATGAGCGCCGAGATGTTCCGTCAGCAGATCCAGCTTTGCCGGACTCTTACCGACAAGCCCTTCGGCGTGAACATCATGCTTATGCATCCCCAGGCCGCGGAGATGGCCAAGATTGCCGCGGAGGAGAAGGTCCAGGTGGTCACCACCGGTGCGGGCAACCCCGGCGCCTATGTGCCCATGTGGAAGGAGGCGGGGTGCAAGGTGTTCCCCGTGATCCCCGCAGTGGCTCTGGCCAAGCGTCTGGCTGGCCTGGGTGTGGACGGCGTCATCGCCGAGGGCACCGAGTCCGGCGGCCATGTGGGGGAGATGACCACCATGGCCCTGGTCCCCCAGGTGGTGGACGCCATGGCGGAGTACAATCTCCCTGTCATCGCCGCAGGCGGCATCGCCGATGGCCGTCAGCTCACCGCCGCCTTTGCGCTCGGCGCTGTGGGCGCACAGATCGGCACCTGTCTTCTCGGCAGCGTGGAGTGCCCCATCCATGAGAATTACAAGGCAGCCATTTTGAAGGCCAAGGACAGCGACACCATCGTCACTGGCCGCTTTGGCGGCACCCCGGTGCGGGTTTTGAAGAACAAGATGTCCCGGGAGTACGTCCGCCAGGAGAAGGCAGGCGCCACCAAGGACGAACTGGAGCACCTGACCCTGGGCGGCCTGCGCCGGGCCGTCTTTGACGGCGACACCGACACCGGCAGCGTCATGGCCGGTCAGGTGGCGGGCATGGTGAAGGAGATCCGGCCCCTGCGGACCATCTTTGAGGAGATGATGGCTGGGACCCAGGAGTGCCTTGCCAAACTGGAGAAGGAGAGCGGCAGATGAAGCTGGCCTTTTTATACGCCGGACAGGGCAGCCAGAAGGTGGGGATGGGAAAGGATCTCTATGAGGCCTGTCCCGCCTTCCGCCAGATGCTGGACCAGGCGCCGGTAGACTTTGATTTGAAGAAGCTGTGCTTTGAGGGCCCTGAGGAGCAGCTGGGGGATACCCGGTACACCCAGCCCTGCATGGTGGCCTTCGCCGCAGGCGTTACCGCTCTCCTCCGGGAGCGGGGCATCGTCCCTGAAGCCGCGGCGGGCCTGTCTCTCGGCGAGTATTCCGCCCTCCAGGCCGCCGGGGTCTTTACTCCGCAGCAGGCCGTCGCCCTGGCCGCCTTCCGGGGCGGCGCCATGGCCGACGCCGTGGCGGGCCGCCCCTGCGGCATGGCCGCCATTTTAGGCATGGAGCGAGAGCCCCTCCAGGCGTGCTGCGATGCCGTGAAGGATCAGGGCGTCTGCGAGATCGCAAACTATAACTGTCCCGGCCAGCTGGTCATCGCCGGGGACAAAAAGGCGGTGGACGCCGCCTGCGTTCTGGCCAAGGAGAAGGGGGCCCGCCGGTGCGTGCCTCTGAAAGTCAGCGGCCCCTTCCACACCAGCCTCATGAAGCCCGCCGGGGACGCTCTCCGGCAGCGCTTTATGTCCGAGAACTTCGGAGAGATGGCCTTCCCAGTGGTGTTCAACTGCCTGGGCCGGGCCAAGACGGCGGAGGAGTCCGTGCCTGAGCTTTTGGAGCGGCAGGTCCAGTCCAGCGTCTACTTTGAGGATTCTATCCGGTGGCTGGAGCAAAACGGCTTTGACACCGTGGTAGAGATCGGGCCGGGGAAGGCCCTCAGCGCCTTTGTGAAGAAAACTGCCAAGAGCATCCGCATCCTTAATGTGGAGGACGTGGCCTCCTTGGAGGCCACCGTGGAGGTTCTGAAAGGAGATACCCATGAGTGAGACCAAGCGCGCCGCCATCGTCACCGGCGGCAGCCGGGGCATCGGACAGGCTGTGTGTCTGGCCCTGGCGGAGCAGGGGGTCAACGTGGTGGTGAACTACGCCGGCAGCGCCGCTGCCGCCGAGGAGACCGCCGCCCTCTGCCGGGAGAAGGGGGTGGAGGCCATCGCCGTCCAGGCAAGCGTTGCCGACGCCGCCCAGGTAGACGCCCTCTTTGAGAAGGCCGTGGAGACCTTCGGCAAGGTGGACATCCTGGTGAACAACGCGGGCATCACCAAGGACAATCTGATCGTCCGTATCAGCGAGGAGGACTTCGACGCGGTGCTGGACACCAACCTGAAAGGGGCCTTCCTCTGCTGCAAGAAGGCGGCGAGGATTATGATGCGCCAGCGCTGGGGACGGATTGTGAACATCTCCAGCGTGGTGGGTCTCCGGGGCAACCCCGGCCAGACCAACTACAGCGCCAGCAAGGCCGGTGTCATCGGCCTTACCAAGAGCCTTGCCAGGGAGCTCAGCAGCCGCCACGTCACCGTCAATGCCGTGGCCCCCGGCTTTATCGACACCGATATGACCCGGGTGCTGCCGGAGGCCGCCCGCACCGCCATTTTGAGCCAGGTGCCCCTTGGGACCTTCGGCCAGCCAGAGGACGTGGCCCGGGCCGTGGCCTTCTTCGCCGCGGAGGAGTCCGGGTACCTCACCGGCCAGGTTCTGTGCGTAGACGGCGGCATGGCCATGTAAAGGAGAGAGAGCATGGATAGAAGAAGAGTGGTAATCACCGGTATGGGGGCTGTGACCCCTGTGGGCAACACCGTGGAGGACAGCTGGCAGGCCATCCGCCAGGGCGTCTGCGGCATCGCTCCCATCACCGCCTATGATACAACCAATCAAAAGGTCAAGCTGGCCGCCGAGGTGAAGAATTTCGACCCCAGCCCCTACATTGAAAAGCGGGAGCTGCGGCACTTAGACCGCTTCTCCCAGCTGGCCCTGGCGGCCGCCCTCCAGGCCTACGGCCAGAGCGGACTCAATATGGAAAGCGAGGCCGCAGACCGCTGCGGCGTATTCTTCGGCAGCGGCATCGGCGGCTTCCAGACCCTCCGCACGGAGTGCCTCAAGGGAGCGGAAAAGGGGTATGACCGGGTGTCCCCCTACTTTATCCCCATGGTCATCGGCAACATGGCCGCCGGCCACATCGCCATCCGTCTTGGGTTCAAGGGCACCTGCACCTGCCCTGTCACCGCCTGCGCCTCCGGCGCCTACGCCGTGGGCGACGCCTTCCACTACATCCGGGACGGCTACGGCGAGGTGGCCATCTGCGGCGGCGCCGAGGCAGCGGTGGACCCCCTGGCCATCGGCGGCTTCACCAGCCTCCGGGCGGTGACCACCACCGAGGACCCCAATCGGGCCTCCATTCCTTTTGAAGCCGAGCGCAGCGGCTTTGTGCTGGGAGAGGGCTCCGGCGCTCTGGTGCTGGAGAGCTACGACCACGCTGTGGCCCGTGGGGCGAACATTCTTGGCGAGATAGTTGGCTATGGCGCCTCCTGCGACGCCTACCACATCACCGCGCCCACTCCCGGCGGCGAGGGTCCTGCGGCGGCTATGACGGGTGCTCTGAAGGACGCCGGCATTGCCCCGGAGGAGGTGGGTTACATCAACGCCCACGGCACCTCCACCCCCATGAACGACGCCGGGGAGACCAAGGCGGTGAAGCTGGCCTTCGGCGACCACGCTTACCACCTGGCCATCAGCTCCACCAAGTCCATGACCGGCCACCTGCTGGGTGCCGCCGGGGCCATTGAGGCGGTGTTCTGCGCCAAGGTGCTCTCCGACGGCTTCCTGCCCGCCACCATCCACTACCAGGTCAGCGACCCGGAGTGCGATCTGGACGTGGTGCCCAATGAGGGCCGCGCGGCGGATATCCGCTACGCCATGAGTAATTCTCTGGGCTTTGGCGGCCACAACGCCAGCATCATCTTCAAGAAATGGGAGGAGTAAATCATGGAGCTTGACGCCAATCAGATCCAGGAGATCCTGCCCCACCGTTACCCCTTTTTGCTGGTGGACCGAATCACGAGTTATGAGCCGGGCAAAATGGCAGAGGGCCGCAAGTGCGTCAGTGTCAACGAGCCCTTCTTCTGCGGCCATTTTCCCCAGTACCATGTGATGCCCGGGGTGCTCATTCTGGAGGCCCTTGCCCAGGTAGGGGCAGTGGCCATCCTCAGCGAGGAGGGGAACAAGGGAAAGATCGCCCTCTTCGGCGGGGTGAAGAACGCCCGGTTCAAGCGCCAGGTCCGGCCCGGCGACGTGCTGGAGCTGCGCTGTGAGCTGACCCAGCGCCGGGGTCCCATCGGCTTTGGCGTGGCGGAGGCCACGGTGGACGGCCAGCTGGCCTGCCGGGCCGAGCTGACCTTTGCGATTCAATGATCTGCTGCACCCCCGCGCCTCTTGCGGCGGGACGGCAGCCAATACGACGAACGGGGCGATGCAGGAGGCTGTTTTTCATGCTGGAGAAGGAATTTTCAAGCGTGTATACCAAATTTAAGCTGCATTTCTATCAGAAGGTGTTCAGACGCATTCAGGACCGGGAGGCCAGCCTCACCACCGTGGAGACCTTCTGCATGGAGATCATCCACGCCCTGGGGGAGCCCACAATTAACGAATTTGCCAGCTTTGTCAATATTTCTCCCCCAAACGCCGCCTACAAGGTGAACAGTCTGGTGAAAAAGGGATACCTCACCCGGGAGCAGTCGGACGACGACAAGCGGGAGTACCATCTGTGTGTTACCCAGAAGTACCGGGACTACTACAACATCAGCTACCAGTACCTCACCACTGTCATGCACCGCATTGAGGAACGCTTCTCCCCGGAGGAGGTATCCTGCCTGGAGAAGATGCTCCATGTGATTTCCCGGGAGCTGATGCCGGAAATCCTGATCCGGGATACCGAGGCGAACCCATAGGTTGGAGAATTTCGGAAAAATGGGCCGTAAAGTTGTGTGATTGAGGACGGCAGCAAATAATCCCTGGGGCCGGGAGGATTGTTCCTCCGGGCTCCAGGGATTTGTTTTCTATGGATTCAAGTGGATTGCAGTATGGATTGAATGCCTCTGCTCTCCTGCTCCGCCACCTGGTACAGCTCCGGGGCGATGGTCACCCCGGCTTCACTTTTTAATGTGCGGAGCATCCGCTCCACATTATCGGTACAGCCTCGATAGTACCGCAGATAGTGCTGAATGCGCAGGGCGGTGCGGGTCAGCTGGGCGCTGATGGGGATGGCTGTTCCGTCCTCCTCCTTGGGATACCCGGAGCCATCCGCGTTTTTATGGTGCCACAGGGCGATCTCAGCGGCATAGCGGAGCAGCGGGATTTGCGGACCCTGCCGGAGAAAGAGGTCATGGCCCAGTTTGGTGTGCTGATAGTAGAGCTGAGCGTCAGGACCGTCCTGCTCCTCGCCCTCCTCGATTGCCAGGTCGGGCACGCCGAGGAGTCCGATATCGCAGAATACGGCGGCGGCGCCGATCAGAGCGGCGTCCTCCTGGGTGAGGCCCTTGTCGGGAAACTGCCGGGCATAGCCCTTGGCCAGCAGGGCAGTGATGGCGCCAAGCTGCCGGTGTTCCGGCATATCGAGACCCGGACGGAGCTGGCAGAAGGACTCTAACTTTCGGCTCCATTCCCTGCAAACGGTCTGTGCTCCCTCCGCTCCCAGGTCCAGCTGGATCAGATTTGTCATCTGCTGCTCCGACGGGGAGGACGGCTGGGGGTCCGGTTTTCGGTCCAGAATGGTGGAGTTGGGGGGCCATGCCGACCGGACCACATTGCATACCCGCTCCTGGACGGTGTGGGGATTCACCGGCTTGACCAGAAAATCCACCGCGCCCAGCTCCACGCCGGTGTGCACATAGGCTTCGTGGGCGTCGGTGGTGATCAGAATCACCGGAAGAGCGATGGTGGCGGAGTCGCCCTGCAGCTGGCGAAGGACGGTAAAGCCCACATCCTGCCGCTCCAGGCAGATGTCCAGTAAAATGGCGCATACCCGATCCCTGTTGCGATTGAGGAATGCGCGGCCCTGCCGGGCGTCCAATATGCACTCCACGCGAAACAGATTCTTGAAAATCTCGTTGAGAATGGCCAGATCCAACTCGGAATCGTCGATAATCAATAAGGTGTCCCGGATCATGGGTTTCCCTCCTCCGATAGATACTGCTGAATCGTCGCAGCTACCGCTTTGCTTTCATGTTCCGCCTCAGCGACCAGCGACAGCAATTTCTTTTTGTGCTTGAATCCGGAGCTGCGAAACTCCACCAGGATTGCGCGGGCGCAGTCGTGGATGGGCTCGATGCTCAGATTCCCCGACAGACCCTTCAGGTTGTGGACGCCCATATAAAAGAGGTCGCCGTCCTCCGTCTCCAGACCCTGGCGGATACGGGTGAAGTCTAGCTTTTCCGGCAGCTGACGCACAAAGGAGAGAAACAGAGCCTCATTGCCCATAAACCTGCCCAGCGCTTCCTCTGTGTGGACGCCTAAACGGTTCAGTTGTGCGAATAGCTCCTGCTGATTCATAGCAAAATTCTCCTCTGCGGCAAGAATTCCGGATCAGGCCCGGTGCGCTGCCGGATTCGTCCCGGTCATTTGGACTCATTGTACCATAGTCTATCATGAATCACAACAGGATTTGGCGTGGATATGTTGAAAGGGGGAAGCCGGAGGAGCAGGGAGCGGATGGCTTGATCAGCTCTGAGAGGTTCCCCGGCAGGCGGGAGACCGCGACAGCTGCCGTATCAAAACGGAAGCCTGTGCCCGTGGGAACAGGCAAAAAAAGAACTTGTCTTGAAACAAGACAAGTTCTCTAAGAATACCCGGCGCACCGAAAGATGGTGGAGATAAGCGGGATCGAACCGCTGACCTCTTGAATGCCATTCAAGCGCTCTCCCAGCTGAGCTATACCC
>CALXDD010000052.1 GCA_944386985.1 uncultured Oscillospiraceae bacterium
GGCCTGGCACCCAGTTTCCGGGTGCGGCGGATGCAGCTGCGTAAGTATATCTTTGCCGCAGACGGATTCCTCATCCGACCGGCGGCCAGCCAGAAGGAGCTCGCTGATGAGGGCAATGCCCTTCACCACTGTGTCAGCAGCTATGGCAAGAAGCATGCCAGCGGGAAGACGGCCATCTTCTTCATCCGGAGGAAGAACGCGCCACAGACATCCTATTACACGCTGGAGCTGGATGAAGAAAAGCTGGAGGTCCGGCAGAACCGGGGACTGCGGAACTGCCCCAGAACACCGGAGGTTCAGGCCTTTGAGGCGCTGTGGATCAGCTGGGTGCGGGCCGGAGCACCGAGGGATCCGCAGGGAAAGCCGTTGGTGGAGCACGTTGCAGCGTCCTGTACTGCTTGAGACCTGTACGGCAAGGTGCCGGGGCCTGTCCTGCTGCAATTGCTGTGGGGAGGCCCCGGCTCTCCACAGGGTGGACGACGGGCGGTGGTTTGACAGGTGGGACAATCAGTGCTGTTACCGGACCCGATTGACTAAGCCGGAAGTGTGTATGCACCTCCAGGGAAAGACCCGGGAGGAATGGATGAAGGAGGAAACGGAGCGAAGATGAAAAACGAGGAGATCGTCCAGGTGCTGGAGATGCACCTGGACCGGGTAAGAGACTTGTACCGGCATTACCGGGAGCGAAATGGGGCTTCGGAGGAGACCGCTGCGCGGATGGAGGAGGCCGCCAGGGAGGCAGAGGCTCTCGCCTGTGCGGTTCATATTGTGGGCCTGTATGCAGATGACGGGATCCCGCTGGAGCGCCTGGGGAATATGGGGGGAGAGCCGGTCTTTATCGTGAGTAAGGACGAGGACCCGCACTGGGAGCTGTCTGCCGATGGAGCCGATTATTTGGAGGGGAGAGATCCCTTGCAGTACGGTACAAAATGGGCTGCGTATGCGCATCCCTTCAGAACGCCTCAGTTGGATGCACGGGACCGGGATACCCTGTGCGCTGCCCTGAGGGATCTCCTGGAGGAGCGGATGGGGGAGAAGGCTGACGAGCCTGTGCAAAATCAGCTTCCTGTACTTCGATACAGGCCGAAGAGATACGAAAGGTATGAAGAATCCGGCCTGAACGAGAACGGAGAAGTGCTTTATCTAAAGCGGGTCTATGTGGATGAAAAAAGCTATGCGATATACTGCCCTGCGTGCGGAAGGCGGCTTTGCTCCAGATTCACGAGCTACTGTCCGAACTGCGGGACGAAGATGGCCGGGGAGCCGTGATGCGCCTGTATACGGAAGCAAAAGGAGGATGGTCATGGAGAGAAATGATCTGTGGGAGGTGCTGGTGGTGCGGGTACCGGTCTGTACAGTAGAGGAGGCGGAGGCCATAAGGCTTGCCACTCTACGCTCCATACGGAGCGGCGTCTGGGTGATTCCCACCGACTATGCCTGGTCCCTGGAGGAGCTGCCCTGTCTCGCGGAGGTGGAACAGCCGACGGAAGAGGAAAAGCCGAGGACCGGGCGGAGCGGAAACAGTGTCAGGAAGAAGGAGATCCACGCAAAGCTCCTGGACTACCGGAAGCACAACGGCCTGGGCTGCCTGGAGACGGTGGCCAAGGCGGCCCGGCGGAAGGATATCACCGCCGACGTGCTGCGCCGGGTAATCTCCAACGCCGACGCCCTGGAGGACGTCCAGTGGGCGGCGGTGGGACGGGCGCTGGACAAGCTGGACAAGAAGGCGACGGTGGAGAGCCGCCCAAATGGGGAGGGCCATGGGTGAGGGGCGCTTCCGACTGCTGACAGAAAAAGATCTGTTGGCGGTGGAGCGGGCCATGGAGCGGAGGCGGACACTGCATCTTGTCCGGGAGGGGGAGGGGCGGAGAGAATCCCTCCGGATACTGCCGGCGGGCAGCACGGTATGGGAGGTCCCCATGCTGGTGCGGCTGACGGTGGAGACAGACACGATACAGAGCGTTCAGCTCTTTCCATCAGTGGCGGCGCTGCGGCGGATGACAGGGAGGTGAGGCCATGGCGGGAAATATCCGGGACCCTGGGTACTACATACCGGCCTATCTGAAGATCCGGACCAAGACGGGGAAGATCGTGGCCCTGCGGCCAAAGCCTGCCCAGCAGATGCTGCTGGATCTGGTGGAGCAGGAGCGGGCGGCGGGAAGACCGCCCCGGATCCTGATCCTGAAGGCACGGCAGCTGGGGCTCAGCACTATCACCGAGGGGATGATGTTCCACGACAGCGTCACCCGGAAGCTGGTGCAGACCCTGATCGTGGCCCACCGGGACGATTCCACCACCAAGCTCTTCCGGATGAACAAGCTCTTCTTTGATTATCTCCCGCCCAAGCTCCAGCCTATGTGCAAGCACTCCAACGCCAAAGAACTGGTGTTCGAGAATCCCACCCGGGACCCGGGGGAGAAGCGGAGGAGACCGGGGCTCATGTCCTCCATCCGCTGCGTCACCGCCAACGACGGCATGGGCCGAAGCGAGACGCTCAACAATGTGCATCTCTCGGAGTTCGCCTTTTGGAAGGGGAACAAGAACGAGATCCTCAGCGGTGTGATGCAGGCGGTGCCGCCGGAGCGGAACACCCTGGTGGTGATCGAGAGCACTGCCAACGGGTACAACGAGTTCAAGGACCTTTGGGACGGCGCGGCGGCCGGGACCAACGGGTGGACGCCCCTGTTCATCGCCTGGTTTCACGAGGCGGAGTACCGGATGGAGGTGACCGAGGGCACCGTATGGGACGAGGAGGAGCAGGCCCTCATGGCCGCCTACGGCCTGGAGCCGGAGCAGATGGCCTGGCGGCGGTGGTGCATCCGGACCAACTGCCACGGGGACAAGCGGGTCTTTCAGCAGGAGTACCCCTCCACGCCGGAGGAGGCATTCCTCTTCTCCGGGACTCCCTTCTTTGACAACGAGAAGCTTCTGCTGCGGCTGGCGGCGGTGTCGGAGCCTATGGACGTGGGCAGCTTCGTCTATCCGGAGCCGGAGGCAGGGGAGGCCCCGACGGACTGGCGGTGGGCCTCTGACCGGCGGACGGGGTTCATTCGGATCTTCGCGCCGCCGGAGCCGGGGGTCCCCTATGTCATCGGCGGCGATACCGCCGGGGAGGGGAGCGACAAGTTCACCGCCTGGGTGGTGGACAACCGCACCGGACAGCAGACAGCGGAGATGGAGTTCACCTTCTCAGAGCTTCTGTATGCCCGGCAGATCTACTGCCTGGGCCTCTATTACAACCAGGCTCTTCTGGCCGTGGAGATCAACTTCTCCACTTACCCCCAGCGGAAGCTGGAGGAGTGGAACTATCCCAACTTCTACGTCCGGGAGAAGTTCGACACCTACACCAGAAAGACGGTGAAGTCCTTCGGCTTCCAGACCACGCCCCAGACCCGGCCGGTGATCCTGGCAGGGCTCCACGCGGTGGTGGAGGAGACGGCAGAGCTGGTGGCCAGTCGGGACACCCTGCGCCAGATGCTCCACTTCGTCTACAACGAGAAGCGGCGTCCGGAGGCCGAGGAGGGGGAGCACGACGATCTGGTGATGGCGGCGGCCATCTGCCACTTTGCCAGGTCTCAGCAGCGCGTGTCCATGGAGTCCGGCGGCGATGCCGACACCTCCCGCTGGACCGAGGACATGTGGGAGGACTACCGGGCGGCGGACGAGGCCGGGAAGCGGCGGCTGCGGAAGCTGTGGAGCGGGGTCAGGTAAAAAGAAGAGCCGCCCGGCAATTTGGCCGGGCGGCGAAAGAGATGGAATTACCACTGGAGTCCTCTGCTGAGAAGATAGAGGCAAAGCTGATTCATACTGATGCCTTCTTCGTTGGAACGCAGGGCAAGTTGTTTGTGAAGGGATTTGGGAATACGCAATTTGAATTGTCCGCTATAATCCTCTAACTTGGCGGGTTCTGGAATGGGAATGTTGTCTTCCAAGCAGGCGGAGAGCCACGCTCTTTTGGCCTCCTCCAGATTGCGAAAGCCATCCTCCAGAGAGGAAGCCGCCGTGATGCAGCCAGGGAGATCAGGGATCCGGAGCGCATATCCGCCTTCTCCCTCATCAGGAATAACTTCTACCCGGTAGGGAAGATCCATGTAGTACTGCAAGTCCTTTTCCATACTCACCACCGCCTTCAGAAGACTTTTACAGTATCTGATTCACTCTTCCTCATCAAGAGACAACTGGACCGCTTCAGAAACCAGTTCAATATATGCGCGGTTCAGAGGCTGCTGTCTGGGAATTGTAATGGTAAAACACCCTTTTTTTCGAAAGGTATAGTGGCTGCTGCCACCTCTGGGCTGTTCTCGTTGATAACCTATGCGCTCCAATGCTTTACAGAGATCTTCAAAACGAAGATTTTTATCTTTTTCCAATATGGCTGCTACCAGTTTATCCCATTTACTCATAAAACATTCCTCCTGGGATTCGTTAAAAATTAAGTAGAGAAATAGAAAAATACACGGAGGATGCATGTAGAGTATAATGTTTTAATTTGAGTAATATATCGAATTTCTGGACTTTACATTAGAGGCACTTAATTATATGTAAAAAATAAAATTAAATAGTAACATCCTCATGAAGAAGTATATCATGGTGTCATATGTGGTGTCAATAGAGAATGCAAAATTTTATAATAGGCAGAGCAAGTCCTGGGTGTGACCTCCAGCGGAGCCCGGCGAAAAAGAAACCGCCCGGTTATCCGGGCGGTGCCGTCAGGCTATGGCTCCAGCTGTTTTGGAGTGGAGATCTCAGCGAGCGCTTGCTTTGATTTCCTGACCAGAAGGGGCTGTACCTGCAGGTATCGGTTGCCAAAAATATCTGAAAATCGGATCTGGATCGGATAACGGACTTCGTAGTTCTCATTCGCTTCAGGGGGGATGTAAATGAGGAACGCCAATGTGCTTTTCTCACCTATTCCAAAACTTTGTATGGAAATCCGGGCAGAAGGAGCGCATGCCAAAGAGACGTTGAGGGCGGGACCGGCACCGATATTGCGCAATTCAAAAAAGGTGCTATGTTCGTTTTCATCTGAGGAAAGAACATGCTCCATATACTCAATGGGCTTCCAGGAGCAGAACTGTCCATAAAGACCGTGTTCCTGACTGAGGTGAATGATTCCCGAAAGTGTTGTGAGACTTTCCACTTGCCCATTCATAAAAGAAAAAGAGTTAAGCGTACAGGCAAAAACGGGCAGAGCAGAGAGTTTGTGGTTTTTCTCATTCTCCAGATGCTGGCGGCGAGCCTCCCGGCGGCTGTGCTGGAGCGCCGCAATGGCGGGCAGGCAGCCGATGGCGCCGCCCAGGTAGCTGCCCCAGAAGGTGAGCCAGGTGGGGGCGTCGATGGAGGAGATGGACGGGATGCTGGGACTCATCAGCAGATTGATGAGGCCGGCAATACCGATAATGGCCAGAATATAGAGACAGATCCAGCGGCCCTCGTTCTTCTTTGGCCCGTCGTTCTTGTTCATAGGACAACCCTCCTGTGTGTTTTCCTCCACTATACCGGAAGATCGGAGGGGTGTAAAGAGGCGAATGGAGGCGAGGGCCTCTACCTATAAAAAGATATGCGCACGCGCGCGTATCTGCGGGGTTCTTAAACGCCTAAGTTTACGGCCATTCCCTTATAGACAGGGAGTTTTCATACAGGCCAGAAAAGACAAGGCTGCTCGCGTGCAGGCGCAGGTACTTATGCTTTTTTCCCGCGGGAGGAACGGAGCGCTTCCGGTTCTCCTGTGGAGGATGTTCAGGAGGGAATATGAGCCGGGAGGGATGCTACATGGTGACAGAGATCATCAGCGGGAGCGTGGTGGAACGGAGAAAGACCAGGATCCGCCGTCCGCCGAAAAAGAGAGGCAAGCGGGTCAAGGGCAGTTCATCGGAGCGCAAGCAGGTGGGGAACCGGGAGTACGCCAAGCTGCAGTTGGCCCGGGCCATCAACTGCAACTTCGGACAGGGGGATCTGTGGATCACTCTCAGCTACAGCAAAGAAGGCCTGGAACAGGTGGGGGACGACTTCAAGGCGGCGGATCACGCGGCGGGACTGTTCCTGGACCGGTTGGGCCGCCGGTTCAAGAAGCTGGGAAAGGAATTTCGCTGGATCCGCAACACCTCTCAGATCGACGGAGATACCGGGGAGGTGGTGCGCCTCCACCACCATCTGATCCTGCCGGGCGGCGCCTTTTCCGTACGGGACAAGTGCCTGTGGATCGGGGAGGAGCGGGTGGAGGAGATCTGGGGGCTGGGGGAGATCGACTACCAGATCATGCGCCGGCAGAAGGATTTCAAGCCCATCGCCAACTACATCGTCAACCAGGGCCGCTTCCTGCCGGACGAGAAGAAGTGGAGCTGCTCCCGGAATCTCAAAAAGCCTATCGTCCGGCGGCGGACCGTTACCTCCGGCGGGGCGCTGCGGGTCCCTGCCGGGGCGGTGGAGCTGCCCGGCTGCCGGTATGACCCGGAGCGGGGCGTCAACTACGTGCGGTACATAAAGCCGGAGCGGTCCGGAAAGGTGGGCGGCCACAAGGAGATAGCGGCGGCCATGGGGCAGGCGGAGGATGCGGGAGGCGAGGATGGGCTTTAAGAAATTGCGCGGCGTCCATCTCCCGGAGGAGAAGCAGGGCCTCATCCGCTACAGCTGCCTGACCTACAAAGAGCAGCCAAAGCATATTCAGAACAAGATCCAGCGCCTTTGCCGTGAGGTGGGAGGCGCTTATCAGGCTGCCCTCCGGGAGGTGATGTGCTCCAAGAGCAGCATCACCTCCATCGCCATGGCCCACCATGTCAGCGAGACCGTGCTCTATGAGCTGCGGCGGCGATTTTATGAGCGCTGGTGAAAAAAGAGAGCAGGGGAGAAAACCGCCAAGGCGCTGTCCCACAGCGCTTCGGCGGTTTTTTAAGTCCGTGATAACGGAAGGTCCGGCGGCGCTAAGATGGAAAAAAGGGAGGAGGGAGTGCCATGGCGGAGGAGAAGAGCAGCGCGGACCTGGGAAAGGCGCTGAAGCCTCAGCAGCGGCGCTTCGTCCAGGAGTACATGGTGGATCTCAACGGCACGGCGGCGGCTGTCCGGGCGGGCTACGGGGAGCGGAACGCCGCCTCCACCGCAAGCCGCCTTCTGCGGCGGCCGGAGGTGCAGGCCTACCGGGACGCCCTGCTGAAGGAAGCCTTCGAGGCCATCGGCATCGACAAGTACAACATCGTCCTTAAAACCTGGGAGATCTTCCAGCGCTGCGCGGAGAAAAAACCGGTGCTGGAATGGGACAGCGCTCAGAGGGAGTGGGTGCCGTCGGGCCTGTGGCAGTTTGACAGCAAGGGGGCGCTGCGGGCCCTGGACATGCTGGCGAAGCTCCTGCCGGGGCTTCGGCAGGAGGACCAGGGGCCCAGCTATGAAGACCTGCTGGGCGAGGAGTAAGGAGGATTTATGGACAACAGAGAGGACATCCCCCAGGAGCGGGGGAGGAAGCTCCAGTATTGGCAGAATGTGACCCGGCGGGATGAGGACGCCTGGCAGCCGGTGCGAAGCCGCATGACCGCTCAGGAGCAGCTGCTGCGAGGCACCAGGGCCATCACCACCCCCACCGGCCAGACTGCGGAGCGGCAGGTCACCCATGTGCGGAACCTGGTGCAGGAGATCATAGAGACGGAAGTGGATTCCAACATCCCCCAGCCAAAAGTGACCGCCCTGTACAAGGAGGATGAGGACTTGGCCAGGATCATTGAGGACATGCTCCGCAACGAGCTGGACCGGCTGCCCATGGAGGTCATCAACGACCTGCAGGAGCGGGTGACGCCCACCCACGGAGCGGATTTCCTGTGGGTGGACTGGGATCAGACCATCAGCACCCACAACACCCTGGGGGACGCCACGGTGCGGGAGATCCATCCCCGGCAGTTCGTGCCCCAGGCGGGGGTCTACGACATCGACGAGATGGAGCACTTTGCCGTGAAGATCCCCCGCACCTGGCAGTACATCCTCCGGCGGTACGGTGTGGACGTCCGGGAGGAGAGCGAGGAGGACCAGGAGGCCCGCTCGGAGGTGGATGGGGCGGTGGCCGACGGCATCGTCACGGAGTGGGTGGTTTACTACCGGAACCGCCGGGGCGGTATCGGCCGGTACTGCTTCTGTATGGATGTGGAGCTGGAGGATCTGGAGGACTGCCAGGCCAGGCGGCGGAAGATCTGCCGGCGCTGCGGGGCCCAGGGGGACGGCGTGACCTGTATGCACTGCGGAGGAACGGACTTCTCCGACGAGGTTCAGGCGTATGAGGAGCTGACGGAAGACCTGGTCCTCTACGATGGCTCCGTGCTGACGACCCTGGAGGAGGAGACCGATGGTTTTGGTTTTCCTGTGCCCAATGAGGCGGTAGAGCCCACTATCGTGGATCTCCTGGCCGTGGGGGAGGGGATGCCGCCTCTGCCGGCGGCGGTGGTGGCCCGGCCCGCCAGGGTGCGGCCCAGGCGGATCCCCTGCTACACTCCGGGACTGTATCCCATCGTGATGCGGAAGAACGTGTCCATGGCCGGGCAGCTGCTGGGCGGCTCTGACGCCGACGCTATCGAGAGCCAGCAGAACGAGATGAGCAAGGTGGGGACCAAGCTCTCCAAGAAGATCATGTGCGGCGGCTCCTTCACCACCAAGCCCGCGGATCTCAGATTTGAGTTCTCTGATGAGGACGGCCGGACGCTGACGGTGGAGAAGCCCCAGCAGCTGGACATGATCCGCACCTACAACACCCAGGTGGACATCTCCGCCGATCTCCGGTACCGGGCGGAGATCTACGAAGAGGCCCGGAATATCATCGGCATCACCGATGCCTTTCAGGGGCGGAAGGACGCCACCGCCACCTCCGCCGTGGCCAAGCAGTTTTCCGCAGCCCAGACGGCGGGACGGCTGGAGAGCAAGCGAGTGATGAAGAATGACCTCTACCAGCGGCTTTTCGAGCGGCTGTTCAAGTGGAAGCTGGCATATGCTGACGAGCCGCGGCCCATCGTGACCTACAACGCCCAGGGACAGAAGGAGTACAAGACCTTCAACCGGTGGGACTTTCTCCGGGTGGACGCGGACGGGAAGCCCTACTGGAACGACAATTTCCTCTTCTCCTGCGACACCTCCGCCCCCCTGGCCAGCAACCGGGAGGCCATGTGGCAGGAGATGCGGGCCCAGCGGGCGGAGGGGGCCTTCGGAGATCCCACCTCCCTGGACAGCCTGATCCTCTACTGGTCCATGATGGAGCAGCTCCACTACCCCATGGCGGGGACCATCAAGGGGGAGCTGCAGCGGCAGAAGAAGGACCAGGAGGCCGCCATGGCCCAGGCGGGTATGGCCGTAGGCGGCGGCACAGCTGCCGCCGGCGGCGCAGCTGTGCCGGGGGGAGGGATAGCCGTATGATCTGCCCAAAGTGCCGGACGGAGGCGGCGGTGATGGCGGTGCGGCAGGAGGAGCAGGAGGGGAAGACCATCCGGGTGCTCCTCTTTCAGTGCCGGAACAGGCGCTGCGAGCAGGCGGGGAAGGCCGTGGGCGAGCGGCGGTTTTTGAGCAAGTGACAGCGCCGGAGACGGCGCTGGGGATCAGTATGGACGAAAGGAGGACAGGCCATGAAGGAGAAGGGCTATATCGGCCGGATCGGCAACAGCGGTACTCAGGATGTGAAGGCCCCTAACGGCTCAGGCGGGAGCCGGAAAGGCACCAAGCGCATCACGGGCAGCGATTTGCGCACCGGCGGCGGGAAGAGCGGTAAATAGGCCGGAGTTTGGAAAGGAGAAGTTCCATGGACGAATATCAGGAGATATTTGGGGTCCCTGAGGAGCCGGAAGCGCTCCCGGAGGGAGGCGAAAACGAGCGGGAGGCCGCCGGCCCCGCCCCCGAAGAAGGCGAAAACGACCAGGGCGTCGCCGCCCCTGGCACTGAAGGACAGAAAGCGGGGGCGGAACGATCTGCACCCGGCGGGAACCGGGCTGCGCCGGGAGTCCGGCGTACGAGCGTTCGCGAAGCGAACCTCGAATCTGACCGGATTCACTCCGGTCAGGTTGGTGAGATCACGGGGGCCCCCGACGGGCGCTCTGCGCCCGGCGGGGAGGAAGAGGAGCGGCACCGCCAGGCTCAGCTGCGGCGGCAACGGGAGGACAGGGAGCGGCAGGAGGCCCTGCAGCAGAGCAGGGACAAAATCTATGCAGATATCTTTGCCGGACAGGTAAATCCCTTTACAGGGAGAGCCATTGCCTCCGAGGCGGATTACCTGGCCTGGAAGCAGGAGAAGGAGCGGCGGGACGCTCAGCAGCAGCGGGCGAAAGCGGAGGAGCGGCTCGGTCGGGCGGGACTTCCCGCCGACACCCTGCGGCAGCTGGTCCGTCAGGAGGTGGAGAGCCATCCCGCGGTACAGCAGGCCAGACAGGTCACCATGACGGCGGCCAGGGAGCGGGCCAGGGAGGTGCAGCGGCAGGCTGACGCCTCCATTGCCCGAAGCATTCAGGAGATCGGGAAAGAATTCCCGGAAATCAAGAACCTGGAGGACATTGCCAAGATGCCCACGGCGGGCCGGTTCAATGAGCTGGTACAGCAGGGGCCACCCTGGAAGACGCCTTCTGGCTGGCTAACCGGCAGGAACTGGATCAGCGGCGGCGGGCGGCCAGCCGTCAGGCGGCCATCAACGCCGCCCGGGGGAAGAGTCACCTCAGCGCCGGTGTGGCCAGGGAGGCTGGCGAGCCGGTGGAGGTACCTGCCGATCTGGCGGAGAGCTACCGGGAGATGATGCCGGGGGCCACCGACGGGGAGATCCGGGCGGCCTATGCACGGTACCTCAAGGACATCGGAAAATAGACGACAGAAAGGAGAACGGAAACAACATGGCATTTCTGCTGCAGAACATGGATGTGGGGCAGACGCCTCCCATCGCTTATATGCAGGCCACCGGCGGCGAAACCATCCAGCTGGGGGAGGCCCTGGTGCTGTCTGCTGACGGCCTTTTGACCAAGTGCGGCGCGGAAGCAAAGCCGGAATACATCGCTGTGGGCCCCAAGGGGGAGGCGAACGCCGTCCCTGTGGTAAAGGTCCAGGACTATCAGCTCTGGGAGACACAGCTCAGCGCTGCCGGCGACGCACTGAAGGTCGGCAATAAGGTGACGCTGGACGCTGACGGCCTGCGGGTCACCGCCACCACCGCCGGCGGTGTGGCGGCCATTGTGGAGATGGTGGGCGCCGCCGTGGGCGACAGCGTGCGGGTCCGGTTCGCGTGACGGGAGAACAACGAAAGGAAAGGAGAATTTGAATGGCATATTGTACCGTGTCCATCGGCTCCGGGCTGGTGGACAGCATGTATGGGAAGAGTCAGTTCCCCATCAAAAGCTATCTGGAGAAGCGGGGCGAGGCCTTTGAGCAGCGCTCTATTCTGAAGCGGCTGTTCCGCATGGAAACCTCCAAGCACTGGGCGGAGCAGTACACAGGCGAGACCGCCATGGACGACTTCGAGCCTGTGGGTGAGGGCGGCAATTATCCCAACAACGGTTTTGAGGAGGGATTCCCCAAGGCCATCGTCAACGAGACCTGGAAGAGCCAGTTTGCCATCACCCAGGAGCTTGTGGAGGACGGCCGCATCGGCACCATGAAGAAGAGGGCCAACAAGCTCATCACTGCCCACGACCGGACCCGGGAGAAGTTTGGCCGCTACCTCTACGCCGGCAGTCTCTACGGCACTACCGTGAAGGTGGGCGGCAAGACCTTTGACTGTGCCTGTGCCGACAAGCTGCCCCTCTTCTCCAAGGCCCATCCCAACAAGGTGGACAAAAAGACCCAGTCCAACCTCTATGAGGGCGATCTGACGGCGGACAACCTGGGCCGGGTGGAGGAGCTGATGCAGAACACCAAGGGCGACAACGGCGAACTTTTGAACATCGCCCCGGACACCATCTGGATTCCCAACGACGCCGCTTTGAAGAAGGCGGCCTTTGCCGCTGCCGGCTCCGACAAGGACCCGGAGTCCAGCAACAACGCCTTCAACTACCAGGTGGGCCGGTGGAACATCCTGGTGGATCCCTACCTCACCTGGGTGCTGCAGCTGATGGGTAAGACCGACAAGCCCTGGATTCTGCTGGACAGCGCCTTCCTGGAGGAGAACGACGGCGCCATCTTCCAGGACCGGGTGAAGCTCCACGTCCGCTCGGTGCTGGACGACAACAACGACAACAACCTGTGGAAGGGCCGGGCCCGGTTTTCCGGCGGCTTTGCCGACTGGCGCTTCGTGGCGGCCTGCGGCCTCAGCGGCGGTACGTCTCTCGGCTGACCCAGGGGAACACGCCCGGGGGAGCACTCCCGGGTGTGGTTGAAAATCGGATGAGGGAGGAACAGGACGATGACCTGGGGTGAGCTGAAGCTGGCGGTGCTGCAGAGGATCTTTTCCAACGACGGCGCCTCGCTGAACAAGGATGACAGCAACGAGGAGTACCTCAACGCCATGCCTGCGGTGGCCAATGAGGCGCTGACAATCCTCACCGGTGTGGGAATCCCCCTGGAGCGGGTCCTCCTGGTGGAGGTGACAGGGGAGGTCGCCGCTCCGGAGCTGTCGGAGGGAACGCTGCGCCTGCCGGTAACGGCCGGAGGGGCGGCGCGGATCCGGATGCGGGAGACTGCCGCCGACTACCGGGCGCTGTCCGCCGGAAACATCTACCGGGAGACGGCGGCAGGTGGGTACGGTCCCGCGGAGGAGTGGAGCGTGGAGGGGCTGGACACCCTGGTGCTGCCGGTGGGGGAGGAGGCGGTCTACACCGTGTATTACCGGGCCTACCCGCCGAAGCTCTCCACCGGTACAACCGATGACACAGACCTGGGCCTTCCCAGGGAGGCGGCGGAGCTGGCGCCCCTGTATATCAGCTCCCAGCTCTACCGGGAGGACGACATCCAGATGAGCACCCAGATGCGCAATGAGTTTGAGGACGGCCTTCTGAAGCTGCAGCAGGCCATGGCAGAGCGGCCCGCCGGCGGCAGCGGCCGGGTGAAGAACACCTCCGGGTGGTTTGTGTAAGAGAGGAGAGAGACCATGGCGCAGTTTTCCATCCCGGCGGCGGAGGCCAAATACTCCACCACCATCGAATACTTCCGGGGGATCGATCTGCTCAACAGTCCCTCCAATGTGGACGAGAGCCGCAGTCCCGCGGCTCCCAACATGGTGCGGGATCAGGTGGGAAAGGTTCGTAAGCGGATGGGCTACACCACCCGGACCATCGCCCCCAACGGCGGGCGGATCAACGGGGTGTTCTTTCTGGGGGAGGACCGGCTGGTCCACGCCGGGACAAGCCTCTACAAACTGGCCGGAACGGAGTGGACGGAGTTGGCCGGAGATATGGCGGACGACCTCTCCAAGGGCTTCGTCTTTGAGGAAAAGCTGTATCTCCTGGACGGGGCGGTCTATCGGGTCTACGACGGCGAGACGGTGAAGCCGGTCTCCGAGAGTGCCTATGTGCCCACCATTATCATCTCCCGGAATCCCGACGGCGGCGGCACCAGCTATGAGGCCCTGAACCTCATCGGCACCGCCTGGAAGGAATCCTTCCTTGGAAAAGCAAATGTGAAGGAATACCAGTTGACAGCTGTTGAGTTGGGGGAGGATCCGGTGACGGCGGAGGTGCTGGGGGCGGACGGAGAGTGGGTGGAGAAGACGGAGGGAACGGATTTCACTGTGGACCGGGAAACAGGCCTTGTGACCTTTCAGACTGCCCCCGGGGCGTCCCCTGTCACCGGACAGGACAATGTCCGCATCACCGCCC
This sequence comes from uncultured Oscillospiraceae bacterium, assembly GCA_944386985.1. Classification (GTDB taxonomy): domain Bacteria; phylum Bacillota; class Clostridia; order Oscillospirales; family Oscillospiraceae; genus CAJFPI01. The sequence continues at coordinate 13,749 of CALXDD010000052.1, forward strand.
ACAAGGCACGGGAGGGGTATGCCGACAAGATCAACAAGTGCCGGATCTGCGCCGTGTATGGAGTGGGCGGCGCGGAGGACCGGGTGTTTCTCTCCGGAAACCCGGAGGAGCCGGGGCAGGATTGGTACTCCGGCTTTGAGGACCCCACCTTTTTCCCGGACACCGCCTACACCCGGGTGAGCCGGGATGGCAGCGCCGTGGTGGGATACGCCATCCTGGGCAATAACCTGGCCACATTCCTGAAGGGGCAGGGGGTGGGGCGCAACGCCGTGATCCGAACGGGCAGCCTTGACGAGGATGGCGAGGCCCTGTTCCGGGTGACCAACACCCTGCTGGGCGAGGCCCCGGCAGCCCCCTGGTCCTTCGCTTATATGGGGAAGGAGCCTTTGTTTCTGACGGAGCGGGGAGTCTACGCCATCACGGCGGAGGAGCTCACCGGGGAGAAGTACACCCAGGAGCGCAGTTATCTCATCTCCTCGGTTTTGATGGAGTTGCCGGAAAAGGAGGAGGCTGCCGCCTGTATCTACCGGGACTTCTATGTGCTGGCTATCGGCGGGGACCTGTACCTTCTGGACGGCCAGCAGCGGACCTATGAGAAAGACAGCCCCTACAGCTCTTACCAGTACGAGGCCTACTACTGGCCGGGAATCGGGGCCAGGGTGACCTGGGTGGAGGATGATGTTTTGTGGTTCGGTACGGCAGAGGGAAAGCTGAAGGAGTTTGCCCGCAATGTGGATGACCCGGAGAGTTACAACGACGATGGAATGGCCATCGACGCCTACTGGGAGACCAGCGATTTCGACGGAAAGACTTTTTTCAAGAACAAGACCTTCACTTCCGTGTCCATCCGACTGGCGGCGGCGGTGCTGACGGGGGTGAAGATCTATGCCCAGCGGCGAGGCCTGTGGAGTATGGTTTTTGATGCCAAAGAGAGGGCCAGGTATTTTGACTGGAGCTATATCGACTTCTCCAAGTTCGTTTTCTCCGCGGACCGGACTCCCCGGACTCTCTGCGGGAAGGTGAAGATCAAGAAAGTGGACAAGACCCGCTTCCGTCTCCAGAATCGGGAGAAAAATGAGCCCTTCGGCATCTACGCCTTCGGTGTGGAGTGGAAGGAGCCGGGGAGCAACTATAAGAGGTGAGGCTATGAGTGAGCTGCAGAAGATCACAACAGAGCAGATGGACGCGGTGGGTGTGGTGTCCGCACCGGATGTGCTGTCGGGGACTCCATCGGAGAATAAGAGTATCTTTGACAAAATGGTACGGCAGCTCATTGCTCCGGCGTATAACCAGGCGGTAGACGCTATCAACTCCATCGAACAAACGGAAACCGGTATCCAGGCGGCGGAGGCGGAGCGAGTGCAGGCGGAAACGGAGAGACAAAAAGCGGAGGTGGAGCGGGCACGAGCCGAAGCCGAAAGAGCGGAGGCGGAGGCAAATCGCGAGGAGGCGGTGACGGGGTATGTGCAGCAGGCTACACACAGCGCCGCTCTGGCAGAGAGCTGGGCTGTGGGCGGTACAGGTATCAGGATCGGTGAGGACACCAACAACGCCAAGTATTGGGCACAGCAGGCCCAACATGCCGCTGGAGGCGGCGTGACCAGCTTCGCAAACCGATCCGGCGTGGTGGTGCCGCAAGCGGGGGATTATACGGCCGAGATGGTGGAAGCAGCCGACCGGCAGCTGTCCAACTTAGACACGCCCCAGACGGCGCTCTATCACTTAGGGGCCGGGGTGCGGCCCAACCTGCTGGACAATCCATATTTTGTAGG
>CALXDD010000053.1 GCA_944386985.1 uncultured Oscillospiraceae bacterium
TCCAGGGCGTACTGGCTGCGCACCTGCCGGATATAGGCTAAAAACTGGGTGGCGTGCTGGGGGCTGAGACAGCCGGCGGCCAAAACCCGCAGGCTGTCCAGATTGACGTCCGGGCCAAAGCTGTGGATGGCGTCGCTGAGCATGTGCCAGGAGCGGGGGGTGGAGAAGGGCTCCTCGCTTTTGGGGGGCTTGGACCACAGGTGGTCGGGGCGGCTGGAGATGTAGTCGTAGATGTAGGGATGGATGTTGTTCTGTGCGGCCCACTCCAGCCACAGCCGGGGACTGGCGGTGAGCTCCACATGGAACATCCGATTGATGAGGGCGGAGGACATGGGCCGGGTGATGGCGTTGTCCTGGGCCCGGTTGCCCGCCCCCAGCACAATGGAGCCCTCGGGCAGGCGGTATTCCCCGATGCGCCGCTCGTGGATCAGGGAGTAAAACGCCTTCTGCACCTCGGAGGTGCAGGCGTTCAGCTCGTCCAGAAACAGCACATAGGGCTCCTGCCGGGCGATGGTCCGGGGCGGGCAGAACTGGCTGAAGCCGTCCCGGATCTGGGGGACGCCGATGATATCCTCCGGGGCCAGCTGGCTGCCCAGAAGGGAGACGCACTCCAGCCCAAGGCTGTCGGCAAACTCCTGGACGATGGCGGATTTTCCAATGCCGGGCGCGCCCCAGATAAACACCGGACGGACCAGGCCCACATTCAGGAGAATGTCCAGCAGCTGCTTGTGATTGACGGTAATGGTGAGATTCATGGTACTCCTTTGCGGTGCTGCAAACACAATGGATGGATTTTTGCGTTGAAGGATTATTTTATATTATACATGGGGGCGTTTTGCAGCGCAATAGAGTACATCTTAAGGATTTTAAAGGATGGGGTTAAATTTCTTGAAGAGAGCCGCCGGGGGCTTTGACAGCGGGGAATCCGGCGGTTACAGAAGCTCCGCCAGCCGGGACCGCCCCCAGCCTGGCGGCGGCACCTGAAAATTCTCCGCAATGGTGGCGCCCACGTCGGAAAAGGTGTCTGCGTCCTCCAGCGGTCCGCTGCCCCTCATGGACTTTGCGTAGGCCAGAAAGGGCACCATCTCCCGGGTGTGGTCGGTCCCCTTGTGGGTGGGGTCGTTTCCGTGGTCGGCGGTAAGGATCAAAAGATCGTCGTCCTGAAGCTTTTCCAGCAGCACGCCCAGCTTTTCGTCAAACCGCTCCAGCTCCCGGCCGTAGTTCACCGGGTCCCGCCGGTGGCCCCACAGGGCGTCAAAATCCACCAGATTCACAAAGCACAGACCGGTAAAATCTTTCTCCGCCAGTGCAATGGTCTGCTCTATCCCGTGGACGGAGCTTTTGGATTTATGGGCCTCGGTGATCCCCTCGCCGTCAAAAATATCCTTGATTTTCCCTACAGAGATCACATCGTACCCGGCCTCCTGCAGAGCGTTGAGCACCGTCTTTCCGTAGGGCTTCAGCGCATAGTCGTGGCGGTTGCTGGTGCGCCGGAACTCGCCCCGCTTTTTCCCCACATAGGGGCGGGCGATCACCCGGCCCACCTTCCACTCGTCCCGCATGGTAAGCTCCCGGGCGATCTCGCAGCAGCGGTAGAGCTCCTGCAGGCCGAAGGTCTCCTCGTTGCCGCAGATCTGCAAAACGGAGTCGGCGGAGGTGTAGACGATCATGTGGCCGGTGCGGATCTCCTCCTCCGCCAGCTCCTCCAGGATCTCCGTGCCGCTGGCGCTCTTGTTGCCGATGACCTTGTGTCCGGTGCGCCGCTCCAGCTCCGCAATAAGTTCCGGAGGGAAGCCGGTGTCGGTGAAGGTCTGAAAGGGCGTGTCGATTTTCAGCCCCATCATTTCCCAGTGGCCGGTCATGGTGTCCTTTCCCACGCTGCTCTCCCGCATCCGCATGTAGTATCCCAGGGGGCGCGGGACGGGAGGGACCTGCTTCAGGGGGTGCAGGTTACACAGCCCCAGCGCCTGGAGATGGGGGATGGAAAAGGCGTCCATCCGCTGGGCGATATGTCCCAGAGTATCGGTGCCCTCATCCCCGTACGCCCCGGCGTCCGCCATAGCGCCCACGCCCAGGGAGTCTATCACAATGGTAAAAATCCGCCGGTATGCCTTCATCTGGTCCATCCTTTCTGCCGGTGTTTTGAAAAAATGCCGCCTCAGCGGAGAAGTCCCTTCTGCCTCAGGTCCGCCACGGTCTGATCCAGGGCTGCTTCAAAGGAGCCCTCCCAGATGGGCATGGAGGAGGAGAACATCAGATTGATGGGGTAGTCAAAGTTTTCCGCGTTGCAGCCGCAGGCGTCCCGGTACTCGTGGTCGGGACCCAGGTTGGGGACCCGGTCGATCATACGGCGGGCGTCGGCCATGTAGCCGTAGAGGGTCTTCCCCAGCTGAAAGGCCATGCCGCACTCAAAGGAGGTGTCGCTGTCCGGCTCCCAGCCGTGGAAGTCGTTGAGGTTGGCAAGGAGGACGTCACAGTCCCGGACATGCTGCTGCTGCCGCAGAAACACCTGGTAGGCCCTGGCGTAGGGATCGTCGCTCTCCGCCGCCGCCGCGCCGGGAACTTCGTCTGTGGGCACCACGGCCTCCAGCCCCCGCTCCCGGCAGAGGGCCTTCATGCGGCTGTACTGCTCCAGACAGTCGCTGTCATACCGCTCCGGCCCCGCCAGATAAATCACCGGCCCGCCGCCGCGGCGGGGGGAGGGGGCGGCAATGGGAGCGGCCGGAGCCTCCCCCCGTTTCCGAAGCTCCTCCGTGTCCAGGGCGAACACCTGGAGGCAGTCGTCAAAATCTCCCTCCACGATCTTCATGGCCCCGATCACATTGGGGGAGAAGGGGAGGTCGGCGTAGGGGAGGGGGCGGCCCTTCTGGTCGTAGACCCTGCCGTTTCGGAGCGTACCGCCCTGGTACTTCCACACCATGGGGCGCTTGTCCCGGGTGTAGCCGTAGCAGCGGGCCCCCTTGGCGTAGGCCATGCCCACCTCGTAGAGACTGCCGCCGTCCACATCCGCCCCCCGGTAAAACTCCAGGTTGCAGAGAATGGCGGTGGAGGCGTTCATGCAGTCGCAGCAATTGGCAAAAATCGTGTCCGCGTTTTTCCGCAGATCCTCGTGGTCCAGCTTCAGCTCCTTGTCGTTGGGCATGGACACGGCAAAGCCCTTGACCTTGGCCCGGTCCCGCATGACGTACCACCGTGGATAGCCGTCGGCGTAGAAGCACATGGGGCCGGCGATGTAAATGCACTCCTGTCTCATAATTGCTCTCCTTCTTATGCCAGCACCAGCTGCTTGAGCAGGGCCAGGAACCGGGCGTGATCCGCCTCGGCGCCGATGGTGATGAGGGGAAGCTGCTGCCAGGTGTGGTGGTGCCGGATGTCCATGACCGTCATGCCCAGGGTCAGCGGGCTCTGGGTCTCCACGCCCACCCGGACCTCCATGGTCTTCACCAGGGTGGGATCAATGGCGTAGGCCACCGCCATGCAGTCGATGATGGTGCAGTAGGCCTCAAATCCCCGGGCGGTGACAAACTGGATGGCGTTGTAGAGGAATTTTGCCTCCGGCCGCTCGCTGGCGGCAAACTCCGCGATATCCGCCTCGGAGAAATTGACATCGAAGTGGGTGGCCACATCCAGTCCAAGAGCCACCAGGGGAATGCCGGACTCATAGACGATCTTGGCGGCGTCCGGGTCCACATAGACGTTCCACTCGCTCTGGGGAGTGTCGCCGGTGGCGTTGGTGAAGGCGTAGCGGTTGAGGCCGAAGGCCCCGGAGATGGCGATGACGCCGGCAAGCTGCTCCTTGATGGAAGGCTCCTTCACAAGGGCCATGGCAAGATTGCTCATGGGGCCTGTGCAGAGCATGGTGATCTCTCCGGGATGTTGGCGGATCAGGGAGATGATCAGATCCACCGCGTGGAGAGGGGAGAGGGGGAGCTTGGGCTCGGGCAGGAAATTCTCCGCCTGGCCGTCCTTCCCGTGGGTGAAGGGGTCGCTGGGGGAGGGGCGCACCATGGGCCGGGCCATGCCTTGGGCCACAGGGATGTCGGAGCGGCCCAGAAGCTCCAGCATCTTTCTGGCATTGAGGGAAGTGATGTCCACCGGATAGTTGCCGTTGACGGTGGTCACCGCCAGCAAATCCAGGTCCGGGGATTTGGCCGCCATCACAATGGCCATGGAGTCGTCCATACCGGGATCGCAGTCGAGAATGATCTTTTTCACAGGGCACCTCCTAAAAAAATATGGTCGGAATTGGATTAGTAATATTGTATTAAATATAGTACAAGTTGTCAACTCGTTTTTTGAGAAACTTGCTCTTGACAAAAAGAAGGAATCCGGCTGCCATTTGGCAGCCGGATTCCTTATCAATAAAGTAAAGTGAGGATGGGGCGGGATGTCAGTCGCCGGTGGAGAAGTGGAAGCGCACCAGGGAGCCCACCCACAGGGTGCGGGAGAATTCAGCGGGCCGTCCGTCCGCCAGAGAGTGGGTGGAGAGGATCTCCAGCACCGGGGTGTCGTAGGCGCTCTGCATGAGGGCGGCGTCGGCGGCGTTCAGGCGGCCCGCGGCAATGTAGTTTTCGATGCGGGCAAAGGGCTGGCCGTAGCGCTGGGCCATAGTGTCGGAGATGCTCTCGTTGAGAAGGCCCTCCTCCATGATGCCGGGCACCAGCTCCTCCGGCAGCCAGACCCGGTTGAGGGCCAGGGGCCTGCCCTCGTGGAGAAACAGGCGGCAGAGGTGAATGAGGGGGCGTTTTTCCGTCAGGGAGAAGGCCTGGCGCAGGGCGGGCTCCACCTGGTCGGTCCGCTTCCATTCCAGAATCTCCCGGTCATACCGGAGGCGGCGGACCGTCTGGTCGATACCGGGCAGGTTGAGGCTCTCCACAAAGGGGGAGGGCATACCGGTGAGAAAGGCGCCCCTGCCCCGCTGGCGGGTGATAAGCCCCTCCTGCTCCAGCTCCGCCATGGCCTGCCGCAGGGTGATCCGGCTGACATGGTATTCCTGAGACAGCGCCTCTTCGGCAGGCAGCTTATCGCCCAGATTCCATTCCCCCAGAGAAATCCGTTCCTTTAGGTGGGAGGTGATCTGGTGATAGGCGGGGATCGGGGACTGCTTGTCGATAATCTGTCTTTCTTCTGCCATGTGAGGCGCTCTCCTCTCGGAAATTTTACCTGAACCAGCCATAGTTTACCATATTATCTCTTATTTTAGAATTTTTGTCAAATTTCTTTCAATAAATTTTACAGAAACGTGTCTTGCATAAGTTATCAACATGTATTATAGTATAGACAACAAGAAAACAAAGCAAGTGTGAGAAGGAGGAGACAACATGAGGCGGAAGGGCATCGCGCGGCTGGAGCCGCTGCTGTATCTGCTCCCGGCGCTGGTGTTTTTTGTTTTGTTTACCTACTATCCCTTTGTGAAAACGGTGTTCAACAGCTTTTTCCTGACGAATTTCATGGGAATTCGAAAGGAATTTGTGGGGCTGGAGAACTATCTGCGGATTCTTCAGGACAAGGAGTTTTTTGCGGCGATCAAAAACACCTTTATTTATGTGCTGGCCTCGGTGCCGCTGTCGGTGTTCATCGCTCTGCTGCTGGCCCTCATCGCCAACAAGAAAACCAGAAGCTCCCCGGTCTACGAGACCATGTTCGCCCTGCCCATGGCCATGTCCTCCTCGGTGTGCGCCATGATTTTTGAGCTGATGTACAATCCCTCCCTGGGCATCCTCAACGAGATCCTGGGTACCAACATCAGCTGGCTGACGGACAGCCGCTATACCATTTACTCCATCAGCTTCATCTCCGTGTGGATGAACATCGGCTTCAACTTCCTCTTTTTGCTGGCGGCGGTGCGGAACGTGCCGGCGGATCTGCTGGAGGCGGCGGACATGGAGGGGGCCAGCTTCTTCCACCGGACCACCAAGATCATCCTGCCCATCGTATCGCCCACGGTGTTTTTCCTGATCATCAACTCCCTGGCCCGCAGCATGATGATGTCCGGCCTGGTCATCATCCTCACCGACGGCGGACGCAGCGGCAGCGCTTCCACCATGATCTCCTACATGTACACCCAGTCGGTGAACTCCCAGAATTACAACAACGGCTACGCCGCGGCCATTGTGGCCTTTATCATTACGTTTATTCTGATGCTCGTGAGCTTCGGCTTTGAGAAGAAGTACGTCCACTACGACTAAAGGGAGGTGCGGAGTATGGATACCATTGTGCGCAGGAACAGCAGAAAGAAAATCGGCGGCATTCTGTTCCAGGCCTTTGCCGTTGCGGTGGGCCTGCTGGTGCTGTTCCCCATCATCTACTGCTGCTTTGTCTCCTTCATGAAGCCCAACCAGATCCAGTCCATTCCCCCCACCTTTTTCCCCAGGGAGTGGACGCTGGAAAACTACGGCACGGTAATGGAGACCACCACCATCGGCCGCTTTATGCTCAACTCCCTGATCGTGGCGGGGGTCAGCAGCATCATCCGGCTGATTACCGCCTCCCTTGCGGCCTTCGCCTTCTCCTTCTACCAGTTCAAGGGGAGAGACGCTCTGTTCATGGTCTGCCTTGGGACGGTGATGATCCCCTCCGACGTGGTGCTGGTGACCAATTACCAGACCATCTCCCGGCTCCACCTGGTAAACACCTATGTGGGTATGACCTGCATCTTCTGTGTGGCGGCCATGAACATCTTCATGATGCGCCAGAACTTTCTCACCTTCTCCAAGACGCTGCAGGAGGCGGCCTATGTGGACGGGTGCAGCAACATCCGGTTCTTCTTCAAGATCCTGCTGCCCACCTCCACGCCGGTTTTGACCACGGTGTTCATCTCGTCCTTCATCAGCACCTGGAACACCTACCTCTGGCCCATGCTGGTGACCAACGATCCCATGATGCGGACGGTGCAGGTGGGAGTCACCATGCTCAACAACGAGGACAGCAATGTGTACGGACCCATTATGGCTGCGTCCATGATGGTGCTGATCCCCACAGTGGCGCTGTTCCTGATTTTCCGGAAGAAGATTGTCAGCGGGATCATGGGCGGCGCCATCAAGGGCTGACGTGAACGCTTGCAATACATAAAAAAGGAGGAACTTATGAAAAAGCTGTTTTGTCTCATGCTGATTGCCGCGATGCTGCTGGGCCTGCTGGCCGGCTGCGGCAGCAACACGTCCAACGACGCGGGTGGCGGCTCCGAAGATGGTGTGATCACCATTGAGTATTGGAACTCCGCCGAGGGCGCCATGGCCACATCCACAGAGTATCTGGTGAAGCTGTTCAACGACACTGTAGGCAAGGAGAAGGGCATCGTGGTCAACTCCGTGTTCCAGGGCGGCGACGTTATGGAGAAGCTGAAGACCCTGGCCCAGGCCAACGACTACGGCAACTTCCCCGACGTGGGGCAGATCTATTCCGCCGGTATCCCCACCCTGGTCACCATGGACCCCCTGTACACCATGAGCGAGGTGTACGACTCCGGAAAGTTTGAGATCACCGTCAAGCAGGAGGATATCATCGAGAATTTCCTGCGCACCTACCAGTACGAGGGCGAGTTGATCGGCATGCCCCTGAACGCCTCCTCCATGCTGATGTACTACAACAAGGACGCCGCCCGTGAGGCGGGACTGGATCCCGACGCGCCCCCCGCCACCATTGCGGAGCTGGCAGAGTGGACGGACAAGCTGACCGTCCGCAACGACGACGGCTCCATTGCCCGCTATGGTCTGAATATCCAGATGGACCGCTATGAGCTGGTGAACTTCCTCTCCGGCGTCAGCGACACCGGCTGCAACTACATCGGCGACAACGGCGGCGGCCGGGACGGGATGATGACCAAGCTGACCATCGGCGAGGACGGCTCCCTCATGACCTTCCTCAACGAGTGGGAGAAGGTCATCGCCACCGGCGGCTACAAGGCGGTAAACGACGATGAGCGAGGCGAGTTTGCCAACGGTCTGTCCGCCATCAACTTCCAGTCCAGCTCCCAGCTGGCCACCATGTTCGAGAACACTGAGGGCAAGTTTGAGCTGGGCGTGGCGCCTCTGCCCGCCTGCAGCGACCAGTACAACGCCGGCGCCGCCGTGGGCGGCGGGTCCCTGTGCATGTTCGATCTCGGCAGCGAGGAGCGGCTCCAGGCCGCCTGGGAGTTCGTCCAGTTCATGGTCTCCGCCGACAGCCAGATGTATCTCTTTGAGAACAACGGCTACCTGCCCGTGTGCGCCGCCGCCTATGAGACGGACGCCTATGCCGCCTTTATTGAGGAGCGGCCCGAGGCCGCCGTGGCGGTGGAGCAGCTGTACAACTCCGACGTGGGCATGCAGGAGCCTCTGGACCTGATCAACTGGGAGCTGAACACCCTCAGCAAGGAGAACTTCATCTCCTGGACCAACGGGGAGATCAGCAAGCAGGAGTGCCACGACAACATTGTGGACAACTTCAACGCCAAGCTGACGGAGTACATCCGCGCCAACGGATAACACCCGGCGGGACAGGCGGGAATTCTTTCCCGCCTGTCCTGCCTGCCGCAGTAAGCCATATGGAAAAGAGAGGTGATGACCATGATCAAGCTGGTCGTCTGCGATATGGACGGCACCATGATCGGGCACGATGAAAAAGTCCCCGCCGACGCCGCCGGCTTTATTGCCGGTCTGGAGGACCGGGGGGTCATGTTTACGGTAGCCACCGGCCGGGCCGAGGGCTATATGCGCAGCAAGGTGGCGGAGATGGGGCTTCGCCGCCCCTACATTGTCACCAACGGCGCCACCATTATGGAGGACGGCCGGGCGGTGGTGCGCAAGCAGTTCCCCATTGCCCAGATCCGGGAGGTGGCGGAGCTGGCCAGGACCATGGGCATGTCCGTTCTGTACACCTTTGAGGGGGAGGAGCGGGTGGAGGAGATCACCGACTGGATCATCTATGAGGGGAAAAAGCGGGGGATCACCTATGTGCCCCAGCCCTTCACCGAGGAGGAGTGGAACACCCTCCGGGCGGACAAGATCCTCATTATGGACCCGGTCCGGGAGGGGAAGATCTACGAATTAGAGGAAAAGGTGAAGGCCACCCCCGGTGATTTTACCTATGTCTGCTACCGCAACAAGGCCATTGAGATGAACGAGCGCTCCGCCAACAAGGCCGCCGCTTTGGGGGAGCTTGCCCGGCTTCTTCAGGTGGATCTCAAAGAGGTGCTGGCGGTGGGCGACGACGACAACGACATTGAGATGTTTCAGGCCGCCGGCATCAGCGCCGCGGTAGGGAATGTGTCGGACAACGCCCGTCCCTATGCGGACTATGTCTGCAGAGGCCGCCAGTTTGAGGGCGTAAAAGAAGCGGTGGCAAAATTTTGCTGAGGAGAGGTACCATGCGTCTGTCCACCTCCACCAATATCTACTTTAACCGGCCTGACGGCACCAAGGCCGACATCCGTGATTCCATCGCCCTGTGCGCCCAGGCGGGCTACCGGGTGATGGACATGAACTTCCACGACTGCACCACCTTCCGCAACGCCTTTGTGGGCCGCCACTGGAGGCAGTGGGTGGAGGAGATTCGGGCCGCCGCTCAGGTGCATGGGATCGAGTTCAGCCAGGGCCACGCCCCCTTTTACAACTTCTGCGATCCCGGCTACGACAAGCGGGAGTGGCACGACCGCATGATCTGCCGTGCGGTGGACTGCGCCCGGATTTTAGGCATCCCCTGGCTGGTGATTCACGCCGGAACAGACTTCTCGGCGGCGGATTCCTTTGCCTCGTCCAAACGCCTCAACCGGGAGTATCTCCTGCCCCTACTGGAATACGCAGAGCGGCAGGGAGTGGGCATCGCCGTGGAAAACCTGTGGGATCTGAATATCGCCCCCCTGAAGCGCTACACCGCCTCCGCCGAGGAGCTGGTGGACCTGGTGGACAGCCTGGATGCCCCCAATGTGGGGATCTGCTTTGATGTGGAGCACGCTACCATTATGAAGCAGGACGTGCCCGCCCAGCTGCGGCTGATCGGCGGGCGGCTGAAGGCCACCCATGTCTCCGACGTCATCAATACAGACAGCGATCACATGCTGCCCTTCGCCGGCCGGACGGACTGGCCCCCCTTCCTGACGGCGCTGCGGGAGATCGGCTACCAGGGGGATTTCACCTATGAGATCCACCGCTATACCGCCTCTCTGCCGGACGCGCTGGTGCCCTCGGCGCTGGCCTACAGCGTGGAGGTGGGACAGTATCTCCTGTCTCTGGGACAGGGGGACGGGCAGGAAAAAAAGCCGCAGTAAGCGGCTTTTTTCACAGAAGCTATGCCATCACCCGCAGGTGGAACTGGGTGTGATTGCCGTTCCAGATGGTGCTGGCGTATTCCACAGGGGTGCCGTCCTTCAGATAGTAGACGGACTGAATCCGCAGAGCGGGGGAGGCGTAGGCGCTGCCCAGGATTTTGGCGGTGTAGGCGTCCAAGATCTCCGCCTCGATGAAGTTCTCCACCTCGGCGGCGGCGAGGCCGTAGGTCTCCCGCAGGGTGGAGGAGATGCTGTCCCGCAGCAGTCCACGCCGGGCCAGATCGGGCACCAGCTCCCTGGGGAACCATGCCTGATTGACGCCTACGATCTTTCCCTCGCTCTCAAAAAAGCGCTCCAGATAGACGAGGGGCGTGTGCTCCGGCAGGCGGAGCATACGGGCGGCCCGGCGGCTTCCGGTCTCCAGCTCTGTCAGACGGATATCCCGGGAGGTCACCTTGCTCTCCGGCGCCACCAGGGGGTGCCGCTGCTCCCCCGGAGAGGGAAACTGAAGGTCCTGGACAATATAGGCGGGCTTGCCGGACACAAAGCCGCCCTTCCCCCGCTGCCGCTGAATGAGACCGTCGGTCTCCAGCTGGGCCAGGGCCTGGCGGATCGTCACCCGGCTGGCGCCGTACCACTCCGCCAGGGTGTTTTCCGAGGGGAGCTGCTCCCCGACAGCCCACTCCTCCTCCGAGATCTTCTGGACCAGACTGTAGGCAATCTGGAGGTAGGTGGGGATGGGGGAACTGCGATCGATCAGATCACGGTAGGAACAGGACAGCAGCAAACAATCATCTCCTCTTTGGCGGAATCATCCGCATCTTGTATACTGTTTAAAACTATCATACAATTAAACGATCTGACCTGTCAACCGGAAAAACCGGTCAGCCGGCGGGAGAGATCTCCCGTCTGACGGACTTTTTCTGAAAAAGAAATTACCTGAGAGAAAGGAAGCGTACCGCATGTCAACGCCTCACAACTCCGCCGCTCCCGGCGATTTTGCCAAGACGGTGCTGATGCCGGGGGACCCCCTCCGGGCCAAACTGATTGCCGAGACCTACCTGACCGAGCCCAGACTGGTGAACAATGTGCGGGGAGTCCAGGGCTACACCGGCGCCTATCATGGCGCTCCGGTTTCCGTTATGGCCTCCGGCATGGGAATGCCCTCCATGGGGATCTACTCCTATGAGCTTTTCAGCGTGTACAACGTGGAAAATATCATCCGCATCGGCTCTGCGGGGGCCATCAGCAGCCGGCTGCGGCTGCGGGATGTGGTGGCCGCCCAGGGCGTCTGCACAGATTCCAATTTTGCCCACCAGTACGGCCTGCCGGGCACCTTTTCTCCCCTTGCGGACTTCCACCTGCTGGAGACGGCGGTGAAGACGGCCAGAGACCGGGGGATCGAGATGCCGGTGGGCAATCTCCTCTCCTCCGACGTGTTCTATGACGCGGCCGACAGCAATCTCAAGTGGCAGCGGATGGGGGTTTTAGCGGTGGAGATGGAGACGGCGGCCCTCTATATGACGGCGGCCTATCTGGGCCGCCGGGCCCTGACGCTGTGCAGCATTTCCGACCACCTGGTCACCGGCGAGGCCCTCTCCGCCCAGGACCGGCAGGCCACCTTTTCCACCATGATCGAAATTGCCCTTGAAACGGCGGCGGCGCTGTAGGCGCGGCAGTCCGCCGGTACATCCATCCCCAACGAAGCGACAGAAAGGAGCTGCTTTCATGTATCCCATCAGCAACGCCATGTGCCGGCAGGTCTGGAGCCTGCCGGAGCTGCTGCGGCAGCAGTACGAGGACCTGGAGCCCAAAACAAGAAAGGTCCTTACCACCCCGGAGATCTTCTCCATCCAGCGCATTGTGCTCACCGGCTGCGGCGACAGCCACGCCGCGGCCATGGCAACCCGCTATGCCTTTGAGACCCTCACCGGCATTCCCACAGAGGTGGTGCCCGCCATCGAGCTCAGCCGCTACTACAGCGAGAGCCAGCTGGGCTTCGCCCCCCACAATCCTCTGGTGATCGCCGTCAGCAACTCCGGCGGCATCGCCCGGGTGGGGGAGGCCATCCAGCGGGCGGTGCGCCACGGCGCCTTCGCCCTGGGGGTCACCGGCAATCCGGAGAGCCTTCTGGGCCGCAGCGCCAGCCGGATTCTGCCCCTCAGCATCCCGTCCTTTGAGAGCGCGCCCGGTACTCGGTCCTATCTGGTGTCCCTGCTGGCCCTTCTGCTGCTGGCCATCCGCTTCGGCGAGGTCCGGGGGCGCTACACCATGGATCAGGCCATGGCCTGGCGGATGGACCTTCTGCACCAGGCCGACGCCCTGGAAAAGGCCCTGCCGGAGCTGGACAGCCAGATGAAGGCGCTGGCGGAGAAGTGGAAGGATCTGGAGGCCTTTGACTTCATCGGGGCAGGCCCCGACTATGCCGCCGCCTGGTTTGGTCAGGCGAAGGTGTATGAGGCCGCCGGCCGCTACGCCATGTGCATCAATACGGAGGAGTGGCTCCACATGAACTTCTTCATGCGGAATGTGGAGCGGATCGGCACGGTGCTGGTGACCGCTGGAGACAGCCCCGCCATGAGCCGGGCCCTGGAGACCGCCGGCCACGCCGTCCGGGACATGGGGCGGCCCACCCTCATCGTCACCAACCAGGGAAGTCCCCTGACAGCGCTGGACTGCACCGTGGCGGCCCTCCCGGCGCCGGAGTGGACCTACAGCAATCTGCTGACCCAGTTTGCCCCCCTGTGCCTCCTCATGGGCTATCTGGGAGAGCTGCTGGGCGAAGAGGACGGCCGGGGCTGCAAGGGCCCCTGGAGCTTCGCCGCAGGCGGAGCGGGCATTACCCAGAGTGAGATACTTGTAAAGTGAGGGAAGCGCTATGCTGAAAAATTTCAAACTGGAGACCAAAGAGCGGGACGTGGTGGCCCTGACAGACGACATCAAGGCCTTTGTGGCGGATAGCGGTATTCAGGAGGGGCTGTGCGTCATCACCACCCCCCACACCACCGCCGGGCTGACCATCACCTCCTTCTGGGACCCCAACGGGTTTGAGGACCTGCAGGACGAGATCTGCCGCCTGATCCCCACCCGCATCGACTTCAAGCACCAGCACGACACCCCCCAGGACGCGGCGGGCCATGTGAAGTCCTCCCTCATCGGGGTCAACATGGCGCTGCCGATCCATGAGGGCAAGCTCCTTTTGGGCCACTCCCAGGGGATCTACTTTCTGGAGTTTGACGGCCCCCGGAAGCGGGAGTATTTTGTCAAGCTGATGGCGGACTGAGCAGAGGTACCGTAGCTTTGACAGGCGGAGGGATCTGCCGGAAAAGAGAAAAAAACAGTGCGAGAGGCGCTCCCATTTGGGAGCGCCTCTCATTTTATTTTAAAGGGCATCGCCCGGTCAGGCGGTTTCCTCTTGCGTGGGTGCATACTGCTGCCAGTCGGTCAGACAAAGGTTCAGGTCCACCCGGCCTTCGATTCCATCCACATGGCCGGAACTGGTATACTGCCACATGACGAAGTGGTAGGGGAAGCTGGTGGGCCGCCAGCCGTCGGTGTAGTGGGCCAGCCAGAAGGGATATTCCGTCAGCTCGGAGAGGAGAAGGTCGGAGCCGATCATGGAGGGATTTCCGTAGGTCATGGCCGTGTATCCGGCGTCCTCCATCATCTGGCAGAATCTCTGAGCGCAGGCGGTTACAGTGGCTCCGGAGGTGGATCTGGTGCGGGAGTACGGGTTGCTGATCCGTTCCCAGTCAAATACCACGGGATATGTAATGTCGTAGTTCTTGATCCATTCCAGCGTCTGGAGCGCCTCCTCTTCCGCCTCCGCCACCGTTGTGGCCTGGGAGAAGAAGTAGATCCCCACGTCCACTCCGACCCGCAGGGCCTCCTTGATATTGTACGCACAATAGGTGTCCTGATAGATGCCGCCCAAGGTGTAGCCCCGGTAGCCCACCCGGATCATGGCAAAGCGCACCCCGGATGCCGCTACCCGGTCCCAGTCGATCTGTCCCTGATAATCGGAAACGTCGATCCCCACATAGCTGGGGGCGTTGCCCTGATAGGTCAAAAAGCCATTTTCAACCACAAAGGCGCTCTTGTCATACTGGTTTGGCTGCAGCGTACCGGTGGGCAGCTCGGGTTCGGGGTCTGGCTCCGGCTCCGGGACAGGTTCCGGTTCCGGAGTGGGCTCAGGTTCTGGTTCTGTCTCGGCGCTTTGCTGGTCATACCGGGTCAGAACAGCCGCCGCCTCAGCCCGCGTTGCCTGACCGGAGGGATCAAATCGATGATCCGGCCTTCCGCTCATGATGCCCTGAGCGTATGTCCAATTCACGGCGGTGAGGGCCCAGGAGGAGATTTCTCCTTCGTCCTGAAAGGAGCTGTTGTCTCCGGCCTCCGGAGATCCGGCGCAGCGCCAGAGGATGACGGCCAGCTGCTGGCGGGTCACGGGATCATCGGGGCCGAAGGAGCCGCTGCCGTAGCCGCTGACAACGCCGGACTGCCCGGCCCAGGAGACGCCGGCGGCATACCAGGCGTCCGCCGGTACGTCCTGAAAGAGAGGGGCGGAAGACGCCTCCGGCAGCGACGGCGAACCGGTGGCGCGATAGAGCACGGTGACCAGCATACCCCTTGTCATGGGGAGGTTTGGCGAAAAGGCCGACGGGCCGGTGCCGCTCATGAGTCCCTCGTCCCGCACATAGTAGACAAAATCGGCGTACCAAGCGTCCGGGGACACGTCGGAAAAGGGGGCGGATGGCTCCGCCGCGTAAGCGGGGGCACAGCACAGCGCGGCAGCGAGCAGGGCTGCGGCAAGAAAACGAAAAAGGGGACGTTGTTTTTTCATGGATATCCTTTGCAACGGTGTACAAAGGGAACATAATAAAAAACTTAATAATGGACTGCCAATCTTACACAAAGTACCGCCCAA
>CALXDD010000054.1 GCA_944386985.1 uncultured Oscillospiraceae bacterium
GTTCCCCTGCCCAATGACGAGATGAAGGGCCGCATCATCGGCCGCGAGGGCCGCAACATCCGCACCATCGAGACCCTCACCGGTGTGGATCTCATCATTGACGACACCCCCGAGGCCATCACCGTTTCCTGCTTTGAGCCCGTCCGCCGTGAGGTGGCCCGGGTGGCGCTGGAGAAGCTGATCGCCGACGGGCGCATCCATCCCACCCACATTGAGGAGATGGTGGAGAAGGCCCGCCGTGAGGTGGACGCCGTCATCAAGAGCGAGGGCGAGCGCGCCGCCTTTGAGACCGGCGTCCGGGGTCTCCACCCGGAGGTCCAGAAGATGCTGGGCAAGCTCCACTACCGCACCAGCTATGGGCAGAACGTGCTGCAGCACTCCATTGAAGTGAGTCAGCTGGCGGGCCTGATGGCCGCGGAGCTGGGCGTGGATGTAGCCACCGCCAAGCGGGCCGGTCTGCTCCACGATATCGGCAAGGCGCTGGACCACGAGTACGAGGGCACCCACATCAGTCTTGGTGTGGAGTTCTGCCGGAAGTTCAAGGAGAAGGAAGAGATTTTGCACGCCATTCAGGCCCACCACGGGGATGTGGAGTGCAAGACCATCGTGGCCTGCCTGGTGCAGGCGGCCGACGCCATCTCCGCCGCCCGGCCCGGCGCCCGGCGGGAGAATCTGGAGAACTACATCAAGCGCCTGGAGAAGCTGGAGGAGATTACCGGCACCTATCCCGGCGTGGAGAAGTCCTACGCTATCCAGGCGGGCCGCGAGGTCCGCGTGATGGTGAAGCCGGAGCAGGTCAGCGAGGATCAGATGGTGATTCTGGCCCGGGAGCTGGCCAAGCGGATCGAGGACGAACTGGAGTACCCCGGACAGATCAAGGTCCATGTGCTGCGTGAGACCAAAGTTGTGGAATACGCGAAGTAAGGGAGACCGCCCGTGCCAAAAGGCATGGGCGGTTTTTTTCTGCCCTCTGCCCGGGCGGGGCCGATTTTTTCTTTCTGACGAGGGAGTATTTTTTCTGTCGGTGCCCGACGGTGTTTCGTTTGGTGTTATGCCTCCGGCGGCCTGCTTTTCTCGTCAAAGAAAAGTAGGCAAAAGTTGACTTAGAACCAATGGTTCTAAGGACTCCTTTTGATCCTGTTATGGGAAGTCTTGTTCCGTTTTGTCGTTACCTTTCAGCGGCTGACCCTGCAAGGGGGTGACAGTTCCCCTGTTTCCGCGCTTCGGCGCGCTCCCTTGATGGTTGCAGGGGTCTCTGCAATTACACTAAGCTAAAGCCTTCCCCTTGGGGGAAGGTGCCCCAGTGCGCACACTGGGGCGGATGAGGGGAAGGCCGCCAAAAAACTGCAAGCTAACTTGAAAGAAAAATCAAAGACTAATTTTGGGCAGAAAGTTGCTTCTGAATTGATCTGCTGGATTTCGATACCGTTCCCCTCATCCGCCTCCTTCGGAGGCACCTTCCCCCAGGGGAAGGCTTGGAGATGCGGCTTTTAGACGAGCCAACCATCGTCTACCCACCAGATTAGCGCGCCGAAGCGCGGTATTAGACGGAGCGGGACACGTCAACCGGCGTCACTCGTAAAAGCCACCGGCCAAAAGCATCTCTGACCATCCGGTCTTGGTAATAAACAAAGGAGTCCTTAGAACCATTGGTTCTAAGTCAACTTTTGCCTACTTTTCTTTGACGAGAAAAGTAGGCCGCCGGAGGCAAAACACCATTCAGTACACCGTCGGGCACCGACAGAAAAAATAATCCCTCGTCAGAGAGAAAAATCGGCCCCGCCCCGCCAGAGGAGCAAAAGAAAAAGCGCCGCCGTCAGTGCATCCCGACGGCGGCGTATGAATATAGTTGTTGTGGAAAATCCCTCCCACAGGCGGGAGGAGAAGAAGGCTTACAGGTCCTGCTCTGCCGCCAGGGCGATAAACCGCTCCACCAGCTGCAGCTGACCGGGGGTCAGTCCCCGCAGCTGCTGGGCCACGCTGCGCCAGTGCTCCTCATTGTGATAGAGGGAGGTGCCGAGAAGCAGAGCGTCCGGGGTGGTCTCCAGGGCTTCGCACAGCCGCATCAAAGTTTCTAAGCTGGGGATGGACTTGGCCCGTTCAATATTGGAGATATAATTATCGTTGACCTCGCAGCGTTCGCTGACCTGGGCTTGCTTTAAGCCAAGGGCCTTTCTGCGAGCGGCAATTCTTTTCCCAATTTTGGTGTAGTCAATAGCCATGCCTATGCCCCCTTTTGGGGCTATTGTATGTGGATATCCTATTTTATTTAATAATCTAAAAGTCGAATAAATCACTTGACATATAAATTATTTAATCTTATAGTAGGATTATCATCAAATAAGGAGGGTACCATGACAGACTACCATGCCATGTATCTGGCATTGACCCGGGGGATCCTGGACGCCAAGGACCTGATGCCCGCTGTTCCGGAGAACAACCCCGCGGCGGAGCGGCTGAACCGGGCCATGCAGGAGGCCGAGGAAATTTATTTAAATACCGCCGACGAGACGGACGGGGAAAAGTAGGACCGGGCAGGCGCCCGGCCTTATTTTTTTGCCCTCTCCCCTGTCTGCTGGGGGAGAAGGGCCCCCGCCCTTGCAAATACACCCCCAAACGGGTATAATAATTCCATCTTGCGTATGGACCAGTAAGGAGGAACTACCATGGAATACCGGGTTCTTGCGGTGGGCGATGTGGTGGGCGAAAACGGCCTGAAATTCCTGCACCGCCATCTGTGGACGGTAAAAAAGCTGAAGGAAATCCACCTCACCGTGGTCAACGGGGAGAATATCTCCGGCGTGGGCCTTACGCCGGAGCAGGCCGAGAGCCTCTTCACCGCCGGGGCGGACCTCATTACCCTGGGCAACCACACCTTCAACCGGCCCCAGATCGCCTCCATGCTGGAGGAAAACCCCTACCTCCTGCGGCCCGCCAACTACACCGGCCGGGTGCCGGGAAAGGGCTACGCCGTCTGGGACGCGGGTCCGGTGCGGGTGGCCGTCATGAACCTCATCGGCCGATGTGAGCTGGACTTCAACGCCGACAACCCCTTCGCTGCCGCCGACCGCCTTCTGGCCGCCGCGGACAAGCCCACCTTCACCCTGGTGGACTTCCACGCCGAGGCCACCAGCGAGAAGCTGGCCATGGGCTACTATTTAGACGGCCGGGTGTCTGCGGTATGGGGCACCCATACCCATGTGCCCACCGCCGACGAGCAGGTGCTCCCCGGCGGCACCGGCTATATTACGGACCTGGGTATGACCGGGCCCATCCGCTCCGTGCTGGGCATCCGGCCCGAGCAAAGCATCGAGACCTTCCTGGGGGGACGGCCCGGCCGCTACCAGGTGGCTCCCGATCCCTGCAAGATGCAGGGGGCCGTCTTCACCCTGGACACCGCCACCGGGCTGTGCCTCGGCGTGGAGCGCATCGACATCCGATAAGAGATTTCATAGAGACAAAAGGAGAATCAGAACCATGTCCATTGAACGGGTACGCGCCTACCTCCAGACCAGGGGGATGGCGGATCGCATTCAGGAATTTGACGTGTCCAGCGCCACGGTGGAGCTGGCGGCCAAGGCCCTTGGCGTAGACGGACAGCGCATCGCCAAGACCCTCAGCTTCAAATTAGGGGACCGGGTGCTGCTGGTGGTGGCCGCCGGGGACGCCAAGGTGGACAACAGCCGCTACAAGGCAACCTTCGGCGGCAAGGCCAAGATGCTCACCGCCGACGAGGCCGTGACACTGGTGGGCCACGCCGTGGGCGGCGTCTGCCCCTTCGCCGTAAACGACGGGGTGGAGGTGTATTTGGACGAGTCCCTCAAGCGGTTTGCCACCGTTTTCCCCGCCGCCGGCAGCTCCAACAGCGCCATTGAGATGACCTGTGAGGAGCTGGAGGAGCTGTCCGGGGCCAAGGGCTGGGTGGACGTGTGCAAGGCCTGGCGGCCGGAGGAGCAGGCATGAGACTTCTCCACGCCGCAGACCTCCATTTAGACAGCGCCTTCCGGGGGCTGACCGGGGAAAAAGCCCTTCAGCGCCGCCGGGAGAGCCGGGCGGTGCTGGACGCTATGGCGGAGTTGGCAGGGCAGCGGCAGGTGGACGCGGTGCTTCTCAGCGGGGACCTCTTCGACGGCGACACCGTCTACCGGGAGACCATGGAGCACCTGCGCCGGAGCCTGGGGGCCATGGCCTGTCCCGTGTTCATCGCCCCGGGCAACCACGATCCCTACCACAGCCGCAGTCCCTACCGCCAGGTGGACTGGCCGGACAACGTCCACCTCTTTGCCGACCCCCACATCACCTATTTTGAGCTGCCGGAGCATAATTGCGTCATCTACGGCGCGGCCTTTACTGATGTGCGCCGGGAGGACCACGTCCTCCACGGCTTCACCGCCCCGGCGGAGGACCGGCTGCAGATCATGTGCCTCCACGGCGACCTCCATGAGGGGCCCTACGGGCCGGTGACGGAGGAGGAGATCGCCATGAGCGGTCTGGACTATCTGGCCCTCGGTCATGTACACCAGTGCAGCGGCCTTCAGAAGGCGGGGAGCACCTTTTACGCCTACCCCGGCTGTCCCGAGGGGCGGGGCTTTGACGAGCTGGGGGAGAAGGGCGTGCTGCTCATTGAGGCGGAGCGGGGACAGGCGGAGGCGGAGTTCGTGCCCCTGTGCCGCCGCCGCTATACCATTGTCACCGCCGACGTCACCGGAAAGGATCCCATAGAGGCGGCGGAGACGGCTCTCCGGGATGTGTCCAAAGAGGACGCGGTGCGCCTTATTTTTACCGGCGAGACCGGAGAGCGGGGGATGGACCTGGACGCCATCCGCACCGCCCTTCTGCTGCGGTTTTTCCATCTGGAGCTCCGGGACGAGACCCGGGTGGGGGAGGAGCTGTGGAGCCGGGCGGGAGAGGACAGTCTTCGGGGACTGTTTCTGACCAGCCTCCACAGCCAGTATGAGAAGGCCGCCGAGGAAGCGGAACGGGAAAAGATCGCCATGGCCGCCCGGTTCGGCCTTGCCGCCATGGACGGGCGGGACCTGTAGGGAGACAAAAGATGAAGAAGATTTTGCTCATCGGCACGGGCGGTACCATCGCCTCGGAGATGGGGGAGAACGGGCTGGCGCCGGAGCTTACCAGCCGTCAGCTTCTGCGGTATCTGCCGGATATCGCAGAGATCGCCCAGGTGGACTGCATCCAGCTGTTCAGCTTGGACAGCACCAACATCCAGCCCAAGCACTGGGTCCGCATCGCCGACGCCATCGCGGAGCGGTACAAAGAGTATGACGGCTTTGTCATCAGCCACGGCACCGACACCATGGCCTACACCGCCGCCGCCCTCAGCTACCTCATTCAGCGCAGCGCCAAGCCCATTGTCCTCACCGGGGCACAAAAGCCCATCGGCTTTGAGACCACCGACAGCAAGCAGAACCTCCGGGACGCCTTCACCGTGGCGGCGTCGGACCTCCGGGGGGTGATGCTGGTGTTCAACAACAAGATCATCTTGGGCACCCGGGCCCGGAAGACCCGCAGCAAGAGCTTTGAGGCGTTCTCCAGCATCAACTACCCCCTTCTTGGTCTGGTGCGGGAGGGGCGGATCATCCCCTATCTCCGGCCGGAGGCACAGGGGGACGTGGCGTTCTATCACCAGGTAGACCCGGCGGTGTCCCTTATGAAGCTGATCCCTGGGGCGGACTGCGCCGTGGCGGAATTTTTGCTCCGGCGGAGCCACGGCCTGATCATCGAGGCATTCGGCGTGGGGGGCCTGCCCAGCTACAAGGCCGGGGATTTTTATGAGACGGTCCGGGCGGGGCTGGAGGCGGGCCGCACAGTGGTCCTTACCACTCAGGTGGAAAATGAGGGCAGCGACCTCTCCGTCTACCAGGTGGGCAGCCACCTGAAGCGAAATCTTCCGATTTTAGAGGCCTATGACATGACCACCGAGGCGGTCACTGCCAAGCTCATGTGGATCTTAGGACAGACCCGGGAACGCCGGGAGGTGGAGCGGCTTTTCTACACGCCGGTGGCCCGGGATATCCTGACGGCCCAGGAATAACCCCATTTGGGGACGTTTTTTCCGCGAAATCTTCCAAAATGGCCGGGGAAACCTTGACATTTCCGCCTCAGACCGATACAATAAGCACGGTCAATCGCGCCCGGCGTCCCTGCGGGGATCTGTCACGGGCGTTTTTCTACCTTATTATTTATAAGAAGAAACGGAGAGATATTATGGCGAAGGAAAAGAAGCAGGTGGAGGCCATCACCTCCCGGGATGTGGATTTTGCCCAGTGGTTCACCGACGTGTGCACCAAGGCGGAGCTTATTGACTACTCCAGCATCAAGGGCATGTTCATCTACCGGCCCTACGGCTATGCCATTTGGGAGAATATCCAGCGGATCATGGACGGCGAGTTCAAGAAGACCGGCCATGAGAATGTGTATCTGCCCATGCTGATCCCCGAGAGCCTCCTCCAGAAGGAGAAGGACCATGTGGAGGGCTTTGCCCCCGAGTGCGCCTGGGTCACCGTGGGCGGCAGCGAGAAGCTGGAGGAGCGCTACTGCATCCGGCCCACCAGCGAGACCTTGTTCTGCGAGCACTACAAGAACATCATCCACTCCTGGCGGGATCTGCCCAAGCTCTACAACCAGTGGTGCAGCGTGCTGCGCTGGGAGAAGACCAGCCGCCCCTTCCTCCGCCACCGGGAGTTTTTGTGGCAGGAGGGCCACACCATGCACGCCACCGCTGAGGAGGCCATGGAGGAGACGGTGCGGATGCTGAACATCTATGCCGACTTCTGTGAGAACGTGCTGGCCATGCCCGTGACCCGGGGCGTGAAGACCGACAAGGAAAAGTTCAACGGCGCGGAGAAGACCTACACCGTGGAGTGCATGATGCACGACAAGAAGGCCCTCCAGGCCGGCACCAGCCACTACTTCGGCGACGGCTTTGCCCGGGCCTTTGACATCACCTTCGCCGACAAGAACAACGGTCGCTCCTACCCCCACCAGACCAGCTGGGGCGTTTCTACCCGCCTCATCGGCGGCATCATCATGACCCATGGCGACGACAACGGTCTGGTGCTGCCCCCCCGCATTGCCCCCATCCAGGCGGTGGTGATCCCTGTGGCCCAGCACAAGGAGGGCGTGCTGGAGGCCGCCAAGAGCCTCCTCAATCGTCTCCAGGCCGCCGGGCTCCGGGCCAAGATGGACGACAGCGAGCAGAGCCCCGGCTGGAAGTTTGCCGAGTATGAGATGCGGGGCGTGCCTCTCCGGGTGGAGATCGGCCCCAAGGATATGGAGAAGAATCAGTGCTGCATCGCCCGCCGGGACACCGGGGAGAAGACCTTTGTGCCCCTCAGCGAGCTGGAGAGCACCGTGCAGAAGCTTCTGGACGACATCCACAGCAACATGTTCGCCAAGGCCAAGAAGAATCTGGAGGACAACACCTTCACCGCCGAGATCTGGGAAGAGGTGAAGGAGATCCTGGAGAAGAACAACGGCGGCTTCGTGAAGACCAAATGGTGCGGCTCTCTGGACTGTGAGCTGGCCATGAAGGACAAGGTGGGCGTCAGCTCCCGCTGCATGCCTCTCCAGCAGACCAAGAGCATCGGCAAGTGCCCGGTCTGCGGCAAGGAGTGCGAGACCGACATCATCTGGGGCGTGGCGTATTGATCGCCGTTTCCTAAAAACGAAGAGGGACAGAGCAGATCTGCTCTGTCCCTCTTTTGTCATGGGTGCAGGACCCGTATCTGTCTGCCGCAGGCTCCGGCGTAGGACACGGTGTTTCCGGTGCCGCTGGAACGGCTGTTCCAGACGGCGATGACCAGGCTGCTGTGCTCCACCAGATACTGGTTGCGGCGCTGAAAGCAATCCGGTGTATAGGTCTCCTGCAGAAGGGTCACCTGATCGCAGCGGCGCAGAATGTCCAGATAGCGCCGCTGGGCAGCTTGGTTCCAGCGGCCCGCTTGTTCCCGGCAGGGGAGCACGCACTCCAGGGTGACGGGATAAAAAGTCCGCAGACGCAGTACCGCTTCAGCAGCCCAGATATCCGTCCCCAACGCCATCCCGGAGAGGAAGTGACGGAAATCCTCCTGAATCGCTCGAAGGATTTCCCTTTGCAGCCGTTCTTTCTGTTGAAGGCAGCGGGGGTCCTCCTCCCGGAAGCCCCACGGCAAAGATTGCGGCCGATGGCCGGTGAAACAGCAGGCTTTTTCCATTGCGACTCACCTCACGGATTTAAAAATTACGCAACTGCGTATATTATAACGTGGCTCTTGCATCTACGCAATAGCGTATACGCAACTGCGAATAAAAAGATACTATCATGTCGAGGTGAGATTGGCATGGTAGTAAAGCAAGCAGTAGTGGATCGATTTCTGGAGATTTGCCGGCAGCGTCACATAACGCCCAATGAACTGGCAAATCTCTCAGGCGTAACGCCTTCGACCGTGTACAGTATGATCGACCGGAGCCGGAAGGATATTTCTATCGTCACGATCAAGAAGCTGTGTGATGGGCTTGGCATGACCCTTGGGGAGTTTTTCTCCACGCCGGAGTTTGACAGGCTGGAGCAGGAGATCCGGTAGTCCTCATCCAGCCATCCTCTATTTTTATATAACGAAGCAGTGGTCGCAGCGGTAAGATAATATGCGTTTCCATTATAAAAAGACGGGGGTGGACAGGATTGGATACGATAGAAGCGGTTCGAAATCGTATTTTGGAGCTGTGTGGGCAAAGGGAAATTACGATCAATAAATTGGCGACGATGTCTGCGCTTTCCCCATCCAGCATCAAGAATATTCTCTATGGAAAAAGTCAAAACCCTAAGCTTCTGACGATTAAACTGATTTGTGATGGGCTTGG
The DNA here is from genome assembly GCA_944386985.1 of uncultured Oscillospiraceae bacterium. Classification (GTDB taxonomy): domain Bacteria; phylum Bacillota; class Clostridia; order Oscillospirales; family Oscillospiraceae; genus CAJFPI01. The sequence continues at coordinate 8,860 of CALXDD010000054.1, forward strand.
CATAACTCTGGGGGAGTTTTTCTCCACGTCGGAGTTTGACGGACTGGAGCAGGAGATCCGGTAGTGGCGGCGGGAGCGCCCGTCCGATTTTCCCTGAAGGCAAAAAGGAACAGGAGCGGCATTGCCGCTCCTGTTCCTTTTATGGTTTAGGAAGATTGGATGAAAAGAAGTTATTGTCTCTTGCAAGACTTATAATAGGAAAGAGATTTTAAAAAAGTTAGAGGCAGTTGTTACAAAAGTTTAAAATCTTTTGAGCTCTCTTCACATCCGCACGGTGAGCTGCCGGTGGAGGTTGAGGATCTCCACCCGGTTGCCGCCGCTCTCAAACTCGCCGTCCAACGACCAGGACAGCTCCTCCTGGGATTCCACCGTGATGCGGGAGGCATGGCGGAGAATGAGGCCGTTGCCGGAGTAGTCCTGGAGCAGCAGGGCCCGGAACATATCATTGAGGTCGTTGACGTTCTTGGGTTCCGGGAACAGCAGCATCTCAAACTTCCCGTCGTCCAGCACCACATCCTCCTGCTTGAGCTTCATCAGCCCGCCGATGGAGGTGGCGTTGGCGATGGCGCCGAAGAGAAAGCGGCCGTCGAACACCTCCCCGTCGGCCTCGATGCGGGCGGGGTAGAAGCGGAGGCTGGACAGATCCTTGACCCCCTCGATGATGTAGGCCAGGTGGCCCAGATCGTTCTTTACGTTCTGAGGAGCGGAGTAGGAGACTTTGGTGAAGGCGCCGAAGGAGGCGACATACATGAAAAGGCGCTGATTGAACCGGCCCACATCCAGCGCCCACTCGTCGCTGTCCAAAATGGCTTTGGCAGCCTCCACCGGGTCGGAGGGCAGGCGGAGGGTGGCCGCAAAGTCGTTGGTGCTGCCGCCGGCGATGTACCCAAGAGGCGGGGGCGAGGACAGGGGCAGAAGGCCGTTGACCACCTGGTTGAGGGTACCGTCGCCGCCGTAGCAGACCACCAGGTCGTAGTCGGGCGCCTCCTCCGCGGCGATGCGTACCGCGTCGCCGGGGCCCTTGGTCTGCCGCAGGGAGATGAGATACCCTGCCTCGGAGAAGATGGAAAAAATGTCAAAGAAGAAGTCCCGGGAGCGGCGCTTGCCCGCTTTGGGGTTGACGATCAGCAGCAATTTTTTGGACATATGGACATCTCCTCAAACGCAAAAAAGGTTTGGCAAAGTATTAAGATTCGGTAAGGAGGAGTATAACATAGGCGGCGAGGTATTGCAATTCCTTTTCAAGTCAGGTAAACTGTTTTTATACTTAAATAAAGAGAGAGAAAGAGAGGTTCGCCGGGAATGAAAAAAGAAAACCCCTATGTCTGCTGGGGGCTTACCGCCTTTTTGGTGATCTGCGGTGTTCTGGTGTTCTATGACATATTTTTCCAGGACAGCGTGCTCATTATTTACTTTCAAAAGCTGGTAAGCATCCTGAGCCCGGTGAGCTATGGCTTTGTGCTGGCCTATGTGCTGACGCCGGTGGTCAACTGGCTGGAGCGAAAGATCTTCCCCAATCCGCAGAAGCGCCGGGGACTGGGGCCGAGAGCCCTCAGCATCTTCATCACCTGGACGCTGGTGGTGCTGTTTTTCTATGTGCTGCTGAGCATCCTGCTGCCTCAGCTGTATCAGAGCCTGGTCTCCCTGGTGAACAACGCCGAGAAATACTACAAGACCATGATGGCCTGGGGCCAGCGCTTCTTGGAGAACAACCCCAACGCCGAGCGGATCCTCTCGGAGATGCTGGAGCGGTACTATCAGGACGGCATCGACTGGCTGAAAACCACCCTCCAGCCCCAGGTGGAGACGGCCATCACCGCAGTTACCGGCGGCTTCCTGGGGGTCTTCAATTTCCTGAAGAATTTGCTGGTTGGCGTTATCGTATCGGTGTATCTGCTGGCCACCAAGGAGGGCTTTGCCGCCACCGGCTGCAAAATGGTCTACAGCTTCTTTCCAGAGAAGCGGGCGGCCCAGATCATCCGGGGAGTGAAGGAGGTCAACCGGATCTTCAGCGGATTTTTCCGTGGGAAGCTCTTGGACTCTCTCATCATCGGCATCCTCTGCTTCATCGGCTCCAGCATTCTGAATTTCCCCTATACGCCCCTGATCAGCGTAGTGGTGGGCGTCACCAATGTGATCCCCTTCTTCGGCCCCTTCCTGGGGGCGATCCCCTGCGCCTTCCTCATTTTGCTGGACAGCCCCATCAAGTGCCTCTACTTCATTATCTTCATCATCGTTCTCCAGCAGTTTGACGGCAATATTCTGGGCCCCAAGATCCTGGGGGACTCCACCGGCATCAGCAGCTTCTGGGTCATCGTGGCCATCCTGGTGGGCGGCGGACTGTGGGGAATTTTAGGCATGTTTGTGGGTGTGCCTCTCTTCGCCTGCATCTACACCGCTGTCCGGCGCTATACCGCCTGGCGGCTGGAGCAGAAGGGCCTGCCTACCCACTCCAAGTATTATCGCACCCACCAGCCCGTCCGGCAGGAGCAGGGTGAGAAGCCGCCGGAGGAATGACGCGTCGCTGTTCCTTAACAGAAAAGACCTCCTGGATCTCTCAGTGTAGAAATCCAGGAGGTCTTCCTGTTTTGTCTGTTACTTGGTGATGAAAATCATACCCAGCGTGCCGGGGCCGCAGTGACTGGTCACCGTGCAGCCGGCCCGCATGATGTACAGGTTTTCAAAGGGGATCAGTGCTTTGACCAATTGGGCCAGACGGTCCAGCACCTCCTGGCTGATACCGCCGGAATGGGTGAGAATGCCGGCCCGCAGATCGATGTCGTCCCGATTGAGAAGTTCCCGGATGTACTGCTCATATACCTTCTCCATGGAGCCTCGGTACTTCTTGCCCACCTTCAACTCACCGTCCTGCATCTCCAGGCAGGGGCGGATTTTCAGAAGGTTGGCCCCCAGAGCAGTGACGCCGCTGCAGCGGCCGCCTTTCCAGAGAAACTCCAGGGTGTCCACCACAAAAGTGGTGACCAGCTTCTCTTTGCAGGCCTCCAGGTGATCCGCTATCTCCTGGGCGCTCTTGCCCGCGTCCCGCAGACGGCAGCCCTCCATCAGAAGAAGACCCATACTGGTAGTGAGGTGGCAGGTGTCAATGACATGGATGCTGCCCAGCTCCGCCGCCGCTATGCAGGCGTTCTGGTAGGTGCCGGAGAGTTTGGAGCTGATGTCCAGATGAACAATCTCGTATCCCTCCTCCACCAGAGGACCGAAGAAGTCCAGAAACTCCTGGGGGGAGATGGCGGTGGTCTTGGGCAGAAGCCCCTCTTCTCTGTAAATATCATAGATGCGGTCTGGGGTAATACCCACACCGTCCTTGAAGGATTCGTCACCTTCTATCACGGTGAGGGGAATCACCTTCACATTCAGCTGACGGCACATCTCCTCCGACAGATCACACACACTGTCAGAGGTGAGGATCACAGGTTTCATAGTGGATACTCTCCTTTTCTGCACATTTCCGTAGACGCAAGGAATTGTACCATCTGCAAGGCAAAATGTAAAGCCGAAAAATTCGACAAAATCCAATATTACCTCGCCTGATTGATACAAATCCCCGGGAAAAAGACTGGTTGCCATTTTCCGGGAAATGGTGTAGGATGAAAACTGTTTGAGAAAAAAGAAAAGGGGGGACTCGGCCATGCAGCGGGATCTGACCAGCGGACCGGTGACGGCCACCATGCTGCGCTTTGCCCTGCCCATGGTGCTGGGGAATCTGCTTCAGCAGCTGTATAACATTGCGGATACTCTGATCGTGGGCCGCTTTCTGGGAACGGACGCCCTGGGGGCGGTGGGCTCGGCCTATACGCTGATGACCTTTCTCACCTCTATTCTGCTGGGCCTTGCCATGGGCAGCGGGGCGGTGTTCTCCATCCGATGGGGACAGCGGGACTTCGAGGGCCTGCGGGAGAGCGTCTGTACCGCCTTTCTCCTCATCGCCGCTTTGACGGCGGTGCTGACGGCGGCGGTATTTTTGTGGCTGGACCCCATTCTCCGCCTGCTCCAGGTGCCTCAGGAGAACTACGCTCTCATGCGGGACTATCTGTGGGTGATCTTCTTCGGCATCCCCGCCACCTTCCTCTCCAACTACTTCTCCTGTCTGCTGCGCTCCGTGGGCAACTCCTCGGCGCCTCTGGCCTTTCTGGGCGCCTCGGCCCTGGTGAATATCGGCCTGGACCTTCTCTTTGTGGTCACCTTTTCCTGGGGGGTGGAGGGGGCTGCCTTCGCCACGGTGCTCTCCCAGTACGGCGCCGGGGTGGGACTCCTCTTCTATACTCTCCGCCGCTTCCCTCAGGTGAGGCCGGAACGGCGGCATCTGCGGCTGCGGTGGGCCTCGGTGCAGGAGATCAGCCGGTTCTCCCTCCTCACCTGCGTGCAGCAGTCGGTGATGAACTTCGGCATCCTTATGGTCCAGGGCCGGGTCAACTCCTTCGGCCCCGCCGTTATGGCGGCTTTCGCCGCGGCGGTGAAGATCGACTCCTTCGCCTACATGCCGGTGCAGGACTTCGGCAACGCCTTCTCTACCTTTATTGCCCAGAACTACGGCGCACGGCGGCCCGACCGCATCCGTGCCGGCATCCGCTCGGCGGTGTGTACCGCCGCGGTGTTCAGTCTTGCCGTATCCGCTGCGGTGTGCCTGCTGGCCCGGCCGCTGATGACCATTTTCGTGGAAGCATCAGAGACGGAGATCCTCTCCATCGGCGTCACCTACCTTCGTATCGAGGGGGCTTTCTATGTGGGCATCGGCTGCCTTTTCCTCCTCTACGGCCTCTACCGGGCGGTGGCCATGCCCGCCATGAGCGTGGTGCTGACGGTGATCTCTCTGGGTACCCGGGTGGTGCTGGCCTACACCTTGTCCGCCATCCCCGCTGTGGGCGTGGTAGGCATCTGGTGGTCCGTGCCCATCGGCTGGGCTTTGGCGGACCTCACCGGCTTTGCCTACTACCGGCTGCGCCGCCGGGAAATCGAGGAGCGGCTGACGGCGTATGACGGCGCCGATGGGGTATCGAAATAATTTTTGAAAACTGAATGGAAATTTTTTCAAAATAAAAATTGTTTTCCTGCAATAAAGGGGAGTCCTTTCGCATTATCCTTATGAAAGCACAAAACAGAACTCACAAACACAAGGAAAGAAAGGTGAACCAAAATGATGAGAAATTTGAGAAAGAAGTCCCTGGTGGCTCTGCTGATTGTGGCGGCCACACTGATCGCCCTGTTCTGCGCCCCCGCTTACGCGGCGGACGGATATAAAACGGTGACCGCCCAGCTCTCACCCCACTATACCATTGTTGTGGACGGCGTTGCCCGGGAGTTCTACAACGTGAACGGCCAGGAGGTGCAGCCCATCTCCTACCAGGGTACCACCTACCTGCCCCTGCGGGCCATCGGTGAGCTGATGGATAAGAATGTGGATTGGAACCAGTCCACCAAGACCGCCACCCTCTCCGGCAGCCGCAACGGCAGCGTGACCAAGGGCGTGTCTGATCCCAATGCCCAGAAGCAGAACGTCACTGCCACCCTCCGCTATGATTTCACCATCATCGTGGACGGCGTGGAGCAGACCTTCCGGGATGTGAACGGCAACACAGTATATCCCCTGCTGTACAACGGCTCCACCTACCTGCCCATCCGGGCCATCGGCAACCTGATGGGGAAGACCGTAAGCTGGGACAGCGCCACCTATACGGCGACCCTCAGCGGCGGCGAGGATTCCCTTGTGACGGATGCGGATACCTTCGGCCAGAGCGGCACCCAGACCAGCGGTGACATCGGCGAGGCCAAGGCCAAGGAGATCGCCTTGAACCACGCGGGCATCAGTGCCAGCCAGGCCACCTTCGCCTATGTAAAGAAGGACTATGACAACGGCCGCTGGGAGTATGAGGTGGAGTTCTACTCCGGCAACACTGAGTACGACTACGACATCGACGCTGCCTCCGGCACGATCCTGTCCTTCGACTATGAGGCGGAGCACTACACGCCTGCCACCAGCACCCAGACCGGCAGCGATATCGGCGAGGCCAAGGCCAAGGAGATCGCCCTGAACCACGCGGGCATCAGCGCCAGCCAGGCCACCTTCGCCTATGTGAAGAAGGATTATGACAACGGCCGCTGGGAGTATGAGGTGGAGTTCTATTCCGGCAGCACTGAGTACGACTACGAAATTGACGCCGCCTCCGGCACGATCCTGTCCTTCGACCACGACGCGGAGTACTATACCGCCCCCAGCACCAGCCAAAGCAGCAGCCGGATCGGG
>CALXDD010000055.1 GCA_944386985.1 uncultured Oscillospiraceae bacterium
GGGGCATGTCGTGCTGGTACTGGCCCACCCCGATGGCCTTGGGGTCGATCTTCACCAGCTCCGCCAGGGGGTCCTGGAGCCGCCGGGCGATGGATACGGCGCTGCGGAGGTTCACGTCGTACTCCGGGAACTCCTCCGCCGCCAGCTTGCTGGCGGAGTAAACGCTGGCCCCCGCCTCGCTGACGATCATGTAGCTGACGCCGCCGCCCACCCGGCGGATCAGCTCCACCGCCATCTGCTCCGTCTCCCGGGAGGCGGTGCCGTTGCCGATGGCGATGTGGGTGACGCCGTGGCTGCGGATCATGCGGCTGAGGCGGGCGATGGCCTCCTCCTTCTGCCGCTGGCCGTGGGTGGGGTACACCACCGCTGTGTCCAGCACCTTGCCGGTGGCGTCCACCACCGCCACCTTGCAGCCCATGCGGTATCCCGGGTCCAGGCCCATGGTCACATGGCCCTTCACCGGCGGCTGGAGAAGCAGGGGCTTCAGGTTCAGGGCAAACTGGCCGATGGCCCCCTCGTCGGCCTGGTCGGTGAGGGCGGAGCGGATCTCCCGCTCTAAGGAGGGGAAGAGGAGCCGGTCGTAGGCGTCCTCGGCGGCGGCCCGGACAAAGTCCATGGCAGCCGAGCCGGGGCGGACCACCCGACGGCGCAGCTGCACCAGGGCGGCCTCCCTGTCCATCTCTATGGACACCTTCAGAAACTCCTCCCGCTCTCCCCGGTTGATGGCCAGGATCTGGTGGCCCTGGAGGCTTTTCACCGCCTGGGTGAAGTCATAGTAGAGGCGGTAGACGCTGTCCTCCTCGCCGGTGGCCTCGGAATGGAGAGAGGCCTGCCGCCAGAGAAGCTCCCGGAGGGACTTTCTAAGGGCGGCGTCGTCGGAGATGGTCTCGGCGATGATGTCGCTGGCCCCCTGGAGGGCCTCCTCCACCGTCTCCACCCCTTTCTCCGGGTCCACATAGGCCTCGGCCAGCGCTTCCGGGGCCTCCATAGAGGGCTCCTGGGCGAAAATGGCCTCCGCCAGGGGCTGCAGACCCTTCTCCCGGGCCACGGTGGCGCGGGTGCGGCGCTTTTGCTTGTAGGGGCGGTACAGGTCCTCCACTTCCGCCAGGGTGGCGGCATTGTCGATAGCGGCGGACAGCTCCTCAGTGAGCTTCCCCTGGTTTTCAATGGAGGACTTCACCTCCTCCCGCCGCTGCTGCAGATTGCGGAGATACTGCAGCCGGTCGCTGAGGGTACGCAGGGCGGTGTCGTCCATGGAGCCGTGGAGCTCCTTGCGGTATCTGGCGATGAAGGGGATGGTGTTGCCCTCGTCGATGAGGGTGATGACGTTTTCAATATGCTCCGGGGACTTGTCAAGCTCCCGGGCAAGAATTTGTACGATGGTCTCCATTCGTGTGCTCCTTTTTTCATGTGCGGGACAAAGGCCCCGCAGATAAACCGCAGGCGGTTTATGCAGCAGTCCCTATTGTACAGGAGCGGCGGGGAAAAAGCAAGGCGGGGGGACGGTAAAATGCGGTGGGCGGACGCTTCTTCGCACACCGCTTCCAATATTTTTGAGGGCCTTTCAGAAGATTGCAGCCGCCGGGGGGATGCTTTTTTCATAAAGAGGGGAAAACAGGCATGAACAGGCTCTTTTCGCATGAAAAACCCACCGGCACTGCCGGTGGGTTCAGCGGCTGCGTTTTTTGATTTACCTGCGGCTTTTCCGTTCCGGGATCAGCACCGACAGCGCAAGGCCCAGCAGCACGCCCGCTACGGCGGGCAGCAGCCAGCCGAGGCCCTCCTTGGCCAGAGGGATGGCATACACCGCACCGGTGATCCCCGGCAGCACCACCCCCGCCTGCCGCAGGGCGTCCACCACGCTCACCACGCACACCAGCGTCAGCGTGACGGGATACACCAGGCGGAACCGGGTCAGCTTATCCCCAGCCAGGGCCAGCAAAATCAGGGCCAGGGCCGCGGGGTAAATGGCGTTCAGCACCGGGGTGGAGAGCTTCAGGATCCCTGCCAGTCCTACATTGGAGATCAGCATACTGATGAGGGCGAAGAAGGCCACCCAGGCCCGATAGGAAATCTTGGGCATCAGCTCCTGAAAATACTCGCTGCAGCAGGAGAGAAGGCCGGTGCAGGTGTTGAAGCAGGCGATGACAAAAATGGCCGCCAGCAGCACGCCGCCGGGAGTGCCGAAGAGGGCGGCGACAATATTGGTAAGGGTGTCCGCCCCGGTCTCGCCGCCGGGGAAGGCCGCCCCGGAGAGAGCCCCCACATGGGCCAGCATGGCGTAGATCACCAGCAGCAGCGCCCCGGCAATCCACCCCGCCCGGATGGTGCCACGGACCACCTCCCGGTCCTCCGTCACGCCGAGAGCCCGGATGTTCAGGGCGATGACCGCGCCGAAGTTCAGCGCGGCGATGGTGTCCATGGTCTGGTAGCCGCCCAGGAAGCCCGCAATGGCGGGAAGCTCCGTGTAGGACCCGGTGGGAACGCCGTAGTGGTCGGTCACAGGCCGCAGCACGCAGCCGAAAAAGAGCACCAGGATCAGCAAAATCAGCGCCGGGCAGAGGATTTTCCCCAGCCGCTTGGTGAGCTTCTCCGGCCGCAGGGCCACCAGGGCCGCCAGGGCAAAGAATACAGCGGAGTAGATCACCTGGAGCCAGCCGCCCTTCTCCCCCAGGAAGGGGGCCACCATCTCAAAGGAGGTGCTGGCGGTGCGGGGGATCGCCAGACCCGGGCCGATGGAGAGATAGATCAGCAGGGTGAATACCGCCGCGAACTTGGGATGGACCCGCCCCGCCAGGTGTCTGAGCCCTCCCGACCGGGCCACCTCAATGACGCCCAGAATGGGGAAGCCGATGGCGCTGACGGCAAAGCCGATCATGGCGATCCAGGTGACCGTACCGGCCTGAGCACCCAAAAAGGGCGGAAAGATCAGATTTCCCGCACCGAAAAACATGGAAAATAACGTAAAACCTACCAAGAGCAGGTTTTTCCCCCGAAGCTGCTGCATCAGGTCCGCCCTCCTTTTCTTTCGTCGTTTTTCAATAGGATTTTGCATCCTTCTTCTGGAAAACCACAGAAGAATTCTTGTTTATCGTACCATACCTGTCAAGATGCCAAACATCGCCCCGCCCGAAGCCGGGCAGGGCGATGTTGTCAGCGACTGACGATGTGGTAATAGACCCGGGCGGTGAGGGCAAACACCACCGCATACAGCACCGCAAAGACCAGGAGGGTCACCAGGGTGCACAGGGCTGTGGGCAGCACGCTGGTCACAGAGAAGATCTGCAGCAGCTGCAGCATGAGCCGGAAGTCAAAGGCCACATGGACTGCCGCTACGACCAGGGGCAGGAAAAACACCGTCAGCACCTGGCTGTTGATGGACCGGCGGATCTCCCGCTGCTCCAGGCCCACCTTCTCCATGATCTGAAACCGCTGGCGGTCCTCATACCCCTCGGAGATCTGCTTGTAGTAGATGATGAGTACGGCGGCCATCAAAAAGAGAATCCCCAGATAGACGCCAAGGAACAGAAAGCCCCCGGCGATACCGAAGTTTTCGTTGTAGATGTTCTCCCGGGAAACGATCCAGAGGGTATCCCACTGTCCGGTGCCGGTGTAGTCCGTCTCATCGCTGAGGATCGTCCATATGTCATATTTCTCGTCCGCCGTACCGGTGAGATCCATGCGGTACTCATAGGTGATCTGCGTGTAGGAATCCGTAGCCTCCGCATCCCACCGGGGAAGCTGGTGAAGGACCTCCTGATCCTTCACCACCACCATGGCGGGCCGCCCCACCATGCCAAGGCCCATGCCGCCGGAGACGTCGGGAAACGCCTGCAGATGTTCCGCTACCTGAAAGGAGAAAACAAGGGTTTCGCCCCGTGTAAACGTTAAGGAATCGTCGGGAATGCCATAGAGAAGCACCTGATCCTCCCCAAGCTCCGGCACCGGCTGACCGGTGAGGACGGCGTAGTCCTGGGCGGTGAGGAAGGTGAAGGTGGTGAAGGAGCCGTAGCGCATGCTGGCGCCGGAATAGAGATCATAGGTTCCGTTCTTTCCGCTGCCGCTGAAGCAATAGTAGTAGTTTCCCTCCAGCTTCGTCACCTCCTGGCCCTGGGAGGCCACCTGGCCGGAAAGCCGCTCCTTCAGCGCCTGGACATCCGGTCCTGTCTGTCCACGGATGGGATCGTAGTTCACCCGGATGATCAGATCTGTGGGAGCCCGCTGGGCCACCACGTCCTCTGTGCCGAGATAGAGGGACAAGGTACCCGACAGCATCACCAGCACCATGGTGGAAAGAATACAGATATTGGCAAGGCCCACAGCATTTTGCTTCATGCGGAAGAGCATGCCGGAGATGCCGATGAAATGGCGGGTCTGGTAGTAGAACTTCTTATTGCGCCTGAGGAGCTTCAAAACTGCGATGCTGACAGCGGTGAAGAGACAGTAGGTGCCGATGATGACCAAAATCACCGCCAGGAAGTAGACCACCATGGCCTCCTGAGAGTTCTGGGTCATCATGGCGAGACTGTAGCCGCCGCCTAAGGTGAGAATTCCCAACAGGGCCAGGAGCCACCGGGTCTTGGGCTCCCGCTCGCCCATATTCTCCCCGTGGAGCAGGGCGATGGGGTTCACCACGGTGATCCGCCGGAGGTTGTGAAGCAGTGTCAAAAGCAAAATGCCGCCGAAAAGGATGGCCGTGGCGGCCATGGCTTTGGGGGAAATCTGGAAACCGAAGGGAACCTCCAGCCGCAGCAGCCGGTGGAGAGACAACGTCATCAGCTTATAGAGCAAAACACCGGCGCTGAGACCGCCCACGATGCCGATGAAGGCGGTGTAGAGGCTCTCCCACAGAAGGATCAGGGCAATATGGCCCTTACCCATGCCCAGAATGTTGTAGAGACCCAGCTCCTTGCTGCGCCGCTTCATCAGAAAGCTGTTGGTGTAGAAAAGGAAGATCACCGCAAAAACAGCCACGATAAAAATACCGATGGCGGAGAACATGCTCACATATTCCGCTCCCCGCAGCTGCCGCATTCCTTCGTCATAAGCGATGGCGGCAATGTCGTAAAAAGCGGCGGCGGTGCCGATGATGGTGAGCAGATAGGGAAAGTAAAAGCGGCGGTTGAGGATAATATTCTGCACTGCCAGCTTGGGAAAGAGGCTCTTACGCACGGTTCTCACCTCCCGCGCTGAGGAGGGTCAGAGTATCGTTGATGCGCTGGTAAAAGCGCTGGTCCCCGTCCTCTCCCCGGTAGAGCTGGTGGAACACCTGGCCGTCCTTGATGAACAGCACCCGGCCCGCCCGGCTGGCGGCGGTGACGGAGTGGGTGACCATGAGGATGGTCTGGCCATCCCGGTTTACCTGGGAGAAGAGGGAGAGAAGTTCGTCGGAGGACTTGGAGTCCAGCGCGCCGGTAGGCTCGTCGGCCAGGAGGATGCTGGGATTGGTGATGAGGGCCCGGGCCACGGCGGTGCGCTGCTTCTGGCCCCCGGAGATCTCATAGGGGAACTTGGCGAGCAGGGGCGTGAGTCCCAACCGCTGGGCCAGCGGCCGCAGCCGCCCCTCCATCTCCTTGGGAGACTTTCCCGACAGCACCAGGGGCAGGAGAATGTTGTCCTGAACGGAGAAGGTGTCCAGGAGGTTGAACTCCTGGAAGACGAACCCTAAGTTGTCCCGGCGGAAGGCGGCCATCTCCCGCTCCCGGATCTCCGAGAGGCTCTTTCCCCGAAGCTTCACCACGCCGCCGGTGGGCTTGTCGAGAGCCGCCAGAATGTTCAGCAGCGTAGTCTTGCCGGAGCCGGATTCGCCCATGATGGCGATGAACTCCCCCTCCTCCACGGCGAAGGTGACGTCGGTGAGGGCCTGCACCTGCTGGCCGCCGAATCGGGTGGCGTAAACTTTTTTCAGATTGTTGACTTCAAGCAATGTCATAAAAATTCCTCCGGATCATCGGGGACAGCGTCCCCGCTTGCTTTGTGGGATGACACTGCTATGGTACACCTGCCGCCCCCTCCGTTCCATCGATTGACCTTACAATGGCGGGGAGAACCTTACAATTTGGTAAGGTTCAGATGGGGGTGATGTCCCGGGTGGTGAGATCGATGGTGACAGCGGTGCCCTCCCCGGGACGGGAGGTGATGGAGACGGGATGCCCAAGGCGGCTGAGGACCTTCCGGCAGAGATAGAGGCCGATGCCGGTGGAGCGCTTGTCGGCCCGGCCGTTGCGGCCAGTGTAGCCCTTTTCCCACACCCGGGGCAGGTCCTCCGGGGCGATGCCCACCCCGTTGTCACGGATTGTCAGCACCATCCCCTGGGCGGAGACGGAGATGGCGCCCCCTTTTGGCGTATACTTCAGGGCGTTGGAGAGAATCTGCTCCAGCACGAAGCACAGCCATTTCTCATCGGTGACCACCTGGGCGGACAGGTCCCCCAGCTCTAAACGGATGTTCTTTCGGATAAAGAGGGGGGCCAGGCGGCGCACCGACTGGCGTACCAGGTCCTCCAGGGAGCAGCGGCGGATGAGGAAGTCGGTGGTGTCGGCAGTGGAGCGGACGAAGGCCAGCACCATCTCCACATACTGCTCCGTCTGGAGAAGCTGGGAGCGCAGCTCCCCCGCCTGGTTATTCTCCTCCTCCTGGAGGATCAGGTCCATGGCGGCCAGGGGCGTTTTGATCTGGTGGGCCCAGAGCGTGTAATACTCCCGCATCTCCGAGCGGGTGCTGTCCAGCGCCTCCTGAGACCGGCGCAGGCGGATGGTGAGGTCCTCCAGCATCTGCTGGTAGTCCTCCTCGGTGAGGTCCCGGCAGGGGGGCAGCTGGTCCATGGACCAGAACCCCTGGGCGAGAAGGCCCTGGAGCCGCCGGTGGCGGCGGACATAGCGGAAAAATCCAACGAAAAAGAGGCATCCCCCCAAAAGAGCGCAGAGAAGTCCCGCGTAGAAAGCGGCCTCCGGGGGCGTTCGGTAGAGGTAGAGGATACCGGCGAAGATGGCCGTGGAGGCCGCCAGCAGCACCAGCTGCAGCAGATGACGGCGCAGATAGGTTCTCAGCTCTCTCATGGCGTCACCAGATAGCCCACGCCTTTTTTGGTGACGATCAGGCCGCCGGCCCCCAGCTGCTCCAGCTTCCGCCGCAGCCGGGCTACGTTCACTGTCAAGGTGTTGGTGTCCACAAAGCAGTCCGTCTCCCACAGCCGCTGCATCAGGGTGTCCCGGCTTACCGCCTTGCCCTTGGAGGCGAAGAGGACCTGGAGAATCCGCTGCTCGTTGCGGGTCAGCTCCACGGTTTTTCCCTCCCGCACAGCCACGCCGTCGTCCAGCCGCAGCGTCACGCCGCCGCAGCAGAGAAGCTGGGCAGGGGCGGAGAAGTCGTAGGTCCGCCGGAGAAGGGCCTGGATCTTTGCGGTGAGGACCTGCAGATCGAAAGGCTTTGCCAGAAAGTCGTCGGCTCCCATGTGGATGGCGGTAACGATGTTCATATTGTCCCCAGCGGAGGAGAGAAACAGAATGGGAACTTTGCTGAGTTTGCGGATCTCGCCGCACCAGTAGTAACCGTTGAAATAGGGGAGGGAGATGTCCAGCACCACCAGCTGGGGGTCAAATTTTGCGAATTCCTCTGTCACATGCTGGAAATCTTGGGCGGACCGGCACTGGCAGCCCCAGCTCTCTAAATGGCGGCAGATGACGCCGGCGATGGTCTCATCGTCCTCCACCAAAAAAATCTTCATGCGATCACCTCCCGGGTATCATACCATAGCGCCGGGGGAATTTCCACCCGCAGGGCTTTTGCGGCCTGTGCTGCCGGTTCATAGACTGTTTTATCCGCTGACGCAGGCGGTTTTTTCTGTCGGTATCCGACGGTGTACTGAATGGTGTTATGCCTCCGGCGGCCTACTTTTGTCGCTGAACAAAAGTAGGTAAAAATCAGCTTAGAACCAAGGTTCTAAGGATTCCTTTGTTTCCTATTATGGGAAGTCTTGTTCCGTTTATATCGCTACCTTGTGCGGCTGACAGAAGCAAGGGGGTGACAGTTCCCCTGTTTCCGCGCTTCAGCGCGCTCCCTTGGTGATTGTAGAGGCTTCTGCAATTACACCATGCCCAAGCTTTCCATAGGGGAAGGCTTTTAGACGAAACGACCATCGTCAACCCACCAGATGAGCGCGCCGAAGCGCGGTAGTAGTCTGTACCGGACACGTCAACGGAGCGTCGGAGGCAGCAGGACCAACAACAGTCAGGGGGACTATCGTTCTACTTCAGGACAAGGGAGTCCTTAGAACCGTAGGTTCTAAGTCAACTTTTGCCTACTTTTCTTTGATGAGAAAAGCAGGCCGCCGGAGGCAAAACACCAATCAGTACACCGTCGGGTACCGACAAAACCAAACCGCCCCTCGTCAGAAAGAAAAAGAGCCAGGCTCCGCCGAGGAGAAAACAAAAAGAGACCGCTGCGGCCATATACCCGCAGCGGTCCCCAAAAGGCATATTTTTACTTGAAGAGCTCCTTGCTCATCTTGTCGATCTCCTCGGTGACAGCCTCATACACACCGGGATAGGTGCTCATGGCGCCGCCCTGAGAGGTGTTGGGGATATAGAACTTGGTGCCGCAGCTCTCGCAGGCCTTGCGCACCTCCGTGGCCACCATCTCCCGGGTCCAGTCGGGACGGTCCACCGTGGCGCTGTCCACACCGCCCATGAAGGTGATCTTGCCGCCGTACTTCTTGATGAGTTCAGGGATGTTGTTGGTGTTCATGACGCCCTGCCAGATGTCGATGCCCATCTCGATCATGTAGGGCACCAGGGTGGCGGCGTAGGAGTCGGAGTGGTGGACAATCAGCTTCACACCGTGATCCTTGTAGTAGCCGTACACCTTCTTGTAGGCGGGCAGGAAGAACTCCTCAAACATGGCGGGAGAAATAAAGGTGGACTGCTGGCTGCCCCAGTCGTCGTGGTGGAACAGAGCGTCCGGGTGGATGTGCTTGCATACCTCCTCAGCGTACTTCAGCTCCCACTCCGTGATGTAGTCGATGAGCTCGTGCATGGCCTCGGGCTCCTCATAGAAGTCGATGAGGCAGTTCTGGATCTCCAGAAGATAGTGGCACTGCTCAAAGATGCCGGGGGCCACATAGTGGGTCACAAAATACTCATTGCGGTCCACCTTCTCCGCCATCTCCACATAGGGCGCCCACTCCTCGTCGGAGAACACCACGTTGGGGGCGTGGACGGTCTTCTTCCACTCAGTGATGTCCGGGCAGACAATGTGAGCGGCGTCGTGGATCGGGAAGGGGCCGGGGGTGCCGGCGGGCCAGGATTTGGTCACGCCCCACAGGTTCACCACGTTCTCCTCGCCCATCTTGGGATTGCGGTTGGCCACACTGTAGGGATTGGGAATCATGACGTAAGGCTCGAACTGATTGACGTAGCGGTCCGGATGGCCGCCCTGAATGGTCTCAATCAGATTTTGACGCTTTGTGAGCATATCTATTTCCACCTTTCATAAAGTATTGGATTGATCTGCCTGAAAAAGCAGGCGCTTTTTACAAGCTTATTGTAATCTTTTTCACACCTTCGTGCAATTGGGCATTGGCGCCTTTTCCTGATTTCCTCATTTCCTGCAAATTTCATTTCTGGTAATCTACACTTTGTAGGAATTGAGAAGAGCAGTTGCAACCAGAGGCCGGACTGAGGTACAATGTGTCTGAGTATATTACCTGACCAAGGGAAAGGAGGGGTCCTTCGTGGCCCAAAAGACATACACAGTCACATTTCCAGACAAGGGCGTATCGGCGTCTGTCGCTCCCGGCGCCACAGTGCTGGCGGCGGAGATCGCCGCCGGACTGGAGCCGGACGCCCCCTGCGGCGGCCATGGTACCTGCGGAAAATGTAAGGTGCGGGTGCTCAGCGGACGGGAGCATCTCCGGATGGACGGAAAGCCCCTGCCTGCCGATGAGCTGCTGCCCGCCTGCCAGATGACGGTGGAGGGGGACGTGTCCATCGGTCTTCTCCAAAAGGGAGAAAACCGCATTCTCACCGGCGGGGCCTCCTTCGCCGCCGAGACCGGCGAGGGAGCCGGGGACTTTTTTGCCCTGGCCGCTTTCGACATCGGAACGACCTCCCTGGTGGGCTATCTGCTGGACGGCCGCACGGGGGCCCAGTTGGCAGTGGACAGCCGCCTCAATCCCCAGACCCAGTTCGGCGCCGATGTGGTGGCCCGGGGCAGCTACGCCATGGAGCACGGAGTGGAACCTTTGACCGCAGTGATCCGGAAGGCACTGGAGGAGATGCTGGGGAACCTGGTGGAGAAGGCGGGCTGCGGCCGTCAGGACATCCGGCGGATGTCGGTGGTGGGCAACACCTGTATGCACCACCTGTTCTTAGGCTACTCTCCCGCACCGCTGATGGTGGCCCCCTATATGCCGGAATACCGCGCCCCGGAGATCCGGAAGGCCGCGGATCTGGGGCTCACCATCGCCCCGGACGGGGAGCTTTGGATGCTGCCATGCATCGCGGGCTTCGTGGGAGCGGACACCATCGGCTGCCTTCTGGCGGCGGACTGGAGCCGCCGGGAGCCCCTGACCTTGATGATCGATATCGGCACCAACGGCGAGATGGTGCTGGGGAACCGGCACCGCTCCGTCACCTGCTCCACGGCGGCGGGTCCCGCCTTTGAGGGGGCCAAAATCCGCTGCGGCATGCGGGGCAGCGACGGCGCCATCGACCACGTCTTCCTGCGCCCCGACGGCTCTATCGGCTTTTCCGTGGTGGGCGGCGGGATGCCCAAGGGCATCTGCGGCTCCGGCCTTTTAGATGCGGTGGCGGTGCTGCTGGAGAAGGGAATCCTCAGCGGCGCGGGACGGCTGGGGGCGGACCCGGCCTGGCAGAAGCGGCTTGGCGAGGTGGATGGCAAGAGCGCCTACTTCTTCACCAAGGATGTGTACTTAGCCCAGTCGGATATCCGGGAGGTGCAGCTGGCCAAGGGGGCCATCGCCGCCGGCATCCGTCTGCTCTGCCGCCATCTGGGGGTGGAGATCGGCGATATTCAGGAGGTCCTCATTGCCGGGGCCTTCGGCAACTACATGTCCCCTGCCAGCGCCTGTGCCATCGGGCTTCTCCCCAAGGAGCTCCTTGACCGCATCACCCCCATCGGCAACGCCGCCGGCGAGGGGGCCAAGCTGGCGGTGCTGCGGCGGGAACAGTATGATCTGGCCGCCCGGTTTATGGACGGCGTGGAATTTTTGGAGCTGGCCATGGACCCGGATTTTCAGGACATTTTTGTGGACCAGCTGGCATTTTCTGAGGATGAAGAGGACGACTGACGCAGCATATAACTTTTTAACAGGAAAGGATGAAATACAATGGAACAGGAAAAGGAACTGATGGAACTGGCCATGCAGTGCGGCTTTACCCATGCCGCTCCGCTGGACGTATCTACCCTCCGGGTGATGCAGGAGGTGCGGGATATGTGTGCGGTGAACACCTGCGGGATGTACGGCAAGCGCTGGTCCTGCCCTCCGGGCTGCGGCACCATCGAGGAGTGCGCCCAGCGGATCGGCCTCTACCGCAGCGGAATTGTTGTCCAGACCGTGGGCCAGCTGGAGGACAGCTTTGATGTGGAGGGAATCCAGGATGCCTCCAAGCGGCAGAAGGAGGCCTTCGCCCGCATGACCGAGGAGCTGCGCAAGCGCTATCCGGACATGCTGCCTCTCGGTACCGGCTGCTGTGAGCAGTGCGCGGAGTGTACTTACCCCGATGCGCCCTGCCGCTTCCCCGACAAGGCCATGAGTTCCATGGAGTCCTATGGCCTCCTGGTCAACCAGGTCTGCACGGACAACGGCTTACGGTATAACTACGGGCCGAATACCATCGCCTACACCGGGTGCTTCCTGCTCCAGCGGCGCTGATTCCGGGGATTCCCGGTCCATCAGCCGGAAGGACAGCATCAGATAGAGGATCTCCTCCGGATCGGTGAGATCCGTCCCCAGGACGGCCCGGATCCGCTCCAAGCGGTAGAGAAAGGTGCTGCGGTGGACGAAAAGATCCCGGGCCGTCTGAACGGCGTTGAGGTGATTATCCAAATACAGGCGCAGAGTACGCATGTACTCTGTGCCGTTTTCTTCATCCACATATTTCAGCTTCAAAAGCCGCTCGTGGCTGATCATGTACCCCGGCAGCTTCCGGGTGGCCTGCTCCAAAATATAGTCAAAGGCGATATCGTTGAAGCGGTGGATCCAGAAGGAGGGATTGCGGCGGCTGCCCACCTCCAGGGCAATGCAGGCCTGCTCATACTGCCGCCGCAGATTGAAATGGCCCAGCAGCACCCGGCTGTATCCCGCTTTCAGAAGACTGTCCCGGACGAAGGCGCTGAGACGGGAGGAGATGTCCGTCAGCGCCATGGAGCTGAGGGTCAGATCCACAAAGACGGCGATATCGTCCTTGAACTGGAAGGCGCAGGAGCCGGAGATGATGTTCTCGATATAGCTGCAGATGGCGTGGACCGTCAGGTTCTTCTGGTCGAGATAGGACAGCTGCAGCACGATGCACAGGTAGTCGTGGCTGCTGCGCCAGCCGGAGGCCTCCAGGCGCTGGCTGACGGTGACGTAATCGGCGGTACGGTCGCTGACGGCGGTGTAGAGCACCGTGCGGATGGCCTGGTCCTTCATGGACAGGGGAGAGGTGTTGTGGAGAAGGGCGTGCTCCACCAGCCCCGCCAGGATCTCCAGCAGAAAGCCGTCGGTGAGGTCCTGCCGGTTGTCCGAGTCGATCATCAAAAGCCGGTAGGTGGTCTGCTCATATTTTTTGATGTTGACGCACAGGGAGTTGGCCCCGTCGTATTCTGCATGAAAATAGAAATAGCCGTCCCGGTCCCGGGCCGCCCGGTATTCCTCATTCTGCTTGAGAGAGGTCACCACAGAGTAGGTGCTTTCCGTGGAGCCGAAGACTCCCCGCACCATCTCCACCGTCTCCCCATGGACCGAGGCAATGATGGAAAAATCCATGCCCACCACCACCAATGGGTGGCGCAGGATGGGGTAGGACAGCTCCAGCAGAGTCTGGATAGATTGTCCCTGAAGCCGGGACTCTGACAGTTCCCGCTGCCAGGCGTCGTAGCGGTCGAAGATCCTTTGGACCTGGTTGTACACCTCACCCACCGTGGGGGCGTCCACCTGGATCTGGTTCTGAGGGCTGAGGCGGCCTCCCATCCCCACGATGAGGAAGAGCGTGCCGGGCAGCGGCGGTACACTGTAGGCGGAAAATTCTTCCTTTGACAAAATGTATAGCTTTCCCGGTACGGGGACTTCCCCCTCTGTCAAAAAGGAAGGGCGTCCCAGGGTGGGCTCCAGGGACATATTTTCGCCGGAAACCACCGGATATACGGCGGATAGTTCCCGATAAATCAAGGCAGGACTCAGTTGCAACGCGCCATGCCCCCTTTCTGAAGTTCTATAATACACATTGTAGGAAATTGCGGGCCAATTTGTCAATAGGTTGCGGGATTCAAATACGAGCAATTTTGAGATATAATGCAAGTATCGAATAAAAATGCGATAATTTTTCGTCATTTTAAACAAAAATGAGGAGGTGTCTTTTCATTGATCATCATCGGTGAAAAACTCAACGGCGCCATCCCTGCGGTGGCAAAGGCGATTGCGGCGCGCGACGCGGAGTTCATTCGTCAGCGTGCGCTGGCCCAGGCAGAGGCCGCCCAGGATGAGGACTACTTTGAAGAGCCTGTACCCCTGTACATCGACGTGTGTGCGTCCACCGATCCCTCTGTGGAGGTGGAGACCCTGAAGTGGATGATCGGCGAGGTGGAGGCTGCCATTCCCGAGGAGCTGGAGCATGTTGCCATCGCAGTGGACAGCCCCAGCGCCGCCGTCTGCGCCGAGGCCTTCAAGTTCTGCAAGCGTCCCGGTATCGTCAACTCCGTCTCCATGGAAAAGGACGCTGACGGCGTGGTGAAAACCGATATCGTGTTCCCCGCCATTGCCGACACCGAGTGGGGCTGCATCGCCCTGCTGTGCGAGAGCGGCATTCCCAAGAGCGTGGAGGACCGTATGCAGGTCTTTGACAAGATCATGGCCAAGGCCGAGCAGTACGGCATCGCCCCCAACCGCCTGTACATCGATCCCCTGGTGGAGGCTGCCGCCACCAACCAGGAGGCCTTCACTCTGTTCTCCGAGTGCTGCAAGCAGATCAAGAGCCGCTATCCCGACATCCACATCACCAGCGGCCTGAGCAACATCTCCTTCGGCTTCCCCGGCTTCCGCAAGCCCCTGAACATGGCCTTCATGGCCCTCGCCATGAACGCCGGCATGGACAGCGCCATTGTTGACCCCACCAACAAGGATATGCTGGGCCTCATGTACGCGGTGGAGCTGCTGAAGGAGCAGGACGAGGACTGCATGAACTACATCTCCGCTCACCGTCAGGGCCTCATCTGAGTTCTGACTCTACACACACAAAGACGTTTATTTTAGGATATAATTTTTAAGGAGGTTGCACACAATGTCCAACGAGAAAATTCAGGAAGTATACGCCGCTGTAGAGGCCGGTAAGGCCAAGAAGGTCCCCGCCGCTGTGCAGGAAGCTCTGGATGCCGGCTGCGATCCCACTGCCATCCTCAACGAGGGCATGATCGCCGCTATGGATTCCGTTGGCGCCAAGTTCAAGGCCGGCGAGATCTTCGTTCCCGAGATGCTGGTTGCCGCCCGCGCCATGAAGAAGGGCGTGGA
>CALXDD010000056.1 GCA_944386985.1 uncultured Oscillospiraceae bacterium
CCTTTGTCAAGCACTTTTTTCAGCTCTTTTGAACTTACTCCCGCTTGGCTCTTCAGCCGAACGCTCAGTATTTTACCGCCGCTCATCCGCTTTGTCAAGCACTTTTTTCTCATCACGACCGATTTCCGAAAGCCTCGACGCTGCGTCACGGACAGCTTGCTTACTATATCACCCTCTCCACTATTTGTCAACACCTTTTTTCCATCTTTTTCTACTTTCTTTTCTCCCCCCTCAGGGGGAGACTTTTTGCCGCCTCCGTGGTATACTGTTCCTTGCGAAATGACAGAACATCATAGAGGTGGATGCATGGAAATCAAACGTCTCACAGGAACCTTCGGGACCCTGGAGGAGGATACTATAGTATTGTCCCCCGGTCTCAATTTGATACACGCTCCCAACGAATCGGGAAAATCTACCTGGTGCGCCCTGCTGCGGGTCATGCTCTACGGACTGGCCACCCGGGCCAGAGGGGCCGCCGCGGACAAGAACCGCTACGCCCCCTGGAGCGGCAAGGCCATGCAGGGGGTGCTGGAGGTCACCGCCAACGGCATGGATCTCACCATCACCCGCACCACCCAGCGGGCAAACGCCCCTATGGGCGCTTTCTCCGCTCTCCGCACCGGCACCGCCGACCCGGTCCCCAATCTCACCGCCGCAGGCTGCGGGGAGTTTCTCACTGGAGTGCCCCGGGAGGTCTTTGAGCGCAGCGCCTTTATCCGCCAGTCCGGTCTCGCCATCGACCAGGACCCGGAGCTGGAGCGGCGGATCGCCGCCCTCATTACCTCCGGCGAAGAGGATACCTCTTATATAGAAGCGTCGGAACGGCTGAAAAAACAGCTGAACCGCCGCCGCCACAACAAGACCGGTCTCCTTTCCCAGCTGGAGCGGGAGATCCAGGACCTCCGCTCCGCCGAGGACACCGGCAGCCAGCTGAAACGGCAGCTGACGGAGGCCCGGGAGACTGTGGAGGATTTAGAGGGACAGCAGAAGAAGCTGGAACGGCAGATGGCGCTCCAGGCCCAGGAGGGCCAAGCCCAGGCCGACGCCCGCATCCAGGCCCAGGAGGCCCGGGTCCGGGAGGCGGAGGAGACCCTGGCGGCTTTGAAGCTCTCCGCCGCCGGGCTTCCTGACCGGAGCGCTTTGGAGCAGGCTCTGGGCGGTCTCTCCTCCCTGGAGGCCTCTCAGGCCGCCGTGGACCGGGCCGCCGCCTCCCTCGCCGCCGCGGAGCAGCGCTCCGCCGACGCCCGGCAGCGTCTGACGGAGCTGGAGGTTCAGGAGACCGGACCGTCCTCCGAAAAGGCGGACCGGAGCCTTCTGTGGGCGCTGCTGCTCTCCCTGGCGGCGGGGGCGGCCGCAGGCGCCGCTGCCGCCGTGCTGGCCCCCGACTTCCTCCTCCCCGCCGTCCTGGGTGCGCTGGTTCTGGCCGCCGCGGTGTCTGTGCCCCTGGCTCTCCGCCGGAAAAGAGCGGGCCGGGAGGCCCGGGACAGCGCCAGGGCCGCCCGAACCCAGGCCGTCACCCAGGCCCGGCAGACCGACGCCCAGGCCCAGACCGCCCTGTCCGACGCCCGGCAGCTGTGGGAGGATCTGTCCTCCAATTTTACCCGCAGCAGTCAAGCCATCTTTTCCCTCTTCCCCAAGGTTCCCGCCGGGGACTTGGAGGCCGCCCGCCAGGCAGCCCGGGAGGGTCTCGCCCTCCACAAGGAGATGGACGAGGCGGAGAGCGCCGCCGCCCAGGAGCGGCAGCAGCTGGCCCTTCTGCGGCAGGCGCCCCGGCAGGAGGCCCAGCCCCTCAGCGGCGCCCTGCAGCAGACGGTCCGGGATCTTCACACCGCCCAGGGCACACTCCAGTACCTCACCGGTCGGATGCAGGCTTTAGGAGACCCGGCCCAGCTGGCGGAGGAGCGGGCGGAAAAGGAGGCGCAGCACCAGGTCCTCACCGGGGAATATGAGGCCATCCGCCTGGCCATGGACACTCTGACGGAGGCCAACGCTCAGCTGCAGGGTCGATTTTCTCCGGAGCTGGGGAAAAAATCTGCAAAAATCTTTGCAAAACTGACGAATGCGAAGTATAATAAGGTACTGCTGAGCCGCGAGCTGGCGGTATCGGCAGGAACGGCGGAGGAATCCGTGGTACACGACGCCCTGCAGCTGAGTCAGGGCACAGCGGACCAGCTGTATTTGGCGGTGCGCCTTGCCATCTGCGACATGGTGCTGCCGCCGGACCACCCCCTGATTCTGGACGACGCCCTCACCAGCTTTGACGACAGCCGGATGGAGGCGGCCCTCTCCTATTTGATGGAGCTGTCCAAGCAACGGCAGATCCTGCTGCTGACCTGCCAGGAGCGGGAGGGGCGGTATCTCGCCCGGGCCTTCCCCGGCCAGTACCACACGGTTTCCTTTTTAAAGCAAGAAAGCAAAATTTGAGATATGAGACAGGAGATGTAGCAAAATGAGCGAATGTACCCATGACTGCAGCACCTGCAGCTCCAACTGCGGCGAGCGCACGGAGCCCCAGTCCCTGCTGAAGGAGCACAACAGCGCCGCCCGGGTGGGCAAGGTGTACGGTGTGGTGTCCGGCAAGGGCGGCGTCGGCAAGAGCATGGTCACCAGCCAGCTGGCGGTGATGGCCAACCGGGCCGGAAAGACCACCGGCATCCTTGATGCGGACATCACCGGCCCCTCTATCCCCAAGGCCTTCGGCGTCCACCAGCGGGCCATGGGCGACGACCGGGGCATGCTGCCGGTGGAGACCAAGACCGGCATCCAGATGATGAGCGTGAATCTTTTGCTGGACCAGGAGACGGACCCGGTTTTGTGGCGGGGCCCCGTCATCGGCGGCGTGGTGACCCAGTTCTGGACCGACGTGGTGTGGGATGTGGACTACCTCTTTGTGGATATGCCTCCGGGGACCGGCGATGTGGCGCTCAGCGTGTTCCAGTCCATTCCCTTGGACGGCATCATCATCGTGGCCAGCCCCCAGGAGCTGGTGAGCATGGTGGTGGAAAAGGCCGTGAAGATGGCGGAGATGATGGACATTCCCATCGTGGGCGTGGTGGAGAACATGAGCTATGTGGTCTGCCCCGACTGCGGGAAGGAGCTTCCTCTCTTCGGCCAGGGCAAAACGGAGGCGGCCGCCCAGGCCCACGGCCTGAAGCTGCTGGCGAAGATGCCCATTGATCCCAAGCTGGCGGAGCTGGTGGACAAGGGGGAGATCGAGTTCTTCCAGGGCGACTGGCTCCAGGGCGTCATGGACGCGATCCTCTGATTGATTTTCCGGGAAATATGTAGTTGGCGCCCGCCGCGGCGGGGAGGTTTTTCTCCCCCTGCGGCGGGTGTTTCTTTGTCTTCCCTCAATCGCCGGGACGGGCTGGTTTTTGCCCGCTGACGCAGGCGGGGTTTTCTGTCGGTACCCGACGGTGGTTCGATTGGTGTTTTGCCTCCGGCGGGTGACTTTTCTCGCCAAAGAAAAGTCACCAAAAGTTGGCTTAGAACCAATGGTTCTAAGGACTCCTTTATTTCCTATACTGGATCGTCTTGTTCCGTGTTGTCGTTACCTTTGTACGGCTGACACTGCAAGGGGGTGTCCGGGTCCCCCTGTTTCCGCGCTTCAGCGCGCTCCCCTTGGTGGTTGTTGGGGCCTCTGCTCCTTTAGCCTTCCCCTGGGGGAAGGTGGCAGCCGCAGGCTGACGGATGAGGGGAACGCCACCCAAAAGCTCCAGACCAACTCGGAGGGAAAACCAAAAACTAATTTTTGATGAGAAGTTTCCTCTGAATTTATCTGCTGAATTTCGATGCCGCTCCCCTCATCCCCCTCCTTCGGAGGCACCTGACCACCGTCGCGGCAAAACGATTCCCGGGCGCTGTTCGCGCCCGCCAATCGTGCCGCATCCTCGAAAGAGGCTCGCTTCTTCCGCCACTGGCGGCGCTTCGCCTCTTTCCCCCAGGGGAAGGCTTTTAGACGAAACAGCCATCGTCTACCCAACAGATGAGCGCGCCGAAGCGCGGTAGTAGGCGGAGTGGAACACGTCAACCGGCGTCACTCGTACCAATCACCGAATCAAAGCCCCTCTGACCATCCGGTCTTGGTAACAAACAAGGGAGTCCTTAGAACCGTAGGTTCTAAGCTGATTTTTGCCTACTTTTGTTCAGCGACAAAAGTAGGCCGCCGGAGGCATAACACCAAACGGTACACCGTCGGGTACCGACAAAAACGCCCCGCCCTCGTCAGAGAGGCAAAACCCCCGTCCTCATCAGATAATCCCCCTTCCCCACTTCAAAAAAGAGATTGGTATAAAATTCTTCGGCAAGGGCGAAACTACGGTTGGAGAGAAGAGCTCTCCCACTACGGCGTGCCGTATGCCGGTAAAGCGGTGGAGACAGTGTGATGGAACGTGGGAAACGAGGGAATTTGTCCTCCTTCTTCGGCGGCGCGGGCTTCTACATAGCCCTGCTGCTATGTGTGGTGGCCACCGGTGTGGTGGGTTATTTCATCCTCTTCGGCGGACAGCCCGCCAGCGACGAGACGCCCCCTGCGGTAACCGACGTTACCGCCCCTGACGACAATGTGACCGTAGAGATCCCCTCCTTAGATATGGCGGAGACCGAGGACCCCGCCCCCACGGCGGAGGTGCTCCAGCCTCAGCCGGTGGAGGAGCCGGCCCCCCAGCCGGAGCCGGTGGAGGAGGTGGCACAGGTGATGTGGCCCCTCAAGGGGGAGACCGTGTCCGCCTTCTCGGTGGACGAGCTGCAGTACAGCGAGACCCTGGGGGACTGGCGCACCCATGACGGCATCGACATCGCCGCTGCCGCCGGGACCCAGGTGGTGGCCGCCTCCGCCGGCACCGTCATGGTGGCCGGAGAGGACAGCCGCCTTGGCACCACGGTGATGGTGCTGCAGGACGACGGCTATGAGGTCACCTACGCCGGGCTCCAGGAGGAGTTGTCGGTGGCGGAGGGCGACCGGGTGACCGCCGGGCAGGAGATCGGCATGGTGGGCAACACCACCCTTACCGAGTCCGCCCTGGGGGCCCATCTCCACTTTGCCGTCAGCCTGGACGGCGAGGCGGTGGACCCGGCGGAATACCTGCCCCAGTGACGGATTGGACGGGATGCCCAGCGGCAGACGGCCGCTGGGCATCCGCCTGTCGGCAGGGAATTTCCGAGGACCGTCTGACAAAAAAGTGCTGTTTTTCGGCCGCTCCCCCCGCGGCGGCCGAAAGTGTGAATATTTTGTATATTATGAATAAGATGGCAAAGTTTCTCTGTACAAATGCTTGTATATCTGGTACAATATAAACACTCCCAGAGGGGACACAACGAAAGGAGCGATACCATGAAATTCACATTTACTTGCAAAAAAGTCAGCCTGAACGACTCCATCAAGGCGTATGCGGAGAAGAAAGTCA
Organism: uncultured Oscillospiraceae bacterium; assembly: GCA_944386985.1. Lineage (GTDB taxonomy): Bacteria > Bacillota > Clostridia > Oscillospirales > Oscillospiraceae > CAJFPI01. The sequence continues at coordinate 5,406 of CALXDD010000056.1, forward strand.
GCAAGCTGGATCGTTACTTTCAGGAGGACGCCGACGCATTTGTTACCTTCGCGGTGGAGAAGGACCACCGCTGTGTAGTTGAGATCACCATCCGTTCCGGCGGCACCCTGTTCCGCGCTCAGGAGGAGACCCGGGACGGCGATATGAGAGGCGCTATTGACGCGGCCTGCGCCACCATCAACCGCCAGATCCGCAAGAACAAGACCCGCCTGGCCAAGCGCCTGCGGCAGGACGCCTTTGCCGGGGAGATCCCCAGCGAGTTCGACGTCAACGAGGAGCGGGAGTTCGATGTGGTTCGCACCAAGCATGTGGCCGCCAAGCCCATGAGCACCGAGGAGGCCATCATGCAGATGAACCTGCTGGATCACGACTTCTTCGTCTTCCGCAACATGGAGGATGTGGTGAGCATCGTCTACCGCCGGAAGAACGGCGGCTACGGCCTGATCGAGACCGACGGTCTGGACAGCTGAGCACAACTGAAAAATCCGGGAAGCGGACGTCCAAAGGACGTCCGCTTCTTCTCCGTCTTTGGGAAAAAGGGCACAAAAATCCCCAGCAAGGGCAAAAATTCCCATGTTTCTCTTTACAGGCGGCGGGGATTTGGATATAATGAAGCTTACTGAATTATCGGCGGCCCCGGCCGCCCGCAGATACTGTAATATTAAGAGGATTGGAGCGAACCCCATGCCGATTATTGAATATGATACCTATAAGCAGAAGCTGGGCGCCATGGAGCCGGAGCTTACCAAGCTGGCGGCGGCCCTGGACCTGGAGAACGCCAAGGCGGAAATCGCCAAGCTGGAGAAGGAGCAGGCGGACGAGAACTTCTGGAGCGATCTGGAGAACAGCCAGAAGGTGCTGCAGCGGACCAAGCAGCTCCAGCACAAGGTGGACAAGCACGCCAAGCTGGTGAGCCAGTGGGAGGACCTCACCACCCTGGTGGAGATGGCCATTGAGGAGGACGACGCCTCCCTGCTGCCGGAGATCAGCGAGGGGTATACGGCCCTGGAGTCCGCGGTGGAGGAGGCCAATCTGGACACTCTTCTCAGCGGCGAGTACGACAACAACAACGCCATTTTGAACTTCCACGCCGGGGCCGGCGGCACCGAGGCCCAGGACTGGTGTCAGATGCTCTACCGCATGTATATGCGCTGGGCGGAACGCCACGACTTCAAGTTTGAGACCATTGACTATCTGGACGGCGACGAGGCCGGCATCAAGTCCGCCTCCGTCATCATCTCCGGCGAGAACGCCTACGGCTATCTGAAGGGGGAGAGCGGCGTACACCGTCTGGTGCGCATCAGCCCCTTTGACGCCTCCGGCCGCCGTCAGACCAGCTTCGCGGCCCTGGAGGTCATGCCGGACATCGCCGACGACAACGAGGTGGAGATCCGCCCGGAGGATCTGAAGGTGGACACCTACCGCTCCAGCGGCGCCGGCGGCCAGCACGTCAACAAGACGGAGTCCGCCATCCGCATCACCCACATCCCCACCGGCGTGGTGGTCAGCTGTCAGACCGAGCGCAGCCAGCACCAGAACCGTGAGTACGCCATGCGTATGCTCCGCAGTAAGCTGGTGGAGATCAAGATGCAGCAGCACGCGGAAAAGATTGCCGACATCAAGGGCGTGCAGATGAAGATTGAGTGGGGCAGCCAGATCCGGTCCTATGTGTTCATGCCCTACACCCTGGCCAAGGATCACCGCACCGGCTACGAAAACGGCAATATTCAGGCGGTGATGGACGGGGACATCGACGGGTTTATTACTGCTTACCTCACCGCAAACGCCACCGGCGATCTGAAAAAGTAAGCCTGAAAATTGACGTTTTCGCTCCGCCCGAACGGGCGGTACAAGCGTTTTGCGCTTATGGCGCAAAACCTTGGCGCAAGGCGGAATTCATTTCCGCCGCGCAAGTAAAATCACGGGGCCCCCGCGGAGCAGGCTCCGCGGGGAAAAACGGCAATATTCAGGCGGTGATGGACGGGGACATCGATGGGTTTATTACCGCTTACCTCACCGCAAACGCCACCGGCGATCTGAAAAAGTAAGCCTGAAAATTGACGTTTTCGCTCCGCCCGAACGGGCGGTACAAGCGTTTTGCGCTTATGGCGCAAAACCTTGGCGCAAGGCGGAATTCATTTCCGCCGCGCAAGTAAAATCACGGGGCCCCCGCGGAGCAGGCTCCGCGGGGAAAAACGGCAATATTCAGGCGGTGATGGACGGGGACATCGACGGGTTTATTACCGCAAACGCCACCAGCGATCTGAAAAAGTAAATTTTGCGCTTTGTGTTTTTCGGCAGAGGGGATTATTCCCCTCTGCCTTTTTATTTCCCCATGCGGCAAAGCCAGCCTTCCCGCATTGACAGAGGTTTCCCAATCCCCTACAATAATAAAAGCAAACCACCCGCGGCAGAGCGCCGCCATTTTGACAAAGGACGGGCTGTAGGATGGATATCAAGGACCTGGAGTATTTCACTGTCATCTGCAAACACCAGAATATCGCCAAAGCGGCCCGCTCCCTGTACATCACCCCCCAGGGGCTGAGCAAGATCGTGAAAAATCTGGAGGCGGAGCTGGGCACCGTGCTGCTGCAGCGGACGGGCAACGGCATCACCCTCACCGACTCGGGGCAGTACCTCAGCCGGAACCTGCCGGAATTCCTCCAAAGCTACCACCACATGTGCAGCGAGATCCGCTGCATCGCCCAGCGGGAGACCCATGAGATCCATCTGCTCTCCGCCTACGGCATCCTCCGCCTGGTGACCCCCGACTGTCTCGCCGCCTTCTCCGCCCAATACCCCCATATCCAGCTGTGCTACCGGGAATTTCCAGACAGGCAGGTGGAGCATCGGTTTTTAAGCGGCGAGGGGGATGTGGCCTTCACCGTGGGACGAAGCGCCCTGAAGCATGTGGACGCCACCCCCATGGAGAAGTTCGAAATCAAGCTGATGGTCCACAAGGACAACCCCCTGAGCCAAAAGACTTCGGCGGATATCCGGGACCTGGCCGCCTATCCCCTGTACATTGAGAGCACCGAGTTCAATATCCACCACGACATCATGGCCCGCTGCGAGGCCGCCGGGGTCACGCCGAAAATCGCCTTTGAGAGCAGCGGCTTCAGCCTCTGCCAGAAGATGGTATCCCAGAACAAGGGCATCTCCGTCATTGTGGACTTCATCTCCGACGACATGCAAAACAGCAATCTCCGCCTCCTCCCCTTCTCCGACGGCCCCTACTACTGGGAGACCTACATGCTGACCCGGCGGGGGGAGGCCCCCAACCCGGACGTACTGCTTTTCCGGGACTTTATTTTGGAGTGGATGCGGAAGATCAAGCGCGGGGAGATCCGGCGCTGACTGGTGAGAATCCCCAATTTCCTCCAAAAGGTTTCGGCATCGAAACGATTTGTTGTTCCGCCGCAACAAACAGCAGGGCTTTTACGGGCTTTCCGTCATTGCATCCGGCGGAAATCTTTCCTATAATGAGGGCAACGCAAGGCCGCGGGGCAAGAAAGGCCCCCGCGAAAAGCGCCTGAATTTTGGAAGGAGAGCATTCATCCATGGATAAGACGGACAGCGTTCTTGAACAGTATCCCCGGGGAGCCGCCCTCACCTTCGGGACCTACCAGGACAAGCCCATCCTCTGGCGGGTTTTGGACCAGCAGGGGGACCAGCGCCTGATTTTCGCGGAGGAGATTGTGGAGCACCTGCCCTACAACACCACCTATGAGAACACCTACTGGCAGACCAGCTCCCTGCGCCGATGGCTGAACCAGACCTTTTTCCAGAAGGCCTTCTCCTTCCAGGAGCGCACCCGGATCATCAACACCCGGCTGAAAAACCCCGCCAATCCCCGGTACCTCACCTCCGGCGGCGGAGACACGGTGGACAAGATCTTCCTTCTGGGTCTTGAGGAACTGAAGAAGTATCTGCCCGCCGACGAGGAGCGGGCCCTCGGCCAGTGGTGGTGGGTCCGGTCCCCGGGCATGAACATCATCTCGGCAGTGAGCGTCTACGAGGACGGCTCCATCTACGACACCGACATCAACGTCCACTTTCCCGACGGCGGCGTCCGCCCGGCCATGTGGGTACGGCTGAAGAAGTAAAAACAGCATGAAAAAAGAACGGGGCAAAATTGCCCCGTTCAAAAATATTGTATCGCAAAAAATTCGCCCTGTCCAGATCGATTTTTGTCACTGCATCATTTTCGTATATATGCACAAAGTTGTGGAAATACCACAAAACCACTTGACTATTATCGCATTGCATGGTATATTATAGCCAGATCAAGAAAGGATGAGTCCAATGTACAAGTAAGTCCCTCAACCGGATTTCCAAGAGCGGCAATCGTGTGGACAGCGCGGGAAACCCCAAGCGAGACCTTTGATCCCATCGCCTACATTGCTTTATCGAAAAAGCCGAAACCAACAGGTTTTACGCAGAAGAAGGCATCGAGCTGACAAAGCACCTCTGATTGGTCCCAAGTTTACATACACACGATGTTGACAGGAATTCCGGAATCTACGAAAGAGAGGTTAAATTGATGTTAGATAATAAGAGCGACCGCAGCTGACCCCCACTTGCATGGATCTGAACGCAAGTGGGGGTCAGTTGCATTTGGGAAAAACCGACGCGCCTTTGGGGGCGCAAGGCAGCTCTTTCGGCACACAGCGGGCCGGAGGGGCGCTTTTTTATGCCCTGCCGCCAAAAAACGCCCATGGAACCGGTCCGTCCCATGGGCGCTTTCGTCTGCCGGGGACAAAGGGCTTGGCCCCCTGTCCGGCAGAACCATTGTATTTTCCTCCTCCGGCGCAATCGCTGCCGGACTTATTCGCCGGCGGGAGCCTCCCCTCCGCCGCCGCTTCTCCGGCGGCGGGGACGGTGGCGGCGGCGCTTGGCGGCCTCTCCGCTCTTCTCCTCCTGGACCGGGGCCTCCGCAGGCTGGGCCGCCTGGGGCCGCTACTCCTGAGGCTTCCGCTCGCCGCTGCGGCCGCGGCCGCGGCTGCGGCGGCTCCGCTCCCCGGGCTCCTTCTGGTCCCGCTGCTCCGCGGCGGCCCGCTTGTCCGCCGCCGCCTTCTTCTCGGCGGTGAAGGAGCCGCTGACCTTCACCGGCACCTTCTCGATCTTTCCGATCTCCATCTCCGGAGCGGAGGGCTGTCCGCCGCCGTTTCCGCCGCTGCGGCCGCGGCTCCGCCGCCGCCGGCTGCTCCGCTTCTCCGGCCGCTCCCCGGAGGACTGGCTCTCCTCCGTCTGCTCCTCCCGGAAGGAATAGGCGGACAGCAGGGTATTCATCCGCTCCCGCTCCTCCTCCGCCTGGGGCGGAATATACCGCGCCGGGCGCTCCTGGGGAATCTCGATGCCCTCCCGGCTGCCCTTGCCGTTGCGCAGCACCTGCAGCTCACAGCCCTTGTAGGTCCGGGGCGGGTCGTTGCTGTCGTCCAGCTTCACCTTGGCCTCCTCCCGGAGCAGGTCCACGCTGGTGATGTTGCCGGGGCCGTCGGGGGTGTTCACAAAGGAGTCGTTCTTGGGCATCCGCTTCATGGCGTCCTCATAGGCGTTCTGCTCGTACTTGAGGCAGCACATGAGGCGGCCGCAGGTGCCGGAGATCTTGGTGGGATTGAGGCTCAGATTCTGGGTCTTGGCCATCTTGATGGACACCGGCATAAACTCGTCCAGAAACTGGCTGCAGCACAGGGGCCGGCCGCAGATGCCGAGACCGCCGATCATCTTGGCCTCGTCCCGGACGCCCACCTGCCGCAGCTCAATGCGGGAACGGAACACGTTGGCCAGGTCCCGCACCAGCTCCCGGAAGTCCACCCGCCCCTCGGCGGTGAAGAAGAAGATGATCTTGCTGCCGTCGAAGTTGCTCTCCACCCGGATCAGCTTCATCTCCAGCTTGTGGGCGGCGATCTTCTTCTCGCAGATGGCGAAGGCCTCCTTCTCCTTCTTCCGGTTGAGCTCATTGGTGCGCCGGTCGTTGTCCGTGGCCACCCGCACCACCGGCCGCAGAGGCTTCACCACGCTCTGCTCCGGCACCTCGTGGTTCCCCTCGCAGCACTGGGCGTACTCGTTGCCGGAGGCCGTCTCCACGATCACATACTGTCCGGCCTCGATGGTGAGGCCGTGGGGATCAAAATAGTAGGTTTTGCTTCCGCCCCGAAAGCGGACGCTGATGACTTCTGTCAAAGGGATCACCCCTCCTTATGATTGGATACACCGGGCCAGGGCAGCGCAGACGCCGCCGCACACATGCCCGATATTGAGATTGAAGCGCAGCTGCTCCACCGCCTGCTGCAGAATATCCGCCCCGCGGCTCAGCTGCCGCCGGGAGAGACCGGCTCCGGGTCCGGCGGTGCCGCCGCAGCCGCTGCGGTACAGAAGGGCCGCCGTGAGAAGCTGACGGCTGTCCTCCAGCAGGGCCTGCAGCTCCTCCCGCTTGATCTTTCCCGTCTCCAGGGCGGTGAAAAAGGCGGCCAGGGCGGGGACGCTGCCCCCCTCCAAAAGCCGGCACAGCTCCACGGCCCTTCCGTCCGCCGCTCCGTCGGGCTCCTCCCCGGTGAGCTTCCACTCCACGCACCGGGACCGGACCGTGGGCAGAAGCTGGGCGGCGCTCTCAGCGCAGAAGAGGAACACCGCGTGGGCGGGTCCCTCCTCCAGCACCTTCAGCAGCACGTTCTGGGTTTTGGGTTCCAAAAGGCCGCAGTCGGGGAAGAGGTAGATTTTGGCCTCCCCCTCGTTGGGCAGAATATAGGCGTCCTGGCGGACCTGCCGCAGCACATCCATGGACAGATTCTTGTGCTCCGGGTCCCGGACCACCATCACGTCGGGATGGATGCCCTCCCTCACCTTCCGGCAGGCGTTGCACCGGCCGCAGGGAGCGTCCGCCTCCCGGCACTGAATGGCGGCGGCCAGAAAGAGTCCGGCGGCCAGCCGGTCCCCGGGACCACTGAGGATAAAGGCCTGGCCGGGCAGGCGCCGTACCGCCTGGCGGATGGTCTCCTCCAGTCTTGGCTCCCCCGGAATGGTCAGCTTGTCCACCCCCGCCACACTCCTTTCCTCTCCGCCGGTATCCGCGTTTGCAGATGCGTAATCGATATTATTTTATCACAGAGAAACCGTCAATTGCAACCGAAACCCGGGAGGAAATCCCGGATTGCCGATTTCTTCACAAATTTTATCAAAAAAACCGCAAAAATTTCAAAATCATGGGAGAATCCTCTTGCGAACTGGTAAAAATATCTTTATAATGATGTGGCCAAATCAAAGTCTGAAAGAACAACAACACAATACAGGAGGAGATTATACTGTGAGCAAAAAATTCGTGTATCTGTTTTCCGAGGGCAACGGATCCATGCGCGAGCTGCTGGGCGGCAAGGGCGCCAACCTGGCGGAGATGACCAACCTGGGCATGCCTGTGCCCCAGGGCTTTACCATCACCACCGAGGCCTGCACCCAGTACTACCAGGACGGCCGTCAGATCAACGAAGAGATCCAGGACGAGATCATGGAGTACATCGGCAAGCTGGAGGATATGACCGGCAAGAAGTTCGGTGATATGAACAACCCGCTGCTGGTGTCTGTGCGTTCCGGCGCCCGGGCCTCCATGCCCGGCATGATGGACACCATCCTGAATCTGGGCCTCAACGACCGGGTGGTGGAGGCCTTTGCCAAGAAGACCCGCAACCCCCGCTTTGCCTACGACTCTTATCGCCGCTTCATCCAGATGTACTCCGACGTGGTGATGGAAGTGGGCAAGAAGCACTTTGAGGAGCTCATTGACGAGATGAAGAAGGCCCGGGGCGTGACCCTGGACACCGAGCTCACCGCCAAGGACCTGAAGGAGCTGGCGGAGCAGTTCAAGGCCGAGTACAAGGAGAAGATCGGCGAGGAGTTCCCCCAGGACGCCCGGGAGCAGCTGATGGGCGCCGTCCGCGCCGTGTTCCGCAGCTGGGACAACCCCCGCGCCATTTACTATCGCCGCATGAACGACATTCCCTCCTCCTGGGGTACTGCCGTCAACGTGCAGATGATGGTGTTCGGCAACATGGGCGACACCTCCGGCACCGGCGTGGCCTTCACCCGCAACCCCGCCACCGGCGAGAAGAAGCTCTTTGGTGAGTTCCTCATGAACGCCCAGGGCGAGGACGTGGTGGCCGGCGTGCGTACCCCCCAGACCATCGACCAGCTGGCTGAGGTGATGCCCGAGGCCTATCAGCAGTTTGTGGACATTGCCCAGAAGCTGGAGTACCACTACCGCGACATGCAGGATATGGAGTTCACCATCGAGAACAAGAAGCTCTTTATGCTGCAGACCCGCAACGGCAAGCGCACCGCCGCCGCCGCTTTGAAGATCGCCTGCGACCTGGTGGACGAGGGCATGATCACCGAGGAAGAGGCCGTGTGCATGATCGACCCCAAGAGCTTGGACGCTCTGCTGCACCCCACCTTCCCCAAGGAGGAGCTGGAGCGGGTCGCCCCCATCGGCCAGGGCCTGGCCGCCTCCCCCGGCGCCGCCGCCGGTCAGGTGGTGTTCACCGCTGACGACGTGGTGGAGTGGGTGGACAAGGGCCACAAGGTGATCCTGGTCCGTCTGGAGACCTCCCCCGAGGA
>CALXDD010000057.1 GCA_944386985.1 uncultured Oscillospiraceae bacterium
AGGTCCTCCAGCTCCGCCTCCAACTGCCGCACCTGGTCGTCGGCCCGCTCCCGCTCCTGCCGAGCGTCCTCCAGGGATGCATTGACTACCGCCATATCCTCCGCCATCTTGGCTCGGGCCTCCTCGGCAGCGGCGGCGTCCGCCTTGGCCGCCTGGGCTGCCTTCAGCGCCTCGTCCCGCTCCCGGATAGCTGCCTCCAGCTGCCGGGCGGACATGTCGATGACATTGTGCTCCGCCAGGAACTGCTCCCGCTCCTCCCGTGGCAGGGCCAGCAGGGTCAGGGCCTTGGTAGCCCCCAAATCCGCAAGCGCCTGCGGATTTGACCACTCCCGGGCCAGCCGCATCAGGTTCTGGGCGGACCGCTCGGAGAACTCCACCCGCTCCGTCAGCCAGGGCAGCCACTCCCCGTGTGGCAGCAGTGCCTTGGCGTCGATGAGCCGCCGACCGATGTCCAGGATGGCGGTCCCGGCTTTTTCTTTGAGGGCCAAGATCTCGCCGGTGATGGCCTCGATGTCCTTTGGAGAGTCGCCAGTGGTCTCCATCACACTCTTGGCAAAGGCCCCGATCTCAAATTTACTCACGGTTGTCCACCTCCCACTGCAATCCCAACAGACCGAAGAACGTCGCACACCTCGTCACCTACATTACAGCGCACCTCAAAGAACGGCCGCATGGAAAATGACATCAGGTCAGAATGAGATGTAATGAACATCCGGCCTTCACTTCCCGTCCCCTCGTTGTACATGGATAGCTTTATAACATGCTTTGACAGGACTTCGATATCAACGATAAAGTCAGGATGATCTCTAAAAGTCATACGGATCGTCTTGAGTGGATAGCCCTGCAGCGCGCAAGAGACTATTTCAACATTCTCGCTCATGCCTCCACCTCCCCGAAGATCTCCTGACAGAGGAGACGGTAGTCCCGGCTGGCGGCGCTGGTGACGCTGTAGTCCACCACTGCCGCCTTGAGGAACGTGCTCTCCGGCACCTTGTCCGTCCGCCGGATGGTCTGCCGGAACACCGGCAGGGGCATGGAGCGGAGCAGCTGCTCCCCCTGCTCCACCGCCGGGCAGCGGTGCCACTGATTGATCAGCACCCCAGCCACCCGGAGGGCCGGGTTGACCTCCCGCATGGAGGACACCTGGATCAGCATGTCCGCCATGCCCTCCACGCTGAAGCCGTCCATCAGCACCGGCACAATGATCTCTCCGGCGGCCATCAGCGCCGCGGTGGAGGCCGCCGTGAAGCCCGGCGGGCAGTCAAAGAGCACCACGTCCGCCCCGCCGTCCTCGGCCACCGCCTCTAAGAAATCCCGCAGGGCGGTGAGCCCGGAGGCCCCCCGGCGCAGGGCGGCCAGATCCAGCCGGTACAGCTCCTGGCTGGCCGGCAGCAGCTGTAGCCCCGGCTTGACCTCGATCACATTGTCCAGCCAGTAAGGCTCGTGATCCCCGGTCAGCACCTCCGCCAGGGTGACAGTGTCCGGCACCTCCCCGAGATAAAACCGGGTGAGATTGCACTGCCCGTCGCAATCCACCACCAGCACCTTTTTGCCGTAGGTCTCCGTCAGAATATGGGCCAGGGAGATGGTGGTCACCGTCTTCCCCACCCCGCCCTTCAAATTTTCAATTGCAATCGCCCTCATGGGTATGTACCTCCTCGAAGGGAGTCCCCTCCTGGGGGAGCTCCTGTATGTTGATCTGGCTGCCCGCCAGCTCCCAGCCATATTTGCGGTTGGGAGCCTGCTCGGGTAGGTAGAACCGTTTGCTCTTGACATCGAAAAACAGTTTGACCTGCTTGGTTCCGCCGAACATGCGGTTTTTAAGGCAGCTGAGCACCGTCACCTGCGCCAGCTTCCCGCCGGCGTCCCGCTGGCCCGCCTCCAGGGCAAAAACATTGTCCGCCCGGTTGGTAAGGTCGCCGGAGCCGCCCACGTCGTCGCTGCTGAGCCGCTTTCGGCCCGCCTCCGCCTTCCTGGGGTGGGCCACCAGGTGGACATGGACACCCCGGCTCTTGGCAAACTGGACCAGCCGGCCGGCGAAATTGCTCTGGGCCCGGAAATAGTCCCCGTCCCGGCTGCGGCTGAGGCCCACGGTCATGATGTTGTCCACCAGGAACACGGCAGCGCCGTAGCAGCGGTGGGCGTTGTCAAAGGTCCGGAGAATGCTGTCCTCACTGTGGCTGCTGGCAGTCCCCACGTCGTAGAGAAAAAACCTTCGGTCCCACCACTCGTCGATCCGCTTCTGCACCGTGGCGGCAATAGCCGTCATCTTCCGGCCGGTTTCCCGGTCCTCGTAGACCCCAACGTGATCAGGACCGGCGGCCTGGACGCTGACCCACTGCTTGAACTGCCGCTTGTCCAGCTCCCCGGAGTAGGCGCAGACCGTCTTGTCCTGGTCGATGGCCTCCAGGAGCAGCTGTCCCAGGAGGGTGCTCTTGCCCTTGCCCCGCTCCCCGGTCCATAGGCTCAGCTGTCCGGCAAAGAATCCGCCGGTGTAGCGGTCCAGCTCCGGGATGCCGGAGGTGGTCCGCTCCAGGTCCGACATGCGCATGGGCTCGATATCCGCCAAGTTGACCAGTCCATAGACCGGCAGCTCCCGGGCATCCAGCAGCAGTTCCTGGACCCGGTCGAGGCCGAACTGCTCCCGGAACTCCGCCAGGGACCTACAGCCCCGGAAAGCGTGCTCCCCGGGAACGTAGATGCTCAGCTCCGGCAGCACCTGTCGCAGGGCCTCCACCGTCTTCTGCCGCCGAACCGGATCAGGGATCGCCACAAAGACGTAGTAAAACGCTCGGAAGAAGCTCTCACAGCTGCGCAGATCGCCCCACCTGGCTCCCTCCGCCAGCTTGACGGCGTTGATGTTCACGGCATACACGTCCTCCGCCGTCTCACACAGCCAGAGGCCGGTGGGCTGGGCGGGGTCCAGGAAATTGGGATCGAAGGTGAGATAGCTCTGGGCCTTGATGATCGTGTCGGCAGTCAGCACAGTCTGCCACCTCCATCCAGCCGGTCCACCGAGACAGCGTCCCACGGATCGGCTCCGGCATCCTCCCCGGCGTCCGTCCCGGCGGTCTCCTGGAGCACATCCTTCCAGCGCTGGCCATTGAGCCAGGTGGAGGCGTATGGGATGCCAACGCCCCGCTGCCACATGTCGCTTGCCACCTGGATCTCCAGAGCCCTGCCCATCACCGCCAGGAGGGCCTCGTCGGGCTTCAGCTTGTCCCAGGCCCGAATGGCCCCCTGCTTATCCTCATTCCGGGCGTGGGTCCGGTAGTACTCCCAGAAAGCGGCGAACCGCTCCGGCTTCCAGTCCGGGGCCTCCTTGGCCGGTGCCCGCTTCCGCACACGCCGTTCCCCCTTGGGGGGTAGGGGGGTATTTTGTTTGTCTTTATTTTGTTGTGGCGACTTTTCCGGACACGGAAAATTAGGACACGGTGCCGTGTCCGTATTTTTAGGACACGGTTCAGTTTCTTCCCGCTCCTCGTCGTCAAAAAGGGCCTCCGGATCGTCGGTGAGGATGAGGCCGGTCTTACCGAACCTGCCCCCGTCTTCCCGGTCCTGCCGCTTGCGCCGCAAGTACCCGTACGCCTCCAGTTCCCCCATGATCCGGCTCATGGTGTCCTTGGACACCCCGGCCACAACGGCCATGCCCCGGACGGAGTAATCCCAGTCCGGCGGCAGCGAGAGCATCAGGATCAGCACGGCCCTGGTCTGCAGCCGCAGCCGCTTGTCCCGGATCAGGGCGTTGGGAATGTTGGTATACGGATGCCTTGTGCGAATATCGATCTGCGGTTCATTGTTCTTGGTCACCACACCGCCCCCTTGTCATTTGCGCCGTAATGTGCTATACTGAATCTGCCCTCATGGGGATCTCCCCCATGACTGCCCCGTAAGGCCTGCCCGCCTGCGGGGCTTTTTTTATGTTCTATCATGGCTGGTCCGCCTCCAGGTGGGCAGCGTAGAGCCTGGGGCCTTCCTCTGGAGGAGGACCCATCGCCGCCTCCAAGGACGTCAGATCCCAAAACCGAATAGTCTCGGCCACCGCCGCGGCCAGCACCGCCAGCCAGATCCGCCGCAGCCACCGTCGCCTTCGCAGCTGCTCCCGTGTTCTGCTCATGCACGGCTCTCCTCCTCCCGGTACTGAATTCTGTTGTTTCTGTCCATCCAACAGTCAAAAACCTGTCCGTCTTTCAGTACCAGACGGCAATGGGTGTCATGGTGGGAAATCTCCTGAATATGGGCCAGTGGGAAAATCCGATAGATATCGTCCATAATCAGAGTGATCGTGGCCATTTTGCCGCATCCGATAGCCATATTTCGGTCCAGCCTGGCCACAAAGGCCCGCTCAGACAGCGTCAGCTCGTCCCGCCAGGCCCGGGTCCCCTCCTCGTTGGTCTCCTCACCCCAGAGATGCCTCAGCTCCGCCCGCCGTGCCTCCGTAATCATGGGGGCGCTGTTTTCGGTTGTCTGCTTCATGTCACTCCCCCTCCCCTACCGGTTCATTCCGACGGGACACCGTCAGCCCCGCCATCCGCAGAAGGCGAAGCACCTGACTCACCGGCATCTTAGGATCCTGCCCCGCCATCAATCTGGACATAGTCTGTCCGGTGATCCCCGCATCCCGGCCCATCTCAGCATAGGTCTGCCGATTCCGGCGTTTCCTCACAGCGAGACCGTCCGACAACATCTCCTTCGTCCGTTCAATGGCGGCCGCTTCTCTCTGCTCAGCGGTTAAGTATACTCTTGGCATATTAGCCCTCCTTTTTCGCACATTTCAGCTCCAGCGCTGCCCGGACCAGCTCGTCCAAATCAGCCATAATATCGTCGAACAGGGGCCGCTCATGGTCGTCAATGATACCGTCCTCAGCGATCTGCAGCAGCTCCCGATCCCGGTGCTGCTCGGCAAAGCGGACCACCTTGTTGATCAGCTGTATGGAGGCCCGGGGCAGATCCAGCACCTGCACCTCCGGCACCACCTTGATCTCCCCGGAGGCGATCCGGTTGTGCTGGTAAGCAAGATACAGAGCGTCATAGACGATGCACATGCGGTCCACCACGTCGGCGGGGGGTAGACGGTGGTAGCCCTCGTATGCCTTGATGCTCTCCACCGAGATCCCGATGGCCTCTGCAGCCCCTTCCTGGGTTTTTCCGGCCTTCACCCGTGCGGTTTTGTAAATATTCGTGTCATACATCGACATGGACAAATTCTCCTTTCGAGGGATAAGATAAATCATGCAGAGCGGTCCCGGCCCAGCAGTTCGTCCACTGAGCAGTGAAAGAGATCCGCCAGCTTCATTAGGTTGGCAGCGGAAGGGTATGCTTTGCCCTCTTCCCATGCAATCAGGGAGGGACGAGCCACCCCCATCAGCCGGGCCAACTCGCTGCGGCTCATACCGGCCGCTTCCCTCAACTGCTTGATATTCAAGGTTTTTCACCTCCTTTACATCTATGAATTTACATGGTATAGTAGTTTATAACTACACCTATAAGCTACGAGTACCTAAGTCTTGTCTCATTTGGTTTGTAGTTACTGACTACGCTTTAAGAATAATCATTGAATCAATGATTGTCAAGAGCAATATCATCGTTTCGTTGATTTTGTTTAATGTGCATAATCACTGAAACAATGATTTATGCAGAATGGTGGTGATAACTTGGAAATCGTTGAGCGAATTTTTAGTCTGATCCAAGAGAAAGGCATCGAACAAAAATCATTTGCAACACAAGTGGGGGTTTCCCCTCAAAAGGTAAGCGAATGGAAAAATGGAAAAGCCAAATCGTATACCAAGTATATGCCCCAGATTGCGGAGGCTCTTGGAACCACTGTGCAATGGCTTGCTACAGGGGAAGGGCCTAAAACTAAACAGCCCGCCACCGGAGAGGGTGACTTATCCCCAGACGCATCCTCCGTCCTCGCTGCGTACCAGCAGGCTACCCCCGAGCTGCAAGCCGCCGTCCGTCGTGTGCTGGGCATTGATGCCCCTTAACTTCACCCCCTTCCCGCCCAGCCTGTGGTAGACTATGAGTAGAGAGAGGAGGTAAAGCAAGTGGATTACAGCGATATTAAAAAAGTCACTGAAGAAACCGACATCCAAGTTGTCCAGAAATATCTGGATACAGGGCGCTGGTGCATCCTGTCAGTGTCCCCTGGACACCGTGAAGATGGTACGGCATACCATCTCTACGCATTAGGGCTATGTAATTCTATCCAGGAAGAATTCGATGATCCGTGGGATTCTGTTACTTAATTCACCCGCCCCAGTGCAAATAAGCAGACATCATCTTTGCCTATGGTCGCGGCGATTGCGACCCAGTTCCCGCTGGCAAGCAGTGCCGCGACCACTTTGATATCGGTTGTTTCCCGGATTTCTTTTACCATCGGTAATACCGGATTTGTAGGTTTTATTACCATCTCTCCTCACCCCCTTCCCGCCCGGCGGTGCAATTTGTAGTTACTGTCTACGTTCTCATAATATCTCGAATTATCTCAAATGTCAATATATCTGAGATATTTTTATTTGCAATTTTTATTAGTATTTTGGGTGATTTTTATGAATAAAATTGCGGAATATCGCAAAAAGGCCGGTTTAACACAATCCCAGCTTTCGAGTTATCTCGGAATATCTCAGAACACTCTCAGCCAATATGAAACCGGCAAACGTGTTCCAGACATCAAAACCATTGAAATGCTCGCAGACTACTTTTCGGTAAGTATTAATAAAATTCTTAATATTGACACGCCCCCTTCTGATATTTCCGGAGATAAACCGGCTCTATGGGCTATCCGAAAAATTAGCATTGCTTATACAGAAGAGGAATGTAATGTATTGCTTTCTGCAGGATGGCTACTTCTTCATATTGGTGAACATCGCACCAATTATGGTGACGGCACATACTCTTGTGCAGTCATTTACACTCTTGGATGGACTGGCGATCCTAAAGATGCTAAAACTGTCACGGAGCTTAGACCATCCGACGAGCGAAGTTTTGAATATGGATACTATTAATCCTTCAGCTTTCTCCTCTTCGTTTCCTTCACCCCCTTTCCGCCCGGCGGTGCAATTTGTAGTTACTGTCTACACCCTTAGGATAAATCCGCAATTGCGGATTGTCAATATAATTTATTGGAATTTTCGAATTTTTTACGCAATTTCCAATTTGCATAGGAGTGATGCCCGTTGAATGTCGAAGTTTTTGTGCAAAACATCAAATTTTACTGTGAACAAAAAGGTGTGAAGCCAACAAATGCCTGCAAAGAAAGCGGTGTGGGTGGGAGCTTTATTAACGATATTGAGCGTGGCCGCACCCCCTCCGTAGCCAAGGTCCAGATGCTGGCCGACTACCTCGGCGTTACCACCAGCGAGCTGCTGGGCGAAAAACAGCCCGCCACCGGAGAGGGTGACGGGCCGTCAGAAAATGAAATTTTATTCAGGTCATTGCCTCCTGATCTGCAGGAGGAGGCGCTGCGGTACATGCGGTACTTAGCAGCGCAGTCAGATAAGAGCGAAGGATCTGGGGATTGATCCGGCGCTCCAATTGGCGAAATTCTACCAGGCGTTCCAGCTCGGTCATGGCATGGCCTCCTTCGTTGGTCTCGCCCCTGGCCGACAATCGACAAAAGTTGTACGTAAGCGTGCAATTGGGAACCTGCGAAATCTGCAAAACTATATGTGTGATTCCCCGCTGGTGTGCGGATCAATAAAAATGTGTCCAAATTGGGCACAGGGAGGAAGAGAAAGATGAAATGCAGCAAATGTGGACAGGAATACCAGGGCAATTTCTGCCCAAAATGTGGGACCCCTGCTCCCGGCAATGCCGACCCGGCGCCTCGCAAGAAAAAGAAGTTCCGCTGGTGGTATGTGCTGATTGCTCTGGTGCTTATCGGGGTCATCGGTTCCGCAATGGGAGGAAATGAAGAAGCCCCCTCCACAGAGGACGATCAGGATCAGGGCGAAATCTCCCAGCAGGAGGAGACACCCGACCCGATTGAAGATCCGGAGCCCACGGAAAGCGAGCCGGAAGTGCCGGAAGGCTGGACCGTGGAACAGCAGAACGCCATGGCAGCTGCCACGGATTATTTGGACTACTCCGCCTTTTCTTATAGCGGGCTTATCAATCAGCTGGAATATGAAGGATATTCCACTGAGCTGGCCACTTGGGCGGCGGATAATTGTAACGCCGATTGGAATGCCGAAGCGCTGGAGAGTGCTAAGGATTATTTGGACTACTCCGCCTTCTCTTATACAGGGCTTATTAATCAGCTGGAATATGAAGAGTTCACCACAGAACAAGCCACCTATGCTGCTGACAACTGCGGAGCGGACTGGAATGCCGAGGCGGCCGAGTGCGCCAAGAGTTATTTGGACTATTCCTCGTTTTCCAGGGATGGACTGATCGACCAGTTGGAGTACGAAGGCTTTACTTATGAACAGGCCGTCTACGGCGTAGAGCAGAACGGAATGTGATAGTTGTTTTTATGGAGGGATTTCAAAATGAAAAGAATTTTGGCTTTTGCATTGAGCGCGGTATTACTGCTGTCTTTGGCGGCCTGTGGAGGCGATAACGCCGCACAGAACAACGGCGGGAATGCCCAGGCCGGCGGGGAAAACAGTACCGGCGAGGGCGACAGCTCCGGCGGGGTAGAAGTGGACGAGGGGCTTCTCACGGTTGAGATCACCGTCCCCGCGGAATTTCTGGGGGAGGGAATCACACAGGAATCTCTGGACCAGACTGCTGCTGAGAATGGCTATGTATCCGCCGTGTTGAATGATGACGGATCTGCTACGTACACCATGACCAAAAGGCAGCACGAGGAATTGATGGCAGAGATGCGCTCCGGCGTAGAGGACGCAATGGCCGAAATGGTTGACCCTGAATCGTTCCCGACCATCACCAGCGTTACGGCCAATGACGATTATACAGAATTTACGATTGAGCTGAATGCTGACGAGGTTGGTTTGACCGAATCCTTTGCCGTGTTAGGGCTCTATATGCTCGGTGGAATGTACAATGCTTTTAACGGTACACCGGCGGACGACATTGCCGTGCTGTATGTGAACGCAAACGGCGATGTCATTGAGGAGGCGCACTCCAGCGAAGCCGGAAACTGACAAGTGTCCGATCTCCCCGGGAAATCCGCAGGCGCCTGCGGATTTGGCCGTGTCCAAGTTGGACACCTGAATAGGTAAAAAAAGCACCGCCCCAGCGCGGGGCGGTGTTTTTCGTTGATTTTTAAATAGAACATTCGTTCTTATGATACCATAGGAGCAGAGGAGGTGGCTCTATGAAAAACCTGGAGAAAATGAGAACCAAGGCGGCAAAGTTACAGGCACCCACACCAGTGGAACTGCCTTCCGGATCCTGGCGCTGCCAAATAATGGTGGGCGGTGAACGGATCTCTGTTGTGGAGGAGGATCCGGTGCTGGCCCATACCAAAGCCTTGGCAATAAAGGCCGGCCTGATCCAAAAGGCAGAAGCAGTTGAGGAGATCACCGTGGGGACCGCCATCGACCGGTATATTGAGAGTAAGGACGCGGTGCTCAGTCCAGCCACGGTGGCAGGATACCGCCGGATACGAGCCCATGCCTTTCCGGAGCTCATGCCGGTACGGCTGCGGCAATTGACTCAGGAGGCCGTCCAGCGGGCAGTCAACCGCATGGCGAGGAGTAAGTCCCCCAAGTCGGTCCGCAACGCTCACGGCCTGCTCAGCGCCGCTCTGAGTGTCTACCGGCCAGGTCTGCACCTTCGCACTACCCTCCCCCAGAAGCGGCGCTATGAAGCCTCTGTGCCGGACCTGGACGAGCTTCCCGCTCTGCTTACGGCAGTGCGTGGGACACGAGTAGAGTTGCCGGTATTGCTGGCGCTCTGCCTGGGCCTGCGTGCCTCGGAGATCCGCGGAATCACCTGGGATGCTGTAGAGGGAGACATACTGCACATCCGTCGGGCTATCGTGGAGGGTCCGGACGGTCCAGCAGAGAAAGGGACAAAGACCTCCGCAGGTGAGCGGCGCCTTCCGTTGCCGAAGCCAATCCTGGAACTGATCCAGCAGCAGCCTCATACAGATGACTACATAGTCCACATGAGCGGTCAGGCCATGTATAAAGCATTTTCCCATGCACTGAAGAAAGCCGGCCTGCCCCACTACCGTTTCCACGATCTGCGGCATGCAAACGCTTCAGTCATGCTGGCCCTGGGGATCCCGGACAAGTACGCACAGGAGCGGATGGGGCATGCTACAGATAACATGCTGCAGCAGGTATACCAACATACACTGAGTTCTCAAAGGGCGAAAGTCGATGCGAAAGTGGATGCGTATTTCACAGAGATCCTGTTACACACGGATTTACACACGGAAGGATAACCGCCATTGTGCTGCAATGCCTGAGGCCATTTTTGGACCAGGGTTCGACTCCCCTCACCTCCACCACATCGCCGCGAACGATGGACGTTCGCGGCGACTTCTATTTTTAATTCCCCTCTTACTCACAAGGCAGGCTTTACACTTGCTTGAAACAATCCAGATAAAACTATACAAGATTATCCTCGCCTTGACAAATGTCATTAAAAGTAGTATATTTTCAAAAATAAAATAATTATTATCTAAGCAGAGGTATATAGTATGGATTTCAAAGGATCTCGTACCGAGCAGAATCTGTTGGCCGCATTCAGTGGAGAGTCAATGGCGCGCAATAAATATCTTTTCTTTGCCGAGAAGGCCAAACAGGAGCACCACTCCGAGGTAGCCGAACTCTTTGAGCAGATGGCTCAGAACGAAGGCGTTCACGGCCGCCTGCTCTATCAGCGTTTGAAAGGGGTAGGAAATAGTGCGGCCAACCTCCAGGAGGCCATTCAGGGGGAGTATGGTGAGTGGCGCAATCTGTATCCCTCCTTTGCTCAGACTGCCCGGGAGGAGGGTTTTGAAGAGATTGGGCTGCTCTTTGAGCAAATCGCCAAGATTGAAAGAGACCACGAGTTCCGTTTCTTAGCCGCTCTGGCTAAGTTGACCAGTTCGGATAAAGAAAAGCCAGTTGCATCGGCTGCCTCCCTTACCAAGACTGTTGCTCCTGACGCTCCTCAAATGGTGACGGTACATGGATACCGTTGTATGTTCTGCGGCGCTACCTATGAAAACCGCCCCGATGTGTGCGACATCTGCCAGGCGATCGGTTCCTTCGAGCCTACCACCTTTCAAAAACGCATAGATTCTTGATCGAACCGTATATTGGGTTGAGGAGATGCCGGAGAAGAGGCATCAAAATGGTTCACCTATTTCATATGGACATTACACGAACTCCCGTTTTTTCAAATCAACGGCGGCTTTGCCGTTTTGGTGTGGCTGTGATGTCAACAAGAAAGAGCGTTCAAGTTTTTTAAGCCTTGAACGCTCTTTTACCATTGTGTATTTTTCCCGCTTTGTTTTTACCACGCGGCAAAAATGCTTGTCCCTGACAAGCCACCAGCAAATTTTATGCTTATCCTGAAATAAGACAGACGGGGCAACCTTTTTAAGGTTGCCTCATCTGCCTTTTTACTACAGGCTCATTTTGCAGCATGCTCTACTTAATGACAGCGTTTGCAGGCAGTGTATCCCATCGCAATGGCCTCATCGAGCGTTACCTGTGCAGGATTCTTCATTCCGCTGCAAGATGCTTTTGAATGATACTTTGTACCGCTCTCAGGAATCCATACCATTTTTACATTTGTCTGATTATCTTGCGGAACGGAATTATCTGATGTGCTTGACTCTTCATTTCCGTTATCTAAAATGCTTCCATCTTCCTTGTTATCGTTATTTTCTTGGTTTAAACTATTTTCCACCATCTCTTCCTGACTTTGGCTGCTGTCTGATTCTTCCGTGTTTTCCTCGGATTGACCTTCTTTATTGTCTCCTCCCTCTTCTTTTTGTTCTGTTTGTTCCATCTGACTGTTTTGGTCTTCTTCAAGACTTTGTATATTATTTTGGCTTTCGTCTCCTGTTTTATCTGCCGTTTCTAAACTATTTGTAGGAAGAAAAAATAAGCAAGAAATCAGTAGTGCCAAAAGAAAAACGCCTTTTTTCCATCCCAAAAGATTGTATTTTTGAAAAATAGCCTGAATTCTTGGAATCGGAACAAATGAAAACGCAATTGCAAATAGCAGGAGTCCAGACAAAAATGCTTCTGAAATAATAGTCAAACCAAGCAAAAAGGAGAAAATAGACACAAATAAAAGCAGTTTATTTTTTATATTCTTCATTTTATTGCATCCTTTCAAAATAGTTCCCCCGCAGGTTTTTTAAATATCCTATCAGAAACCATAGTTTTAGCAGACGCAAACATGTTTTCTATGCCCTAATTTGGATTTTCAGGTGGATATTTTAATATTCCACGCAGAATTTGCATAAAGCAAATCCATATTCTCTTTCAAATTTTGCTATTTTAATTCCGTTCTTGCAAAATTTTCTAATCCTACTGACTAAAAACGCCCCTAAATATCTAAAGCACTATTTTTATTTAATACAAACAACAACATAATGCAAATATAGCGGACAAAAACAGACCACCTATATGACAGGACTTTAAAAGTGTGTGTCTGTGTCAGCAATATCATAGTAGCGTATTCTTTGATCTTCGTCAATAACGAGGTAAAAATTCCGATTGCCGATAACACTTGTGCACTTTATAAGGTACTGAACTTCCTGGTCGCTGTAGAGTCGAAACTTCACAGTGCCCCTCTTCTTCTCCTGCTTCATGGCCAGACGAATAGTGTCCAGAACCAGATTCGCCGTCTGCTGCGTTTTCCCGTTGCCAGTATGCGCTTGATTTCCGTCAGCGGAGTTCTTACTTGTGTATAATTTCGTTTTCCCATAACAATACCCCCCGATGTAGTCTACTCTTCTATATCAGGGGGTATTTTGTCACTGCCTGTTTTTGCCGGGACAGCTCAGGGGAGTCTTTCGTGCTTTTCTCAATGGGGCCCTTTTGTACCTCGTCTATCCTCCCCGGCCCTCTAATGCCGCCCGAAGTTTTTCCAACGCTCTCTTTTCTATACGGGATACATAGCGACACGCCTATTGTAAACGATTGGCTCCGGAAAATTACGCCGTCTCAGACAGCGCAACCTCTTGTGAGTTCTGGCTTTCCGCCGTCTCGTCCAGCTGAGCAAAGCGGAATTTGATGATGACTTCCTTGTTCTCAGTGAGCTCCACTCTCTCGATGAGGCTCACCAGCAGTTCCCGGCTCTCCCCTGCTGTTTCGATAAATCGCTGCACCAGTTCCCTGGCCCTATCCTCACTGCGGATGGGGCTTTTTTTCTGAAACTCCAAGACCTGTCGCTTTTCCTCCAGCTGCTCCCGCTCCAGTTTGATCCGGCCGAAGATGCGCTGGAAGTCCGCCTCCGGCAGCAATCCGCTGAGCCGATCCGTATACATCCGGTCCAGGTTAGCGGTGAGGCTGTCTATCTTGGACTGGAGTGTCTGGCGTTCCATCTCCAGGCCGCTCTGCTTTCTGGCGTTCTCCACGGCCTCGCGGGCCACAGGAAATAATTCGTCAGGATTCAGATAAGACTGGCAGACCTCCCGTACCTTGGCGACCACCGCATCTGTCACCGTTTTCTCCTTGATGGAATGGCAGGTGCAGACGCCCGCTTTGGTGAACCGCTGATAGGTGCGGCAGACAAAGTACAGGACATCCTCTCCCTTGGCGTTTTTCCGGTTGAGAACCGCCAGAGGGTAGCCGCACTCGTGGCAGAAGATCAGCCCTTTCAACAGGAAGTCGTAGGTCCGGCTCCGTGTGTGCCTGCGGCTGTTCACCAGCATCCGCACCTTCTGAAAGGTCTCTCTGTCCACCAGAGGCTCGTGGGTACCCTC
>CALXDD010000058.1 GCA_944386985.1 uncultured Oscillospiraceae bacterium
GGTCTTGCCGATGAGCTTCTCAACAGCCTGGCGGGTCTCCTCGATGGCCTTGCCGTCCTTGCCGATGACCATGCCGGGGCGGGCGCAGTGCATAAAGATGGTCACCACGTCGTTGCGGCGCTCGATCTCGATCTTGGGGATGCCGGCGTCGTAGAGGGTCTTCTTCAGATAGTCGCGGATCTTCTTGTCCTCGACCAGCAGATCGCCCACCTTCTCCTCGCGGGCATACCAGCGGGAGTCCCAGTCCTTGATGACGCCCACGCGCATGCCGTGGGGATTTACTTTCTGTCCCATAAACTGTCTCCCTCCTTATGCTTTCTCCGCCACAGCCAGGGTGACGTGAGAGGTACGCTTGTTGATACGATAGGCACGGCCCTGGGCCCGGGGCATGATGCGCTTGAGGATGGGGCCGGGGGTGGCAAACACCTGGCTGACGTAGAGCTTCTCCACATCCATGCTGTGGTTGTTCTCCGCATTGGCCACAGCGCTCTTCAGGAGCTTCATCATGGGCTCGCTGGCAGCCTTGGGGGTCTGCATCAGGATGGCCATGGCGGTTCCCACATCTTTGCCGCGGATCAGATCGGCCACGATCTGGACCTTGCGGGGAGAGATGCGGAGATATTTCAAATAAGCTTTAGCTTCCATATTCTGCATTCTCCTTTTTCTTATTTACCCTTGGTGTGGCCGCGGAAGGTGCGGGTGGGGGCGAACTCACCCAGCTTGTGACCCACCATATCCTCCTGGATATAGACAGGCACATGCTTGCGGCCGTCGTACACCGCGATGGTATGGCCCACAAAGGCGGGGTAAATGGTGGAGCTGCGGCTCCAGGTCTTCAGAACGGTCTTCTTGCCGCTCTGGTTCATCTCTTCGACCCTCTTCAAAAGCTCGGGGGCAATGAAGGGGCCTTTTTTCACGCTTCTGCTCATCTTCAGTTGTCCTCCTTACTTTGCATTGCGACGCTTGACAATGAACTTGTCGGTCGGGTTCTTGGTCTTGCGGGTCTTGTAACCCAGGGCGGGCTTGCCCCAGGGGGTCACAGGGCCGGGACGGCCCACAGGGCTCTTGCCCTCGCCGCCGCCGTGGGGGTGGTCGCAGGGGTTCATGACAGAGCCGCGGACGGTGGGACGCCAGCCCATGTGGCGCTTGCGGCCGGCCTTGCCGATCTGGACGTTCTCGTGGTCCAGGTTGCCCACCTGGCCGATGGTGGCCAGGCAGTTGGTGCGCACGATGCGGACCTCGCCGGAGGGCATACGGATCTGGGCGTCATTGCCCTCCTTGGCCATCAGCTGGGCGGCGGCGCCGGCGGAGCGGACCAGCTGGCCGCCCTTGCCGGGGTGCATCTCGATGTTGTGGATCACGGTACCAACGGGAATGTTGGCGATGGGCAGGGCGTTGCCGGGCTTGATGTCGGCGGCGGGAGAGGAGAGGACCTTGTCGCCGGCGGCCAGGCCCAGAGGGGCCAGGATGTAGCGGCGCTCGCCGTCCTCATACTCCACCAGCGCGATGTTGGCGCTGCGGTTGGGATCGTACTCCAGGCGGAGAACGGTGGCGGTCATGTCCACCTTGTCCCGCTTGAAGTCGATGATGCGGTACTTGCGCTTGTTGCCGCCGCCCCGGTGGCGGACGGTGATGCGGCCATAGCTGTTGCGGCCGGCGTTCTTCTTCAGGACCTCAGTCAGGCTGGCTTCAGGCTTGGCCTTCTTGTCGATGCCGTCGAAGCCGGAAACCGTCATGTGCCGCCGAGAAGGGGTAGTCGGCTTAAAAGATTTAATAGACATGTCTCAGTTTCCTCCCTTATACCATACCTTCAAAGATCTCGATGGTCTTGGACTCCTCGGTCAGCTGCACGATGGCCTTCTTCCAATCCTTGGTGCGGCCGGGACGGGCAGCGCCCATGCGCTTGGCCTTGCCGGACACATTGATGGTGTTGACCTTGGCGACCTTCACGCCGAAGATCTCCTCGACAGCCTTCTTAATCTCGATCTTGCCCGCGGAAGGAGCAACCTCGAAGACATACTTCTTGTCGGCGACGCTGGCCATGGAGCGCTCCGTGATGACGGGGCGAATGATGATATCGTAAGCAGTCATTACGCAAACACCTCCTCGATGATGGCCAGAGCGGACTGATCAATCACCAGATACTTGGCGTTCAGCAGATCGTAGACGCTCAGGATCTTGGCGGTGGTGGTGACAACGCCGGGGATGTTCCGGGCGCTCTTGACCACGGTCTCGTTCACCTCGGGGGTGATGACCACAGCCTTACCCTCGCACTTGACAGCGGAGAGGAAGTTGCGGAAGTCCTTGGTCTTGATGGCGTCCATGGCGATGCTGTCCACCACAATGATGTTGCCGGAAGCGGCCTTGGCGGAGAGGACGGACTTGAGAGCCAGTCTCTTCACCTTCTTGTTCAGCACATAGCTGTAGCTGCGGGGCTTGGGGGCGAACACGATGCCGCCGTGGGTCCACTGGGGAGCACGGGTGCTGCCCTGACGGGCGTGGCCGGTTCCCTTCTGGCGCCAGGGCTTGCGGCCGCCGCCGGACACCTCGGCACGGGTCAGGGCGGACTGGGTGCCCTGACGGCAGTTGGCCAGATGGTTCTTCACTGCCTCATGAACGACGGCCATGTTGGGCTCAATGCCGAAAACGGCGGCGTTCAGTTCTACTTCGCCGACGCTCTGGCCGGCCATGTTCAAAACGTTCACAGTAGACATTCTAAGCACTCTCCTTTCCCTTATTTATTACGCGCAGAGGCCTTCTGGGGATTGACACGGGCGGAAGCCTTCTGCGGGTTGACGCTGATACCGGCATCGCCCTTCTTCTCCAGGATGGTCTTCTTGGTGGTGCGCACGGTCACAAGGCCGCCCTTGGGACCGGGGACAGCGCCGCGGACCACGATCATGTTCAGCTCGGGGTCCACCTTCACAACGTCCAAGTTCATGATGGTCACCTGATCCACGCCCATGTGACCGGCGCCGATCTTGCCCTTGAAGATCCGGCTGGGGTCGGTACCGGAACCCATGGAGCCGGCGTGCCGGTGGACAGGACCGGTACCGTGGGTCTCCTTCAGGCGGTGGGCGCCGTGGCGCTTGATGACGCCGGCGTAGCCGTGGCCCTTGCTGATGCCGGTGACATCCACATGGTCGCCCTCGGCGAAGGTGTCAGCCTTCACGATGTCGCCCACGTTCAGCTCGGCGTCCAGATCGAACTCCTTCAGGTGCTTCTTGGGGGAGACGCCGGCCTTGTTCAGGTGGCCCATCTCGCCCTTGGTCAGCTTGCGCTCGGGGACATCCTCAAAGCCAAGCTGCACAGCGGCATAGCCGTCTTTCTCAACGGTCTTCTTCTGCACCACGACGCAGGGACCGGCCTCGATCACAGTGACCGGGATCACCTTGCCGTCGGTATCGAAGATCTGGCTCATGCCAACTTTCTTACCGATGATCGCTTTCAATGTATGTTCCTCCTTGTAGGTTATTGGTCGACATAGGTGCCCATTGGGAGGCATTGCTCTGCCGACATGACCCCGTCCGCCTCACGCAAGTCGGCGGACGAATGGGTACAGCAAATTGAGTGGAGACCGCTTTTTACAGCTTGATCTCGATTTCCACACCGGCGGGCAGCTCCAGAGCCATCAGGGCCTCAACGGTCTTGGGGGTGGAGTTGGTGATGTCGATGAGGCGCTTGTGGGTGCGGCGCTCGAACTGCTCACGGCTGTCCTTGTACTTGTGGACGGCGCGAAGGATGGTGACGACCTCCTTCTTGGTGGGCAGGGGGATGGGACCGGAAACGGTGGCGCCGGTACGCTTGGCAGTCTCGACGATCTTCTCGGCGGACTGATCGATGACCTGGTGGTCATACGCCTTCAGGCGAATGCGGATCATTTCTTTTGCCATTTGGTTGTTCCTCCATGTTTTGTACAAAGTAGCTTGCCTTGACCTTACTCTGTACGGCGAAGAGAATTTATACGCTTATCCGTGCGTATCATTCCTGCTCATAAGAAATACCGGCGCAAAAAGGCCGGTATCACCCTATGGCACGGCGATCTACGCAGCGCACAAGGTCTCCTCAGCCGCCCGATTATCGGACATACTCCGCGAAAGTTACCGGGCAGCGCCCGCAATCTCCCGCATCATCGCAGTTTCGCGCATTTCCGGCGCGTCTCGGACAAGACGTGCCTTACGCAAGCTCATTTATAATACAGGATGGTTTCCCAATTGTCAAGCATTTTTTCTCGCTTTTTTACAAAATTTCTGAAATAAGTTTGGGAGGTGTGACAAGACACCTCCCGCCGCCCCGCCGCCGCCCCGGTTTTGTCTTGCTATATATAATAAGGTATCCCGGACCTGTCCGCTGTCCGGCGCAAATTCCCGGCGCGGCCCGCGGCCTTAATCCCTCTACCGTTTTGCCGGCCGGGTAAAACAGGATCGTCCGGCTCATCCATTCAAAAAGAGGCCGCCGCAGGACAACCATTCCGCAGCGGCCTCTTTTCAGTCGTCCAGCCGGTCCAGCCGATAGGAGAGGGCCAGATACAGCCGTTCCTCCTCGCTCTCAAAATCAATCTCCACGATCTTCTGAATCCGGTCCAGACGGTAAAACAGCGTGCTCCGGTGGATAAACAGCGCCTTGGAGGTCTGCACCACATTCCGCTCCAGCTGAAGATAGACCTCCATCGTGTGGTACAGCTCCGTATTGTTTTTCGCATCATACTCCCGCAGCTTCCGAAGCTTCTCCGATCCCAGCAGATGGGGATGAATTTCCCTGCGCGCACAGTCCAGCAGAAAGCGGAGGGCATAGTCCTCAAAGTGGTAGTACCACAGCATGCTGCTGCTCTTCTTGCCGTACTCCAGGGCAATGGACGCCTGGGTGTAGCCGTCCCGGATGTCGAGGAAGCTGCTCAGTTCCGCGCTGACTCCCATTTTAAAGAGCCCCTCCCGCAGGATGTAGGCCAGATTGCTCAGCACCTCCGCCACCGTGGTCTTCCCCACCGTCAGATTCACAATCACCGCGATGTTCTGATAAAACAGCAGAGCCCGGCCCTCGGCAATCTGGGCCTCGATGTAGCCGAAAAGTCCCGCAGGCGTCATAGCGCTGTAGTCCTCCCGGTCCGGGGCAATCTTCAAAATCAAATACTTGTCCTGCCGGTCCCACCGGAGATACCGCAGGTAGTCCTGGACCATGTGGGGATCAAACCCCTCCCCATCCAGCATCTGGGTAAAAAAGCGGTCGATGTCGCTGCCCAAAGACAGCCAGAACAGCTTCTGCCGCTCCAGACACAGCATTACCATCTCCGCCAGATGCTCAAGGTGAAGATAGTCGCTCTTGCGGAGAGGCCGCTCCAATTCGTCGATACAGATGCGCCCGTCGTACCGGTCCTGGCTCCAGAGGTTGGCAAAGAGAATCCGGTATCCCCGGATAGCGGAGGAGAACATTGTCACCTTCCGGGCCTTCAGGGTAGAGAGATACTCCTCGTCCACCTTAAACTCATTGATGAGGTCCAGAGGCACCATCTCCCGCCCCGTCCGGGCCTCCTTCTCCCAGTGGAGCATTCCCTCCACCCAGCGGGGGCAGGCCAGCACATAAAAATCAGTGTCATGGACAAACATGGGATTTTCAAAGATGTCCCGGCTCACCGTCAGCATCCGCTCCAGAGGATTCTCGCTTTGCAGCGCCCACTGCAGCTGCTCGTCCCACATGGCGTACTTCTCAAAGATTTCCTGAATCAGATTATAGATGGCGTGGGGCTCCTCCCTGGAGTGAATGCCGATCACGGAGCTGGTGAAGGAGAACTCCTCCAGACTCACCTCCCCCATGACCACAAAGTGGATATTCTCGCAGGCCCGGAAATCCTGCCGCCGGTCCTCCTGAATGAGAAGGTACACATAGTCCCGGCGAAGGTTTTCTCCCCTGTTGTAAAACCGCACGCCGGTGAGGCTGGCCTCCTCCCCCCGGCAGTAGAAGCGGATGCTCACCCGGTGGGCCTCCAGCTCATCCGCCAAAACCTGCATGTTCAGCCGGTAGCGCTGAGGGGGATGCTCAATATAGGCGCTCTGCATATCGTATCTCCTCCGCGTTTCTCCCTTTTTCCGCTCTCCGCAAGCGGCCTGGATGGTACGTCTTGTCCCCATTGTAGCACACCGTGGGATTTTACGCAAATAAATCCTCAGATTCTCGTTATTTTATTGACAATTTCAAGACTTTTTCCCTCCTACATTGCGCTCAATTCGATTTTGTCACAATTCACCCTGGTGTAGGATTGTCTCACAGGGCAGAAACTTTATAATAAAGGGGAAAGAGGCGGCTGTGTGTGGCCGTCAAATCTAATTTAACTTGTAGGAGGCGCACTATGAGCAAACCCACAACCCAGCGCAAGGGGCTCAGCAAAGCGCTGAAACGCTTTTACGGCGTCGGCGACTTCGGCTTTACCCTGATGACCAACGTAGAGAGCTACTACTTTCAGATCTTTCTGACAAACCTGGCCAAATTCTCCCCCACTGTGGCAGGTCTGATCGGCACCATCACCACTGCCGTGGACGCCTGCCTGTCCTGGATCTACGGCGCTATCATCAACAGTGTCAAGCCCAAAAAGTGGGGGCGCTACCGCTCCTGGCTGATTATGCTTCCCTGGCTGGTCCCCTTCCTCTATGCCTTCCAGTTCCTGAAGGTAGGAGACGGTGCTCTGGCCGCCATCATTGTCACTTTGGGCTTTATCTCCAGCCATGTGGTGTGGAACTTCCCCTATGTGGCCAACGTGTCCATGATCTCCGTAGCCGGCAAGACGCCGGATGAGCGGTCCCAGTTGGCCTCTACCCGCGGCGCTTATGCCAACCTGTCCAAGGTGGTCTTCTCCTATGTCTGTCCCCTGATCGCCACCTTCTTCGCCGGCATCGTGGGCGAGACCAACCAGTACGGCGCCACCGCCTTTGTGCTGGGCTGCATTATGGCCGCCCTCTATTACGCCCACTTCAAGATGTTTGAGGGTTATGAGGTGGTAGACCCTGCTGAGCTTACCACCAGCAAGAAGGCCAAGAGCGCCGACCGCACCGGCGGAATGGACCTGATCCGGGCTCTGCTGCAGAATCCCCCGCTGATCGCTCTGCTGCTGGCGGACATCGCCAAGTTCCTCTTCAACTTCGTGGTGGCCGGCTCCGCGGCGTACTACTTCCTGTACATTGCTCAGAATGAGAAGCTGACTCCCACCTATATTCTTATTACCAACATTTTCTGCGTCTTCGGCTCCTATGCCGCCAAGAGCTTCGCCAAGAAGTTCTCCTCCCGCAACACCGCCATCGGCATGTTCTTCATCATGGCCGTGGTGCTGGTCATCTGCAACTTCATGTACACCAACGTATTCATGGTCATCGGTCTGATGGCTCTGGCCCAGTTCGGCTACGGCGTGGCCTACTCCCTGACCCCCGCCCTCTACGCCGACACCATTATCTACTCCGAGTGGAAGACCGGCAAAAACGCCACCGGCTGGATCTCCGGACTGCAGAACGTACCTTTGAAGCTGGGCGTCCTGGCCCGCGGCATTGTGGTCCCCGCCTGCCTGGCTGTTGCCAACTTTGATGCCGACAAGGTCGATATGGCCAATATTCCCCTGGATCTGCAGAAGGCCATCTGTCTGGCCTTTATGATCGTTCCCGCCGTGGCTTTGGTGGTGGCCGGTCTGCTGCTGCTGTTCGGGTTCCGTCTGACCAAGGAGAAGGTCGTACAGTATCAGGATGAGATCGCCGCCCGCAAGGCGTAAACGCACCTACAGGCATTAGACTGATTTTGGAGGACATTATGGCTGTTTTTAACGAGAAAGAGCTGGAAATCATCGGCGAATACAGCATGCCCGGCATCTACGGTGCGCCGGACAGCGTAGTGCCCAAGCATAATTACCCCATCACCCCCAAGGAGAATATGCTGCGGATGCTGCGGGGCGAGATGCCTCTGTGGGTCCCCAACCAGACCCAGGACAACAATGCTATCCAGCCGGAGATCATGCTGGACGCCAAGGCCCGCAACCACGGCGGAACCGACTGGTTCGGCATCCAGTGGGAGTACGAGCCTCTCACCAAAGCGGCCATGGTAAAGCCCGGCACCCGGGCGCTGTCCGACCTCGCCAACTGGCAAAAGGAGATCAAATTCCCTGATCTCAGCGCTATTGACTGGCAGAAGGACTACGAGGAGAACTATAAGGGCCGCATTGCCGAGGACCGCTTCTCCTATTTCGTCATCGTCAACGGTCTCTTTGAACGCCTGGCGGATCTCACCAGCTTTGAGGACGCCTTCTGCTATCTGCTGGAGGAGCCGGAGGAGCTGACCGTCTTCTATGACAAGCTGGTGGACTGGCATATTGAACTCATCCGCATCGCCAAGGAGGTCTATCACACCGATATGATCCTCTTCCACGACGACATGGGCACCCAGATCAGCACGTTCTTCTCCCCCAGCACTTACAAGGAGCTGTTCCTGCCCCAGTACCAGAAAATCACCAAGGCCGCCCACGACATGGGGCTGTACATTGCCCTCCACTCCTGCGGCTGCATCAAAACCCTGATGCCCCTCATCATCGAAGCGGGTTTCGACGCCTGGGAGGGCCAGGAGAGCGCCAATGACATGGCCTCTATCATGGAGGAGTACGGCAAGGATCTGGCCCAGCTGTTCCTCTACATCATCCCCGCCACCATGTCCACGGAGGACGCCGTGGCCGACATCCACCGCCGGGTGGACACGCTGGCCATGACCGGCCGTTGGGCCTGCCGCCTGCGGGATGAGAAGCCCGACCGGGAGGTCAATCTGGCCGACGAGCTGTACCGCTACAGCCGGCTGAAGTATCTGGAGCTGGCCGAGAGCTGATCCGAAAAATCAAACTAAGGAGCCGCCGCGGAAGGGAAATCCCTTCCATGGCGGCTCTTTTTACCCCGACGGCCGGATTTTTCTTTTATTCTTTCCTGCGGTATATGGATTGGCGCTCACTCTCCGGCAGGTACCGGCAAAACAAGCCGCTCCCTCGTCAAAAGGCAAAAAACTCCCGACGGAGGAAGAATTCCCTCCCCCGTCGGGCAGCTCTCCTGTCATTCAATTGGGAAACAGTTCCTCGAGAGACACCTGGAGTCCAAAACGATCCAGCGCCATCTGCTGCAACGCCTCTCTGCTCTCCGCACGGATGGTGAGAGTCTCCCCATCCCGGCGCTCCGTCAAAGTGTCCTCCGTGAGGGCCAGGCTCCCCCGTTCCGTCCGCAGATTCAGCATCCGCTTCTGCGTGAATACAGAGTCCGGGCTGTTGGCACAGTAGAAGTTATAGGGCACAAAGTAGGATGCGGGAAGAGGCATGGTCCAGAACTCAAACACCTTCTCCCGCTGGCCCTGGCTGGTGATGCGGTCCAGGCCCCACCAATCTCCCTCCCTCTTCTCGCTGAGGAAGACCTCTCCCCGGATCTCCCGCCGCTCCCCCAGCGGGACAGCGCCGGCGGGCTGGGGGCCGCCATAGCCCACGTCGCAGTAGTAGAGCTTGCCGTCTAAGCGCACCAGAACGCCCCGGTGGAGCATGGGGGGGATGAAGTCCTTCCCCCGGAGAATCCGGCAGGATACCGACCAGGCGTCATAGCCCGCCCCCTGCAAAAATGCACACAGCAGTGCATTCAGCTCAAAGCAGTAGCCGCCCCGCTTTTGCCGCACCACTTTGTCATACAACACCGGAATCTCCAGAGAGGGCGTCCGCTGCTGAGCGTAGGCCTCCAGATTTTCAAAAGGAACCGTACACTGGTGCTGGAAGACAATGCGGTCCAGCGTGGGGAGATCCGGCGTCAAAGGCCACTCCATCCCAATTCTTTGGGCATAGGCGGCACAGTCGGGCAGGGGCAGATACAGCGCTTCGTACATACTTCTTCCTTCTCTCCGTCCCCGCCTCTATTCCGGGGGCTTCTCTTCACAAATCTATTGTCTTTTATTATATCACACAAATTCCGCCGCCGCATCCTACATTCCGTATAGTGCTTTTTCACAACGCCAGAACGCATTGTAGAATTGAGTCCCCATCTACTCCGTGCTATACTGCTTTTAGCTATGAAACCCTGTGGATTGCACCGGCGCCCAGGTGCCGGAGGATGAAATACAGAGGAGGTTATGCCATCATGACACCCAAGGAAATTCTTTTAGAAACACTCAAGAGAGACGGAAAGCCTGAGCGGCTTTTGTGCCAGTACGAGGCCTTTGTCCCCATCATGAACGATCCCCTGCAGAAGTTTACCCGGGGCAACCGCAAGCGGGGCTGCACCAGCTATGACAAGTGGGGCACCGAGATTCTCTTCCCAGAGGACGCCCCCGGCCCCATGCCCCACGTCACCGAGAGCAACAAGGTCTGCCCCGACATCACCTGCTGGCGGGACACAGTGAAGGTGCCCGACCTGGTGGCCAACTGCTCCGAGGGCTGGGAGGAGGCCATCGCCTCCGCAGCCGCCGTGGACCATGACCAGTACCTCACCATGGGCTTTATGGGTACCGGCATTTTCGAGCAGTGCCACTACCTCATGGGGTTTGAGGACACCCTGGTGAACCTCCTGCTGGAGCCTGACGACATGCACGACCTGGTGGACGCCATCGCCGAGTACCGCTTCCAGTACGCCAAGCTTCTGGTGGACAACCTGAAGCCCGACGTAATCCTCTCCCATGACGACTGGGGCTCCAAGACCAGTCTTTTCATGAAGCCCGAGGTATGGCGGGACTACTTCAAGGACCACTACAAGCGGA
Organism: uncultured Oscillospiraceae bacterium; assembly: GCA_944386985.1. Classification (GTDB taxonomy): domain Bacteria; phylum Bacillota; class Clostridia; order Oscillospirales; family Oscillospiraceae; genus CAJFPI01. Next base: position 10,738 of record CALXDD010000058.1, read on the forward strand.
TCTACGGCTACATGAAGGACCACGGCGTCATTGTTATGCACCACGCCGACTCCTACTGCGAACCCATTGTGGAGGACATGGTGGATATCGGCATCGACATCTGGCAGGGCGCGCTGCCGGAGAACAACATCCCCAAGATCCAGAAGGAGCTGGACGGCCGCATGGTGCTCATGGGCGGTCTGGACGCTTCTGTGGTGGACCGGGTGGACTCCACCGAGGAGGAGATCCGGGCGGATGTGCGCCGGGCCTGCGAAACCTATGCCCCCGGCGGTCACTTCATCCCCTGCATCACCTACGGCCTCAAGGGTACCATCTATCCCCATGTGGACCCCATCATTGACGACGAGATCCAGCGCTACAACAAGGAGCACGCGTAATCGAAACGGTTATTGCGGTCCGAAGATAAAAGCCGCCGGGGGCGAAACGCCCCCGGCGGCTTCTGTCGTTCCTGCTCCAAGCTTTCCCAATGGAGTATCATAAGTGTACGGTCCTGCGCCGCTGCTTATTTGAAGTAGAGGCGCTTGCGCTCATATTTTGGCTCATTGCTCACATGGATGCCGAGGCGGCGGTAGAGATTCTCATCCACATCGCTGAGGACTACGGTGAAATGAGCGGCACAGTTGCGCAGTTTCCCCAGCTGCTCCTGGGCCCTTGCGGCAATGGGATTGGTGAGAGCGCTGACACACAGGGCGATGAGCACCTCGTCGCTGTGGAGCCGGGGGTTCTTGTTCCCCAGGCTCTTGATTTTCAGCTGGCAGATAGGCTCCAACACCTGATTGCTGATAAGGTCCAGGTCACGGTCAATGCCGCCGAGATACTTCAGGGCGTTGAGAAGCAGGGCGGCAGAGGCTCCCAGGAGATCGCTGGTCTTACCGGTGATCACCGTCCCGTCCGGCAGCACCATAGCCCCGGCGGGACCTCCGGTGGCGGCCTCCCGCTCCTTGGCGGCAGCCACAGCGGGGAAAATATCGGGAGTAACCCCGGCCTGCTTCATAAGGAGCTCCAGCTTGTAGACGATCTCCTCATCGGCCTTGCCCTGAAGCCGGTCGGTGAGGGCGGTGTAGTACCGCCGCAGGATCTCCATCCGGGATGCCTGACAGCATGCCTCGTCATCAATGATGCAGTTGCCCGCCATGTTCACCCCCATGTCCGTAGGGGATTTATAGGGGCAAGTGCCGAGGATATTCTCAAAAATGGTACGCAGCACCGGGAAGATCTCCACGTCGCGGTTGTAGTTGACGGTGGTGACGCCGTAAGCCTCCAGGTGGAAGGGATCGATCATGTTCACGTCGTTGAGGTCGGCGGTAGCGGCCTCGTAGGCCAGGTTCACCGGGTGCTTCAAAGGCAGGTTCCAGATGGGGAAGGTCTCAAACTTGGCGTAGCCGGCCTGGATGCCCCGCTTGTTCTCGTGGTAGAGCTGGCTGAGGCAGGTAGCCATCTTGCCGCTGCCGGGGCCGGGGGCAGTGACCACCACCAGGGAGCGGCTGGTCTCGATATACTCGTTGCGGCCGTAGCCCTCGTCACTGACAATCAGCTCCACATTGTGGGGATAGCCGGCAATGGGGTAATGGCGGTAGACCCGAATGCCGAGGGCGGTGAGGCGCCTGAGGAACGCGTCGGCGGCGGACTGGCCGTTGTACTGAGTCACCACCACGCTACCCACATACAAGTCCATTCCCCGGAAAATATCGATGAGCCGCAGCACATCCTCCTCGTAGGGGATCCCCAGGTCCCCCCGGATCTTGTTCTTTTCAATGTCCGGCGCTCCGATGGCGATGACGATCTCCACGTCATCCTTCAGCTGCTGGAGCATCCGGATCTTGCTGTCCGGCTCGAAGCCGGGCAGCACCCGGGATGCGTGATAGTCGTCGAAGAGCTTCCCGCCGAATTCCAGATACAGCTTTCCGCCGAATTGAGCAATCCGCTGACGGATGTGGGCGGACTGGGTTTCAATGTACTTCTGATTGTCAAAGCCGACCTTGAACATAAATGACCTTCTTTCTCCTGCGTATTCTCCCATAAAGGCGGATTCCGGCAAAAAACCGCCTGTGGGACCGACCGGAATCTCCGGGGTCCCACATCGTCCCATTTTCAATATGCTTTAATTATACAATATTTTATACCGCCTCGCAAGAGGGAATACGTCCGCCGCCGGGAAGGACCTCCCCGTTCCCAGAAAAAAATCCGCCGCGGAACATAACATTCCACGGCGGATTTTCTCATCTCATCTCATAAAGGGGAAGTCCTAAAAAGAGGATCAGCAGGCAACCAGCTCCTTGGCCTTCTGGGCGGCGGAAGCGGCATCCTCGGTGTAGGCGTCGGCGCCGATCTCGTCAGCAAAAGCCTGGGTAATGGGGGCGCCGCCCACCATGACCTTGATCTTGCTGCGGAAGGGAGCGGCGTTCAGAGCAGCCACAGTCTCCTTCAGGGAGGGCATGGTGGTGGTCAGCAGAGCGGAGCAGGCCACGATCTTGGTGTCGGGATTGGCCTCATAGGTCTCAATGAACTTCTCCTTGGGAACATCCACGCCCAGGTCGATGACCTCGAAGCCGGCGCTCTCCATCATCATAGCCACCAGGTTCTTGCCGATGTCGTGCAGGTCACCGGCCACGGTGCCGATGATGATCTTGCCAGCGGCATTGGCCTCGCCGGAAGCCAGGTGGGGCTTCAGCACATCCACGCCCTTCTTCATGGCGCGGGCGGCAACCAGCATCTCGGGAACGAAGATCTCGCCGGCCTTGAACTTGGCGCC
>CALXDD010000059.1 GCA_944386985.1 uncultured Oscillospiraceae bacterium
GAAAACATGCCGGTGGCATGTTTTTAGCGTAGGCCACAGCGGCTATGCCGCGAGGAGACTGCAGTTCGGTAGTCCGTTAGCGAGAAAAGTTACCCGCCGGAGGCAAAACACCAGACAGTACACCATCTGCCGAGCCAGGAAATGTGGTCATCGTCAGAAGACCAAAAAAAGAACCACCGCTGCAGGCAGTCCCCGCAGCGGTGGTTTCAAAATATGCAGCTTATTTCCCGCACAGAGCGGCAGTATCCATGGCGATCATCAGTTCCTCGTTGGTGGGAATGACGAAGATCTTCACCTTGGAGTCGTCGGCGGAGATCACAGCCTCCTTGCCGCGGACCTTGTTCTTCTCCTCGTCCAGCTTGACGCCCATGTACTCCAGACCCTTGCAGATCCGGGCGCGCATCTCAGCAGAGTTCTCGCCCACACCGGCGGTAAACAGGATGGCATCCACGCCGCCCATGGCGGAGGCGTAAGCACCGATGAACTTCTTCACCTCGTACTCAAACTTCTCCAGAGCCAGCTTGGCACGCTCATTGCCCTCATCGGCGGCGGCCTCGATGTCGCGGAAGTCGCTGCTGACACCGGAAATACCCAGCACGCCGGACTTCTTGTTGAGGATGTTCAGCATCTCCTTGATGTCGTAGCCATACCGGCCCATCAGGTACTCCAGAATGGTGGCGTCGATATCGCCGGAGCGGGTGCCCATGGGGAAGCCGGCCAGAGGCCCAAGGCCCATGGAGGTGTCCACCACCTTGCCGTCCACAACGGCGGCCAGGGAGGAGCCGTTGCCCAGGTGGCAGGAGATCACCCGGCTGTGTTCGGGGCTGCCCAGCATGTCGATAGCCCGGGCGGACACATAGCGGTGGCTGGTGCCGTGGAAGCCGTAGCGGCGGACATCATCCTTCTCATAATACTCATAGGGGATGGCGTAGATGTAGGCCTTGGGGGGCATAGTCATATGGAAGGCGGTGTCGAACACAGCCACCTGAGGCGTCTTGGGCATGATCTTCTGGCAGGCCTCGATGCCCATGAGGTTTGCGGGGTTGTGGAGGGGGCCCAGGGGGATGCACTTCTTGATGGCGTCGATGCAGGCGTCGTCAATGATGCAGCTCTCGGTAAAGGCGGCGCCGCCGTGCAGCACCCGGTGACCGACAGCGGCGATCTCATCGGTGGAGGCGATGACGCCCTTCTCGGGGTCAACCATGATGTCCAGCACAGCCTGAATGGCCTCGTTGTGGGTGGGCATGGGAATGTCCATCACCACGTTCTCGCGGCCGGGCACCTTGTGGGTCAGACGGCCGTCGATACCGATCCGCTCGCACAGGCCCTTGGCGAACACCTCGCCGCCTTCGGACTCCATGAACTGATACTTCAGGGAAGAGCTGCCGGCGTTGATGACCAGAATTTTCATAGGTCAATCTCTCCTTCGTCCAAATGTCATTGTTTTGTCACTTTTCGTTTCCACACTGTGGTTGCATTTCCGCGCGGAGACGAGTAGAATACATATAAACTCATTGTAGACTATTTTCCTTCGGGAGACAACCATAAAATTCAAAAATTTTTCACAAAGTTTGGAAGGGGAGAGGGGTTTGTCCACAGCGGGGATCATCGCCGAATATAACCCCTTCCATCTGGGGCACCAGTACCAGATTGCCGCCCTGCGCCGAATGCTGGGCGAGGACTGCGCTGTGGTGGCGGTCATGAGCGGAAATTTCGTGCAGCGGGGGGACTTCGCCCTGCTGCCCAAGCACCTCCGGGCGGAGATGGCCCTCCGCTGCGGGGTGGACCTGGTGCTGGAGCTGCCCACGGTGTATGCCATGGCCACAGCGGAGACCTTCGCCCGGGGCGGTACGGCCATTCTCCACGCCGCCGGGGTGGTGACACACCTGTGCTTTGGAAGTGAGTGCGGGGACCTTGCCCAGCTCCAGACGGCGGCGGACTGCCTGGACAGTGAGGACTATCACGCCGCTCTCCGCCGCTGGCTGGAGAAGGGACTTTCCTTTGCCGCCGCTCGGCAGAGAGCCGCTGAGCAGGTGATGGGGGGGCCGGTCCGCTGCCTGGAGAGCCCCAACAACAACTTGGGTATTGAATATCTCCGGGCCCTCCGGCGGCTGGGGAGCCGTATGGAGCCAATGACGGTGCGGCGGCTGGGAGCCGCCCACGACAGCGGCGAGGCATCGGAAACGGCCTCCGCCTCTCTGATTCGCCGGCAGGTGCTGGCAGGGGAGGACGCCGCAGTCTGGATGCCGCCGGCCGCGGCGGAGGCGCTGCGCCGCGCGGAGCAGGCAGGACTCTGTCCCGCCTCCCTCAGCCGCTGCGAGCGGGCTGTCCTGGCGGTGCTGCGCCGGATGGACGAGGAGGACTTCCGCCCCTATGACGGCGGCGGGGAGGGCCTCTACCACCGGTTTTACCAGGCAGTGGGGGAGGCGTCCTCGGTGGCGGAGCTTTTGGAGCGGTGCAAGACCCGGCGCTACGCCATGTCCCGGCTGCGGAGGATGGTCATGTCCGCCTACCTGGGGTTGGAGACCCGGTTCCCCGCTATGCCGCCCTACCTGCGGGTGCTGGGGGCTACGGAGCGGGGCAGGGGCCTTCTCCGGCGGATGAAGAAGGAGGCGGCGCTGCCGGTGCTCACCAAGGCCGCCGGTGTGCGGAAGCTGGGAGCGGCGGCGGAGGCGTTTTTACGCAGGGAGAGCCGCTATACCGATCTCTATACGTTAGCCTGTCCCGGCACGGTGCCGCCGGGGACGGAATTTACCACAGATCCTGTAATGTTATGAAAGAAGGGGAGACCATGAAGCAATTACTTACGGTGATGATGGTGCTGGCCCTCTTTCTGCCCATGATCTCCTGCGCCGAGCCGGTGGACGCCATGGCCGCCTCGCTGGCGGACGCCACCAAGGCGTACACCGTGGAGCTGAGCGTGGTGGATGATCAGACCACCGACGCGGAGGGGAAGCTGTTGGCGGCCTACCGCTATGAGATCCCGGTGATGACGCCGGTGGAGGGCGCGCCGGAGACGGTGCAGGAGGTGGCGGACGCCTTCAACGGAGAGATGCAGACGCTGCTGCACAGCTGCATGGAGACCGGCCGGGAGCTGGGTACCTGGGGACGGCAGGACCCCCGGGTGGAGGGGAATATCCTCTACTACTGCGACGAACTGACCGCCGCCTGGCAGGAGAAAGGCTCCGTGATCAGTATTACCTTCCAGCACTATGAGGAACGGCTGGGACCCCACCCCAACACCAGCAGCACCTCCTATCTCTTTGATATGGAACGGGGCCGCTACATCAACCCTCTGGAGCTGGCGGATGACAGAGAGACCTTCCGCACCACCGTGGAGCAGCGGATTTTGGAGGAGATCCGGGAGGACAGCGAGCTGCAGGCGATGCTGTACGACGGCTATGAGGACACCGTGGCCGACTGGAACGACGCCTGCGTCAGCTTTGAGGAGGAGCTGGTGGTCACCTTCTCCACCTATATGCTGGCGCCCCATGCCGCCGGTCCCATCACCTTCCGTATTCCCTATGAGGAGGCGGGGCTGGGAGCGGGTGGACTTGCCCGCTTAGGCGTGGAGACAAAGTGACCAGATCCATAGGAAAAACGCCGCGGTGCACACTTTGCACCGCGGCGTTTCCGCGTTGTGTTGGAGAGTCTACCAGCTGCGGGGATGGGTGGCGTCGGCGTAGAGCACGCCGGGCTGGGGATCGGTGCCGAAGCGCTCAAACAGTTCCCGCACAGTAACAAACTGGTAGCCCTGGCGCTGGAGGGCGTCCACCACCTGCAGCGCCGCGTCCACACTGGTGGGATAGAAGTCGTGGAGGAGGATAATGTCCCCATTGTCCACCTTCTCCAGAATCCGCTCCACCACTGTATCCGTATCGAGAACCTTCCAGTCTTCCGGATCGAGACTCCAGTAGATCATGGGCGTGTCCACCAAACGGTAGGTGTTGTCATCCACCAGTCCGTAGGGGGGACGCAGCCAGTAATCTCCCTCTCCTAAAAGCTCCGTCAGCAGGACCTCCGTCTTTCCGACTTCCTCGATCACTGTGGACTCCGCCGCCCCCTGGAGCCGAATGTGGGAGTAGGTGTGGGAGCCGATCTGGTGCCCGTCCTCCGCCATGCGAAGTAGCAGCTCCTCGTTTCCGGAGATCTGTTCCCCGATGACAAAAAAGGTAGCCTTGGCGCCGCGGCTGGCAAGTCCCTCCAAAAGCCGCCCGGTGGTGTCCGCCCGGGGACCGTCGTCAAAGGTCAGGGCCACACAGGGGGCCGTCAGGGATACCGGCGCGGCGGTGGGCTGGGTATCCTGAGGGCGGGAGACCACCCACAGCAGCGCCGCAGCACATAGTAGGATAAACCATCGCTTCATGTTTCTATCACCGCTTGGTAGTGTGTCCTGCTCCAGCGGCGGTTATGCGGAAAGAAAACCTGCGGAGCGCTCACAAAAGCGTTCCGCAGGCGATTTCAATTTACATCTGTGCACAAAACCGAAGGACCTGGATCATCACAATGATCCAGACCACCACGCCGATACCGGCGGCAGGGGAGAGAGAAGAACGGGTTCCTTCGCTGCCGGTTCGTTTCTGAGGAAAGGCGTCCCGCCGGGGACGGGGTGAAGAGTGTCGCTGCTTGGCGGGAACCGGTTTGTCCAGTCCGAATTTTTGCCGGACCTCCTTCTCCTGGTGGACCTCGCTGTGGACAAAGGAGCCGGCATGCCCTGTCTCGTTGACGCCATCCACCCGCCGGGCGGTGCTGCGCTGGTCCGGCCGGTTATAGGCGCCGCAGCGGGGACAGAAATCGTCTACCTCATAGTCGTATCGTTTCTTGCACTCACCACACACAACGGGCGTCATAGACGTTCCTCCTTTCTTCAAGTAATTTCAGTATACTACAAAAAGAAGACGCTGAAAAGGGGCAGACGGAAAAGGGCCGGATTGCAAATCAGGGAGGGATGTGGTACACTACAGGCAAGACTTCGAAGGAGGTACAGCAGATGAAACTCAGCTTTTATGGCGCGGATTACTGCGTGACCGGCAGCTGCCACTGCCTGGAGGTAAACGGCAAGCGGCTCCTGGTGGACTGCGGCCTCCAACAGGGCCGCGACGAGATCGACAACGGTGAGCTGCCCTTCGCACCCAACACCATCGACTATGTGCTGGTGACCCATGCCCACATCGACCACAGCGGCCGAATCCCCATGCTGGTCCGGCAGGGGTTCCGGGGCCGTATCCTCACCACCCGTCTCACCGCGCAGCTGATGGAGATTATGCTGGCGGATTCCGCCCATATTCAGGAGTCCGACGCGGAATATCAGAACCGGAAGAACCAGCGGGCAGGCCGTCCGGCGGTGGAGCCTATCTACACCATGGAGGACGCCATGCAGACCATGGCGTATGTGGATACCTGCGAATACAATGAGACAATGACGCTGTGGGACGGGGTTACCGCCACCTTTACCGACGCCGGTCACCTGCTGGGCTCCGCCTCCATCACCATTGAGGCGGAGGAGAACGGGGAGCACCGCACCATCGTTTTCTCCGGCGATATCGGCAACGTGGACCAGCCCATCATCCGGGACCCCATCCTTCTCCACAAGGCGGACTATGTGGTGATGGAGAGCACCTATGGCGACCGCAACCATACCGAGGTCTGGTCCTACACCTCGGAGCTGGCGGACGTCATCGACCGGACTCTCCGCCGGGGAGGCAACGTGGTGATTCCCGCCTTTGCCGTGGGCCGTACCCAGGAGATTTTGTACTTCATCCGCCGGATGAAGCAGGAGGGCTTGGTGAAATCGGTGCCCAACTTCCCGGTATATGTGGATAGCCCTTTGGCGGGGAAGGCCACCAACATCTTCGCCGGGGACCTCCGGGGCTATCTGGACGAGGAGGCGCTGGAACTGGTCCAAAGCCACCAGGAGATGTTCACCTTCCCGGGCCTTCGGCTGACGGAGTCCTTAGAGGAGTCCAAAATGCTGAACACCGACAAGACCCCCAAGGTCATCATCTCCGCCTCCGGTATGTGCGACGCGGGCCGCATCCGCCACCACCTGAAATATAACCTCTGGCGGCCGGAGTCCACCGTCGTGTTCGTGGGCTTCCAGGCCATCGGGTCCCTGGGCCGCACCCTTCTGGAGGGGGCCCAGTCGGTGAAGCTCTTCGGCGAGGAGATCGCCGTCCGGGCGGAGATCGTCAACTTCAAGGGCCTCTCCAGCCACGCCGACCGGGATCATCTGCTCCAGTGGGCGCAAGCCTTTGACCATCCCCAGCATATTTTCGTGGTCCACGGTGACCGGGAAGTGGCCCCTTATTTTGCGGAGAGCCTTCAGAAATTAGGTATTTCCGCCCACGCCCCCCAGTATACCGAGGAGGCGGATCTCATCACCGGCGAGGTGGTGAAGCTGGGCTACCTGCCCGAGCGGAAGAAGGAGACTCCCAGCGGCAAGGTGGCGGCGGCCTACCAGCGGCTGGTGGCCATGGGCAAGCTGCTCCAGGAGGTCATCGCCCGCAGCAAGGGCCGGACCAACCGGGATCTCGGCAACTTTGCCGACCAGATCAAGCAGCTTATCGACAAGTGGGAGAAATAAGACGCGGGACAAGGCGGCGCAGGGGAGACGAATGGTCGCCCCTGCGCCCTTTTCCCGGCGAGAGTGACCAGACAGGAAAGGGAAGCTATGGCGAATTTACAAAAGAATCAGCGCCATGTGGTGACGGTGGAGGGCTACTCCTCCGAGGGCCTTGGCGTGGCCCGGATCGAGGGGCAGGTGGTGTTTGTCCACGGCGGCGTCCGGGGGGAGACGTGCGCAGTGCGGCTGATGAAGGTGCTCAAGCATGTGGCCTTCGCACGGGTGGAGGAGGTGCTGTCCCCCTCCGAAGGCCGGATGGAGTCGGACTGTCCCCACTATCCCGCCTGCGGCGGCTGCCAGCTGCGGCACCTCACCTATGAGGAAGAGCTGTGGATGAAGCGGCAGAAGGCGGAGGACGCTCTGCGGCGCATCGGCGGCGCGGAGGTGGAGGTGGAGGAGATTCTCGGCAGCCAGGAGACGGAGTGCTACCGGAACAAAAGCCAGTTTCCCATAGGGCCTGACGGCCGCACCGGTTTCTATCGGGCCCGGAGCCACCAGGTGATCCCGGTCTCCCACTGCCGTATCCAAACGACCCAGGCCAATGCCATCGCGGAGGCAGCGGCGGCCTGGGCCAGGGAGCGAAAGGTAGCCCCTTACGACGAGCGTACAGGGAAAGGTCTTCTCCGCCACATCTATGTGCGGGTGAACCGGCGGGGGGAGGCCCTTGTGTGTCTGGTGGTCAATGGGGAGAAGCTGCCCGACGAGTCAGGGCTGACGGAGGCCGTCCGTAGGGCCTGCCCTGAGACGGTGGGAGTGGTGCTGAATGCCAATACCCGGGACACCAATGTGATCCTGGGGGAGCGGTACCGCACGCTGTGGGGCCGGGACACCCTGGAGGACCAGCTGTGCGGTTTCACGTTCAAGCTGTCGGTGCCCTCCTTCTATCAGGTCAACCGTCCCCAGGCGGAACGGCTGTACGCCAAGGCCCTGGAGTACGCGGCTCTCACCGGGAAGGAGCTGGTGCTGGATCTCTACTGCGGCACCGGCACCATCACGCTGTGCCTTGCCCGAAAGGCCCGACGGGCCATCGGGGCGGAGATCGTGCCGGAGGCCATTGCCGACGCAAAAGAGAATGCGGTGCGCAACGGCATTGGAAATGTGGAATTTTTCTGCGGGGACGCCTCGGCGGTGGCGGCCCGCCTTGCCGGGGAGGGCCTTCGGCCTGATGTTGTGGTGGTGGACCCGCCCCGGAAAGGGCTGGCGGAGGATGTGGTGGAGACCGTCGCTGCCATGGGCCCCCGGCTGGTGGTGTATGTCTCCTGCGACCCGGGTACCTTGGGACGGGACGTGAAGCGGTTCGGGCTTTTGGGCTATCGGGCCATTCGGGCGGCGGCGGTGGACATGTTCCCGCGCACCGCCCATGTGGAGACGGTGGCGCTTTTGGAGAAGGAATAAAGCAGGGAGAGGATGTGACAAAAGGGCGCCGCAGCGCGGCGCCCTTTTGCTTTGGACGGAAAGGGAGCAATCCGCTTACCAGGAGAGTAGGAGATGGTTTCAGCTATCTTTAAAAAATAGCCGAAATTTGGGAAGAAAACCATTACCATTTGACAAAATCAGCGGAAAAGCGTAAGATAATGCGTACACTGTGGGGCGGCTTGTCCAAGGATGACAGGGATAGGCCGCCTGGTTTTCGACAAGGAGATGGCGGCAGATGGAGCTACATACGACTACGGCGGCGGAGCAGAAGATTCGTTTGCCGGGAGGCCTCCGGAGGAGGACCCTTGCGGCGGGACTCCTGCTGCTGGGCCCTGCGGTGACGGTGATAGCCTGTCAAGCCATCAGTCTTCAGAGCTGGGGGGAGGCGGCGGCGTGGATCGGCGGCCACATCCAGGCGGCGGGACTCACCTGGCTATTGCTGGTGTGCGCGGCGGTTTTCTCCTTCGGCGTGACCCGCTTAGCCGGTTTGTCCCTGCTGCTGGTGCAGACGGTGCCGGTGGCGCTGACCCTCGTCAGTTATTATAAGGCGGTAATCAACGGCGAGCCCCTGCGACTGAGTGACTTCGCTCTGGCGGGCAATTTCGGCGATGTGGCCGGCTTTGCCCTGGACCGCATCACGATATCGCCGGTTACCGGCTCTGCTCTGGCAGCGGCAGTGGCCCTGGTGCTTCTGGGGATTGTTCTGGATGTCTGGACCCGGAAGAACCGTCCCGCCTTTCGCAGCAGCATGGCAGCGGCGGGGATCTCCCTGGTGGTGCTGGCGGTGACGGTGGCGGGATGGGCGGAGCCTTTCTGCACCGTCAGTTATGAGACCTATACCACCCAGGCCGGCCGGGACGATGCCTGCGGCGTGTCTTTGAGTCTTCTCAGCGCCCTGATCGGTGCAAAAAACCAGGGTTCCGAGGACTATGGCGAGGCGCGGATGATGAGAGTGATGGGAGATATGTGGAAAGATCAGGAGGTTCAGCCGATGGCGGAGGAGAAGCCGCATATCATCTTTGTGATGAACGAGAGCTTCATGGATGTGACGCGCCTGCCCAATGTGGCCTTCTCTCAGGACCCGGTGTCCAATTACCACGCGCTGCAAAGCTCCTCTCAGTACGGTCGGTTCTACAGCGTCACCAGCGGCGGCGGCACCGGCTGGGTGGAGATGGAGGCCTTTACCGGTGTGCCCAGCGCCATGCTGGACCCCGCCAAGGCCAACACGGAGCTGTCGGCGGAGGAGTATGCCGCCCTGCCCTCCTATGTGCAGACCCTCAGCGAAAACGGCTATCACACCATCGGTTTTCACGCCCACACCAGCGAGATGTACAATCGGGCGGTCACCTTCCCGGAGGTGGGGTTTGATGAGATGCACTTCTATGAGGAGTATATGCAGGAGGGGACCTACACCGGCGGCTATTTTGACGACAACTCCAGCGCCGACGTGATTATCTCCCTCTTTGAGGAGAACCGGGAGGACCCCTGCTATATCTATGCGATGACCATGCAGAACCATCAGCCCTACTACGCCGGCCGCTACGATGAGGATCCGGTGACCGTGTCCAGCGACCGCCTGACGGAGGAGGAACTGGCGGTGCTGCAGTGCTACACCGACGGTATCTGGTACGCCGATCAGATGCTGGGGAAGCTGGTGGAGTACTTCTCCCAGGTGGACGAGCCGGTGATCCTGGTGTTCGCCGGGGACCACACCGCCAGCATGTCTCTGTCGGAGGAGGAGACTGTCTACTCCAAGGTGGGCTATGTCTCGGCGGCGAGGAGCAGCCAGTGGACGGAACAGGACTACATGGAGATGCTGTCTACCGATTACATCCTCTGGGCCAATTATGATCTGTCCGGCATGACCCGGGGCCGCCGGGACATGGCCGCTTATATGATGGGAGCGGAGGTGCTGGGCGTTTCCGGTGTGGCCAATACCCCCTATTTTGCCTGGGTGCGGGAGACGGGGAGAACACTCTTTACCTACCGCTGGGGGGATCTGCGTGTTGATGCCGAGGGCCGGCTGGTGGAGGAGCTCAGCCCGGAGGCGGAGGACTTCTACACGGAATGGGAGGACGTGATCTACGACACGCTCTACGGGGAGCACTACATCTCCTCTGCCATCAACCGGATTCGGGAGGAATCCTGATTGTATATATACGCGAAAGACGGATATATGCATGGATTTGCGAATACAAAAAGAGAGAGGAATTAGAATCCACTGAAAGTTGCCAGGGTTTTCCAAGTATATGGTGCTAAATTTGTGAACCTTGCCTATTGATTGCGAATATTTATGCAGATATAATACGAGTACAACAAGAGCCGCCCTGCGGCGGCGAAGAAGGAAAGGAAGATCCTGTGATGAAGAAGCTTTTTGCGCTGGTGATGGCTGCCGCCATGATGGTCACTCTGCTGGCCGCCTGCGGCAACACCACCTCCAATACCGGTAACTCTGGAAATACCACCAACAACAGCACCGCCAACAACAGCGGCGACACCAGCACCGGCGACACCGGTGACGGTTCCCTGAACCTCGTTGAGGACGGCAAGCTGATCATGGCCACCAACGCCCAGTTCCCTCCCTATGAGATGGTTGCTGACGGCGATGGCTATGAGGGCACCGGTTTTGAGGGCATCGATGTGGAACTCGCTTATGCCATTGCTCAGAAGCTGGGCCTGGAGCTCCAGATCGATGATATGGAGTTCGACTCCGCCCTGCTGGCTGTGCAGAACAACGCCGCTGATGTGGTGCTGGCCGGTCTGAGCTACCGCGAGGATCGCGATGAGGTTCTGGACTTCACCGAGAAGTACGCCACCGGTGTTCAGGTGGTCATTGTCAAGTCCGGCTCCGATGTGACCATGGACAACCTGGGCGACGGCAAGCTCATCGGCACCCAGCGCGGTACCACCGGTTATCAGTATGCCTCCGATACCCCCGAGAACGGCGGCTACGGTGAGGACGCCGTCACTGCCTATGACAACGGCGCTACCGCTATTCAGGCTCTGCTCAACGGCCAGGTGGACGCTGTGATCATCGACCAGGCTCCCGCTGAGGAGTATGTGGCCGCCAATGAGGGCCTGGAGATCCTGCCCGGCAACTGGGTCGAGGAGGACTACTGCATCGCCGTGGACGAGGGCAACACCGCTCTGCTGGACGCTGTGCAGAACGCTCTCAGCGAGCTGCAGGTTGACGGTACTGTGGACGCCATCATCGCCAAGTACATCAAGGCTGACTAAAAGTAAACTTCCGCAAGAGGGGCGGCTGCTGCCGCCCTTTTTGCGCCTGTGGATCAGATAGAGAAAGAGAGGGGGAGCGCCCGTGGATCCGACAAAACTCTATGAGGCATTCAGCGCCCTGGATCACCCAGGTTTCTGGCAGGACGCCTACATCAAATTTTACAAGGCATGGTTCTATGAGGACCGGTGGGTCAATTATTTCAAGGGGCTTGGCACTACCATTCAGGTAACGGTGATAGCACTGATTTTAGGTGTGCTGCTGGGTGTTCTGGTGGCGGTGATCCGTACCGCCCACGATCAGCAGCGGCCCGGCAACCGCAACCCCCTGCTGGGGCTGATCAACGCCGTTTGCAAGGTGTATGTCACCATCATCCGCGGCACACCTATGATGGTCCAGCTGATGATTATGGGCTTCGTTATCTTTGCCAGCAGCCGCAACAAAACCATGGTGGGCGCTTTGTCTCTGGGCATCAACTCCGGCGCCTATGTGGCGGAGATCATCCGGGGCGGTCTCATGTCTCTGGACCCCGGTCAGGCGGAGGCGGGCCGTTCTCTGGGTCTCAATTATCTGGACACCATGCGCTTCATCGTCATTCCCCAGGCTTTCAAGGCGATTCTCCCTTCCTTGGGCAACGAGTTCATCGTGCTGCTGAAGGATACCTCCCTCATCTCCGTGGTGGGCGGCAAGGAGATTGTGTATTTCGCTCAGGCCATTATTACAAAGACCTATGAGCCTATGTATCCCTACATTATCACCGCCATCATGTATCTCATTATGGTGCTGATCTTCAGCTGGCTCCAGGGCAAACTGGAAAGGAGGCTGCGGCAAAGTGATCGACGTTAAGAATCTGACCAAATCCTTCGGGAGCAATCTGGTGCTGGACGGCATCGACCAGCATATTTATCCCGGTGAAAAGGTGGTCATCATCGGGCCCTCCGGTTCCGGCAAGTCCACCTTCCTGCGCTGCCTTAATCTGCTGGAGACCCCCACGGCGGGCACGATCACCTTTGAGGGAACGGAGATCACTAATCCCAAGGCGGATATCGATTCCATCCGCCGTCAGATGGGAATGGTGTTCCAGCACTTCAATCTCTTTCCCAATATGACCATTCGGAAGAATATTACCTTGGCACCTGTACGGACCAAGCTGATGACCCCGGCGGAGGCGGACAAAACCGCCATAGCGCTGCTCCGGCGGGTGGGACTGGAGGAAAAGGCGGATGCCTATCCCGCCCAGCTCTCCGGCGGTCAGAAGCAGCGAATCGCCATTGTCCGGGCCCTGGCCATGAAGCCCAAGGTCATGCTCTTTGACGAGCCCACCAGCGCCCTGGACCCTGAGATGGTAGGCGAGGTGCTGGAGGTCATGAAGGAGCTGGCTCAGGACGGTATGACTATGGTGGTAGTTACCCACGAGATGGGCTTTGCCCGGGAGGTGGGCAGCCGGGTGCTGTTCATGGACGAGGGCCATGTGATGGAGGAGGGAAAGCCGGAGGATATCTTCTCACGGCCCCAGAACCCCCGCCTTCAGGAATTCCTCAGCAAGGTGCTTCACTGATTTCACTCGTTAAAAACAGAGGCCGGACGGTTTTTACTGTCCGGCCTCTGTTTTTATCCTTATGGCGAAGAAATTTAAACGGTCCCTCCTTTAGCGATCTGTTCTGTCGAAGAAAACAGGGGGACAGGGAAAAAACAGGCATGGCCATTGGCCATGCCTGTTTTATAAAACAAGACGATGTTCAGTTCTTTCCTCGAAGGGGAGAAAAGTGAAATTACATCATGGGATCCATGCCCAGAACGGGGTGACCCTTCTCGGTCAGGAAGCTCATCAGAGTCTCGGGATCCTCCGCGATGGTCTCGTCGCCGATCATATCGCAGAAGTTGTCAATGCCATACAGCTCCTTGGCGGTGGCATTGACACGCTCCGCCACCTGATCCTTCAGAGCCTTGGGCATCCACACGATACGCTCGATGCCGCCCTCGGCCTTCATGAACTTCTTGGAGGAGATGAAGTGCTTGCCGTGGCCCATGAAGCCGGGGGTCTGCACGCCGCCGCCGGTCATGGAGGCCATCTCGGAGAAGGTCATGCCCAGGGGGGTCATGCCGGCGTGCTC
>CALXDD010000060.1 GCA_944386985.1 uncultured Oscillospiraceae bacterium
TGAGCCTATAGGCTCTGCCCGGGACATGCCCCAAGGGGGCTTGTGCAAACCACCGGCACGGCCGGTGGTTATGATTGTATTTATGGAAAAAGTTGAGCGAGGCCCTTGACAATGCCGTATTGTAATGATATGATTTTGATATCAAAAAGAGAGAGGAAGTGTTCCCTATGAAGGAAATAATTTTAAGCAAAGCAAAGAGAGGAATGCCGGTGCTGCTGCTGGTAATCCTTTTGTATGTAGTGGCTATTATCGGAACCATTGCGGGGGCGGCACTGACGGAATATGATCAGGTGTCCGCGGTCTATGGGGGAGTGGCGCTGCTGGTGGTGTCCATTGCCTGGCTGTGCCTGGGCTGGATCTTTTTGTGCGGTCTCAAGGTGCTCAAGCCCCAGGAGGCCCTGGTGCTCACTCTGTTCGGCAAGTACATCGGTACGCTGAAGGGAGCGGGGTTCTATTATGTCAACCCCTTCTGCACGGCGGTGAATCCAGCGGCCAAGACCCGGCTGAAGCAGAGCGGAGATGTGGACGCTACCGGCCACGGGGGAACGTCTCTGACCGTCAGCGGCGCCGGCAGCGTCAATCTGTCGGAGGCGGCGGGGAAGCGGATTTCCCTGAAAATTATGACCCTCAACAACAACCGCCAGAAGATCAATGACTGCCTGGGCAATCCGGTGGAAATCGGTATCGCGGTGATGTGGAGGGTAGTGGATACCGCCAAGGCGGCGTTCAATGTGGACAACTACAAGGAATACCTGTCTCTCCAGTGTGACAGCGCTCTTCGGAATATTGTCCGTATCTATCCCTACGATGTGGCTCCTAATGTGGACACCACCGGCGACGGGATTGCCGACGAGGGAAGTCTCCGGGGTTCCAGTGAGGTGGTGGCCGCCCGGATCAGGGACGAGATTCAGCAGAAGGTGGAGGAGGCGGGCCTGGAAATTTTAGAGGCCCGAATCACCTATTTGGCCTATGCGCCGGAGATCGCCGCGGTGATGCTCCAGCGTCAGCAGGCCAGCGCCATCATTGATGCCAGAAAGATGATCGTGGACGGCGCTGTGGGTATGGTGGAGATGGCCCTGGAGCGACTCAATGAGAACCAGGTGGTGAGTCTGGATGAGGAACGGAAGGCCGCCATGGTTTCCAATCTCCTGGTGGTTCTCTGCGGCAACCGGGACGCTCAGCCGGTGGTAAACTCCGGCAGCCTGTACTGATATGGCGGACGACAAGAAAAAACAGATTCCTCTGCGATTATCTCCCAAGCTGTACGCCGCCATTGCCGCCTGGGCAGAGGACGACTTCCGCTCTGTCAACGGACAGATCGAGTATCTCCTCACCGAGTGTGTCCGGCAGCGGAAGAAAAACGGCAAGTATGTTTCCGACGAGATCGATGTGCCGCCGGAGTTGGATATCAAATAACGGACAGAAGAGAGCCGCCCGCGCCTGGTTCAACAGGATGCGGGCGGCTTTTTCATAAATTTACAGATAGATAATGATCTATATGAAGGAACCGGCCAGCCATTTTGCGGGGTGTCAGGCGTCAGGGGAATATCAGAGTGTCTACAAAACCATTGACGCCGTAATAGAGGATATCCCCGCCGATGATGGTTTCATCACAGAGGTAGAGGTCCGCCTGGACCTGCTGGGGGTAGTCGGGATAGTTGGAGACAGTGAAGCTGTACCGGCGTACCTGACGTCCAGCGTATGGCGTCAGATCAAAGCCCTGTTCGATTTGTAAGGCATTGTACTCCTTGTAGGATGCGTTGAGGGGGGTTGGCAGCGTAAATTCCAGGGTTTCAATGGGGGAGGGGTTCACCTGCCAGCCCAAGGTCTCCAGATAGGCCACACAGTCCTGGATATTGGCGGCCCGGCAGTCCTGGCGGCCCGGCAGTTTGGTACGCTTGGCGTTCCCCACCACCAGGATCAGCGCCACCAGCGCGGCGCCCAGCAGCAGCATGTACAGGGCGGCTCGTTTGGGATTGAGCTTGGCCGAGACGATCAACATGGACATCACACTCCTCACTGATTTCTATTCCCTTTTTGGGACAAATATGATACCATGCTTCCAAAGAGATTTGCGGGATGTGGGAGAAAGGAGCAGAGCATGGCGTTGGAGCGGTTGGACAAGCTGATTGCCTCTCAGGGGGTATACTCCCGGCGGGAGGTGAAGCGGCTGGTGAAGGAGGGGCGGGTGCTGGTGGACGGCCGGCCCGCCCGGTCCGCGGAGGAGAAGACGGACCCGGCGGCGATCACCGTGGACGGCGAGCCTCTGGGGTATACCCGGTACACCTATGTGATGCTCCACAAGCCGGCGGGCGTGCTGTCCGCCACAGAGGACAGCCGGCAGGAGACAGTGCTGGATCTGCTGGAGCCGCCTCTGCGAAAGCGGGGGCTTTTCCCCGTGGGGCGGCTGGACCGGGACACGGAGGGACTTCTTCTTCTGACCAACGACGGTCCCCTGGCCCACCGGCTGCTGTCCCCCAAGCACCATGTGGATAAGGAGTATCTGGCCCGGTTGGACGGACCGGTGGGGGAGGAGGACCGGGAGGCATTTGCCCGGGGAATCCGGTTGGGCGAGTTGCAGTGCCTCCCGGCAAAGCTTACTTGGGGGGAGAACCCCACCGAAGTGTTGGTTACTTTGCATGAGGGCAAATTTCACCAAATCAAGAGGATGTTCCAGAGCCGGGGTAGGACAGTTTTGTATCTCAAGCGGATTCGCATGGGTCCGCTGACTTTGGACCCCCATTTGGTACGGGGAAAATATCGGTATTTATCGGAGGAAGAAATTCGAGTTTTGCTCGAAAAGATGGAGAAATAAGAACTGATTCACAGAACAGACAAAAAAAGAACACCTTTTTTGTGGAAAAAAGAAAAAATCTCTTGCAATATAGCGAAAGAGACAGTATAATGAAAAAGGACTGGCATATTGCACAAACGACAAGATAGATTGCCGATGGGGAGGATTTGAGCATGTCAGGAAGAATCTTTCAGAATGTTGTACTGCAGATCAAGGAGACCACCGATAAGGTGATCGGCGTGCTGGATGGAGAGGGTACTGTGATTTCCTGCAGCGACCTGGGGCTCATTGGCAATAAATGGCCCGAGTATG
Source organism: uncultured Oscillospiraceae bacterium (assembly GCA_944386985.1). GTDB lineage: Bacteria > Bacillota > Clostridia > Oscillospirales > Oscillospiraceae > CAJFPI01. The sequence goes on from CALXDD010000060.1 coordinate 3,107, forward strand.
TGGACGTGATCGTCCATGCCGAGGGCCGGTGCGTGTCGTATCAGGGAAAGACATTCAAGGCGCTCAGCGGCTGGGGGAGTCAGTTTGACTACGCCGCCTTTGTAATGGCCGACGATGAGGTGGGACGTGCAGTCTGTTCGGTGGCCAGCGTTTCTTTGAACGCGGCCAAGGCCTATTATGAGGAAAAGCACGACCGGGGGTCCTTCATTAAAAATATCATTTCCGACAATATTATGCTGGGGGACATCTATATGCGGGCCAAGGAGCTCCATGTGGACCCGGAGGTGCCCCGCGGGGTGTTTGTCATCCGCCACATTGACCAGGCGGAGGCGGTCCATGTGGACATCATTCAGAGCCTGTTCCCTGACCGCCAGGCGGACTATGTCCTCAATGTGGGGGACGCGGATGTGGCGCTGATCCATCAGCTCAGCGACCCCAACCCCGAAAAAGAACTCAACCGCATTGCCACCACCGTGGAGGAGGCGCTGCGGGTGGGCGGCGAGAACCGGGTGGTGGTAGGCATTGGTACCGTGGCCAATCACCTGCGGGAGCTGGCCAAGAGTTATAAAGAGGCCCAGATCGCCATCGAGGTGGGAAAGGTCTTTGATACGGAGAAATACATTATCAATTATGAGAACCTGGGCATTGGCCGTCTGATCTATCAGCTGCCCACTACGCTGTGTGAGATGTTTTTGATGGAGGTCTTCAAGAAGAATCCCATTGACGCATTGGATCAGGAGACCCTTTTCACCATCCACAAGTTCTTTGAGAACAATCTGAATGTCTCCGAAACTGCCCGGAAGCTGTTTGTCCACCGCAACACCCTGGTCTACCGCCTGGAGAAGATCAAAAAGCTCACGGGCCTGGATCTCCGGGAATTTGACGACGCCATTACCTTCAAAGTGGCCCTCATGGTCAAAAAATATCTCACCAGTCGGGGCATTGATGCCTGAGCGGAAGAATAATATTGTTTGATGCGGACTGCAGGACCGCGGCTCGTCAGGAGCCGCGGTCCTCTGCGTTTCAAAGGCGCTGCCGGAAGAACTTCCGAAGAAACCGCGGACAGGCAGAGCGGGGAAGCCGCGCCCGGCCGACGGGAAAGCGAACTTTTTCGAAGGCGGGAGAATGAAATTGACATAACTTTTTCCAAAAAAACGGACGCTTTTTGTGTTCACAATTTATTCATCGGATTTCCCTTGACGAAAGAGGTCGTTTCCAGTACAATTATGCTGTTACGATTTGCAAATATTGGTCAACTTCGAGTTAACATAATTTTGGCTGTGTGGCTGCCGGGCGGCTCCTTTTGGAGGTGCCTGGCTGGTTGCTGTGAAAATATCCATGTAATGGACGGGGAATGGCATGATACGACTAAAAAATGTGTACAAAGAATACCGAAACGGCACGCATGCCCTGAATGGATTGAGTCTTGAGATTCAGGACGGCGAGTTCGTATTTTTGGTGGGGCCCTCCGGTTCGGGGAAATCCACGGTGATCAAGGTGCTCACCGGGGAGGTGATCCCCACGGAGGGGCAGGTGATGGTCAACGGCTTCAGCCTGGTAAATATTGCCGAGTGGCAGATCCCCTATCTCCGGCGGACTCTGGGCATTGTGTTCCAGGATTTTCGCTTGATCGACAAGAAGACAGTGTATGATAATATGGTGTTTGCCATGCGGGCGGTGGGCGCCTCCCCCCGGGAGATCAAGAAGCGCATCGGCTATGTGCTGAAGCTGGTGGGGCTGGAGAACAAGGCCAGCCGTCTGCCCGATGAACTCAGCGGCGGCGAGCAGCAGCGTGTGGCCATTGCCCGGGCTCTTTTGAACAACCCTTCCACCATCATTGCCGATGAGCCCACCGGCAATCTGGACCCCGCCCGGTCTCTGGAGATCATGACGCTGCTCAAGCGGATCAACGAGCTGGGGACTACGGTACTGGTGGTGACCCATGAGAGGGACCTGGTCAATCGGTTTTCCGAGCGGGTGGTTATGTTGGAGAAAGGCCGTGTCATTGGCGACGGCGTAGGAAAGTACGGGGTGAATGTCCATGCGTAAATATAATACTCACGACATTCGCTACTTCTTTACTGAGGGACTCTCCAGCATGTTTACCCACGGCTTCATGTCCTTTGCAGCCATCGGCATCACGGTGGCCTGCCTTCTCATCATGGGAACATTTTCCCTCATCGCGGTGAATGCCGACGCCACTTTGAAGAAGCTGGAACAGGAGAATCAGGTACTGGCCTTTGTGGACGAGTCCCTGACAGAGGCCCAGGCCCGGACGTTGGAGAGCAAGCTTTTGAAGGTGGACAATGTGGCCAGCGTGGAATTTATTTCCCGGGAAGAGGCCAAGGACGCTTTTGCCTCCGAGTATGAGGACGACCCGCTGTTTCAAAATCTGGACCCCGCTATTTTCCGCAACCGGTTTGTTGTGAATCTTGAGGATCTGTCTTTGATGCGGGAGACCAAGACGGCTCTGGAGCAGGTGCCCGGCATTGCCGATGTCAATGCCTATGTGGAGCTGAGCGACGGTTTCATCACCCTCCGAAACATCGCCGCTGTCATCAGCATGACCTTGATCGCGGTGCTGTTCCTGGTATCGGTGTTCATCATCGCCAATACCATCAAGCTCACCTTCTTTGACCGGCGGGAGGAGATCGCCATTATGAAGATGGTGGGCGCCACAGACAGCTTTATTCGCTGGCCCTTTGTATGCGAGGGCTTTTTGATGGGAATTTTGGCCGCTCTGATCGCCTTCTTCCTCCAGTGGGGGCTGTACGGTTTGATTACCAAAGGCGTTTCCGGCAACGATGTGTTCTCAATTATTCAAATCGTGCCCTTCTCCCACATGTGGGCGCCGGTGGCACTGATTTTTGTGTGCGCCGGCATTGTGATCGGCGTAGGCGGCAGCGTGTCTGCCATCCGGCAGTATCTGAAGGTATAAGCGGTCCTGAGCGGAGAGGAGGTATGACCGCAGGTGAAGAAGAAATTATGGAAACGGGGCGTACTGCTCCTGTTGGCGGCCCTGTTTGTGGTGGGATGTGTCCAGACCGAAGGGCTGGCGCCCGCTGTGGAGGCGGTGACCCAGTCTGAGATCGACAATCTGAAGGATAACGCCAGTGATCTTGGCGACCAAAAGGACGCGCTGCAAAGCCAGATTGACGCGTTGGAAAGCGACAAGAGCAAGGCGCTGGAGCAGATCGAACTTCTGGACAAGCAAAACGATGTGATTCGTCAGGAGATCAGCAACACGGAGTCCCTGATCACCAATTATGAAAACCTTATTACTCAGACCCAAGCGGAGTTGGAGGACGCCGAGCGGCAGGAGGCGGAGCAGTACGACTTGTTCTGTAAGCGGGTGCGGGCCATGGAGGAAAACGGTACTGTGTCCTATTGGTCCGTCCTCTTCAACGCCACGGACTTTGCCGACCTTCTCAGCCGTCTGGATGCCGCCAACGAGATCATGGAGGCGGACCAACGGGTAATTGACAATCTGAAGGCCCTTCAGGCGGAGATCAGCGAGAAGAAGGCCACATTGGAAACCAGCCTCAGCGAGTCCCAAGCGGCAAAGAAGGAACTGGAGAGTAAGAAAGCTGAGCTGGAGAGCCAGATTGCCAAGGCTCAGGAGCTGGCCGCCCAGATTGAGGATGGAATTGGTGAGTATGAGGAAGCTCTGGAAGCGGTAGAGGCGGAGGAGGCCCGGGTCCAGGCGGAGATCAAGCGCAAGGAACAGGAGTTGGCGGCGTCTCTGCCCCAGCCCACCGCTGGCGGCTACATCTGGCCGGTGACCACCTCCAAGAAGATCACCTGCAAGTTCGGCCCCCGGACCCACCCCATCACCGGAAAATACAGCAACCACACCGGCGTGGATATCGGCGGCGTGGGCTACACCAGCAATATTCTCGCTACCAAGGACGGCATTGTGCTGGAGGCCACCTATAGCAGTGCCTACGGCTACTATATCGTCATTAGCCACGGCTCGGGAAATACCACCATGTATGCCCATATGTCCAAGGGAACCTTCCGGGTCAGTGTGGGGGATCATGTGACCCAAGGCCAGGTCATCGGAACAACCGGCTCCACCGGTTATTCCACCGGCCCGCATCTCCACTATGAGATTCGGGAGAACGGATCTCCTGTGGATCCGCTGCAGTATCTGCCCGGCTACATCCAGTCCTGGTAAAAAGTTCATGTCTAAAACTACCTCCTGCTCCATACCGATGGAGCAGGAGGTAGTGCTATGTTTGGCTATATTGTGTATGAGAGCGGAGAGCGGCGGGGAAGGATGGCATTCCGGAACCTGCTGGGGGTGCGGGTTCTGGAGGCGGCGGTACCAGGGCGGCGGAGGCTGTACGGCGCCATGGCTGCCCGGAGGCTGGCCGCCGCTATGCGGAAGGCCGGAGTGACCCAGGCGGTGTTTCCGCGGGACTTCCCCTTCGCGGAGAGCTTCTGGCGCAAAGGCGTGCTGCCGGTGAGCACCCTGGAACTGTACCGGGCCCTGGCGGGGCGGGCGGTAAAGGAGGCCATGACAGCCCTCTCCCTGTCCCCGGGAGAGGTGACGGTGGCGGTTCTGGCGGACCGGGTCACCGTTCAGGTGGAGGAGCTGATCACGGAGCTGTGCATGACGGCACGATATGTGGTGCTGCAGGCATCCCGGGGCGGGGAGGACCTGTGCCGGCGGCTGAAGGGGGAGTATGGGGTGTCCGTGCTGTACAACCCGGGCCGGAGCCAGGTGGAGGAGGCGGATCTCTTGGTGGAACTGGCGCCTCCGCCGCCGGAGCTCCGCTTTCAGGGGCGGCTGATTTTGCCCCTCTATGACGGGGAGCGGGTGGTCCGCCGAAGCGGCATCCGGCTGGAACTTCCCCCAAAGGCGGCGGAGGCGGCAGCGGGCTGCGAAGCGGCCCAGCTGCTGGCGGTCCTTTACCGCTCCGGCGTGCTGCAAAAATATCAGATTCCCTTGAAAATAGTTGACATCCCGGGGAAAACTCACTATAATGCAAGCATTGTGGAGTAGTATGCACTCCCTGAATTTGATATCCCGGTGGAACACCGATACCATAAAGAAAGGTGAACGCAGATGAAAACAAAACAGGAATTCAAAATGAGCCAGGCCCGCTATGACGAGCTGGAGAAGGAGTTGAACTACCTCAAGACCACCCGCAGCGACGAGGTGGCCGAGCAGATCAAAGTGGCCCGTGGCTTTGGCGATCTTAGTGAGAACAGTGAGTACGACGAGGCGAAAAATGAGCAGGGCAAGCTGTACTCCCGCATCGCCGAGGTGGAGAATATTCTGCTGCACGCCGTGATCGTGGAGGAGAGCGACGCACCCAGCAACGCGGTGGGCATCGGTACCACGGTCACCATCACCTGTGTGGAGAACGGAAAGAGCATGACCGTGAAGGTGGTGGGCAGCCAGGAGTCCGACTTCAAGGCCGGCGCCATCAGCGAGGAGTCCCCGGTGGGCAAGGCCCTCATGGGAGCCAAGGCCGGCGACACCGTCACCGTGGAGGCCCCCAGAGGCGCTATGCACTACACAGTGGACAAGATCGAGCGATAAAGAAAAAGACGAAAGAGGAGCAAATATGGCAGAGCAGAATCGAAACAACCAGGAGCAGGACCTGTCGGATATCCTGCGGATTCGCCGGGAGAAGCTGGCCGCCCTGCAGGAGGAGGGGAAGGACCCCTTCCAGCAGACCAAGTTTGTAGTGAGCCACCACGCCCAGGATATCAAGGACAACTTCGACGCCTTGGAGAACCAGGAGGTCACTGTGGCGGGCCGTCTGATGAGCAAGCGGGGAATGGGCAAGGTCAGCTTCTGCGACATGCAGGACAAAACCGGCCGCATCCAGCTCTACGCCAAGCGGGACGACATGGGGGAGGAGCCCTACAACTACTTCAAGAAGTATGATATTGGCGACATCGTCGGCGTCCGGGGCCAGGTGTTTCGGACCCAGCGGGGCGAGATGAGTGTACGCTGCCTGGAGGTGACGCTGCTCAGCAAGTCCCTTCTGCCTCTGCCGGAGAAGTTCCACGGCCTCACCGACCGGGAGACCCGCTACCGCCAGCGGTATGTGGATCTGATCGTGAACCCGGAGGTCCGCCGCAACTTTGAAATCCGCAGCGCCTTCATCAAGTACCTGCGGAATTTCCTGGACAATCGGGGGTTCATGGAGGTGGAGACCCCTGTACTGAACACGATCTCCGGCGGCGCCACAGCCCGTCCTTTCATCACCCACCACAACACCCTGGACATCGACATGTACATGCGTATCGCCACGGAGCTGCCCCTGAAGCGGCTGATCGTCGGCGGCATGGAGCGGGTTTACGAGGTGGGCCGGATCTTCCGCAATGAGGGCATGGATCCCAAGCACAATCCGGAGTTCACCAGTGTGGAGCTCTATCAGGCCTACGCCGACTTCAACGACATGATGGATATCTTTGAGGAACTTTTGAGCGGCGCCGCCAAGGAGATCCTGGGCACCTATCAGCTCTCCTGGCAGGGGGAGAACATTGATCTGACTCCCGGTTGGCCCCGCCTCGCTATGCATGAGGCGGTGAAGCAGTATACCGGGGTGGACTATATGGCCATTGACTCCGATGAGGCTGCCGTGGCCGCCGCCAAGGCCGCCGGGGTGGACATGGACGGCGTGGAGCCCACCTGGGGCCACGCCCTCTATGAGACCTTTGACCAGAAGGTGGAGAGCAAGCTCATTCAGCCCACCTTCATCACCATGCATCCGGTGGATGTGAGTCCTCTGGCCAAGCGCAGCCCCAAGGACCCCCGGCTCACCGAGCGCTTTGAGTTGTTCATCTGCCGCAGCGAGATGGGCAACGCCTTCTCCGAACTCAACGATCCCATCGACCAGCGCCAGCGCTTCCAGAAGGAAGTGGAGGCCCGGGCCAAGGGCGACGACGAGGCCGGTATGATGGACGAGGATTTCCTCACCGCGCTGGAGTACGGGATGCCTCCCACGGGCGGTCTTGGTATCGGCATCGACCGCTGCGTTATGCTGCTCACTGGCAACGACACCATCCGTGAGGTGATTTTGTTCCCCACGATGAAGCCCTTGGACTAAAATTCCACAATATATAGTGTCTGACGAAACCGGACGGCACAAGATGT
>CALXDD010000061.1 GCA_944386985.1 uncultured Oscillospiraceae bacterium
CCAAAGGAGGATACTTTTTTGTGCATAGCTAAAGCTTTTTGGAACCACCGGCACAGCCGGTGGTTTTCGCTTACAAAGAGAGGGGGCGGCCCCCTCCGGCTCCGCCCCCTCCGTAACGGTATCTTCCCGAGAAATCAATACTCCTTGTTGTGCAGCAGCTCGTGGGTCTTGCCCTTGAGCAGGCCCTCATACAATGCCATGACCATGGGATTCTCATCGGGCTTTTTGATAATGGACACATTATCTGCGCTGTAAATGCCCTTGGCCCGGGCTGCCTTGGTGCGGACACCGGCTCTCGGCGGTTGGCCGCCGCCCATGATACAGCCCCGGCGGCAGGCCATCACCTCAATGAGGTGGTAGTTAGCTTCCCCGCTCTTGACCCGGTCCATCACATGCTTGGCGTTGATGAGACCGCTGACCACGCAGATGTTCAGGGTAGTCCCCTGGTAGTCAAAGCTGAACTCCTTGATGGCATCGTCGCCCCGGACGCCGCACTCTGCGATCTCATCCAGAGCCCGCTTGTCGTGCTCTGGAATAAGACGGCGCAGCACCGCCTCGGTGACACCGCCGGTGACACCGAAAATCACGCCGCCGCCGGAGCCGAAGCCAAAGGGCACGTCACTGGCCTCAGGATCAAGCTCGGCAAAGTCGATGCCGGAGTTCTTGATCATGCGGATCAACTCTGTGGTGGTGATGACGATATCCGTATCCTGCTCGCCCTTGGTGAAGCTGTTGGGCCGCTTGGCCTCCATCTTCTTGGCGGTACAGGGCATAATGGACACCACCACCGTCTTCTTCCCCTCCGCATGCTTGGGGTCCCGGTAATACTCCTTGATGACCGCCGACATCATCCCCTGGGGAGAGCGGCAGGTGGAGAGGTTCTCCTTGAACTCTGGATAGTGATCGGTGACGAATTTCACCCAGGAGGGGCAGCAGGAGGTCAAGAGAGGCAGCTTGATCCCCGCCTGGACCCGGTTGACAAACTCCGCAGACTCCTCCATCACGGTGAGGTCGGCGCTGAAGGTGGTGTCGTAGACCTCGTCAAAGCCCATACGATGGAGGACGTTGACGATCTTGCCCATAACACTGCGGCCCTTGCCGAGGCCGAAGGCGTCGCCAACCGCCACCCGGACAGCGGGGGCCACCTGGGCCATCACCCGCAGCTCCGGATCGGACAGGGCGTCCCACACCTCATCCATGTTGGTGTGGATGCTGATGGCGCCGGTGGGGCAGAATACCCGGCACTGACCGCAATTGACGCAGTCGGTCTCGGCGATCTTCTTGTCAAAGGCGGGCATGGCCATGGCGTCGGTACCCCGGTAGGCAAAGCCCAAGGCGCCGATGCCCTGGAGCTCCTCACAGGCCCGGATGCAGTCGCCGCAAAGGATACACTTGTTGGGGTCCCGGATGATGGCGGGAGAGCTGTCGTCGATCTCCCGGATCTCCCGGGTATTCTCAAACCGCACCTGGGTCACCCCCAGGCGGTGGGCCAGCATCTGCAGGTTGCACTCGCCGCTCTTGACGCAGGTGGTGCAGTCCCGGCAGTGAGCCGCCAGGAGAAGCTCCAAAATGAGCTTCCGGTGGCGCTTGATCCGTCCAGTGTTGGTGTAGACCACCATGCCGTCCCGGGGCTCCTCGGAGCAGGAGGCAAAGGTACGGCCCCGGTCGTCCTCCACAGTGCACAGCCGGCAGGCGCCGAAGGTGGACACCTCGGAGTGGTAGCACAGGGTCGGTATGTCGATGCCCGCCTTCCGGATCACGGACAGTACGTTTTTCTCATCGGTAAACTCGACTTTTCTGCCGTCGATGATCATAGTTCCCATTGTCGTTCCTCCTATGCTTCCACGTAGATGGCATCAAAGGCGCAGTTCTCCCGGCAGGCGTCGCACTTGATGCAGAGGTCGGTGTTGATGTGATAGCACTGCTTGATCTTGCCGGAGATGGCCCCCACAGGGCAGTTCTTGGCGCACTTGCTGCAGCCCTTGCAGAAAGCGGGGTTGATGATGTACCTGCGCATGGCCTCGCAGACCTTGGCCCGGCACTTGTGGTCCACAATGTGCTCCACATACTCGTCCCGGAAGGTCTTGAGAGTGCTGAGCACCGGCAGCGGCGCGCTCTTGCCGAGGCCGCACAGCGCCATACTCTTCACCATCTCTGCCAGCTCCTCCAGCCGGTCCAGATCCTCCAATTCTCCCTTGCCCGCCACAATCTTCTCTAAAATTTCCAGCATCCGCTTGGTGCCCTCCCGACAGGGAACGCACTTGCCGCAGGACTCCCGCTGGGTGAAGCTCATGAAGAACCGGGCCACCTCCACCATACAGGTGTGCTCATCCATGACCACAAGACCGCCGGAACCCACGATGGCCCCGAAGCGCTTGACAGAGTCGAAATCCAGGGGTACGTCCAGGTGCTCCTCGGTGAGGCAGCCGCCGGAAGGGCCGCCGATCTGCACCGCCTTGAACTTCTCGCCGTTTTTCACTCCGCCGCCGATGTCGAAGATGATCTCCCGGAGGGTGGTGCCCATGGGCACCTCGATGAGGCCGGTGTTCTCAATGGAACCGGTGAGGGAGAAGGTCTTGGTGCCGGGGCTTCCGGCAGTTCCGATGGAGCGGTACCACTCCGCCCCATCCAGGACGATGCGGGGGACGTTGGCAAAAGTCTCCACGTTGTTGAGGACCGTAGGCTTCTCCCACAGGCCCTTCTCCACAGTGCGTGGGGGCTTTACGCGGGGCATACCACGGTTGCCCTCAATGGAGGCGGTGAGTGCGGAGCCCTCGCCGCAGACGAAGGCGCCGGCGCCCCGGTTGATGTGGAGGTGGAAGGAGAAGTCGGTGCCGAGGATATTGTCCCCCAGGAGCCCCGCCTCCTCCAGTTCGTGGATGGCATGGGTCAGCCGGGCCACGGACATGGGATACTCGGCGCGGACGTAGATATAGCCCTCCTGGGAGGTAACGGCATAGGCGCCCAGCATCATGCCCTCGATAAGGCGATAGGGGTCGCCCTCCATGACGGAGCCGTCCATAAAAGCGCCGGGGTCACCCTCGTCGCCGTTGCAGACCACATACCGGGTCTTCTCCGCCTGACGGGCCACCTGCTTCCACTTCCGTCCAGTGGGGAAGCCTCCGCCGCCGCGGCCCCGGAGGCCAGAACGGTCTACCACGTCCACCACTTCCTCTGGAGTCATCTCAAAAAGAGCCTTCTCCAAAGCGGTGAAGCCGCCGGCGGCGATGTACTCCTCCAGAGACTCTGCATCCAGCTTGCCGCAGTTGGCCAGAGCGATACGGGTCTGCTTGGCGATGAAGGGAATCTCCTCGGGAGTCTCATACGTCTTGCCCTTCTGCTGGTAGAGCAGGTGCTCCAGCACCTCGTTTCCCAGCACAGAGCGTTCAAAAATTTCCTCGCAGTCCTCGGGTTGTACCTTGATGTACTGAATCGTTTTGCTTCCCTTCTGGATGCGTACCAGGGGTCCCAGCTCGCAGATGCCCTGGCAGCCGGTCTTCTTCACGCCCAAGTAGTGTTCGTGTCCCTCCCCGCCGCCGCAGGGCTTGAACTCCAAGGTGACGCCGGGAGCGTCCTTGGCGATCTCCAGAAGGCGCTCATAAATCTTATTGGAGCCGGTGGCGATACAGCCGGTACCGGAGCACACCAGAATCCGGCAGTCACAGGAGTCGATCTCCTTCCGGGCGCCGGCACGCAGGTTCTGCAGCGCTTCTCTCGTCTCGATCTTCATTTTCCCTCACCTCGCAGTTTCTCCACCAGGGCCACAACAGACTCCGGGGTCATCCGGGGATACACGTCCTCATTGACCATCACCGTGGGGGCAAGCCCGCAGGCACCCAGACAGGACACCGTCTCCACAGTGAACATCATATCGTCGGTGGTATGCTTTTTCTTGCTGAGGCCCAGAGTCTTGTGCAGAGCCTCCAGGATGGGGGCGGATTTCTTCACATGGCAGGCAGTTCCGTCGCAGACCTTGATGATATATTTTCCCTTGGCTTCAAAAGAAAAGTTCTCGTAGAAGGTCGCCACGCTGAAAGCCTTGGCCTCCTTGATTCCGATCTCCCCGGCCACATAGGTCAGCAGCTCCCCGGGCAGGTAGCGATACTCCCCCTGGATATCCTGCATGATGGGGATCAGGGAACTGGCCTTGCGGCCGTAATGTTCGATGATCTCATCCGCTTTGCGGTAGTACGACTGGTCCAACATCGTCGATAGCCTCCTCTGTCCGTTGATCGTCTCTCACTTCCGTGCCGGCTTTTTGCCGGCTCCAGTCTTAGAGATTATACCGTATATTCTTTTAGCAGGCAAGTTTTTTGTGGAAAGTAGATAATTTAACAAATTTTTATGCAGCCCATATCTGTTATTATTAACAACACTTGTCTCAGACGGCCCTCGGCTTTTCTGCAATTTCATTAGAAAATTGTCTATATTTTCCAGAAAATTCCGTCTGTCCGGCCGCTGGAGGTATCCGTCAAAACGCATAATCCCCAAGGGACCTTTTCTCTCTGCAGTCTCTTCTTCTTTTTTATCGCTGCGCGGCTGTCTGCAGACAGGATCACTGCTTTTTGTCGGTAAAAATAGAAAATGCCCCTTCGGCAAAATAAAAAAACCTCTGCAGAAGATCTTCTTCTGCAGAGGTCTCTTGAAGTACTCAGGCCGCAGGGGGCTCTTCCCCTGAGACATCTTCGGAGGGGGCGGCTGCGGCGGCCGCCTTCTCATAGTCGACAATACTGTAGCCGTCCAGAATAGGCTTCTCCTCATCGGTGGCCTCATGCTCGATGGTCACCCGGTCCCCCACGTTGAGAATCACCGCCAGTTCATTGCTGGCTGCGGACAGGGAGTAGAAGACCTCCTCCCCCTCCATGCGGACAAAGTAGTATGTGTTGCCCTCCAGCACAGCCGAACGAATCTCGGCAATAACCCCGCTGGCCTCCGTCTGGGGCAGCTCCTCCGTCTCGGTGATGTCCTTTTCAGACAGCAGTCGGATATACTCCTGATTGCACTGGGACACGGTAGATCCGGTAGCCACCACCTGGTATTGGGCCACGTTTACCATAGCATAGCTCTTCACCAGCTGGGTGGCGTCCATAAGGGGAATGAAATAGGTGGGTTCCCCGGCGATGTTCAGCAGCAGCGGGAAGGTAGCCGTGTACTTCAGATCCTGCACCACACCCTGAGCGGAACCCATGGCGGCATACTCCGTGGCGCCGGGGGCTTCATAAAACTTGGTCTCCTTGGTGCGCTGATTGCTGAGGAGGAAACCCAGGTTGGACTGGTCGGCATTGGCGGAGGTGACGCCGGTGTAGACGTACACATCGTCGTTGAGGGCAATGTAGTTGTACCCGTCGGTGGTGAGGGTCACTCCCCGCTGACCCAGAATGGAGTTGAAAAAGCCGTTGATATAGGTGCCGTGATAGTCGTACTGTTCCATAATCAGCTGGGGCGTATACACGTTGTCCACCCAGCTGGGCACGTCGGCGATATCATAATAGGTGCTCTCGCCGGTAATGGCATTGCACAGCACCGCTCCCTCGATATCCGTCCCGCCGAAAAGGCCGATGGTCTTCACCAGCCGGGGGGCGATCCACCAGGGCTGGCCCTCCTCATCGATCTCAAAACGGGGAGTGGAGAACATATAGGTGGGATACTGGAAGCGGAGATGCCGGACGATGTTCCGGTTGAGAGGCTCGGAGAAGGAGTACTTGATCCCCTCCTGCAGCCGCACTACGCTGGCCTCCTGGGTCACCATGTCCACCAGCACATAGGCGGGCAGGCCCTCGCTGCGGTTGGTAAACCACTTGATGAGATCAGCATAGGCAATGGGTGACACCCGCACCGGCCGGCCCTGGTAGTTGATCTGGGTGGACTCCCCTTCCGGGTACTCAAACTGGCTGACCATATCGCTGAGGGTACCCATCTGGCGGTCTCCCAGATATTCGGCGCTGTCCCGGTCCAGAGTGGGGATCTTGTCAAAGGAGATCTGGGTAATATCCTCGGTGAAATTTCCGTCCTCCACCTGGAGGAGATCCCGGTAGGAGCCGGCGCGGAAGATCGGCATGGAGAGAATTTCTCCCACCAGGGCCACGATGATCAGGGCCACAAACAAGAGTCCCACCGGCAGACACTGCTGCTTGATAAAGCGGACGTATCCCTTCAGCCGCTCCGCCGGGGCCACCACCACTGTGGGGTCCGTACGGAAGCCGGAGGTAATGACCGCGCACACCACATACACCACGCACAAAAAGCCTATGAAGCTGTAAAAATCTCCGGAATGGAGGTTCAGCGCCGGCAGTGTCACATAGAAGTACAGCCCTCCCAGCACCAGTGTCACCAGGAGGTTCATCAAAATCTTTCCCGGCTTGCTGCGAGGCACCCGGAACCTTCGTCTCATCTTACTCAAAGCACATTCTCCTTATTTTGTTCCTCACCTAAAATCCTGCCACACAAGTATGGTCAGTATACCGTATCCTGAAGAAAATTTCAACCACTCTCCCTCTGCCTTGTGGCGGCTATGAAAATCTGCTACAATCCTCTCAGGAGCCGTCTCCCCCTATTGTGACCCGGTCACGGAAAGCCGCATCCACATAGGGTATACTATATACAAAAACAGAAAGCAGGGATCTCTATGGCAAAGGTCATTATCATCGGCGCCGGTCCTGCCGGCGTATCTGCCTCGCTGTATACCGTCCGGGCGGGCATTGAAACGCTGGTGCTCTCAAACGGCGGCGGCGCTTTGAAAAAGGCGGAGCGCATTGAGAATTACTACGGCTTTCCCCAGCCCGTCTCCGGCGAGGAGCTGATGCAGCGGGGGGTGGAGGGCGCCCGCCGCCTGGGCGTCACCTTTCTGGAGGAGGAGGTCGTCGGCATCGGCTTTGAGGACAGTCTCACTGTCTCCACCACCGCGGGCCGCCACGCCGCCGACGCGGTGCTGCTGGCTACCGGCACCTCCCGCCTGGCCCCGCCCATTCCGGGCCTGAAGGATTTCGAGGGCCGGGGCGTCAGCTACTGCGCCGTCTGTGACGCTTTCTTCTACCGGGGCAGGGATGTGGCCGTGCTGGGCAGCGGGGAGTACGCCCTCCACGAGGCCATGGAGCTGGCGGCGGTGGCCCGGTCCGTCACCATCCTCACCAACGGCCAGACACCTGCCGCCGCCTTTCCGGAATCGTTTACCGTGGTGACTGGCGAGATCGCCGCTGTGGAGGGCGGCGGAATGCTGGGCGGCGTCCGGCTGAAGGACGGCACCCTTATCCAGACAGATGGTCTCTTCGTAGCCATTGGAGTGGCGGGCAGCGTGGCCCTTGCCAAAAAGATCGGCGCCCTCACCGAGGGCACCGCCATCTCCGTGGATGAGAATATGGCCACCAATGTGCCCGGCCTCTACGCCGCCGGCGACTGCACCGGCGGACTCCTTCAGGTCTCCAAAGCGGTCTATGAGGGTGCCAAGGCGGGCATCTCCATAGTGAAAGCCCTGCGGAAGTAACAGCCTTCTTTCCCTGCCGTACTTTTCTTCTGAGAAGTATGGAGAACTTACAGAACACCCAAGTGCTCCAACAGGATCTTCAGTCCGATGAGAATCAGAATCACGCCGCCGGTGATCTCCGCCTTCTGCTGATAGCGGCTGCCGAACCGGTTGCCGATGACCACCCCCGCAAGAGACAGAACAAAGGTGGTGCAGCCGATGATGGAGACAGCGGAGAGGATCTCTACCTGCAGGAAAGCAAAGGTGATTCCTACCGCCAACGCGTCGATGCTGGTGGCCACCGCCAGCATCAAAAGTTCCCTGAGATCAAAGCCGGAAGCGGCGCTCTCCTCTCCCTTCAGGGCCTCCCATACCATCTTTCCGCCGATGTAGACCAGAAGCAGGAATGCGATCCAGTGGTCAAAGCTGATAATATACTCCTCAAACTGCCGCCCCAGGGCCCAACCGATGAGAGACATCAGTGCCTGGAATCCTCCGAAAAACAGAGCGATTACCAGTGTCTGCCGTCCTTCAATCCGGCGCATCCCCAGCCCCTTGCATACCGCCACAGCGAAGGCGTCCATGGACAGCCCGATGCCGATAAGAAACAGTTCAAAAAATCCCATACCGATACTCCTCTTCTCTTCCTGTCAGGGCAATAGAAAAGACTCATGTACAGTATTACTATACTGTACATGAGTCTCGTTCATTAAGGCAAACCAGGCAAAAAAGCCAGTGTGTTGACTTGCCACGCCAAAGGCGCCACTACTCCCTCATGAGCAGGGCTTTTATACCATACAAATCTTCGGTTTGTCAAGCCAAACCCACTCCAGTCTCCCACTTGCTCTGAAACGATAAACCTGTTATGATGAAGAAGAGCCAACTGAAAGGGGGATTTCCCATTAAGAAGACCTTCGTTACCACCATGCCCGACCATGTGGGCGCATTCCTGCGGGCCAGCCGGTGCTTTGCCGCACTGGAGGCCAACATCACCCGCGTCAGCTATAACAAGGCGGTGGACACCCACACCCTGTTCATCGAGGCAGAGGGATCCGAGGAAAGTCTCCAGGAGGCCACGGAGGCCCTGGCCGCCATCGGGTATCTCCCTTCCGCCCCCACCGGCAGCACCGTTTTGCTGCTGGAGTTTCTGCTGCGGGACGTACCTGGCACCATCACCGCCGTTTTGGAGCTGATCCAATCCTATGATTTCAATATCTCCTATATCAGCTCCCAGGCCGACGGCAGCAGCTATCAGCATTTCAAAATGGGCCTTTTTGTAGAGGATAAAGCCTCCGTATCCGCCTTCCTTCAGGAGGCATCCCGGCTCTGTGCTGTCCGGGTCATCGACTACGACAAGCTGGAGCGCTCCTTTGACAACAGCATCTTCTATATCTCCTTTGCCAATGAGCTGGCCGCCCGGATGAAGCTCAGCGAGGAGGCCCGCAACGAGCTGGTGATCCAGTCCAATCTGGTGATGCAGCTGTTGGACGAGCACGGCGGCTCCCCCTACAAGACCTTCGAATTCATCGCCAAGTTCTCCGAAGCCCTGGCCCGGTACCATGAGGACTACTTCGCCCCCCGGATCAGCCGTCATGACGTGGCCCCGGAGGTGACCCTCACCCTTTTGGAGCCCCCCTGCGGCAGCAACACCGCCATTCTCCACTGGCAGGACGAATACCTCTTTGTGGACACCGGCTATGCCTGCTACCATGAGGAGATGCTGGACTACCTCCGGGCCCTGATCCCGGACTTCGACCACTGCAAAAAAACGGCGCTGCTCACCCACGCGGATGTGGACCACTGCGGTCTTCTGGACCTCTTCTCCACGGTCTATCTCAGCCAGAAAAGCCGTGATTCCCTGATGGCGGAACAGACGCCCCAGGGCGGCTTCCGGGAGCGGAATCCCCTCCACGCCCCCTATATCCGCATCTGCAAGCTCCTGACCCACTACCGCTCCCCTCAGGCTGATACGCTGAAAGTAATCGGCGGCACCTCCTCCCCTCTGAAAGAGCCTCTGGAGCGTATCGGCGAATTTGCCTTCGGCCCCCTCAGCTTCGAGGTCTGGGAGGGCGCCGGGGGCCATTTGCCCGGCGAGATCGTGCTGGTGGACCGGCTGTACCGGATTGCCTTCTCCGGGGATATCTATTTCAATCTCAAGGAGTTGACCCGGGAACAGGCGGCCTACAACCGCTACGCTCCCTATCTGATGACCTCTGTGGATACGAATCCTCCATTGGCCGCCCAAGAGCGAAAAGCGCTGCTGGAACTTTTAGGCCCAGGAGATTGGACAATCTTCGGCGGTCATGGTCCCAAAAAAGAACTCCACCTGTAACCCGTCTGGCTCAGCCCATCAAACAGAGAGGCCCGCGGCATATGCCGCGGGCCTTTGTTGTAAGCGAAAACCACCGGCTGTGCCGGTGGTTCCAAAAAGCTTTAGCTATGCACAAAAAAGTATCCTCCTT
>CALXDD010000062.1 GCA_944386985.1 uncultured Oscillospiraceae bacterium
CACGGACGCCACATAAACGACGCCTTAGCCGGCCTGTGGCCTCTCCGGCTGAAGACGGCCGCCTTTAGTTAGGCAGCAACAGCAACAGTATTGTTGTTCTTTAATTTATAAGTTGCCCATTTTAAGGATGTTAGGCGCATCCGCCCGCTTATCCCGCTTCCTCATCCCCGTCGAAACCGGTACACCCCCGGATCTGGCGGGCCGGAAACCGGCCCGCATGAGAAAGCTATGGGAATTCGTTTACTTCTTTTTTTCCGGCGCGGGATACTCCTCGCCAAGGGTGTCCACCCGGATGCTCTTGATCACCACCGGCGTGCGGGGCTTATCCCGCATGTCCGTGGGCACTTCGCTGATGGCAATGGCAGCCTCCACGTTGCCGGTGATTTTGCCGAAGGCGGCGTACTGCCCATCCAGATGGGGGGCCGCATCCACCATGATAAAGAACTGGCTACCGGCGCTGTCAGGGTGCATGGCCCGGGCCATGGAGAGAACGCCGGTGGTGTGCTTCAGATCGTTTTTCTCAAAGCCGTTGCCCGCGAACTCGCCCCGGATGGAGTAGCCCGGGTTGCCCATGCCGGTGCCGTTGGGGCAGCCGCCCTGAATCATAAAGCCGGGGATCACCCGGTGGAAGATGAGGCCGTCGTAGAAGCCGTCGTTGGCCAGGGCGATGAAGTTGTTCACCGTGTTGGGGGCCTTCTCGGGGTACAGCTCGCCGGTCATCACCTGACCGTTTTCCATTTCAATGGTTACAATAGGATTGCTCATGTCGCTCCTCCTTATTCTCAGCGCCGGCTCTTCATGGCCCGGTCGATGTCCCGCTTGGCATCCCGCTGGGCCATGGACTGGCGCTTGTCGTAGTTCTTTTTGCCCTTGCACAGGCCTACCTCGATCTTCACCCTGGAATTCTTGAAGTAGACGCTGAGGGGCACCAGGGCCATACCGTCCTGCTGGACATAGGCCTGAAGACGGTTGATTTCCCGCTTGTGCATCAAAAGCCGCCGGGGCCGCACCGGGTCCTTATTGAAAATATTCCCGTGCTCGTAGGGGCTGATGTGCATGCCGTGAATGTAGATCTCGCCGCTTTTGGCGATGCAGTAGGAATCCTTCAGATTCAGCGTGCCGGCCCGGATGGATTTGACCTCCGTGCCGAACAGCTCAATGCCGGCCTCATAGCGGTCCTCCACGAAGTAGTCGTGATAGGCCTTCCTGTTCTGGGCGGCAATCTTGATCCCGGACTTCTCCATGGAAACACCTCCTTCCAGTCTTGGAGACTTATTATAGCATACCCATTCTCTTCTGACAAGTAAACAAATTGCGAACTTAAGGACCTTAAAATTAAGGGCTCAATATTTCAATTTGAGCTTGACAAGTGATATGCAATCATATATTTAAATATTAAGCAGAAATACTTTCTCGTGTTTTGCCAGATTATTTGGGAGGGAGGTCGCATTTTTATTATTTTTATCGGGAGGTGTGGAGCAATACAGAGTACGTGTGCGAATCTAATATTTGTTTTGAGTATGGTCTGCTGATAGAAAACTAACTTACAAGATAAATTTCTGATGAAGACAATGGAGGGTAAAAATGAAAAAAGTTATTATTAAATCTACCGGTAATCGATCGGGTGAAAGCAAAATAGCTAAATTGCTGAAAATTATTGCTATACTTACATATGTAGGTGGATTCATTTGTGGGTTAGTATTTGCCAATCAAGAGATTACATATCTTGATTATACTTATAAGGAATTTGTGTGGAGTGTAGCAATCATAGTTTGGAGCGGATATTTTGTATTTGGTTCATTGATGCTTGGATTTTCTGAAATTGTTAGAATTCTCTACAATATTCAGTATAATGAGTTTGAAGCGAGTGTTCCAGACGAACTTTTTCTCAGGGAGACTACAATTAGAGAAGCGAAAGAGAACAATCGTCCCATTGTTTCGGAGAAAAATTCAGAAGATATGCCGTCGATTATTTCCAGAAATTCAGACCAAGTCACGTTTGAATTTCGTCCTTCCAAAATAATTGTATGTCCAAACTGTGGATTTGAACAATCGGCTGACTGCAATATGTGTGAAAAATGTGAAACAAAATTTATTTTCAAAAGTGGAAGAAGAGCGGGCGACTAATAATAAAAGACGGACTAACATAATTTTTTTGATGACGCCTATTAATAACAAGCAAGAACATTTTGATTTTCCTGGAAAGGTGTTGTACGGCAGGGAAAGAAGTGGTACAATACCCATAACTGCGAATTTTCCGCAGATTATGACCAATGGAGTGAATACCGATGGCGAAAGTCGTTACGAAAGATATGATCCCGGCCTATGAGGCCTTTGTTCAGAGCCACCCAAAGGGCCACTTCTCCCAGAGCGTTCTCTGGGCCAAGCAGAAGCCCATGTGGAAGTGGGAGGCGGTGGTGTCTACCGACCAGGCGGGGAACATCAAGGGCTCCCTTGCCATGCTGATCCGGAAGGTGCCCGGCACCCCCTACACCCTGATGTACGCCTGCCGGGGCCCGGTGTGCGACCTGGACGATAAGGAGACGCTGACGGACCTGGTGAGCGGAGCTAAGGAGATCGCCAAGCGCTACAAGAGCTATGAGATCAAGATCGACCCGGATGTGCCCTCCTCCAACACGGAGTTTACAAAGATGATGACGGACCTTGGCTTTGTCATCACCGGCGGCGGCAAGAATTTCGAGGCGATCCAGCCCAAGTATGTGTTCCGCCTGAATATCGAGGGAAAGACGGAGGAGGAGATCATGGCGGGCTTCCACCAGAAGACCCGGTACAACCTCCGTCTGGCGGTGAAGAAGGGCGTGGAGGTGAAGCTCTGCGGCAAGGAGGAGGTGCCCGCCTTTACCCGCATCATGGAGGTCACCGGTGCCCGGGACGGCTTTGTCACCCGGCAGGCCAGCTACTTTGCCAACATGCTGGACAACTTAGGGGAGCACTGCCGGTTGTACATGGCCTACCACGAGGGCCAGCCCATCGCCGGTACTCTGGCCATCTGGTATGGCGACAAGGTGTGGTACCTCTATGGAGCCTCCTCCAACGAGCACCGCAACCTGATGCCCAACTATCTCCTCCAGTGGAACATGATCCAGTGGGCGGTGGAAAAGGGCTGCCGGATCTACGACTTCCGGGGCGTGTCCGGGGATCTCACTCCCGAAAATCCCCTCTACGGCCTCTATAAGTTCAAGAAGGGCTTCGGCGGGGACTTTACGGAGTTTGTGGGCGAGATGGACATGATCTTGAAGCCCGGCGTGGCCTTTGCGGTGAAGCACGGCACCAAGTTCATGAAGAAGATCCGCAAGAACCTCTATATGATCAAGAACCGGAACAAGAAATAAGGAAACATGAAAGCGTATATTGTAGAGAGAGAGGCGGTGGCCCACAACATCGCCCAGCTTCAGAAGTGGGCGGGGGAGACCCCGCTGTGGGCGGTGCTGAAGGGGGACGGCTACGGCCTTGGGGCCGGTCCTATGTCGGCGCTGTGCTGGGAAAACGGCATCCGGCGCTTCGCGGTCACCGAGCCCGCCGAGGCCCGGGCCATCCGGGAGAGCGTGGGGGAGAGTGCCGAGATCCTCATGCTCCGGGCCACCACCGACCGGGTGGAGCTTGAGACCTTGCTGGATATGCATGTGATCCTCACCTTGGGCTCCCGGGAGGATGCCCAGGTCCTCGGAGAGCTGAACCGGTCCTGCCGTGTCCATCTGAAGGTGGACACGGGCATGGGACGTTATGGCTTCCTCCCCACAGAGGGGGATGCAGTCCGCTCGGCCCTGGCGTCAGCCCCCAATGTGACGGTGGCGGGGGTTTACACCCATTTTCACTCCGCCTTCCTGGAGGAGTCCGTTACCCGGCGGCAGTTTGACAGCTTCGTCCGCTTCTGCGACCAGCTGGAGGCGGCGGGACTTCCCTTGGGAGAGCGCCACTGCTGCAACACCTCCGCCTTCCTCCGCTTCAAGGACATGCACTTAGGCGGTGCCCGGATCGGCTCCGGACTTCTGGGCCGGGTGGCGGTGAAGGACACTCTGGGCCTTCGCCGGGTGGGCTGGGCCGAGGCGGAGATCGAGGAGCTGCGGATTTTGCCCAAGGGCCACACTGTGGGCTACGGGGCAGCCACCACCCTCAAGCGGGAGACCCGCTGCGCCGTGGTGCCAGTGGGGTATTACCACGGCTTCACCCTCCAGCGGGGCACCGATGTGTGGCGGGCCAAGGACTGCATCCGTGGCATTCTCCACAATCTGAAGCTGCTGCTGCGGCCCGAGCACCTCACCGTTCTGGTGGGGGACTGCCGGGCCCGGACGCTTGGGCATGTGGGGATGCTCCACACCTGTGTGGACGTGACGGATTTGACTTGCCAGGTGGGAGATCTGGTGCGGATAGAGATCAATCCCCTTCAGCTGAAGGGGCTGCCGGTGGAGTACCGGTAAGGAGAGGGGAAAACGCCCCGCAGAGACCGTCTCTGCGGGGCGTTTTTTCAAAAAGACTGTAACGTTTTTCCTGATTCCTGCTCTTATAGATGAGGAGGTGAGAGGGGTGGACGATCTGGACGAACTCTGCCGCCGGCACAGCGGTACGGTGTACCGCTACCTGCTGTCCCTTACCGGGGACGAATATCTGGCGGAGGAGCTGACCCAGGAGACCATGTTCCGGGCCATTATGAACATCGATACCTTCCGGGGGGAGAGCAAGCTCTCCGTCTGGCTGTGCCAGATCGCCAAGCATCTCTGCGATGCGCAGCGGCGAAGGAGCCGGCGCACTGTCCCTCTGGAAGAGGCGCTCCTGACCGGCGGGAACGGGGAAGATCTGGCGGCGGCGCTGGAGGATAGGGAGACAGCGGAACGGATTCTGGCTGAGCTTCATCTTCTGGAAGAGCCTTATAAAGAGGTGTTCCTCCTCCACGCCCTGGGGGATGTGCCTCTCACACGGATCAGCCGTCTCTTCGGCAGAAGCGACAGCTGGGCCAGAGTGACCTACTACCGGGCCAAAGCCATGATCGCCCGAAGGCTGAAGGAGGGAGAAGAATGAAGCACAAGGAGTGTCAGATCGTACAGGACCTGCTGCCCCTGTATCTCGACGGCGTGTGCAGTCCGGCATCGGCGGCGCTGGTGGAGGAGCATCTTTCCGCCTGCGAGGAATGCCGTGTTCTTCGGGAGGCGATGGAGCAAAAGGAGCCTTTGCCGGACGCAAAATGGGAGGGCGGGGACCTTCTCCGAAGCCTTCGCCGCCGGATCTTTGCGGTCTTTGCCGCTTTGACGGTGATGGTTGGATGCTTCTGCCTCAACGCCGGCGGCGCCTGGGAGGGAGGCCCTGCCGAAGGGGGACACCTTGCGGTCACGCTGGCGTATCTTCTCTTCTGGGGACTCTTCACCGTCCAGGCCCGGCGGTACCGGCCTCTCACGGCCATCGCCTTTTGGGTGAGTCTTATTACCTTCATCTCAGCGGCGGCGGGGGTGTGGTGGCGGCTGACGGAGACCGGAGGCTTTCTGGCCCCTCTTCTTGCCGCTTTTTCCGCCGTACCCTTCTACGGCCTTCGGTGGGCGATGGACTGGACGGCGGTGTACGCCGCAGCGGCGGTGATCTCTCTGGCATGGCTTCTGTACGCGGGGAGGCAGCGGAGGAAGCTCTTGGGGGAGGAACCCATATAGCAGAAGATGTTCTCTGAAAGAGAGAATCGAAAAACCAGGACGGGCGGCAGCCATATGGCTGCCGCCCGTCCCGGTTTTCTGCGGTTTGGGAAAAAGGAGCGGAAAAACAGAGAACGGAACCACAAGGTTTTCCTGTTTTGCTGCCTCAATTGATCCGGGTCAGATTGGCGGTCTCCCGGTAAATCCGGGTAATCTCCTGGAGAACATCCGGGTGGAGAAAATCGTGGTGGTACAGAAGGTTGGTCTCCCGGATCATGCTCAGGTTTTCAATGGGCAGCACCGTCAGCTTCCCCTTCCGCCACTCGTCCATGCAGGCGCTTCGGGCGAGGATCGACACTCCCAGATCCTTCCGGATCAGGTCTTTGATGGTGGCGATGTTGTCCACCTCCAGCACCACATTGAAATCGGAAATGCTCAGATTCAGGCTCATCAGGTGGGACTCAAAAAGGGTGCGGGTGGCGGAGGTGGCGGGACGCAGGATCATCTTCTCCCGCCGCAGATCGTCCAATGTGACCATTCCCTTGTGGGAGAGGGGGTTGTTGTTGGAGATGGCGCAGACCAGATAGTCGGTGTCCAGCAGCAGCGCGTTGATCCCCGGCTCCTGGAGCCGGCCCTCCACAATGGCTAGATCCAGCTGAAAGTTGGACAGCATATCATAAAGATTATTTATGGTATCTGTAATAATCGATATACTGACGCCGCTGTTGCTGTTGCCGTATTTCGCCAGGACTTCGGCAATCAGATTGCTCTCCGCCGTATGGGTGATGCCTACCCGAAGGGTGGTCATCTGCCGGGAGCGGTCGTCAATTTTCTGCTGCATGCGCTGATAGAGCGCCTGGATGCGGGTGGCGTAGCGGATGACGATCTCCCCGTCCGGCGTCAGTTGCAGGGCCCCTTTGCTTCGGCGATAGAAAATTTTGATGCCCAGTTCCTTCTCCAAAAGATTGATATGGTGGCTGACAGCGGGCTGGGTGAGGGACAAAGCCTCCGCCGCCCGGGTGAAGCTCCCCTTTTCATAGACTGTCAGCAGCGTCTCCAGCTTGGGGTCCACCATGGCCATCCGCTCCTTTCTGCCAAAATTTTATAATAATTTATGAAAGATAAGAAAAAGATAATTTGCTTTTATTACTTTTCCAGTTTACCATACGGCCATGGAAAGCGCAAGAGGAAGCGCGGAAGAATGGAGGAGAACGAGGATGACGACAGGAAAGAAACACTTTGGCCAGGAGTCTCATTTCCTCTCCGGCAAAGGCTTCACTGGAAAAAGGGAGCAAAGGCGGAAGGAAGAGGAGGAGCGCCGGACGGAGCGGAAGGTCCGGGATCACACCGGCGGCTATACGAGAAGCCCGATTATCCAAAAGGTGATGCTGCCCTACCGGGGCAGCCCGGAGGAGGAGCGGCAGCGCTGAGGGGGCTGCTCCCTTTTAAAAGGCAGAGGGGCACCTTTGACAAACCGGTAAAAATGCACTATGCTTTTCTATATGAACCAATTACAGGGAAAGAGGAGCAGCTTATGCAGACGTCAACGGATTTGAAAAACCTGCTTGCCAGGATCGACCGGCGGGGCTATCCCGCCTATAAGGACACCAAGGGGACGTACCGGTTTCAGGACTATGTGCTGTCCATCGACCATGTCCAGGGGGACCCTTTCGCCGCGCCCTCCCGGCTGAGCATCCGCGTCAGCGGCAAAACGGCGGGCTTTCCTCCGGACCTGTACCGGACGCCCTGCCGCCGTGTTGCCCTCCAGGACGCCCTGACCCGCCTCTTCGGGCGGCTGGCCGGCCAGGCGTCCTACCAGGCCAAGGGCTCGGGTCACAGCGGGCTCATCTCCCTGAGCCGCTGCGGCCAGGAGGTGTTGGAGCGGACCGCCTGCCAGCTGGATGCCAAAAGCGGGGACCTTCTGCTGCGGCTGGAGGTGGGGTTCCCCGCCAACGGGCGGACCATCAACGCCGGGGAGCTGGAGAAGATTCTCTTCGATCTGCTGCCCCGGTGTGTGGGCGGCTCCCTTCTCTACCGGAACCTGGACGCGGAGAAGCTCCGGGCGGCGGCGGATTTAGCGGAGGATCAGCAGTATATCCGGGAGGCGCTGTCCGGCCTTGGCCTCTGCGCCTTTGTGGCCGATGGCAGCATTCTGCCCCGGGCTTCCGGGGTCTCCGACCAGCCTATGAAGGGGGCGGTGCCCTTCCGTGCCCCCAAGGAGCTCTCCGTTACGCTGGACCTTCCCCATCGGGGAAAGATTACCGGTATGGGGATTCCAAAAGGCGTCACCCTCATTGTGGGCGGCGGCTACCACGGAAAGTCCACCCTCCTGAAGGCCCTGGAACTGGGAGTCTACGGTCACGTCGCCGGGGATGGCCGGGAATATGTGGTCACCGACGGCACCGCAATGAAGATTCGGGCGGAGGATGGCCGCAGCATTTTCCAAACGGACATCTCCCTCTTCATCAACGACCTGCCAAACGGCAAGGACACCGTCCACTTTGATACCGAGGACGCCAGCGGCAGCACCTCCCAGGCGGCCAATGTGGTGGAGAGCATGGAGGCGGGGACCTCTCTGCTGCTCATCGACGAGGATACCAGCGCCACGAATTTCATGATCCGGGACGAGCTGATGCAGCGGGTGGTCCACCGGGATATGGAGCCCATCACCCCTCTCATTGACCGGGTCCGGGAGTTATATGACCGCTTTGGGATTTCCACCGTCATTGTGGCGGGAAGCTCGGGGGCTTACTTCCGTCTGGCCGACCATATCATTCAGATGGACCGGTATGTGCCCCGGGACATTACGGATTTCGCCAAGAGAGAGGCCGCGGCCTACCCGGTGCACAGCGTGCCCCTGGAGCCGGCCAAGGCGCCGGACTTTGACCGCCATCTAAGCCCCTCCCCGGAATTTTGCGGGGATCGGGTGAAGCTGAAGACCTTGGGGAGGGACGGGGTGTCCATCAACCGGGAGACCATTGATCTGAGGTATGTGGAGCAGCTGGCTGACAGCGAGCAGGCCGCCGCCCTGGGGTACTGTCTGATCTACGCCCAGCGGCACCTGCTGGACGGCAGGCGCACCCTGCGGCAGGTGGTGGAGGAACTGGATGCCCTGATGGAGCGGCAGGGACTGGCGGCTTTGGCGGAGAGCCGGTCCGGCG
This sequence comes from uncultured Oscillospiraceae bacterium, assembly GCA_944386985.1. Taxonomy (GTDB): domain Bacteria; phylum Bacillota; class Clostridia; order Oscillospirales; family Oscillospiraceae; genus CAJFPI01. The sequence goes on from CALXDD010000062.1 coordinate 8,798, forward strand.
CGCCCTTCCTGGCCCGGCCGAGAAGGCAGGAGATTTTTGCCTGCTTCAACCGGTACAGGGGTTGGAGGAGGTAGGCGGCGTACGCAGGGATATTTTCATCAGGCAAGGGGACCTGAAAGTGCGCTTTCCGGTCCCCTTTTTGGAAAAACAGCATATTGACGAAAAAACGCCGCTATAGAGAAATGAATTTTTGGTGAAGAATATGGCCGGAATCGTGGATTCTTTACAGAAAATGCACAGCATTCTTCGACAAAATGTGCTATCATAGTTTCAAATAAAAAGTAGTGCGGGGGCCTGCCCGTGCCCACTGTCCACCCTTTTTTCTACCGGCGGTCAGCTCATCCGGACGGCTCCCCAGAAGGAGCAGCTATGGCACATCCCGATTCCGACGTCCTGCGCCTCGGCGTAGACGTGGGGTCCACCACGGTGAAAGCTGTGGTGTTGAACCCCGAGACCCATCAGGTTTTCTTTACCCGCTATCAGCGGCACAATGCTCACCAGGCGGACACCGTCCGGCAGCTTCTCACCGAGGCGGCCGGGCGGTTTCCCCATAAGCGCTTCCGCATCGCCGTCTGCGGCTCCGGAGGCCGTCCCATTGCAGACGCCCTGGGCGCCCGCTATGTCCAGGAGGTGGTGGCCAACGCGGCGGCGGTCCGGGCATTGTATCCCCAGGTCCGCACCGCTGTGGAACTGGGGGGCCAGGACGCCAAGGTGATCTTCTTCCATCAGGAGGAGAACGGCCGCCTGCAGACCTCCGACATGCGGATGAACGGCAGCTGCGCCGGAGGAACCGGCGCCTTCATCGACGAGATCGCCGCCCTGCTGAACGTCCCCGCCGACCAGTTTGAGCAGCTGGCCGCCCAGGGGAAGACGGTCTACAGCATCTCCGGCCGGTGCGGCGTGTTCGCCAAGACGGACATCCAGCCCCTTCTGATCCAGGGGGCGGAGCGGTCCGACATCGCCCTTTCCACCTTCCACGCCATCGCCAAGCAGACCATCGGCGGGCTGTCCCAGGGCCTGGAGCTGACGGCCCCCATCATCTT
>CALXDD010000063.1 GCA_944386985.1 uncultured Oscillospiraceae bacterium
CGGCAAGGAGAGTAAATTTGTCAACGGTCTGCGCTATACGGACGAGGAGACCATGGACATTGTCCAGATGGTCCTGTGCGGCAAGGTGAACAAGGACCTGGTGGCAACTTTGAACCGGGCGGGGGGCAGCGCCGTTGGCCTGTGCGGCCTGGACGGCGGCATGATGAAAGCCAAGCACCGTCTGGACGGCGGCGTGGACTACGGCCTGGTGGGCGAGGTGGTCTCCGTGGACCCCAAGCCCATTACCGACGTCATTGCCGACGGATTTATCCCGGTGATCTCCACCGTGGCCCAGGGCGTGGACGCGGAGACCAGCTACAATATCAACGCGGACACGGCGGCGGCCAAGATCGCCATAGCCATGGGGGCGGAGAAGCTGATCCTCCTCACCGACGTGCGGGGGCTCCTGCGGGATAAGGACGACGAGAGCACCCTGATCTCCCAGGTGCGGGTGTCCGAAGTGCCCGTGCTGGTAAAGGACGGCGTGATCTCCGGCGGCATGATCCCCAAGGTGGACTGCTGCGTGGAGGCGGTGCGCAGCGGCGTGCACCGGACCCATATCCTGGACGGGCGCATCCCCCACTCGATCCTCATTGAAGTGCTGTCCCAGGCCGGGATCGGCACCATGATCTGGTGAGAGGTGCGAGCATCCGCCGGGGCGATACCGGTTCGGGACAAACAGAAAGGAGCGGTTTCCATGAATTTTGAACAGATCAAGGCACTGGATGAACAATATGTCCTGCAGACCTACGGCCGAAATCCCGTGGCCATTGACCACGGGAAGGGGGCGACCCTCTGGGACACCGAGGGGAAGCAGTACATCGACTTTACCTCCGGCATCGGCGTGTGCTCCCTGGGGTATGCCAACGAGGCCTGGGCCAAGGCCATCTACGACCAGGCCATGAAGGTGGGGCATATCTCCAACCTGTTCTACACCGAGCCCTATGCAGTGCTGGCGGAGAAGCTGGTGAAGGGGAGCGGCATGGCCGGCGTGTTCTTCGGCAACTCCGGCGCCGAGGCCAACGAGGGCATGATCAAGCTGGCCCGGAAGTACTCCTACGACAAGTACGGCGAGGGCCGCGCTACGGTTATCACCCTGCGCAATTCTTTCCACGGCCGCACCATCACCACCCTGAAGGCCACCGGTCAGGACCATTTCCACGAGTTTTTCTTCCCCTTCACCGAGGGCTTCCGCTACGCTGACGCCAACAACATGGAGAGTCTCCTCGCTGTGGCCGGAGATGATGTGTGCGCCGTCATGATGGAGCCCATTCAGGGCGAGGGCGGCGTAAATCCTCTGAACAAGGACTATGTCCAGGCGGTAGCCAAGCTCTGCGCGGAGAAGGACTGGCTGCTCCTCATCGACGAGGTCCAGACCGGTATGGGACGCACCGGCACCCTCTTTGCCTTCCAGCAGTTTGGGATTCAGCCCGATGTGGTCACCTTCGCCAAGGGCATCGCCGGCGGTCTGCCCTTCGGCGGCTTTTTGGCCAATGAGAAGTGCAAAAATGTGCTGACTGCCGGCAACCACGGCTCCACCTTCGGCGGCAACCCCATGGCCGCCGCCGCTGCCAACGTGGTCATGGATACCCTCACCCCTGCATTCATGCAGGAGGTGGCGGAGAAGGGCCGGTATCTGCGGGACGGCATTGCCGCACTGGAAAGCCCCTATGTCTCCGGAATCCGGGGCATGGGCCTCATGATCGGCGTGGGCGTCCAGGGCATGACCCACAAGGAGCTGAAGGATAAGCTCATGGCGGAGGGCCTGCTGACCCTCACCGCCGGCAAGGACACCCTCCGTCTCCTGCCTCCCCTGGTCATCACCAAGGAGGAGATCGACAAGGGCCTTGCCATCATGAAGAAAGTTATGGCGTAACGCCGGAGAAAGGAGATTAGAACCATGCAGAAGCATCTTTTGAAGCTGCTGGATTTGAGCCGGGAGGAGATCTATGAGATCCTGGATCTGGCGGACCAGCTGAAATACGACCAGAAGCACGGCATTGCCCACGAGGTGCTCAAGGGCAAGACCCTGGCCATGATCTTCTCCAAGAACTCCACCCGTACCCGGGTGAGCTTTGAGGTGGGGATGTTCCAGCTGGGCGGCCACGCTCTGTTCCTCTCCAACGCTGTCAGCCAGATCGGCCGCGGCGAGCCGGTGCAGGACACCGCACGGGTCCTCAGCCGCTACTGCGACGGCATTATGATCCGTACCTTTGAGCAGCAGGAGGTGGAGGATCTGGCCAAGTACGGCTCCATCCCCGTTATCAACGGCCTCACCGATTTTGCCCATCCCTGCCAGGTGCTGGCGGACCTCATGACCATCCGGGAGCACAAGGCCAAGCTGGAGGGTTTGAAGATCTGCTACATCGGCGACGGCAACAATATGGCCAACTCCATCATTGTCGGCGGCCTCAAGTGCGGCATGGATGTGTCCGTGGCCTGCCCCAAGCACTACCAGCCCCACGCCGACGTGCTGGCCTTTGCCGAGACTGTCACCGACGCCAAGTTCGAGCTCACCGACGACCCCATGGTGGCCGCCAAGGACGCGGATGTGATTTTCACCGACGTGTGGGCTTCCATGGGCCAGGAGCAGGAGAAGGCTGAGCGGGAGAAGGCCTTCGTGGGCTACCAGGTCAACAGAGAACTTCTGAAGGCGGCCCATGCCGACTGCATGGTGCAGCACTGCCTGCCCGCCCACCGGGGAGAGGAGATCACGGAAGAAGTGTTTGAGGCCCATGCCGGCGAGATTTTCGACGAGGCGGAGAATCGCCTCCACGCCCAGAAGGCCGTCATGGCTCTGCTGATGAAGTGACATACGCCCAAAAAAGCCGCTGCGGAATGAGAGATTTCCGCAGCGGCTTTTTTCGTATTGGAAAAGAGACACGGCGGTTATCGCCGCGTTTTCTCTTTTGTATCCTCCCGGAGACTTCCGCGCAGGGGCGGCTCCTCGTGGGGCTCCCCGGCGTGGTGGGCGTTGGTGTGGACGTTGATGTACTCCGCCTTCAGCTTGGAGTACAGTATGGTCTGGCTGGAGTAGAGACCGCTGTAGCCGGAGAGCATGTAGCTGATGCCGCAGGCCAGAGCAAAATAGAGAAGTCCTCCCGCGCCGAACAGCTCCACCGACAGGAAGATGGACGCGGTGGGGCAGTTCACCGCCCCGCAGAACACCGCCACCAGTCCGAGGGCCGCTCCGAATCCCGCGGGAATCCCCAGCAGAGGACCTGCCACACACCCGAAGGTGGCCCCCACAAAGAAGGAGGGCACCACCTCGCCGCCCTTGAACCCGGCGGCCAGAGTGACGGCGGTGAAAAGGATTTTCAGCAGAAAGGCAGTGGGATGGGCGGTTCCCTCCTCCACCGCCCGGGTGATCACGTCCATCCCCGCGCCGTTATAATCCGTGCTTCCTGCCAGCAGCGTCAGGAGAATAACGGCAAAGCCGCCGACGGCGGCTCTGATCCAGGCGTTGGGAATCCGCCGCGCCATCTGCCGCTCGGCAAAATGAATCCCCTGGCAAAACAGAATCGACACCAACGCGCACAGTGCCGCCAGCACCGCCACCCGCACCAGCATCCACGCCTCCAGGGGCGGCGCGGCAACGGAAAAGGCAGTGGGCTTTACACCCATCAGCCGGGAGACGCCGTAGGCGGTGAGAGAGGCCGTGAAGCAGGGGATAAACGCCGCGTGGTACATCACGCCGATGCTGATGACCACCATGGCGAACACCGTGGCGGTGAGGGGCGTTCCGAAAAGGGCGGCAAAAAAAGCCGCCATTCCCGCCATGGTAGCCGTCCGCAGATCCCGGTCATCCAGCCGAAACAGCGCCCCCACCTTGTGGCCGATGGTCCCGCCCATCTGCAGTGCCGCCCCCTCCCGTCCGGCGGAGCCGCCGCACAGGTGGGTCAGCACCGTTCCAAAAAAAACAGCGGGCAGCAGATTCAGGGACAGCCCCTTTCCCAGATGTACTGCATCGATGATGTCGTTGGTGCCCTGGCCTTCCGTGTGGGTCAGACGGTAAAATCCTACAATCAAAAGTCCCGCCAATGGCAGGCACCACAGAAGCCACGGGTTCTCCGACCGCAGCTTTGTGGCGTTTTCCACGCCGATGTGGAATGCGGAACCCAGCGCCCCGCAGGCAGTCCCCACTACAATGGCAAGCGCCATCCACTTTCCCAGCGCTTGAATATACAGTCCCGTATGCTTGATCCAGTCCACTGCCTCCTGGAGTCTGTTCTTTCTCATCTCTGCCTCCTCATGGACCAAAGAATTTCTCCGCTCCCGGCGGGAGAGGCCGGCTGTCACGGAACATACCCGGATAAGCAGACCCATTATATCCATCCGGAAAAATGAAGTCAAGGGCGGCGGTTCTGTTCTGCTCCGGCCCGGCATAGACTGGGGCGAGGTGAGTGCGTGATGTTAGTCCATGTTGTCAAAGCCGGCGAGACCATCGCCTCCATTGCTGTCTCCTACGGGGTAAACCCGGAGTGGCTGCGGACGGATAACGGCGTGGGGGCGGAGGGCGCCCTGGCAGTAGGGCAGACGCTGGTGGTCCGGTTTCCTAAAACGGTCCATGCGGTGCGCCGGGGAGAGACGCTGGCCTCCATCGCCAGGGATTATAATGTCACGCCCCGGCAGCTGTGGCGGCGCAACTATCAGCTGGCCGGCAGCAGCGATCTCTTTCCCGGCCAGGTGCTGGTGATTGACTACGAGGGAACGCCGCTTGGGACCATCGGGACCTCCGGCTACGCCTATCCCTCCATTTCCCGGCCCCAGCTCCAGGCGGCGCTGCCCTACCTCACATGGCTGATTCCCTTTACCTACGGCCTGGCTGAGGACGGAAGCCTTCTGGAGCTGGACGTGGAGGATCTGCCCACACAGGCGGCGGAGAGGGGGACAGGAACCCTCCTCCACCTGTCCTCCATGACTGAGTCAGGGCAGTTCTCCAATCAGCGCAGCGGTCTGGTGCTCTCGGACAGCGCCCGTTCCGCCCGGCTTCTGGATCAGGTGGAGGCGGAGGTGCTGCGCCGGGGCTACCGGGGGGTGGATGTGGACTTTGAGTTTGTTCCCGGGGAGCAGAGCGAAGCTTACGCCGCCTTCGTAGGGGAGATGGGGCAGCGGATGCACCCGCTGGGGCGGTTCGTCATGACGGCCCTGGCCCCCAAAATCCGGCGGGACCAGCCGGGACTTCTCTACGAGGGCCACGACTACGCCGCGCTGGGGGCGGCGGCGGACCTGCTGCTGGCCATGACCTATGAGTGGGGCTACACCTACGGCCCGCCCATGGCGGTGGCCCCGCTGCCCAATGTGCGGCAGGTGCTGGACTACGCCGTTTCTGAGATCCCCGCCAAAAAGCTCTTCCTCGGCGTGCCCACCTACGGCTACGACTGGCCGCTCCCCTTTGAGGAGGGAGTCACCCGGGCCCGGTCCCTCTCCAGCGGGGAGGCCATCGCCCTGGCCATCCGGTACAACATCGCCATCCAATATGATGAGACAGCACAGTCCCCCTACTTCTATTACACCGCCGAGGACGGCGTGGTCCATGTGGTGTGGTTTGAGGACGCCCGCAGCATCGAACAAAAGCTGCTTCTGATTCAGAAGTACGGTCTCTCCGGCGCCGGATTCTGGAATTTGATGCGCCCCTTCCCCCAGGGGTGGGCGGTGCTGGACAGTCTCTACAACATTGCGGAGAACGATTGAAGAAAAAGGGCCGCTTTTCGACAGAGTGAAGGGAGCGCCGCAGGCTATGCCCGCGACGCTCCCTTGCCCTTATTCCATATCCACGGTGATGTGGTCTGTTCCGTTCTCCTCGAACTCCCCCATGTACTGCTCCATGCGGTCCATCAGGGCCTCATAGTTCTCACGAGTGGGCTCTCCCAGATCCCGCATGGCCAGCTCCTCCGCCAGAATCTCAAAGAAGGTCACATCCTCATAGGCCATGATGGCCTCGTGGATGCCGCCGTCGGCAAAGGCACGGGAGGGGATCAGCTCCCCTTCGTACAGCTCCACCAGATTGGTCATTCCCCGATTGAGACAGTAGGAGAAAATCAGGCTCTCCACCTCGTCATACTCCTTGATGCGGTCCTCGCCCCGGGTGGAGTTGAGGACCCAGTTGCCGATGTACACCAGATCCAGCAGCCTGCGATACTGCTTGGGCGTCAGTTTCAGTTCCATGGGACACCTCCCGTCACGATCAGATTGCTCGTGCCGCAGCGGCGTGGGGAGGGGCGGTCCGCCCGGATGATCCCCGCCTATGTACCACTGTACGGCTTCTCCGGTTATTATAGCAGAGGACTATGAAAAATGCCATAGAGAATCCCGGGTAAACTCCCCAAATTTTACTTGTTCTCTGTACAATTCCATAGTATACTATAAAAGTTAATGCTACCATGAGGAGGTATGCCCAATGGATCAGCGCCCTATCGGCGTGTTTGACTCCGGCCTGGGCGGTCTCACCGCCGTGCGGCGGCTGCGGCAGATCATGCCCTCTGAACATATCATATACTTCGGCGACACGTCCCGTGTCCCCTACGGCAACCGAAGCAGCGACACCATTTTGAAATACGCCCGTCAGGACCTGCGGTTTCTCCGGAGCTTCGATCTGAAGGCGGCCCTCATTGCCTGCGGCACCGTCAGCTCCAACTGCCTCGGGCAGCTGCAGCGGGAGAACGACATCCCTATCATCGGCGTGGTGGAGCCCACCGTCCGCCGGGCCCTGGAGCTGACGGAGAACAAGCGGGTGGGCCTCATCGCCACCCGGGCCAGCGTCTCCAGCGGCGCCTACCAGCGCCTCATGTCCCAGCTGGATGAGAAGGTGGAGGTCTTCAGCCAGCCCTGCCCCCTCTTCGTTCCCCTGGTGGAGGAGGGACGCTTCCGAAGAGGCGACGTGGTCATCGAGACGGTGGCCGGAGAGTACTTACAGCCCCTCCGGGAGGCGGGGGTGGATACCCTGGTGATGGGCTGTACACACTACCCTTTGCTGGAGGACGTGATCGGGTCGATCATGGGGGAGAACGTCAACCTCATCGACGCGGGCTGTGAGTCCGCCTACGCCATCCGCCGCCACCTCAAGCACAGCGACGCCCTGGCCCCTGAGGGCCAAAAGGGCGCGGCGGAATTTTACGCCAGCGACCGGGTGGCCGATTTTGAGCGCTTAGCGGCCGTCTTCCTCCACGAGGATATCGGCCACACCGCCCACCAGATCGATATTGAGACATACTGAGGAGAAACGCCATGGAGAAAATCCCTGTTACCATTACCGTCCGGGGGGAGCAGCGCCGGGACAGCGAGGTCACCCAGATGGAGCACACCGTGGAGGGCACCCTGGAACAAAACGGCGAGGAGCTGACCCTCCGCTACCGGGAGCCGGAGGAGGCGGGCCTCGGAGAGACGGACACCGCCCTCACCTTCCGGGGGGAGGAGGCAGTGCTGGACCGGCAGGGGGCTGTGAAAGCCCGAATGCGCTTTATCGTCGGCCAGCGCCACCGGGTGGACTACCGTACCTCCCAGGGGGAGCTGCTGCTGGAGGTGCGCACCACCTTCCTCAGCCATAATCTGACCCAGTCCGGCGGCAAGGCCATGATCCGCTACCATCTTACCAGCGGCGGCCAGACCGTCGGCAACCATACACTGAAGCTGAATGTCAAGGAGAGAGAACAATGAACAATATGATCCAACTGGCCAAAGACCAGGTCCTCAGCCTGACCCAGGCCGCCTACGCCGCCGCTGTGTCCGCCGGCACCCTGCCCGGAGGGGTGGAGGTGAAGGCCAATGTGGAGATCCCCAAGGACACCGCCAACGGCGACTACACCACCACCTTTGCCCTGGCCGCCGCCAAGGCCATGAAGAAGAACCCCCGCGAGATCGCGGGTACCCTCCTGGAGAACCTGAAGCTGGAGGGCACCTACTTCGCCTCCGCAGAGATCGCCGGCCCCGGCTTCCTGAACTTCCGTCTGGCCCCCGCCTGGTATCAGGCTCTGCTGGAGACTGTGGAGCGGGAAGGGGAGCGCTACGGCAGAAATGACAGCCTTCAGGGCCAGAAGGTGATGGTGGAGTTCGTCTCCGCCAACCCCACCGGCCCCATGCATATGGGCAACGCCCGGGGCGGCGTGCTGGGGGATACCCTGGCCAGCGTCCTGTCCGCCAACGGCGCCGATGTGTGGCGGGAGTTCTATGTCAACGACGCCGGTAACCAGATCGAGAAGTTTGCCGCCTCCCTGGAGGCCCGGTACCTCCAGATCCTTTTGGGGGAGGACGCGGTGGAGTTCCCCGAGGACGGCTACCACGGCGATGATATCAAGGAGCTGGCCCAGGCTTTCTATGAGAAGTACGGCGACCAGTACAAGGACGCTCCCAAGGAGGAGCGCCATGCGGTACTGGCCCGGTTCGGCCTGGACATCAACATCCCCAAGATGAAGGCGGACCTCCAGCGCTACAAGATCAATTACGACCAGTGGTTCTTTGAGTCCACGCTCCACGAGAGCGGCTATGTGGCCGCCACGGTGGACAAGCTGACGGAGAACGGCTACACCTATGAGCAGGACGGGGCCCTGTGGCTGGCCACCTCCCGCATTCTTACGGAGATCTACAAGAAGGCGGGGAAGAGCGACAAGGAGATCGAGAAGCTGGACCTGAAGGACGACGTGCTCCGCCGGGCCAACGGCTTCTACACCTACTTCGCCGCCGACATTGCCTACCACCGCAACAAGTTTGAGGTCCGGGGCTTTGACAAGGTCATCGATGTGTGGGGCGCCGACCACCACGGCCATGTGGCCCGGCTGAAGGGCGCGCTGGACGCCCTGGGGCTGGACGGCAGCCACCGGCTGGATGTGGTGCTGATGCAGCTGGTGAAGCTGATGCGGGACGGGGAGCTGGTGCGGATGAGCAAGCGCACCGGCAAGGCCATCTCCCTGCGGGACCTGCTGGACGAGGT
>CALXDD010000064.1 GCA_944386985.1 uncultured Oscillospiraceae bacterium
GCTATGATCGAGGAAATCAAGGCTCTGACCGTTCTGGAGCTGAGCGAGCTGGTTCACGCTCTGGAGGAGGAGTTCGGTGTGTCCGCCGCCGCCATGGCTGCTCCCGCTGCCGGCGCTGCTGCTCCCGCTGCTGAGGAGAAGACCGAGTTCGACGTGATTCTGGCTGGCTTCGATGCTTCCGCCAAGATCAAGGTCATCAAGGTTGTCCGCGAGATCTCCGGCCTGGGCCTGGGCGAGGCCAAGGCTTTCGTGGAGAGCGCCCCCAAGGCTGTCAAGGAGGGCGTCAGCAAGGACGAGGCCGAGGAGCTGAAGAAGAAGCTGGAAGAGGCCGGCGCCAAGGTCGAGGTCAAGTAAGTTTCTTTTCCCTTTTAAAAAAGCCGTTGCAGAATGTTGTATTCTGCAACGGTTTTCTTTTTGGGACCGGCGACCCACTTTTGTGGCCGGTGAATTTACAATGCAGATGCAGACAGCAAAAATGAAAGCGTGACCCAAAAAGAGTTTCCAGGCCAAACCCTGTGAGACAAACCAGAAGGACCGCTGCAAAAGGAATCCCCTCTGCAGCGGTCCTTAATTTTCCAAATGTGCAAATAGCGGCCTGGCACGATCAGAACATCTTGAGATAGGCGTCCCGCTCCGCCCCCACGGAGACATAGCGGATGGGGCAGCCCACCGCCTTCTCCAGGTAGGCAATATAGTCCAGGGCCGCTTTGGGCAGATCCTCCTTCTTCCGGCAGGCAGAGAGGTCCCCAAAGCCTTCCAGATACTCAATCACCGGCTTGGCACGCTCCAGACGCTCGCCTATGGGGAACTGGGTGGTGGTCTCGCCGTCAATCTCATAGGCGGTGACCACAGGCACCTTATCCATATAGGCCATCACATCAATCTTGGTGAGAGCGATCTCCGTGGCGCCCTGCATCTGCACCCCGTACCGGCTGGCCACCGCGTCGAAGGGGCCCACCCGGCGGGGACGGCCTGTGGCAGCGCCGTACTCGCCGCCGGCTTCACGGAGCTTGTCCGCCTCTTCCCCGAAGAACTCGCAGGTGAAGGGGCCCTCACCCACACAGCTGGAGTAGGCCTTCATGATGCCGATGGTGCTGTCCAGCCGCTTGGCAGGGATGCCGCTGCCGATAGGGGCGTAGGCGGCAATGGTGGAGGAGCTGGAGGTGTAAGGATAGATGCCGAAGTCAATATCCCGCAGAGCACCCAGCTGCGCCTCAAAGAGAATGTTCTTCCCACCATCCGCCGCGCCGGTGAGGTAGTGGGTGGTATCGCAGATATAGTCGAGCCAGGGCGTGCCGTAGGTCTTCAGCCAGTCCATCATGGCGGCGGCGGAAATCGCCTCGCTGCCGTAACCCTTCGCCACGGTCAGATTCTTCCACTCCACAATGTCCGCCACCCGCTCACCGAGGTGGTCCAAATGGAGGAGATCCCCCATCCGAAGGGTTTTCTTCATATACTTGTCGGCATACACCGGCGCAATGCCCCGGCGGGTAGAGCCAAACTTCTTGCCCGCCAGACGATCCTCCTCTAAGCAATCCAGCAGCTTGTGGTAGGGCATGCAGATGGTGGCCCGGTCACTGATCTTCAGGTTCTCCGGCGTCACTGCGATGCCGCCGTCCCGGAGGCGCTGCACCTCACCGCAGAGGTGCTCCAGGTCGATAACCATACCGGGACCCAGCACGTTCACGGTGCCTTCCCGGAGAATGCCGGAGGGCATCAGATTCAAAATAAACTTACCCCGGGGATTTACCACAGTGTGGCCGGCGTTGTTGCCTCCCTGGTAGCGAACCACCACATCGTAGTCCTGGCTCAGCAGGTCCACCATCCGGCCCTTGCCCTCGTCGCCCCAGTTGATACCAACAATTGCAGTTAACATAGCTGTTCCTCCTCGAAAATCCTCATATGAGAGAAAAATTACACATTGATGGAGATCTCCACGCCTAAGAGATTCTTGTTTTCCTCCAGCACCGGCCTTACATACTGATTGAGGAAGTCCTCGGTCTGCACTGCGGCGCAGCCGGTGAACTTCTGCACATTCAGCAGGCCCTCCAGCTCCTCACGGGTGACACCGAAGCGGCTGTCAGCGGCAATGCGGTCAAGGAGATCGTTGCCTCCGCCCTCCAGCTTCATCTGCTTGGCTACCGCCACCGAGTGCTGCCGGATGGCCTCGTGGAGCTCCTGACGGTCGCCGCCCTTTTCCACACAGTGCATCATGATGTTCTCCGTGGCCATAAAGGGCAGCTCCTCGCTGAGGTGGCGCTCCATAACCTTGGGGTAAGGGGAGCCGCCGGTGACGATGTTGGTGTACAGCTGTAAAATGGCGTCCACCGCCAGGAATGCCTCGGGGATGGAGATCCGTCGGTTGGCGCTGTCGTCCAGGGTCCGCTCGAACCACTGGGTGGCGGCAGTGATAGCCGGGTTCATCAGATCGCACATAACGTACCGGCTCAGGGAGGCGATGCGCTCGGAGCGCATCGGGTTTCTCTTGTAGGCCATGGCGGAGGAGCCGATCTGGCCTGACTCGAAGGGCTCGTCAAACTCCTTGAGGTGGCTGAGGAGCCGGATGTCGTTGGAGAACTTGGCGGCGGACTGAGCGATACCGCTGAGGACGGAGAGAATGTTGAAATCCACCTTCCGGCTGTAGGTCTGCCCAGTGACGGGGTAGGCCGCTGAGAAGCCCATCTTCTCCGTTACCCGGCGGTCCAGCTCCTTCACCTTGGAACTGTCCCCGTGGAACAGCTCCAGGAAGCTGGCGCCGGTTCCGGTGGTACCTTTGCAGCCCCGCAGCTTCAGATGGTCCATCTCAAAGTCCAGCCGCTCTAAATCCAGCAGCAGATCGTGGGCCCAAAGGGAGGCCCGCTTGCCCACAGTGGTGGGCTGGGCAGCCTGGAAGTGGGTGAAGGCCAGGGTGGGCTGGTTTTTCCAGTGCTCCATAAAATCCGCCAAGGCCGCCAGGGTATTGATGAGCAGGCGGCGGATCTGGCCCATGGCCTCGTGCATCTGGATGAGGTCCGTGTTGTCCCCCACAAAGCAGGAGGTGGCCCCCAGGTGGATGATGCCCTTGGCCTTGGGGCAGCAGGCGCCGTAGGTGTGGACATGGGCCATCACGTCATGGCGGACTCTGGCCTCCTCCTGGGCGGCCATGTCATAGTCAATATCATGGATGTGGGCGCGCAGCTCGTCCACCTGCTCCTGGGTGATGGGCAGGCCCAGCTCCATCTCGCTCTCCGCCAGTGCGGTCCACAGCCGCCGCCAGGTGGAAAACTTGAAGTCGTCGGAAAAAATGTGCTGCATGGTACGGCTGGCATACCGGCTGCACAAGGGATTTCGATAGGTATCGTGCATGGCGTCCGCTCCTCCCGTGGCCCCGCGGTTCCGGGGCACAAAATTTCAAGCATATTGTATCACCGCAGATTGTGTCCTACAAGCGGTAATTCGCAGAGATTTCCTGGTTCTGCTCCGAAAAATATGCCAAATCTTACAAGATTTACCCAAACAAAAAATTCTCCTCCCTCTGGGCATTTACATTTTGTTTTCCCTGTGATAGAGTATAAATACTCACACTTTTTGATCGGAGGGCCTCCCATGCGGATGCGAAAAAAGAAAAATCTGGTGCCCCGAATGGAGCGCTGCGACGCCGTCCATATCAAGGACGGTCTTTCCATGAGGGGACACTGGCGGGATCTGATGCCGGGAGCTGCAGCGCTCCACCTGGAGCTGGGCTGCGGAAAGGGCCGCTTTACTGTGGAGACCGCCCGGCAGCATCCGGAGATTTTGTTCGTCGCCGTGGAGAAAGTAGCCGACGCCCTGGTGGTGGCTATGGAGCGGGCCATGAAGGAGGAGCTGAAAAACGTCTTTTTCCTGGTGGGGGACGCCGCAGCGTTACCTGAGCTGTTCGCCCCTGGAGAAGTAGACCGGATCTACATCAACTTCTGCGATCCCTGGCCCCCCAAGCGGCAGGCCAAGCGCCGCCTGACCCACCACAACTTTTTGGCGCTGTACCGCCAAGTGCTGGCAGAAGGCGGCCAGATCCACTTCAAGACCGACAATGATCCCCTCTTTGCGTTCTCCCTGGAGGAATTCCCTCAGGCGGGCTTTGCCCTCAGCGAGGTCACCCGGGACCTTCACGCTGATGGTCCCCAGGGCGTTATGACGGACTATGAAGCAAAATTCTATGAGGAGGGTGTGACCATCAACCGCTGTGTCGCGGAGATGGTTCCGCTGCAATAATTTCAGAAAGCCGCCTGGGGAGGTATCCCCAGGCGGCTTTTTGTGGTCTGTCCCTTTGGCCAGGGCTGGCGCTCTTTTGGACCTCTGGCGGAAGATCTGTTCGTTTTATCGCTGCCCGACGGTATTTTACGGCCTTGTTTTGCCTTCGGCGCAGATTTTTTCGCACAAAGGGTCACCCGCCGGAGACATGGCAAGGCGTCGAAATGCGTCGGCCAAACCAGACCGGCAACGGAGTGTCCCAAAAAAGCGCCTCACCAGTACACGCAGGCCGGTGAAGCGCACTATTCAAATGGGGTGCCCGTGCGGGAAGGGATGTCCTTCCGATTCTGCCGGTAGGCTTTGGGCGTAACAGAGTAAAACCGTTTAAAAGTCTGAGAAAAATTGCTGGGGGAATCAAAGCCGCACTGGGCCGCTATCTCCGCTACAGACAGCTGCGTGGTCCGCAGCAGATGAGCCGCCTCGCTGACCCGATATTTCAGCAAATACTGCACCGGGGAGATGCCGATGGTCCTCTGGAAGCACCGCAGGCACTCCCGTGGGCCGATATTGGCCTCCTGGGATACCTGGGCAAGGTCGATATGCTCGGCGTAATTGCGGTGGATAAAGTCCAGCATCACCCGCATCCGCTCCCCGTCAGCGCCTGTGATAGAGGTGTGCTCCCGCTGCTGTTCCAGCTCATCGGTGTGGGACAGATAAAACTGAAGCCACATTCTGGAGAGGTAGCACCGGGCCATCAGCTCGTATCCCACTGCGCTGTTGCGGAGGGTCTGAAAGGCGGCGTACATATGGCTGAGTACATCCAGATCCGCCTCCGTCACCAAGCGGGTGCACCGGAGGACAGGACAATCCAGCATTGGCTGAACATACCGGTGCGCAAAAACAGTGTCGTCCCCCCCGGTCAGGATCTCCTTGCGGAAGACAATGGAGTGCAGCTCACAGTAGGACTCTGTGCGGGCAGAGTGGAGCACATTGGAGCTGATGATGGCTCCGTCGCCGCACTCCAGCAGCAGAGCGCTTCCCGGAGTAGTCAGCTGAATGCTCCCCCGCTCCACATAGAGCACCTCAATTTCCTCGTGCCAGTGCCATTCAATTTCGTCCTCCGCCCGGGCGGTGAGATAGGCAAGATATCCCGCACAGGGAAATTCCGGGGTGCCGTGGGGACGAAGCTCCCGCCTGTCCCGGTTGAGGTTGAGACCGCATTTTTGCAGGGACATAGGGCTTCCCTCCTTCACGCAAGTCGCTTTTTTTATATTATAGGTCTCTTTCCTTATTGTTTCAAGGGGGTAAAACGGGTATCCTGACAGCGTAAACCAAACAAGGAGGTTCTTACAATGGACAAGAAAATGTATGGCATCACCATCCTGAATCTTGAGGATGTGCAGGGCCTGTTTGACACCGTTGACCGCTGCAAAGAGCCTGTTTATATGGTGAGCAGCGATCATTTGATGGACCTGCACAATCAGGAGGTCCGGGAATTTCTGCGGAGCAGCCAGATGGAGGGTGAGGAGATCCCCCGCCTGAAGCTGTATACCAACTGCCCGAGCGATACGATGCTTATCGCCAACTTCATGATGTGCGGCAGACGCAGCGCCTGAGAAACAGGCACTTTGAGGAAAAACCGTCCCATGCACAAGCCCGGCAGCTCTCGCGGCGCCGGGGGATGGAGAAATTACCACCGTTGCCAAAGCGCATCGGTGCATACGAGGCGTATGCGGGGTGGCGATAAGTCCCACATGCTCCTCAATAAATGAAAAAGACCGCGCTGGAGATTGGAGTCGCCAGTGCGGTCTTTCCGCGTCAAAAGGATCGAGGAAGCGGTCACTCCTCGGTGTAGGAGAGCAGAAGAATGCGGCAGCCGCTGCAGCGGTAGGCCTCCGCTTCGCCGTTGGAATAGAATCCCACCGGAGGCGCCAGGCGCAGGGCGTTGCGCTTATTGTAGGCCATTGCCGCGATAGCAGCGGGCTTTTGGTTCCAGGCAAGGCCGTCCCGGCTCTGGAGATAACCCAGCACCATCTCCTTGCCGCAATACGGGCAGTTTTTTCCCATGGCTTCTCCTCCTGCAACCAAAATAATCCTACATTTTTATGATAGCATAGAGATCTTGGAGAAAAAATTAGCAGAAAG
This sequence comes from uncultured Oscillospiraceae bacterium, assembly GCA_944386985.1. Lineage (GTDB taxonomy): Bacteria > Bacillota > Clostridia > Oscillospirales > Oscillospiraceae > CAJFPI01. The sequence goes on from CALXDD010000064.1 coordinate 6,355, forward strand.
AAAGAAAATATTTGGATTTTTTATGCGATTTATATAGGAAGTCCCGGTTACAGCCCGGTATCGTATCGGATACGGAAGGACTCCTCGCCCGGCACCAGGGGCAGTGCCGTCCAGTGGATTGTGGGCTTGGGAATCCAGGGACCGGCGATGCGCAGGGCGGCGGGAAGACGGTCCAATGCGGCTGCGGGGCCCTGGACCTCCGCCTCCACAGAGCCGTCGGGCATATTGCGGACCCAGCCGGTGAGCTTCAGGTGCTGGGCGGCCCGGCTGAGGCTGCGGCGAAAGCCGATACCCTGAACATGGCCGGTAAAGCGGTAAGCACGGCGCTCCTGGGGAGCGCAGGCGGGGAATGGTTTCATAGAATTCTCCTTTGAAAAAATCTGCTGTGCCAAAGCGCACCGGCAGAAACTCTGTCCCTGGCATACTACCACACCGCCGTCTCTGGCGCAAGGGGCTTTTCCTTTACTTTTTTTCCGCTGTCTGGTATACTGCCCTTAGCAGGGCGCGGAATGCCGCGCCGTAAAAAAGGAGAAGAGCGACCATGAAAAACGTAAAATACGGTAAGTGTGTCAAATGCGGCAAAACGTATGCCGCTGCCCCGGATCTCACTACCTGTGAGTGCGGGGGGATTTTGGACATCGTATACGACTACGACTACATCAAGACGGTACTGACCAAGGAAAAGCTGGCAAAGCGCCAGAACAACTCCATGTGGCGTTACCGGGAGCTGCTGCCGGTGGAGGAGGACACCCCTGACACCCCCCTGCGGGTGGGCTGGAGCCCCCTCTACGAGACAGACCGGCTGGCCAGAGAGCTGGGTATCGCCAAGCTCTATGTGAAGGATGATGGTATCAACCCCACCGCCAGCCTGAAGGATCGCGCCAGCGCCATGGCGGTGGCCAAGGCCCGGGAGGCCGGGGCCAAGGTGATCGCCTGCTCCTCCACCGGCAACGCCGCCTCCTCCCTGGCGGGCAACGCCGCGGCGGCAGGACTCAAGACCTACATCTTCGTCCCCTCCCGGGCTCCCAAGGGCAAGGTGGCCCAGCTGATGACCTTCGGCGCCACGGTGATCTCCGTTCAGGGCAGCTACGAGGAGACCTTTGAACTGAGCAAGCAGGCCATCGACAAGTGGGGCTGGTACAACCGCAACGCCGCCATCAACCCCTATCTCTCCGAAGGGAAGAAGACGGTGGCCCTGGAGATCATGGAGCAGCTCAACTGGAAGGCCCCGGACTATGTGGCCATCTCTGTGGGCGACGGCTGCACCATTGCGGGCCTCTGGAAAGGTCTGAAGGACCTGTACGCCATCGGCTTTATTGACAAGCTGCCCCGGCTGATCTCCGCCCAGGCGGCGGGCTGCTGCCCTCTGAACCGGGCCATTGAGACGGGAGAGCCCTGGCACCCCATGGAGGAGAACACCCTGGCGGACTCCATCGCCGTAGGCGTGCCCCGGAACGCAGACAAGGCCCTCATGGCCATCCGGGAGTCCAACGGCCTCACGGTGAACGTCACCGACGAGGAGATCATGGCCGCTCAGAAGCTGCTGGGCCGGACCTGCGGCGTCTTCGGCGAGCCCGCCGGCGTCACCGGCGCGGCGGGCCTCAAGAAGCTGTGCGAGGAGGGAAAGATCGAGAAGGACGCCACTGTCGTCAGTGTGGTCACCGGCAACGGTCTGAAGGATGTTGCCAACGCCATCAAGGCCTGCGGGGAGCCTATCTCCATCCCCAGCGACATGAACCTGCTGCTGAAGGCATTCGCCGAGCACGGCATTGTCATAGAATAAGGCAATATAAAGAAAGGCCGCCGTGGGAACATTCCCACGGCGGCTTTTTTATAGGATTCAGGCGTTGGCCTTCTTAGCCATCTCCACCAGCTGGGCGAAAGCGGCCTCGTTGTTCACGGCCAGCTCAGCCAGCATCTTCCGGTTGATCTCCACGCCGGCGGTCTTCAGGCCGTGCATAAAGGTGGAGTAGTTCATACCCTGCATCTTCACAGCGGCGCTGATGCGGGTGATCCACAGCTGACGGAAATCACGCTTCTTCAGGCGACGGCCCACATACGCATAGGTTAGGGACTTCATCACCTGCTGGTTCGCCATCTTAAAGTGCTTGGACTTGCTGCCCCAATAGCCCTTGGCCATCTTCAGCACTTTATTTCTTCTCTTACGGGTCATCATCGCGCCCTTAATTCTTGCCATATCTCAAAAGCCTCCTATTCTAAAGCGTATCGTTCGATTATTTGTAGGGGATCATCTTGCGGATGGTCGCCTCGTTGGTCACGTCGGCATAACCACCGGCCCGCAGACGACGGGTACGCTTGGTATCCTTCTTGGTCAGGATGTGGCTCTTGAAGGCCTTGGCACGCTTAACCTTACCGCTCTTGGTCAGGTTGAATCTCTTCTTTGCTCCACTGTGGGACTTCAGCTTAGGCATAGTCGTACTCCTCTCATATCTT
>CALXDD010000065.1 GCA_944386985.1 uncultured Oscillospiraceae bacterium
CAGGTCACCGGCACCGTCCGGGAGCGCAGCAGCAAGAACCCCAACCTGCCCACCGGCGAGATCGAGGTGGTGCCCACCGCCATCACCGTGCTGGGCCGCTGCCGCTACAACGAGCTGCCCTTCCAGATCAACCGCAGCCGTCAGGCCGACGAGACCCAGCGTCTCAAATACCGCTATCTGGACCTGCGTAATCCCGAGGTGAAGAACAACATCATCCTCCGCTGCCAGGTGGTGGCCGCCCTCCGCGCCGCCATGACCGAGCAGGGATTTTTGGAGATCACCACCCCCATTCTGACCGCCTCCTCCCCCGAGGGCGCCCGCGACTATCTGGTGCCCGCCCGGAAGCACCCCGGCAAGTTCTACGCTCTGCCCCAGGCCCCCCAGCAGTTCAAGCAGCTGCTGATGACCGCAGGCTTTGACAAATATTTCCAGATCGCCCCCTGCTTCCGTGACGAGGACGCCCGCGGCGACCGCTCCCCCGGCGAGTTCTATCAGCTGGATATGGAGATGAGCTTTGCCACCCAGGACGACGTGTTCGCCGTGCTGGAGGAGGTGCTGCCCCCCATCTTTGCCAAGTTCGGCACCTACAACGTGGCCTCCTCCGCCCCCTTCAAGCGTATCCCCTTCACCGAGGCTATGGAGAAGTACGGCTCCGACAAGCCGGACCTCCGCATCGACCTCACCGTTCAGGATGTGACGGAGCTGGTGGGCTCCTGCGGCTTTGGTCCCTTTGAGGGCAACGTAGTGAAGGCCGTGGTGGTCAGCGATTTCTCCGCCACCCGCAAGCAGATCGACAAGCTGTGCGCCGACGTGGAGGTCCAGGCGGGCGAGAAGGCCTACTGGGTCCGCACCGACGAGCAGGGCCAGCTTACCGGCGGCATCGCCAAGTTCCTCAGCGAGAAGGCAGAGGAAGTGAAGGCCGCTTTGAATCTGCAGCCGGGCAGCTTTGTGGGCTTCACCGCCGGGAAGCTGGGGACCGCCCAGAAGACCGCCGGTGTGCTGCGCACCAAGCTGGGCGCTCTGTGCCCGGGCCACATGGACAAGGAGCGCTACGAGTTTTGCTGGATCGTGGACTTCCCCATGTACGAAATCGGCGAGGAGAGCGGCGAACTGGAGTTCTGCCACAACCCCTTCTCCATGCCCAACGGCGGCGCGGAGATTTTAGACAAGGCTCTCAGCGGGGAGATCGATCCTCTCACCATTACCGCCTTCCAGTACGATCTGGTGTGCAACGGCGTGGAGCTGAGCTCCGGCGCGGTGCGGAACCACGATCCTGAGATCATGATCAAGGCCTTCCAGCTGGTGCGGCTGGGTGAGGACGCGGTGAAGAGCAAGTTCCCCGCCATGTACAACGCCTTCTGCTACGGTGCGCCTCCCCACGCGGGCATTGCCCCGGGCGTGGACCGGATGGTGATGCTGCTGGCCGGCGAGGACAGCATCCGGGAGATCATACCCTTCCCCATGAACAAGAACGCCCAGGATCTGATGATGGGCGCTCCCTCCTTCGTGGAGCAGAAGCAGCTGGATGAATTGCACATTGCAATTACTGCTAAAGAAGAGGAAGAGACTGCCGAGTAAGGAAGTCTTTCTTCTGCTTCTGCTCCACGGGGGCCCCGCACGGCGGGGCGGCGCTTGCGCCGTTCGAGCGTTTTGCCTTCGGCAAAACCTCGGCGCAAGGCGGAATTCATTTCCGCCGCGCAAGTCAAATCAAAACGGGGGCCCCCACGGAATGGGACATTCCGTGGGGCGGGCAGAAGCAGCTGGATGAGCTGCATATCGCAATTACCGCCAAGGAAGAGGAAGAGACTGCTAAGTAAGGAAGTCTTTCCTTCTTATGAAAAAAGACGGACAGAGCTTTCTCTGTCCGTCTTTCCTTTTGGGTGCTGCCTTGTTTCTGTACTTTTTTTGCCAAGTATGGTATGATACCCTTATCATTGACAAATTCCTATAGAAGGATTTTGTTTGGTCTGTCCGTTTTGGCGTGGCATTTGCAGACTTGCCCATCTGTTTGCCTCCGGCGGCCTACTTTTCCCGTCAAAGAAAAGTAGGCATCTCCGAGCTAAGAGCCTCGCTGCGCTCGGTTGCGCTCCGAAACGCCTCGCTGCGGCTCGGTGAAAAGTTGACTTAAAACCTACGGTTCTAAGAACTCCCTTGTCCTGACGTGGAACGATAGTCCCCCCTGACGATTGTTACTCCTGTTGCCTCCGACGCTCCGTGGACGTGTCCGGTACGGACTACTACCGCGCTTTAAGCGCGCTCCATTGGTGGGTTGACGATAGCTGTTTCGTCTAAAAGCCGCATTTAAAAGCCTTCCCCTGGGGGAAGGTGGCCCAGTGCGCACACTGGGACGGATGAGGGGAAGGATATCGGAACCCACATCATTTATTCGGAGGCAACATTCAGTCAAAAGTTAAAATTAGTTTTTGATTTTCCTCCGAGTTGGTCTGGAGCTTTTGGGTAGCGTTCCCCTCATCCGCCTCCTTTGGAGGCACCTGACCACCGTCGCGGCAAAACGATTCCCGGGCACTATTCGTGCCCGCCAATCGTGCCGCATCCTCGAAAGAGGCTCGCTTCTTCCGCCACTGGCGGCGCTTCGCCTCTTTCCCCCAGGGGAAGGCTTGTGTTGGGCGTGGTGTAATTACAGAGGCTGTAACAACCACCAAGGGAGCGCGCTGAAGCGCGGAAACAGGGGAACTGTCACCCCCTTGCAGGGTCAGCCGCACAATCTACCGATACAAACGGAACAAGACTTCCCATAATAGGGAATAAAGGAGTCCTTAGAACCATTGGTTCTAAGCGGACTTTCGCCGAGCCGCAGCGAGGTGTTTCGGAGCGCAACCGAGCGCAGCGAGGCTCTTGGCGCGGAGATGCCCACTTTTCTTCCGCGAGAAAAGTGGGCCGCCGGAGGCATAACACCTATCAGTACACCGTCGGGTACCGACAAAAAGACAAGGCCCCGTCAGAAGACAAAAAACAGGCCCGTCCCGGCCAAAGGGACAAAGAAAACGAGGTGCGCCATGAAACGAATTTTTGCTGTTGTGGTAGTTCTCCTTTTAATCAGCGGCTGCGCTGTGCTGCTGAAAAATCCCATGCTGCGGGACATTCTGCCCATTGACGATGTACTTGGCACGGAGAGCAGTACGGAAGAGGAGGGGACCCAGCCTCCTCAGGATGAGGAACCTGTTCATGAGACGGAGCTGCCCCAAAAGGAGCGCACTGTCCGCAACATTTTAAGCAATATGTCCCTGGAGGAGAAGGTGGGCCAGATGTTCTTTGTCCGCTGTCCCACCGGCATGGCGGCCAACTATGTGTCCCAGTACCATTTAGGCGGCTACATTCTTTTCGCCCGGGACTTCAAGGACAAGACCGCCCAGGAGGTCACCGGCACCATCGCCTCCTATCAGGCGGCAGCGGAGGTACCCATGCTCATCGGCGTGGACGAGGAGGGCGGCACGGTGGTGCGGGTCAGCAGCAACCCCAACCTCTTCCCCCACAAGTGCCTCTCCCCCCAGGCTCTCTATGCCAACGGCGGCATGGACGCCATTGAGGAGGACGCCGTCACCAAGAACACCACCCTTCTCGGCTACGGCATCAATGTGAACTACGCCCCGGTGGCGGATGTGTCCACCGATCCGGACGATTTTATGTATGACCGGGCCTTCGGCCAGGACGCTCAGGCCACGGCAGAGTATGTGAAGACGGTGGTCACCGCCATGAACGGCGTGGGCATCGGCTCGGTGCTCAAGCATTTCCCCGGCTATGGAAACAATGTGGATACCCACACGGGCATCGCCGTGGACGAGCGGTCCTATGAGACCTTCACCTCCAGAGACTTTCTGCCCTTTTCGGCGGGCATCGAGGCCGGCGCCGGCAGCGTACTGGTGAGCCACAACATTGTCAGCTGCATGGACAAGGATCTGCCCGCCTCCCTGTCGCCGGAGGTCCACCGGATTCTCCGGGAGGAGCTTGGCTTTGAAGGGGTTATTCTTACAGATGATCTGGCCATGGACGCGGTGAAAGCCTATGCGGAGGATGGATCTGTGGCAGTCCTCGCCGTACAGGCGGGCAATGATATGATCGTCACTACAGATTTTACAGAGCAGATCCCTCTGGTGATTGCGGCGGTGGAGTCCGGCGAGATCGACGAGGCGGTGATCGACGCCGCCGTCACCCGCGTGCTGGGCTGGAAATATGATTTAGGGCTGCTGAGGAGTTAAGGGGAGGAGGCGCTCCTCCCCCGCCTGCTCCATTGCCCAGCGGAAAAATTGGGATGGCTCCAGAAAGGAGCCGTGGCCGCGGAGATACCACCGCAGGATCTGGCGGGCGTAGGCGGCTGTGGGACGCCCCGATTCCATAGCAAGAATATATAGCTTCTCATACTCCTCCTCTGTCAACGACACAGAAATTCTCTTATCGTTTTTCATTCTCCTCACCTCATTTTCATTTTACTGCAATTTGCGGTAAAATACAATACCGCATTTCGCAGTAGGTATAATACTGGTGAGGTGATCACCATGTATGCAAGAATCCGATATTTGCGAGAAGATTTGGATTTATCTCAAAAATCCATTGCAAAACATCTTAATTGCTCTCAACAAGTATATAGCAACTATGAACTGGGCCAAAGGGATATTCCTACTGCAATTTTAATTGAACTTGCTAAATTTTATGAAACAAGTACAGATTATCTGCTTGGTCTAACAGATGTAAGAAATCCATATCCAAAAAGCATGGAATCATAAGTTATTTCTCAATTGCAATTCTGTTTGTCTGTTTGCCTCCGGCGGCCTACTTTTGTCGCTGAACAAAAGTAGGCAAAAATCAGCTTAGAACCAACGGTTCTAAGAACTCCCTTGTCCTGACGTGGAACGATAGTCCCCTCTGACTATTTTGGCCCTGTTGCCTCCGACGCTCCGTTGACGTGTCCGGTACGGACTAATACCGCGCTTCAGCGCGCTGCCCTGGTGGGTAGACGATGGCCCAAAGCCTTCCCCTGGGGGAAGGTGCCCCCGAAGGGGGCGGATGAGGGGAACGGTATCAGAATTCAACAAATTGATTCGGAGGCTGTTTTCTGTCAAAAATCAGCTTTTGATTTTCCCTCCGAGTTGGTCTGGAGTTTTTCGGTGGCGTTCCCCTCATCCGTCACGGCTTCGCCGTGCCACCCTGCAGCGTTAAAAAAACATGCCAGTGGCATGTTTTTAGCGTAGGCCACAGCGGCTATGCCGCGAGGAGACCGCAGTCCGGCAGTCCATTGCTGCTGACAATTTTTCTCCTTCTCCCCCAGGGGAAGGCTTGGGCTTGGTGTAATTGCAGAGGCTATAACAACCACCAGGGGAGCGCGCCGAAGCGCGGAAACAGGGGAACTGTCACCCCCTTGCATCCGTCAGCCGAACAATCTCACGACACAAACGGAACAAGACTCCCCATAATAGGAAACAAAGGAGTCCTTAGAACCATTGGTTCTAAGCTGATTTTTGCCTACTTTTGTTCAGCGACAAAAGTAGGCCGCCGGAGGCATAACACCATTCGAAACACCGTCGGGTACCGACAGAAAAAAACCGCCCTCGTCAGCGGGACAAAAAAATAAGCCCGTCCCGGCGCATGAGCGGACAAAAAAAGAGAGGTCACCATTTTATGACAGAAAAACTCTACTACGCAGATCCCTTTCTGAAAAACTTCACCGCAGCGGTGCTCTCCTGCGAGGAGAGCAAAACCGGCTTCGCCGTGACGCTGGATCGTACCGCTTTCTACCCTGAGGGGGGCGGCCAGCCCTGCGACACCGGCGCCCTGGGCGGCGCCAACGTCACCGACGTGCGGGAGAAGGACGGCGTCATCGTCCATACCTGCGACCGCCCCCTCCCCGTGGGGGAGACCGTGGAGGGCTCCATCCAGTGGGACCGCCGCTTCGACCATATGCAGCAGCACAGCGGCGAGCATATCACCAGCGGCGCCATCTGCGCGCGCTACCACTGCGACAACGTGGGCTTTCACATGGGCAAGGACCTGGTGACCATCGACTTCAACGCTGGGATTCCGCCCCAGGACCTCCCCTCCATCGAGGCCGCCGTCAATCAGTACATCTGGGAGGACCACCCCATCCATATCCGCTTCTTAAGCGGCGAGGCCCTGGAGCAGGCGGAGTACCGCAGCAAGAAATTCATCCCCGGCGAGGTGCGGCTGGTCTCCTTCCCCGGGGCGGACTGCTGCGCCTGCTGCGGCACCCATGTGGCCCGGAGCGGTCAGGTGGGGCTGGTGAAGCTCCTCAGCTGCCAGAAATTCCGTGAGGGCGTGCGGATCGAAATGGTCTGCGGCAAGCGGGCCTTGGACTACTGCTCCGCCGTGCTGGAGCAAAACCACAAGGTGAGCCAGCTGCTCTCCGCCAAGGTCATGGACACCGCCGCCGCCGTGGAGCGGACCCAGAAGGAGCTGTACGCCATCCGGGGCCGCCTCAGCGCCTTGGAGGACGCCGTTTTCCAGCAGAAGGCGGAGTCCCTTGCCGGCAGGGGCGACGTACTCCTCTTCGAGGAGGACATGTCCCCCGAGTCCCTGCGGAAGCTCTGCGGCGCGGTGGGGGCTGTCTGCGGCGGACGGTGCGCCGTCTTTGCCGGAGCCGACGGCGGCTGGAAATACGCCGTGGGCGGCCAGACCGGAGACCTCCGTCCCCTTGCCAAGGAGCTGAACGCGGCCCTCAGCGGCCGGGGCGGCGGCAAGCCGGACTTCATTCAGGGCAGCGCCGCCTGCACCCGGGAGGCAATTGAGGACTTCTTCGCCGCTCAAGGGAAGTAAGTACCGGAAAAAGGGAAAAAGTTGTAGATTCTGCACAATTTTTTGATTTTATTTCAGAAACTGCGCTATTTTTCTTTTTTCTCTGCTTTTTTGTATAATAGAGGTGAGCCATCTGCCGCGCATGTAAGCCAGGAACCATTCGTTCCGTGTTCTCTCCCCTGCTATGAAGGAGGTATTTGCTTATGAAATGCAAAGTCAGATCCGTGCTGCTCCCTCTCATTTTACTGCTCCCCTATGTTCTCTCGTCCGGCTACGTCCCGACAGCCCAGCCGGCCCCGGAACACCCCGCTGAACCTGTGCTGACCCAGCCCCTTGAAATTGAGGGCTCCTTTTCCCAGGAGGCGGAGGTCCAATATGTGGAGGAGTTGGGGGCCACCAGACTTGTGCTGTCCTATGAGGCCGGGGATCTGCCCTATATCCCGCAGCTGTGTACCATTCTGGCGGCAAAGGACGCCCCGGGCGAGGCTGAAGGAGAGCCCCTCTCCTATTCTTCCGTATCTGTGAATAATGCCTGGGGGAAGGATGGAAATTTCTCCTATGGCTCCTGGGTCTTCATCATCCACGAGGCGTTTGAGCCGGCGGCTTACTACGACATTCAGCTCCACGGCTATGAGAAGCCTCTGGCCCAGGCGGAGGTCATTGAAATTCCTATTCAGCAATAGCCGCGGCATCCGAACAAACAAAAACCCCTCACCTGTCGGTGAGGGGTTTTTGCTGTGTGTTGTGTGTGTTTTAGGAGGGAGAAATCGCATCGGGTTTTTATACCCTTTGCTTGATGATAGGATACTAAAGATTTACGAAGAAATCATGTACTGGCTGTAAACAAACTATGAACGATTCTCAAAATTCTCCTTTTCCTCCATTTTTTGACAGATGGCAAAAAAATAATGCAGAAAATGATTTTTCACATTTGGATACGAAAAACCCCCACCGTTAGCCGGTAGTCCATAAGACAGTGAACAACTAAATTATGGCGGCTGTCCGGCAGGAGCGGGGGCAAGCGGCACA
>CALXDD010000066.1 GCA_944386985.1 uncultured Oscillospiraceae bacterium
GCCCACGGCATCGAGGAGCGGGGCATCTACCGCATCCACCAGTTTGAAAAGCAGGAGATGATCGTGGTCTGCAAGCCCGAGGACTCCATGAAGTGGTACGAGCAGATGTGGCGGTACAGCGTGGAGCTGTTTCGCAGCATGGATATCCCCGTGCGGCAGCTGGAGTGCTGCTCCGGCGATTTGGCGGATCTGAAGGTGAAAAGCTGCGACATCGAAGCCTGGAGCCCCCGGCAGCAGAAATATTTTGAGGTCTGCTCCTGCTCCAACTTAGGCGACGCCCAGGCCCGCCGTCTGAAAATCCGGGTGAAAGGGGAAAATGGAAAGACCTACCTGCCCCACACCCTCAACAACACCGTGGTGGCGCCGCCCCGGATGCTCATCGCCTTCCTGGAGAACAACCTCCAGGCCGACGGCAGCGTGAAGGTGCCGGCGGCTCTGCGGCCCTACATGGGCGGCAAGGAGCTGCTGGTGCCCAAGCGGTAACAAAGAGGAGACAGGCTATGAAACATCGTCTGGCCGCCCTGTGTCTGGCGGTGCTGCTGCTGTGCGGCACCGCGGTGTCTGCTGTGAATGTGCAGCAGCTGTTTCCGGTCCGGCGGACCTACTCCGGCTTTTCCGATGTGAAAAGCGGCATCTGGTACGCCGGGAACGTGGCCCTCTGCTACGAGACCGGTCTCATGGACGGCAAGTCCGCCGATACCTTTGACCCCGACGCTCTGGTCACCATGCCGGAGGTACTGGCGGTGTGCGCCCGCCTCAAGTCCCTCTTCTGCGGAGGCGACGGCACCATTCCCTCCCTGCCGGAGGATCTGGGCAGCTTTCTCCAGATCCGCACCGACGACGGAAAGACCATCGCCCGGCTGGGAGATGTGACGGAGGTGCTGGTGACCCCCAGCCTCAAGGGAGAAGACACCGCCGTGGTCCGCCTGCCGGCGGACACGATCGAGGAGCTTGTGGGACAGACCGTCACCATCCACGCCGGGTTCTCCGGAATTCCCGGCCAGCCCCAGCAGTACACCGGCACCTGCTCCTTAAAGAAAAACGACAAGGGGGAGACTGTGGGCGAGATCCAGTTCACGGTTCCCAGCCACCACTGGGGCGGCGATCTGTGGGGCACCCATGTGGCCGTCACCGGCCTCTATAAGGACCCCTCCCTCTCCACCATCCAAAACTATTGGTGGGGGGACGCCTACCTCTTTTTGATTCTCTGCCGGGAGATGCCCTTCAGCCCCCACCTGTCTCAGGCCACGGGGGCGGCCATGAACGGCAAGCCCGCCAACATGCAGGGCGTCACCGCCACCCGCCAGGACCTCTTCGCCTGCCTCTCGGAGGTGGTGCCCAGCGAGGCCCTGCCCGCCATCAATTCCATCTCCTCCCTGCCGGACACCGACGACGAGGAGGTGCTGCGGTTCTATAACGCGGGCATTCTCACCGGAATGGATAAATTCGGCACCTTTGATGGGGACAAGCCCCTGACCCGCAAGGAGATGGCCGCCATGCTCAGCCGCATTGCCCGGCCCTCCCTCCGCGTGAAATTCACTCCCGTCCGCGCGCCCGCCGGGGACGAAGACGGGAACAGTCAGCCCCAGGTCCATCTCCCCAATTCGGTGCTGTAGCGGAAATCAAGAAAACTCTCTGGAATATCGAAGGGAATTTATACAATATGAAATCGTTTATGAAGGAGTTTCGTGCCTTCGTCAGCCGGGGGAATGTGATCGATCTGGCGGTAGGCGTCATCATCGGCAGCGCCTTCAGCGCCATCACCACCTCCCTGGTCAATGATATCGTCATGCCCGTTTTAGGCATTTTCACCAGCCAGATCACCATGTCCGACCTGTCCGTCACGGTGGGCGGCGCGGTGATCACCTACGGCAATTTCATTCAGGCGGTTTTGAACTTTTTGGTCATGAGCTTCATTGTGTTCTGCATGGTGAAGGCCATCAACCGCTTCCACAGAAAGGAGGAGGCCCCTAAGGCGCCTCCCAAGCCCAGCAATGAAGAGCTTCTCCTCACGGAGATCCGGGATCTGCTGAAGGAGCGGAAGCTGTGACGGCCGCCATTTTGACGGAGGGTCTGCCCCAGGTGGGGGCGGAGGTCTCCTGCATCCCGGCGCTGAAGCAGTTTTCCCGGCTGCTGCTGGAGAAGAACCAGGTGATGAACCTGACGGCCATCACCGACCCGGACCAGGTGGCCACCCTCCATTTTTTGGACAGCTTGGCCGTTTGGCAGGGGGCGGACCTCTCCGGGAAGGACGTCATCGACGTGGGCACCGGGGCGGGATTTCCCGGGGTGCCTTTGAAGATCGCCCACCCGGACGTCCGCCTCACCCTGCTGGACAGTCTCAATAAGCGGGTGGACTTCCTTCGGGAGGTCTGCGAGGCCCTCTCCCTTACGGACGTGGCCTGTGTCCACGGCCGGGCGGAGGAGTTTGCCGCCGGTCACCGGGAGCGGTATGACGCCGCGGTGAGCCGGGCAGTGGCCAACCTGCGGCTCCTTGCGGAGCTGTGTCTCCCCCTTGTAAAGGTGGGCGGGGTATTTCTTGCCATGAAGTCCACCGACTGCGAGGAGGAGCTGGCGGAGGCCAAAAACGCCATCAAGCTCCTGGGGGGGAAAACGGAGCGGGTGGTGGACTACACCATCCCCACCACCGATGTGGTTCACCGGCTGGTGGTGATCCGGAAGCTCTCCCCCACCCCGGCCAAGTATCCCCGCCGGTTTGCCCAGATCAAGAAGCAGCCGCTGTAGGGGGAATGGATTCTCAGCAGAAAGGGGGCGGCAAAATGGGACAGGTGATTGCCGTGGTGTCCGGAAAGGGCGGCACGGGAAAAACCTCTTTTGTCTCCCATGTGGGCCTGTGTCTGGCGGCTCTTGGAAACAAGGTGCTTTGTATGGACTGCGACGTGGGCCTTCGGAATTTGGATATCGCTCTTGGCATGAGCGACTGCGCGGTGCTGGATTTTGCGGATGTGGCCCATGGGATCTGCAGTTTGGAGGAGGCTGCGGTACCCCATCCCATCCAGAAAAATCTGTGGCTTTTAACGGCGCCCACCACGCTTTACGACCCGGTGGAGCCGGAGGAATTTCAAGCCATGCTCCGCCAGATCCGCCAGCGCTTCGATTACTGTCTGATTGACTCCGCCGCGGGCCTTGGGACAGGCTTTCGATTGGCCATTGCCGACTGCGACCGGTGCATTGTGGTGTCCACCACGGACCCCACCAGTCTCCGGGACGCCCAGCGGACGGTAATGGAGCTGGACCACCTGCCCCGGGGGCGGGTACACCTGGTGGTAAACCGGTGCAGGAAGAAGCTTCTGCGCAGTCTCCACCAGACCATTGACGACGCCATCGACGCTGCCGGGCTGCCTCTTTTGGGGGTGGTGCCGGAGGATGAGGATTTGCCCCTGGCGCTTGGACGGGGCGTCCCGTTGGTGTTTTCATATAATCGGTGCGCCGGCACAGCCTACCGCAACATTGCCGCGCGCATCACCGGCCAGCGTGTTCCGCTGATGCGGCTGCGATGACCACAGCGACCAGATGAGGAGAAGAAAAACGAGAGAAAAACCACGTTCAAGGCTAATGAAAGGAGGCGCAACATGTATATTGCGCTCATGTCCCACGACAACAAGAAGGATCTGATGGTGCAGTTCTGCTCCGCGTATGCCGGTGTTCTGAGCCGTCACAATCTCTGCGCGACCAACACCACCGGCAAGCTGGTGGCGGCGGAAACCGGTCTGAATGTACATCTCTTTATGTCCTGTCAGCACGGCGGCAGCCAACAGATCGGCGCCCGTATTGCCTATAATGAGATGGATATGGTGTTATTCTTTGTAGACCCCAAGGACCCCTCCATGGACAAGGACCTTTTGTATATTTCCCGGCTGTGCGACGAGAACAACGTGCCCTATGCCACCAACGTAGCCACAGCGGAGATGCTGGTGCTGGGCCTGGACCGGGGCGATTTGGATTGGAGAAATATCGTCAATCCCAAGAGCAAGCTGCTGCGGTAAGGTCCCGGGGATTGACAAGCGGCGAAAAAACGCATAAAATAGTTCGGAAACCGGCGCAGAGATCGGGCAGGAGTACCCCGCCGCCGCCACACAGAGAGTGCCGCCATGGCTGGAAGCGGCGCAGGCAGGAGCGGGAGGAAGACAGTCCGGGAGCGCGGGGCGGCAACGTCTGCGGCGATCCCCCGCCGCGGTGGGAAGAGGGGGCAAAAAGGGTCTGCCCGTCAGCACGGGCGGGCTGAATGTGGGTGGCACCACGAAGCGTGTGTCTTGCATGCTCTCGTCCCGCTTTTTCGGCGGGATGGGAGCATGTTTTCTTATGGGAATTCTCCTTCCCCTCCCCTTTTTGGGAGAGTTTCCTTTGGCGCGAGCGGTGTTTTTAGGTCTGCTGACGGGAGTCTTTACTTTTTTTGTCGGTGGCCGACGGTATTTCGATACCTGGTCTGCCTCCGGCGGCCTACTTTTGTCGCTGAACAAAAGTAGGCAAAAATCAGCTTAGAACCTACGGTTCTAAGGACTCCCTTTGATCCTATTATGGGAAGTCCTGTTCCGTTTTTGTCGTTACCTTGTGCGGCTGACACTGCAAGGGGGTGACAGTTCCCCTGTTTCCGCGCTTTAAGCGCGCTCCCCTGGTGGTTGTTGGGGCTTCTGCCATTGCACCCATCTAAGCCTTCCCCTCGGGGGAAGGTGCCCCCGAAGGGGGCGGATGAGGGACTCCATTTGTCAGAGACCGTCTGTTTTCCACATTCACGCCATTTTCTTGTTGAAATCCCACTTCCAAGCAAAAAATTCGTTTCCAATATCCACAAAACCAATATTTTTGTGGAAAACTAAACGGAAAGCCGCCCACCCTGCTGAAACCTTCCAACCGTGGAGGCGGTAGACGAAAACACCAGCGTCTACCCACCAGGCCAGCGCGCTTAAAGCGCGGTAGTAGGCGTACCATGACACGTCAACCGGCGTCACTCGTACCAACCCACAAACAAAAGCATCTCTGACTATCCGGTCTTGGTAATAAACAAAGGAGTCCTTAGAACCATTGGTTCTAAGCCAACTTTTGGTGACTTTTCTTTGGCGAGAAAAGTCACCCGCCGGAGGCATAACAAGGTGTCGTAATACCATCGGCCGGGACAAAAGGAAAAAGCGACCGTCAGCCGAAACACACCGCCACCGGCAAAACCAAATCCTCTCATCAGAAAATAAAATAAAAATAGAAGAGAAAAGAAGAAAGGACACCCCCTATGAGCAAGATTCAGCCCAGAACCCTGTCGGGGTTCATGGAGCTCCTCCCTGCTCCCCAGCAGCAGATGGAGCACATCATGGCCATCCTTCGGGAGACCTATTCCCTCTACGGCTTCACCCCTCTGGACACCCCCCTCATTGAGGCCAGCGAAGTGCTGCTGGCCAAAGGCGGCGGCGAGACCGAAAAGCAGATCTACCGCTTCCAGAAGGGCGACAGCGACCTCTCCCTCCGCTTTGACCTCACCGTCCCTCTGGCCAAGTATGTGGCCCTCCACTACGGCGAGCTGGCCTTCCCCTTCCGCCGCTACCAGATCGGCAAGGTCTACCGGGGCGAGCGGGCCCAGCGGGGCCGGTTCCGGGAGTTCTATCAGGCCGACATCGACATCATCGGCGACGGCAAGTTAGACATCTCCAACGAGGCGGAGATCCCCGCCATTATCTACCAGACCTTCTCCCGCCTGGGGCTGAAGCACTTCTGTATCCGGGTCAACAACCGCAAAATCCTCAACGGCTTCTACGAGATGCTGGGTCTCAGCGAAAAGGCCGGGGACATCATGCGCACCGTGGACAAGCTGGACAAGATCGGCCCGGAGAAGGTGAAGGACCTCCTCGTCAGTGAGGAGATCGGCGTCAGCGAAGAGAACGCCGGCGAGATCCTCCGCTTCATCGCCATCACCGGCGACAACACCGCCGTTCTCTCCGCCTTAGAGCAGTACCGGGGCAAGTGCGAGACCTTCGACCAGGGTCTGGACGAGCTGGGCACCGTGGTGAAGTACCTCGCCGCCTTCGGCGTGCCTCAGGACCACTTCGCCGTGGACCTGACCATTGCCCGGGGCCTCGACTACTACACCGGCACCGTCTACGAGACCACCATGCTCAACCACCCGGAGATCGGCTCCGTCTGCTCCGGCGGCCGGTATGACAACTTAGCGGAATACTATACCGACAAGCAGCTTCCCGGCGTGGGCATCTCCATCGGCCTCACCCGCCTGTTCTACGTCCTCAATGAGCAGAAAATGCTCAACGACCAGATGAACACCGCCCCCGCCGATGTGCTGATCCTCCCCATGACCGAGGACCTGACCCCCGCCGTGGCCCTGGCCACCCGCCTCCGCGCCGCCGGGGTCCGCACCCAGCTTTACGGCGAGCAGAAGAAATTCAAGGCCAAGATGAACTACGCCGACAAGATCGGCGTGCCCTATGTGGTGTTCTTAGGGGAGGACGAGATCTCCCAGAACCTGGTGGCCTGCAAGGATATGGTCACCGGCGAGCAGACCAAGCTCAGCTTTGAGGACACCCTCCAGCGCATTCAGGAGGGCCTCAAGGAGAAAAACCAGGGCGCTGTCATTCTGGACTGAGTCCCCATTTCCCCGGAAAGTTGATTGCTTTTTGTAATATTTTCTAAAAATAATACAAAATATTATTGTTTTGAAAGGAAACAGAGCTATGAAACAGTCCCGTACCCACACCTGTGGGGAGCTCCGTCTGGAGCATGTCGGCCAGACCGTCACTCTGGAGGGCTTTATGGAGAACGTCCGTGAGGTCGGCCAGAACTTCGCCTTTGTGGTCCTCCGCGACTTCTACGGCACCACCCAGATCGTGGTGGAGACCGAGGAGATGATGGCCATTATCAAGGGCCTCAATAAGGAGTCCACCCTCCAGGTCACCGGCACCGTCCGGGAGCGCAGCAGCAAGAACCCCAACCTGCCCACCGGCGAGATCGAGGTGGTGCCCAC
>CALXDD010000067.1 GCA_944386985.1 uncultured Oscillospiraceae bacterium
CACCACCAGTGACATCGGTCACTGGTGCGCGCGCCCCCGGCGCGCAAATCAATGTATTTTTGTCAGGCACATGTCCTTTAAGAAATCAAGGGGGAGCGGGCTCCCCCTTGAGAATCCCCCACCACCAGTGACATCGGTCACTGGTGCGCGCGCCCCCGGCGCGCAAATCAATGTATTTTTGTCAGGCACATGTCCTGACAAAAATGAATGGGATGGGCCGGTGCGGGGAAGATAGGATAAGAAACGGAAAAGGAGTACCGGCGGTACTCCTTTTCTATCAAGGGCAGGGAAACGGCGAGCCGCTGCCTTGCGGTACACTTTCGCTGTTCTCCCATTTTCCAACAGATGAAGGAGAAGATTGATTATGAGTAAGCGCATTGTTATCGCCTTAGGCGGAAACGCTTTGGGCAACACTCTGCCGGAGCAGGCCGCCGCGGTGAAGATCACCGCCCGGGCCATCGTGGACCTCATTGAGGACGGCAATCAGGTGATCGTGGCCCACGGCAACGGCCCCCAGGTGGGTATCATCAACAACGCCATGTCCGCCCTCCAGAAGGTGGACCCCAACCAGGGCTTCACTCCCCTGTCCGTCTGCGGCGCCATGAGCCAGGCCTATATCGGCTATGACCTGCAAAACGCCTTCCGGGAGGAGCTTTTGAACCGGGGCATCACCAATATCCCTGTCTGCACCATCGTCACCCAGGTGGAGGTGGACCCCAAGGACCCCGCCTTTGAAAATCCCTCCAAGCCCATCGGCAAGTTCATGTCTGAGGAGGAGGCCAAGGATTACTCCGCCAAGACCGGCTATCTGGTGAAGGAGGACGCCGGCCGGGGCTGGCGCCGCTATGTGGCCTCCCCCCTGCCCAAGCACATCATTGAGGCCGGCGCCATCCGTGCCCTCACCGAGGACGGCCACCTGATCATCTGCTGCGGCGGCGGCGGCATCCCCGTCTACCGCACGGAGAAGAACCATCTGAAGGGCGCCGCCGCTGTGATCGACAAGGACTTCTGCTCCGAGCTTCTGGCCGAGCAGCTGGACGCCGACATGCTCATCATCCTCACCGCCGTGGAGAAGGTCGCCATCAACTTCCGCAAGGAGAATGAGCAGTGGCTCTCCGACCTGACCCCCGCCGAGGCCCGGAAGTACGCCGCGGAGGGCCAGTTCGCTCCCGGCTCCATGCTGCCCAAGGTGGAGGCCGCCGTGAAGTTTGCCGAAAGCAAACCCGGCCGCACCGCCCTCATCACCCTGCTGGAGAAGGCCAGGGACGGCATCGCCGGCAAAACCGGTACCCGCATCCACCAGTAATCGCTTCCCTCTCCGCCCCGGACAGCCGGCCATAGCCCTGTCCGGGGTGTTTTTCTGCCCTGTTTCTGAAAAATTTTTCTCATTCTCCCCGAAATTCTGGAAAAATCCCGAGATTTATCTTGCAATTTTGGAAACAGTGTGATATTATATTTCAGCATTACGCACAGCCTTGGATTTTCGGTCGGTGCCCCCAGGGGTTGGCCGGGGAGAAGAAGGGGCTGGAGGTAAGAAACTAAATTTTTGGAGGAACGCAAACAATGGCAAATGTTGTATCCATGAAGCAGCTGCTGGAAGCCGGTGTCCACTTCGGTCACCAGACCCGCCGCTGGAACCCCAAGATGGCTCCCTATATCTATACGGAGCGCAACGGCATCTATATCATTGATCTGCAGAAGACTGTGAAGAAGCTGGAGGAGGCCTACGCCTTCGTCCGCGGCCTCGCTGAGAACGGCCAGTCTCTGCTGTTCGTGGGCACCAAGAAGCAGGCCCAGGAGGCCATCCGCGAGGAGGCTCTGCGTGCCAATATGTTCTATGTCAACGCCCGGTGGCTGGGCGGTATGATGACCAACTTCAAGACCATGCGGACCCGTGTGGACCGTCTGGCCCAGCTGAAGAAGATGCAGGAGGACGGCACCTTCGACATGCTGCCCAAGAAGGAAGTCATCAAGCTGATGGGCGAGATCGCCAAGCTGGAGAAGTACCTGGGCGGCGTGAAGGATATGAAGAAGCTGCCCGGCGCCCTGTTCATCGTGGACACCCGCAAGGAGCGCAACGCCATTGCCGAGGCCCACAAGCTGGGCATCCCCGTTGTGGCCATTGCCGATACCAACTGCGATCCCGACGAGATCGACTATCCCATCCCCGGCAACGATGACGCCATCCGCGCCATCAAGCTGATTGCCTCTGTGATGGCCAACGCCATGATCGAGGGCAAGCAGGGCGAGCAGACCGAAGAGGCTGCCGCTGACGAGGAGTAAAAGATCCGACTTTGGCAAACCCTATGGGGCGGGAGAGTCCCGCCCCATTTTTTATGGGAAGCATACAACATTGTAAATGGAGGAAATAGATATGGCTTTTACCGCTGCTGATGTAAAAAACCTGCGCGAGATGACCGGCGTGGGTATGATGGATTGCAAGAAGGCCCTGGCCGCTTCCGACGGCGATATGGACAAGGCCATTGAGTACCTGCGTGAGAAGGGCTTGGCTGCTTCCGCCAAGAAGGCCGGCCGCATCGCCGCCGAGGGTATGGCTTACGCCGCTGTGATCGACGGTGTGGGCGTGGTGGTCGAGGTCAACGCTGAGACCGACTTCGTTGGTAAGAATGAGAAATTTGTCTCCTTTGTCAAGGGTGTTGCCGCTACCGTCGCCACCTGCAAGCCCGCCACTCTGGAGGCGCTGATGGAGAGCAAGTTCAACGGCACTGACCTGACTGTTCTGCAGCAGCAGCAGGAGATGGTGCTGGTGATCGGCGAGAACATCAAGGTCCGCCGCTTCGCCTTCTTCACCGAGGGTGTGTCTGTGCCCTACATCCATGCCGGCGGCAAGATCGGCGTGCTGGTGAACCTGGAGGTTTCCGGCGGCATCGACGCTACCGAGATCGGCAAGGATGTGGCTATGCAGATCGCCGCTCTGAACCCCCGTTTCTGGGACAAGTCCCAGGTCACCCAGGACGTGCTGGATGAGGAGAAAAAGATCATGCTGGCCCAGATGGCCAACGATCCCAAGATGGCCAACAAGCCCGACAAGGTCAAGGAGAACATCGTCATCGGCAAGCTGAACAAGTTCTATGCGGAGAACTGCCTCATGCAGCAGGAGTTCGTGAAGGACAACAGCATGTCCGTTGAGAAGTATATGGAGAGCGCTGCCAAGGCGCTGGGCGGCACCGTCACTTTCAAGGACGCTGTCCGCTTCGAGAAGGGCGAGGGTATCGAGAAGAAAGAAGAGAACTTCGCCGCTGAAATCGCTTCCATGATTAAGTAACGTTTTCCCAAATAACCCCGGAACAATCGTTCCGGGGTTATTTTTTTGCCCTCGCCCACGGTGTATACGATCCCCCCGCCTTTCGGACGCCGCCTTTTCAGAACCTCTCTCTTTTGCATTGGGTAATAATCTACAAAATTCGTATTTTCAATAAAATAATCCTCGAAATACGTCGAAGGTTGTGGTAAGATGAGTTTGCTGACAGGACATGCGGTTCCCTTTTTCCCTTTTCGCCGCTTTATCTCTTTGTGTGCAGCGAAATCTGAGGCTGTGCTCTGTGGAGCTGCTGTCCCTGCCGACAAAATCGCCATTGGAGGGAGCGATACCGCTTTGAAGTTTTTCCACACCATCCGTACAAAAATTTGTTCTCTCTTTCAGAGAAACAAAAAATGCTGCATTATTTTTTCCATTGCCCTACCCGCCTTTCTTCTCTCAGGCATCATCTATTTCAGCTATACAAACCACGTCTCAGACTCCTCCGAAGAGCCTCCTGTTTCCGACAGCGCCTCCAATGCGCTGGACGCCACCACCGCCGCTCAGCCGTCTCAGGAGGATTCCGCTGCGGAGGAGCTCCCCGAGCCTGAGCCTGAGGCGCCCCCTGAGCCGGTGCTGAATGACGACTCTCTGCTGGCCATTGTGGATCAGTATGCAGACGAGTACAATGCCGTGAATATTTCCGCCGCCGTTGTGGAAAACGGAGCGGTTACCGCCTCCTGCGGCTGGGGTATGGCGGACCTTGGCGGCCGGGCAATGACCAAGGACACCAAAATCCGCTGCGCCTCCATCTCCAAGGTGGTGGTGGCTCTGTGCGCCATGCGGATGGCCCAGGATGGCCTTGTGAATTTAGACGACTCCATCAGCAACTATTGGGGTGTGGACATCTCCAGCCGCTCTTATCCGGATGTTCCCATCTCCCTGGAGCTGCTTTTGACCCATACCTCCACCATTTCGGAGCTCACCGCCCAGCGCTCTCTCAGCGCCGCCGCCTCTTCCCTGTCCCAGCACCCCTTCACCGGGGAAAAACCCGGCTCCATCTGGCGCTACAGCAACTACGGCTACGGCGTCATCGGCCTCACGCTGGAGCAGGCCTACGGAAATACGCTGGAGGAATATGTCCAGTCCTACTTCTTAAAGCCCATGGGGATCGACGGCTCCTTCTATACCGCCTCCTTCTCCGCCGAGGAGCTGGCTTCCCTCTACCGGGGCACTACCAATGAGTGGAGCGCCGCCAATCAGGCCGCCACCCGTCTGCCCCAGGGAATCGGGGACGCTATGAGCTTTTTCTGCGGGAACTTCACCTCCAGCGCCGGCGACTACGCCAAGCTTATTGCCCTGCTGGCCAACGACGGCACCTATGACGGCGTCTTCTATCTCTCTCCAGAAGCCATTGCCGATATGGAGATGCCCCGTCTGGCGGCAAACAACGGGGAGAGCGACTTCCAGCAGTGCCTGACGCTGCGCCGGAAGGAAAATGTCTACGGACAGGAGATCCTGTACTACCACACCGGCAGCGCCTACGGCATCTACGCCCTGGCCTCCTACAACCCCATCACCCGCAACGGTGTGGTGGTCATCTCCTCCGGGGCCAACCGGAGCATTGATGAGGAGGGGATTTACGGCCTGTGCGCCAGTATCTCGAAAGAAGCCTACCGCCAAATCGACGCAGGGAAAGGAACTATCTAATGCGTAAATTACTTCTCTTGGTCAGCCTTTTGTTTCTTCTCACCGGCTGCAGCGCCCAGAATGCAGGCGAAATGGAGGAATCTGATTCCACTTTGCCGCCTGTCAGCGTGACCCAGGACGCTCCCAAACCAGAAGAGCCGGAGGAGCCGGAGCCGATTGTGGCTACACTGACCGTGGCGGGAGATGTGATGAACCACAATACTCAGATCTCCGACGCCTATGACGCCGCTACCGACAGCTACGACTACAGCCATGTTTTCCAGTATGTGAAGCCCTGGCTGGAGCAGGCCGACTATGCCGTGGCCAATTTAGAGACCACTCTGCCCGGGGGCGGAGATTACACCGGCTATCCCAACTTCGGCGCCCCGGACGCCCTGGCCTATGATCTGAAGGAAGCCGGTTTTGACCTCCTCTCCACCGCCAACAACCATACCCGGGACAAAGGGATGGACGGTGTTTACCGCACCCTGGATGCTCTGGACGAGGTGGGGCTGGCCCATGTGGGGACCTACCGCTCTCAGGAGGAGCGGGACAACAGCGGCATTGTAGTGGCCGACGTGGGCGGCATCAAGGTGGCTTTCCTTGCCTATACTTACGGCCTCAACGGCTACTCTATCCCTGAGGACCAGTCTTACGCGGTGAATCTTTTCAACCTGGACTACACCACCACACTCTCCCAGCCTGACGAGGCGCTGCTGGCAGCGGACCTGGAGAAGGCAAGGGGGCTGGACGCCGATCTCATTGCCGTGATGATCCACTGGGGCATCGAATACCGCAACTCCCCCAGCGATTACCAGAAATCTCTGGCGGAGTTTCTGGTGGCCAACGGGGCCGATCTGATTCTGGGGGGACATCCCCATGTGATCGAGCCCTATGAGACCATCACCACCACCGGCTGGGACGGTCAGAGCCGGGAGGGCTTTGTCTGCTATTCTCTCGGGAACTTCATCTCCGCCCAGAACAAGGAATTTACTGACGTCACCGCCCTTCTGCAGCTGGAACTGACCAAGGACGAGACCGGGACCCATATCACGGATGTAGGCTATGTTCCCTTCTATATGCTTCATCGCTGGGGCCAGGAAAAGACCGACTTCCTTCTGGACGCCCACCGGGGCATCGCAGAATATGGCCAGGACCCCTTGGTAACCGATCAGGTCCGTCAGGCCCTGGAGAAAGCGGTGGCCCACTGCCAGGAGATTTTCGGAGCGGAGGGGGATCTCGGCCAGGCTGCCCAGGCGGGCGCTCCACAGGCCGCCGCATAAATTTTTCCATTCTGCCGAATAATGGACAGTCAAAGGCCCAGAGCTAATGCCCTGGGCCTTTCTCGTTTGTAAGCAAAAACCACCGGCTGTGCCGGTGGTACCAAAAAGCTTTAGCTATGGAGGAAAAAGTATCCTCCTTTGGTAAAATAGTGGAGGTCTGCCAACCGCTACAAAAACCAAAGGAGGAATCAAGTCCAGATGAAACTTGACGTATCGAGTTTAGCACACA
>CALXDD010000068.1 GCA_944386985.1 uncultured Oscillospiraceae bacterium
TCCAGAACAGGCTCAGGCATGGTGGCGGGACCAGCGGAGAAGTTGTAAATACGACCGTAATTCATTGTGTTTCCTCCTCAAAGAAGCGTTTGACCGGCATCAAAACCAGTATTCATCTTCAGTATATCACACAATTACAAATAATCAACCGGGGCGGATAAAAAATTTTGTGATTATCACAAAGACTTTTAGCAAAAAGGAGGGGGATGTAATTTGCAATCTGTTAAGAAGTAGTATATACTATTAAAATCAGATCATTCTGTAGGGATCAGGGGAAGAAAGTCACCGGGTCCGGGCAGAAAACAAAGGAGCGGATCCTGCTTGCACAATTCCCTTATGCGCCGCCTGGCAAAGCCGATGCTCTTTGTGGCGGCTTTTATCTGGGGCTCATCCTTCTTTATTATGAAGGGGGCCGTGGATGTTATCCCTACATTTTATCTGCTGGCACTGCGGTTTACCGGCGGTGCAGTGCTGCTGGCTCTGGTGTTCTGGAAAAGGTGGCGGCAGATGACAGCGGACTATTGGTGGCGGGGCGCTGTTATCGGCGGATTTCTCTTCCTGGCCTACTCAATACAGACCTTCGGGCTTATGGGAACCACTCCCTCCAAAAACGCCTTTTTGACTTCGGTTTACTGTGTGCTGGTCCCCTTCTTCTATTGGGCGGCTGCGGGAAAGCGGCCGGATCGATATAATATTTCTGCGGCGGTGCTGTGTGTGGCGGGGGTAGGGCTTGTGTCCCTCAGCGGGGATTTGACCATCACCTGGGGAGACGGACTGACGCTGTTGTGTGCTGTGTTTTACGCGGCTCACATCGTGGCGGTTGCAAAGGTCTCGCAGGAGCGGGATATTTCCCTTTTGACGGTGCTGCAATTTTTCTTTGCCGCGGTATACGCCTGGATTTGCGGCCTTTTCACCCAGGCGATGCCTCCTCTGTCCGTATTCACCCAGGATACGGTTCTGCAGCTGGCCTATCTTACAGTAATGGCCACTGCGGTGGCGCTTCTGTTTCAGAATGTGGGCCAAGCCTGGTCCGACCCCGCTTCTGCTTCGGTGATTCTGTCGTTAGAGTCAGTGTTCGGCGTGCTCTGCTCCGTAATCTTCTATGGAGATGAAGTGACGGTGCGGCTGCTGGTGGGGTTTGTGCTGATTTTTGTGGCTGTAGTATGTTCCGAAACGAAATTTGCCTTCCTCTTCCGCAGGCGCGTGGGGGAGAATGGGAAAGGAGAGGCACAATGCGTGCAGATGGAAAAAGAGCCAAAGGGCTGACGGCCATTGAACAGGCCATCCCTTTTATCATGCCCAAGCGGGTGGATGCGCAGAACTATGTGACGGAGTATTTAGACGAGGAGATCATCAAGGACTACATCCGGGATGTGCGCCGGGAAAAGGGTATCCGGCTCAGCCGGATGGCGGTGGTGATCGCTGCTTACTATCTGGCGGCGCTGAAGCATCCTTATGTGAACCGGTTTGTGATGAACAGCCGGATCTATGACCGCAACCATTTCTGCGTCAGCTTTGTCATGCTGAAAAATCGGGCTGACGGCACCCCGGATGAGACCACCATCAAGGTGTTTATGGAACCTACGGACAACGTATTTACCATTAACCAGCGTATCAATGACCTGATTGTAAAGAACAGCCAGCCGGTCCACATGAACAATACCGACAAATTTGCGGCATTTATGTTCTCACTTCCGGTGCTGCCCAAGCTGGTGATGGCGCTGGTGCGGCTTCTGGACCGCGGTGGGCTGCTGCCCCGGGCAATCATTGATCTCAGTCCGTTCCACACCAGTATGTTCATTACCAATCTGGCCTCCATCAACACCACCCACATCTACCACCATGTCTATGAATTCGGTACCACCAGCGTCTTTCTCAGCATGGGTAAATCCATTCCAAACTATCTTTCTGGAAATCTGGGCGACAAGCTGATGCCGCTGAGTGTGGTGATGGACGAGCGGATCTGCACTGGCCATGACTACGCCATGTTCAACAAAACCCTGCGGCGGTTCCTGGAGAATCCCAGGAGCCTGGAACGGTCAGAAGAGAAGGTTTCCCTCCCTGCCACAGGGGCGGTATAGGGGAGAGTGCTTTTGTGATGGACGGCCGTTCCAGCGGCGGATAGAAACTGCATAGAAGGCTGTCAAAAATCCAGAGATAGTTGACAAAAAATTGTGATTTCGGTATAATATTTTTTAATGCCCCTTTGTGAATGACGAGAGAAAAAGAGGGGTAGAGTAGAGAGAAACGGCCCCGAGCCGGGAGAGAGGAGCACCGCCCTTGGAGATCCAAGTCTATGCCCTTGCCATTGACCGTGAGCTTACCGATGAGGAACGAGACTGCCTGGTAAGTATCCTGCCCTACGCCCGTTACCAGCGGTTGATTCGGGCCAAGGAGAACCGGCAAAATCAGGCGATGTGCGCCTATGGTCTGCTGCGCCATGCTCTGGAGGAGCAGTATGGCTTGCGAACACTGCCGGCCATCGCTCTTTGCAAGGAGGGAAAGCCGGTGTTCCGGGATCGGCCGGAGGTTCATTTTAATCTCAGCCACACGGACGGCGCGGTTCTCTGCGCGGTTCATGACCATCCGGTGGGGGTGGATATTGAGCGCAGCCGGGAGGCAGCGGTGGCGTTGATGCGCTATTACCATATTGAGAGTCAGGACACCTTCTGGCGCATGTGGGTACGGCGGGAGGCTATTGCAAAGTGCCACGGCCAGGGATTCGCGGTGCTGCCTCACTGGGATACGGGCCTGGAGCAGACAGTGGACTGCCGCTCTTTGCCTATGCTGGAAGGATTTTACGCGGCGGCGGCCAGTGCGGAGAAGGGAACGCCGATGCAGGCCCATGTGATCACGTTGGATGAGATGCTGAAAGAACTTACCGCCCTTCCAACAGAAGGGGAGTAAATGAAGAAGCAAGAGAGCGCCGGGAAGTGGTCCCGGCGCTCTCTTTCCTTTCCTATGGATCAGGTGAAAAAGTGCGCGGGGAATATGTTCCCCGCGCACTTTTTGTACCATTCTTTTATCGCAGAACAGCACCCAGATCCTTCTCCAAAGTTTCCAGAATACTCTTCACATCAGCATCCGCCTCTTCGCTGGTGAGGGAGCGGTCGTCAGAGCGAAGAACCAGGTTGAAGGCAACAGACTTCTTGCCCTCGGCAATGCCTTTGCCCCGGTAGATATCAAAGAGGGAACACTCCTTCAGAAGGCCCTTGGCCCCCTTACGGATGCAGTCCTCCAAGGCGCCCACTGTAACCGTCTCGTCACACACCACGGCAATATCACGGGTGACAGCGGGGAATTTGGGCAGGGGTACATACTCAGGATCGGCGCCTTTGGCAGCCATGAGCTGACCAAGCTCCAGCTCGGCGCAGTAGAACGCGGCGTCCACACCGTAGTTCTGGGCGACAAGAGGATGGATCTGGCCCATAACGCCGATGCGGCAGTCCCCGGCGTATACCTCGGCACAGCGGCCGGGGTGGTAGGAGGGGTTGGGCTGGCTGGGAGCGACAAAGCGAGCATCCTTTACCCGCAGATCCTTCAAGATGGCCTCAATAGCGCCCTTCAAAGTGTAGAAGTCCATGTCATCGCCGTAGGCGCCCATGGACAGCACCTTATTCTCTACCGCAAGACCATCTTTGCCGCCAGGGAGGTAGATCCGGCCTACTTCATACAGCCGCACGTTCTTATTGCGGTAGTTGTAGTTCCGGGTCAGGATCTCCAGCATAGAGGGCAGGACAGTGGTGCGCATAATAGAGGTGTCCTCGCCCAGAGGATTCAGGATCTTGAAGGACTGACGGCGCTTGTCGTCGCTGTTCCAGCGGATCTTGTCGTAGCAGGCAGGGGAGATGAAGGAGTAGGTGATGATCTCATCATAGCCCATGGCGCGGCACATGGCTCCCAGCTGGCGCTCCAGCTTCTCCTCATCAGAGTAACCGCCCAGAGTGGTTTGGCCCCGCATGAGAGTGGTAGGAATGTTGTTGTAGCCATGGAACCGGGCCACTTCCTCCGCCAGATCCGCCATGCCGATCACGTCGCCGCGCCAGGAGGGCACGGTGACCTGATCGCCCTCTACCTGGAAGCCCAGCTTTCGGAGAATGGCTACCATCTCCTCACCGGCGATGTCGGTACCCAGAAGACCGTTGATCCGCTCAGGCTCCAGCTTCAGCACCCGGGGCTGGGGAACATAGTTGAGAATGTCAATAACACCGTCCAGCACCTCGCCGGCACCCAGCATTTCCACCAGTTCGCAGGCGCGGTTCACGGCAGGCAGGGTGTTCAGGGGATCGAGGCCCTTTTCAAACTTGGCGCTGGCCTCGGTGCGCATGCCCAGGGCTAAAGCGCCCTTGCGGATGCAGGTGCCGTCAAAGCAGGCGGACTCGAACACCACGTCCACAGTGTCGTCCACGATCTCGCTGTTAAGGCCGCCCATGATACCGGCCAGACCCACGGCCCGGTGCTCGTCAGCGATGACCAAGTGGTTGGCGGTGAGAGTATGGACCTTGCCGTCCAGGGTGGTGAGCTCCTCGCCCTCCTCAGCACGGCGGACGATGATCTTGCCGCCCTTCACGTAGCGGTAGTCGAAGGCGTGCATGGGCTGGCCGTACTCCAGCATGACATAGTTGGTGATATCAACAATGTTGTTGATGGGGCGCACACCGCTGGCACGGAGCCGCTCCCGCATCCACTTGGGGGAGGGGGCGATCTTCACGTTGCGGACCATCCGGGCGGTGTACCGGGGGCAGAGGTCCGAAGCGGGGGTCTCCACGTCCAAAAGCTCCATCAGGCTGCCGCTGCCGCCGCCCTTCACCACAGGCTCGTGGAGGGCAAGGGGCGCGTCAAAGGTAGCGGCGGCCTCCCGGGCAAGACCGATGATGCTGAGGCAGTCAGGGCGGTTGGGGGTGATCTCAAACTCCACTACGTGGTCGTCCAAGCCGATGATGGGCTTGATGTCGTCACCGGGCTTGCAGTCCTCGTGGAGGATGAAGATGCCGTCAGGGATGCAGTGGGGGAACTCCGCCTGCTGGGCGTGGAGGTCGGCAAGGGTGCAGATCAGTGCCTTGTCGGTGTTATACGCGACCATGTCGCCAGCGTGAATGTTGGGCAGAGCGGTGTTGTGGGGCGCGATGTGACCGCCGCCAAGGTCCAGGGTAACGGTCCAGCCGCCTTCATGGGGGATGACCTCCTTGATGCCGGCGGCCACTACGGGGCCGTAGATCTTGTGGCCAGGCTGCACATCGGCGGGGATGGAGGGCTTGTCCTTGTCCAGAGGATGATAGTCATTGAGCAGGGCGGCAGGGACAATCAGGGCGTAGGGGAAATCCCGCTCGTCCAGTCCCAGCTCATAGAGGCCGCACATCATGCCGTTGGACTCCACGCCCCGGAGCTTGCCTTTTTCGATCTTCTTGCCGCCGGGAAGGGTGGATTTATGGAGAGCCACGGGGACCATATCGCCTACATGGACATTCCAGGCGCCGGTGACGATCTGGACCGGCTCCTCCCGGCCCACATTCACCTGGCAGACCCACATATGGTCACTGTCGGGGTGGCGCTCCATAGCGGTGACCTGACCGGCCACCACGTTGGAAATCTCCTCACCCAAGTCATGGGTCAGCTCCACCTTGGAGCCGGAGAGGGTCATGGCCTCGGCGAACTCTTTATCATTGGCGTCAACGGAGACGAACTCGCTGAGCCACTTACGAGATAAATTCATCGTTTCAAACTCCTTGCTTCGTTTAATGGGGAGTGAAGAGAGAAGAAAAATTCTGCTATCTCATTCCCCTAAAAAACCCACCGGGGGGCCAGGGGGCCGCAGCCCCCGGTTCTTTTGCCCGAGAGGCAAAAGAAAAAATTTTAATCATTTTTCCAAGGACATGCGCCTTGGAAAAATACGTTGACCCCAGCCGCCTTGGGCGGCGTCGCCAGTCCGCAGACTGGCGGTGGGGGATTCTCAAGGGGGAGCCTGCTCCCCCTTGA
>CALXDD010000069.1 GCA_944386985.1 uncultured Oscillospiraceae bacterium
ATGCGGGACGGGGAGCTGGTGCGGATGAGCAAGCGCACCGGCAAGGCCATCTCCCTGCGGGACCTGCTGGACGAGGTGCCCGTGGACGCCGCCCGGTACTTCTTCAACGGCAAGCCCGACTCCCCCATGGACTTTGACCTGGGCCTTGCGGTGCGGGAGGACAGCGAGAACCCGGTGTACTATGTGCAGTATGCCCACGCCCGGCTGTGCAACCTCCTGAAGACCCTGGAGGCGGAGGGGGCCAAGATCCCCGAAGCCGGCGAGGTGGACCTGAGTCTTCTCAGCGGTCCCACCGAGGAGGCGCTGATGAAGTCCCTCGCGGCCTACTGCGAGGAGGTTCGGCTGGCGGCCCGGGACTACGACCCCAGCCACATCAACCGCTACCTCATCCAGCTGGCGGGCGATTTCCACCGGTTCTACAGCGCCTGCCGCATCAAGGGGGAGGAGGCCCATGTGCTCTCCGCCCGGCTGAAGCTGGCCGCCCTTACCCGGACGGTGCTGGCCAACGGCATGGCCCTTCTGGGCGTCACCGCGCCGGAGAAGATGTAACCCAATGTTTCCTCAGGACCGGAAGACCCCGGGGGCGCTGCCTCACCGGGCCTGTCCGGTCCTGACGCTTTTTTCGGCAGGGGAGGAGGGCCCCGTAGTCTTAAAACCCTCCGCCCCTGCGGCATTCCAAGGAGTATTACCCAGGAAAGGAGCTGCCTCATGCCTACTCTTGATCAGATCCGCTCCTGCTTCAACGGCGACTGCTTTGCCACCTCCACTGTGGGGGCGAAGATCGCCCTTGCCGAGCCGGAGCACGCCGTCTGTACGCTGGAAATCCATCCCATGCACCTCAACGCCAATGGTGTTCCCATGGGCGGCGTTCTCTTTACGCTGGCGGATTTTGCCTTTGCCGTGGCCGCCAACGGCCACAGCACCCGGGTCACCGTCACCCAGCAGGTGTCCATCACCTTCCTGTCCGCCTCCCGGGGAAAGATCCTCACCGCCGAGGCCCGCTGCCTGAAGGCCGGCCGCACCACCTGCCTCTATGCCGTGGACATCACCGACGATCTGGGCGCCCAGGTAGCCCACCTCACCGTCAACGGCTATACCATCACCCCCAAAGCCCCCAAGGAGACCTGAAAAGCCGGAAAATTTTTCTTGGCTCCCCTCTTGACTTTAGCGATTAAAAGTGATAGAGTGTACTACGTTGATACCAAAACGCAATGACGGAGTCAAGTAGGAACCGCACTCCTTTTCAGAGAACTGCCGGGCGGTGCGAGGCAGAAAAGCAGCCGGTTTTGAATACCCTCCTGAGCGGCCTGCTCAACAGGGAGAAATCCTCCCCCAGTAAGCAGCGACGGGTGCGCCCGATACCGCGCGGGGAGCCTGATGGGGCTCCGTGAGGCCGCTTTTGCGGTAAATTGAGGTGGTACCACGGGATTTTCTCGTCCTCTGCAGCAGCAGAGGACGATTTTTTTGTACATTCTGAGAGAAGTAAAGGAGAACAACGATGGTCATTACCGATTTTTTAGAGCGAAACGCCCGGCTGTACGGGTCCGACATCGCTCTGGTGGAGATCAGTCCCTCCGAGGAGCGGGACAGGGCGGTCACCTGGCGGGACTTCAGCCTCATCCAGAGTACCAACCCCAACGCTCCCTACCGCCGGGAGATGAGCTGGAAGGACTTTGACCGCCGGGCCAACCGCTTTGCCAACCTCCTCCTCAGCCGGGGCGTGGAGCGGGGCGCCAAGGTGGGCATTCTGCTGATGAACTGCCTGGAGTGGCTGCCCATCTACTTCGGTATCCTGAAGGCGGGCTGCGTGGCGGTGCCCATGAATTTCCGCTATTCCACCGACGAGATCCAGTACTGCCTGGATCTGGCGGACGTGGAGGTGCTGGTGTTCGGGCCGGAGTTCATCGAGCGGATGGACCCCATTGCCGATCAGCTGCCCAAGGTGCGGATGATGTTCTTCGTGGGCCCCAATAAGCCTGCCTACACCGAGGACTGCTGCAAGCTCATCGGCTTTTGCTCCTCCAGCGCGCCTCCGGTGGCCCTGGAGGAGACGGACTACGCCGCCATCTACTTCTCCTCCGGCACCACCGGCTTCCCCAAGGCCATTCTCCACAACCACCGGGCCCTCTACTGCTCCGCCCTTACCGAGCAGAACCACCACGGCCAGACCCGCAAGGATGTGTTCCTCTGCATCCCGCCTCTCTACCACACCGGCGCCAAGATGCACTGGTTCGGTTCCCTGGCCAGCGGCAGCAAGGCGGTGCTCCTCCGGGGCGTGAAGCCGGAGTGGATTCTCCGGGCCGTCACCGAGGAGAAGTGTACCATTGTATGGCTGCTGGTGCCCTGGGCCCAGGATATGCTGGACGCGATTGAGAGCGGTCGGGTGGATCTGAACCACTACTACTTAGACCAGTGGCGCCTCATGCACATCGGCGCTCAGCCGGTGCCCCCCAGCCTCATCCACCGCTGGAAGACCGTCTTCCCCCACCATCAGTACGACACCAACTACGGCCTCTCCGAATCCATCGGTCCGGGCTGTGTCCACCTGGGCGTGGAGAACATCGACAAGGTGGGCGCTATCGGCAAGCCCGGCTACCAGTGGGAGGCCCGGATCGTGGACGACCGGGGCCGGGATGTGGCCCAGGGCGACGTGGGCGAGCTGGCGGTGAAGGGCCCCGGCGTGATGCTCTGCTACTACAAGAACCCCCAGGCCACCGCGGAGGTGCTGAAGGACGGCTGGCTCTTCACCGGCGACATGGCCCGGATGGATGAGGACGGCTTCATCTATCTGGTGGACCGGAAGAAGGACGTGATCATCTCCGGCGGCGAGAACCTCTACCCGGTTCAGATCGAGGACTTCCTGCGCCGGAACGGCAAGATCAAGGATGTGGCCGTCATCGGCCTGCCCGACAAGCGGCTGGGCGAGATTGCCGCGGCCATTATCGAGTTGAAGGAGGGCGTTACCTGCACCGAGGAGGAGATCAACCTCTTCTGCAAGGAGCTGCCCCGGTATAAGCGGCCCCGGAAGATCATCTTTGACAAGGTGCCCAGGAATCCCACCGGCAAGATTGAGAAGCCGGTGCTCCGGGAGCGGTACTGCAGCGGCCGCTTGGTGGAAGTCCAGAACAACAGCTGAGTTTTCGTGAGGAGTTAGGGGAGAGAAGACAGAAGATACAGCCCCGCGGGAGGCGTTTTCCCGGGGGGTAGGCTTCCTGTACCCGTCAGACCCAAAAATGAGGGGGAAAGCCGGTTTTCAGCCAGCTTCGATCTCCTATATCCTCACTCCTATCTGAAAATAATCGGGAGGAGACGACAATGTCTGGAGATATGATGATTAAGGTTTCCATGCTGGTGGTGTTTTTCGCGGTGATGATCGCCATCGGCCTCTACTGCCGCCGCCACACCACCGACGTCAGCGGATTTGTCCTGGGCGGCCGGTCCGTGGGCCCCTGGCTCACCGCCTTTGCCTACGGCGCCAGCTATTTCTCCGCCGTGGTCTTCGTGGGCTACGCGGGGCAGTTTGGCTGGAAGTACGGCATTGCCGCCACCTGGGCGGGCCTGGGGAACGCCTTCCTCGGGTCCCTTCTGGCCTGGGCGGTGCTGGGGCGGCGGACCAGGGTCATGACCCAGCATTTGGACAGCGCCACCATGCCGGAGTTCTTCGGCAAGCGCTTTGAGAGCCGGTCTTTGAAGCTGGCGGCTTCCGTTATCATCTTCATCTTCCTCATCCCCTACACCGCCAGCCTCTATAACGGACTCAGCCGCCTCTTTGGCATGGCCTTCGACATTGACTACACTGTCTGCGTTATTGTCATGGCGGTACTCACCGGGATCTATGTCATTGCCGGCGGCTACATGGCTACCGCCATCAACGATTTCATCCAGGGCCTTATCATGCTGGTGGGTATCTGCGCGGTGATCGGAGCGGTGCTGAAAAGTCAGGGGGGCTTTCTGGCGGCCCTGGACGGCCTCGGGCGAGTGCCCGACCCCGCCGTGTCCGATACCCCCGGCGTCTTCGCCTCCTTCTTCGGTCCTGATCCGGCGGGCCTTTTAGGCGTGGTGCTCCTCACCAGTCTGGGTACCTGGGGCCTTCCCCAGATGGTTCAGAAGTTTTATGCCATCAAGAGCGAGAAGTCCATCAATACCGGCATGGTGATCTCCACCGCCTTCGCCGTGGTGGTTTCCGGCGGCTGCTACTTCCTGGGCGGCTTCGGACGCCTGTTCTCCACCCCGGAGGCGGTGGCCGCGGAGGGCTACGACTCCATCATCCCCACCATGCTCTCCGGCCTTCCCACGGTGCTCATCGCCGTGGTGGTGATTCTGGTCCTTTCCGCCTCCATGTCCACCCTCTCCTCCCTGGTGCTGACCTCCAGCTCCACGCTGACGCTGGACTTCATCAAAGGGAACCTGATTCGGGATATGGATGACAAGCGGCAGGTCCGGTGGATCCGGGCCCTGGTGGTGGTGTTTATCGCCATCAGCGTGGTGCTGGCCGTCGTCCAGTACAAATCCAGCGTTACCTTCATCGCCCAGCTCATGGGCATCTCCTGGGGCGCTCTGGCCGGAGCCTTCCTTGCTCCCTTCCTCTACGGCCTCTACTGGAAGCGGACCACCAAGGCCGCCTGTGCCGCCAGCTTCCTCTTCTCCACGGTGGTGATGCTCTCCAACATCTTTTTCGCCTCCTATTTCCCCGCCATTCTCCAGTCCCCCATCAACTGCGGCGCCTTCTGCATGCTGGCGGGACTGGTGATCGTCCCGGCGGTGAGCCTGGTGACCCGGGCCCCCGGGGAGGAGGAGACGGCGCGGATCTTCTCCTGCTATGAGCGCACCGTTACCGTCACGGTGAAGGACTCCATCGGCCGCCAGGGGGAGGTCCGGCCCCAGAGGTCAAAAAAACGGAGGCGGTAAGGCGCAAATTTTCCCGAAAAACTTATTGACTTTAGCGAGTAAAAGTGATAGAGTTGATTTTGTTGATACCAAAACGCGATGACGGAACCAAGTACGGACGGATTACCCTGCTTAGAGAACTGCCGGTTGGTGCAAGGCAGTGAGGGCTTCTCTCCCGAATTCCTTCCTGAGCGGCCTGCCGAAAACGGAGAGGCTTCTCCCAGTAAGCAGCGACGGGGGCGCCCGATACAGCGCCGGGGATATGTTCGTATCCCATGAGGCCGCGTTGGCGGTAAACTGAGGTGGTACCACGGGAATTTCTCGTCCTCTGCAAGAAGATCTTGCAGAGGACTTTTTGTATTCCAGGCGAAAAATGAGAAATGAAAATACAACGCTCCCACCCCTTGGGGCCTGGGAGAGAAGGAGGAATTGTGATGAAAACCCTGATGCTTGGCAACGAGGCCGCCGCCCGGGGCCTCTACGAGGCGGGCTGTGCCTTTGTCTCCAGCTACCCCGGCACCCCCAGCACCGAGATCACCGAGACCATCGCCAAATATCCAGAGGTCTACGCCGAGTGGGCCCCCAATGAGAAGGTGGCCATGGAGGCGGCCTTCGGCGCGTGCCTGGCCGGCAAGCGGAGCTTCTGCGGCATGAAGCACGTCGGTCTCAATGTGGCCGCCGATCCCCTCTTTACCATCTCCTATACCGGCGTCAACGCCGGCATGGTCATTGCCGTGGCCGACGACGCGGGCATGCACAGCTCCCAGAACGAGCAGGACTCCCGCCATTACGCCCGCGCCTCCAAGATGCCCATGCTGGAGCCCGCCGACAGCGGCGAGGCCTACCAGTTTGCCAAGCTGGCCTACGACCTCTCCGAGCAGTTCGACACCCCGGTGCTGTTGAAGATGTGCACCCGCATCGCCCACTCCCAGAGCGTGGTGGAGCCCGGCGAGCGCATCACTCCGCCGGAGAAGCCCTACGAGAAGAACGGGGCCAAGTACATCATGATGCCCGGCAACGCCAAGCGCCGCCACCCGGTGGTGGAG
>CALXDD010000070.1 GCA_944386985.1 uncultured Oscillospiraceae bacterium
CAGGTGGAGGCAGCGAGTTCGTCCTTCTACAGACAAAAAGAGGACATCCAAGCTTGGATGTCCTCTTAAAAATGGAGCGGGCGACGAGGCTCGAACTCGCTACCGGCATCCCACGAATGGCCTCCCGGCCATTCGCAGGAACCCTGCCGGATCTCGGATTTGACGTGCCTTCGGCACAGGTGGAGGCAGCGAGTTCGCTCTCTTACAGACAAAAAGAGGACATCCAAGCTTGGATGTCCTCTTAAAATGGAGCGGGCGACGAGGCTCGAACTCGCTACCTCCACCTTGGCAAGGTGGCGCTCTACCAGATGAGCTACGCCCGCAGAACATGGATGATTATATCAGGCGTTTTCCCTTTTGTCAACCGCTTTTTTGAATTTCGTAAAATTATTTTTTCCCCCTCGTCTCCGCCTCTTTGTTATATCTGGCAAAATTCGGGTATTTTCTTGCAGAACAAAATTTTCTTCTTTACAAAGGGTATTGGATTTCGTATAATATACTTCCCGTATAGAACGAAGAGAGAGGGAGAACCGATGCGAGAGGATTTTTCACGGACCCTGTCCCTGCTGCGGCAGGAGAAGGGGGTCAGCCAGCGCAAGGCCGCGGCGGATCTGGGGATCAGCCAGGCCCTTTTGAGTCACTATGAGAATGGCGTGCGGGAACCGGGCCTCAATTTTGTCACCCGGGCCTGCGATTATTATAATGTGTCTGCCGACTTTATGCTGGGCCGCACCATGAGCCGGGACGGCGCCATCATTGTCAGCGAGGACCTCTACGACGCCAGCCAGGAGAAGGGCACCGTGCTGAAGGGCAGCATCATGGCCACCCTTCAGAAGAAGCTGGTGGTGAACACCACCTGCGTGCTTTTTGACCTTTTGGGCAAGATGGGGGACCGGTCGGCCATTACCGCCGCCGGGGCCTGTCTCAGCAGCGCCCTGTACCAACTGCTGCGGCTTCTCTACCGCAGCGCCGGCGGCAACGAGAGCTACTTTTCCACCCGGGACGCGGTGATGGACAACGGCATGGTCACAGCGGACCTGCTGCTGGCCCGGGCCCAGTATGCCGCCGCCCTGGAGGAGTATCAGGGTGAGTGGCCCAACATGTCCGACGCCGCCCTGGCGGAGAAGTATCCGGGCCTCAGCCAGAGCGTGGCTCAAGTGTTCCACACCACCGACGAGCGGGTGGGCGGACTGAACAAGTAAGAGAACTCTTTTGAGGTGAATCTATGGTAAAGCAGGAAAATATTTGCAATTTCAGCATCATTGCCCATATTGATCACGGCAAATCCATTTCCCAGAAAATCTGACGATTTTCCGGGAACCCTTTTCTTTTTATATCCTCGGGGAAAATGAATTTCCCCTGCGGCAAGGTTTTGGCTGCGCCAAAACGCTTGGACCCGCTGCCGCGGGGCCAGGGCGGACTTGCCGATCTTATTTTGAGGTGAATCTATGGTAAAGCAGGAAAACATTCGCAATTTCAGCATCATTGCCCATATTGACCACGGCAAGTCCACTCTGGCGGACCGGCTGCTGGAGCAGTGCGGCGCCGTGGCGGAGCGGGACATGGAGAATCAAATCCTGGACAACATGGACCTGGAGCGGGAGCGGGGCATCACCATCAAGGCCCGGGCCGTCACCTTCGACTACAAGGCCGCCGACGGGGAGACCTACACCCTGAACCTCATCGACACCCCGGGCCATGTGGACTTCAACTACGAGGTGAGCCGGTCTCTGGCCGCCTGCGAGGGGGCGCTGCTGGTGGTGGACGCCTCCCAGGGCATCGAGGCTCAGACCCTGGCCAACACCTATCTCGCCATGGACAACGACCTGGAGATCCGGCCCATTGTCAACAAGATCGATCTGCCCGCCGCCGACCCCGCCCGGGTGAAGCACGAGATCGAGGAGATTCTGGCCCTTCCCGCCATGGACGCCCCGGAGATCTCCGCCAAAATGGGCATCAACATCCCGGCGGTGCTGGAGGACGTGGTGCAGAATATCCCCGCCCCCACCGGCGACGTGAGCGCCCCTCTTCGGGCGCTGATTTTTGACAGCTACTATGACGCCTACAAGGGGGTCATTGTCTATTTCCGCATTATGGAGGGCACGCTCCGCAAGGGGATGCAGGTGAAGATGATGGCCTCCGGGGCCCAGCACCAGGTGCTGGAGTGCGGTCTCCTCCGGCCCCTTGGCTACGAGCCCTGCGACGCCCTGGAGGCGGGCCAGGTGGGCTATTTCACCGCCTCCATCAAGGACGTGAAGACCACCGAGGTGGGCGACACTGTCACCGGGGTGGAGAACCCGGCGGCGGAGGCCCTGCCGGGCTACCGGAAGGCCCAGCCCATGGTCTACTGCGGCGTATACACCGAGGACGGCAGCAAGTATCCCGATCTCCGTGATGCTCTGGAGAAGCTGCAGCTCAACGACGCCTCTCTTACTTTCGAGCCGGAGAGCTCCGTGGCGCTGGGCTTTGGGTTCCGCTGCGGATTTTTGGGCATGCTCCACAGCGAGGTGATCCAGGAGCGGCTGGAGCGGGAGTTTGACCTGGACCTCATCACCACTCTGCCCTCTGTTATTTACAAAGTCACCAAGACCGACGGCACGGAGATTGCGGTGGACAATCCCCACAACTATCCCGACCCGGCCTCTATTGCCGAGGCCCGGGAGCCCTATGTGAAGGTGACCATTCTCTCTCCCAACGAGTTTGTAGGGAACATTATGCCCCTGTGCCAGGAGCGCCGGGGCGAGTTCAAGGACATGCAGTATTTGGACACCAATCTGGTGGAGCTTCACTACGAGATGCCCCTCAATGAGATCATCTACGACTTTTTTGACACGCTGAAGGCCCACACCAAGGGGTATGCCTCCCTGGACTACGAGCTTTTGGACTACCGTTCCAGTGATCTTGTGAAGGTGGATTTGCTGCTCAACGGCGACCAGGTGGATGCGCTCAGTTTTATTGCCCACCGGGACAAGGCCTATCCCCGTGCCCGGCGGCTGTGTGAGAAGCTGAAGGACAACATTCCCCGTCAGCTCTTTGAGGTGCCCATTCAGGCGGCCATCGGCGGCCGGATTATTGCCCGGGAAACAGTGAAGGCCATGCGAAAGGATGTGCTGGCCAAGTGCTACGGCGGCGATATTACCCGGAAGAAGAAGCTGCTGGAGAAGCAGAAAGAGGGCAAGAAAAAGATGCGGAACCTCGGCACAGTGCAGTTGCCGACGGAAGCATTTATGGCTGTCCTTAAGCTGGACGAGTAAAAGAGCGAAAGCATCTTTTTCTTGTCCTCTGGGGCCCCACAGTGTGGGGCGGCGCTCTGCGCCGTACAAGCGTTTTTGCCATTGGCAAAAACCTTGGCGGAGGGCGAATTCACTTCGCCCGAGCATATGAATTAACTCGGGGGTCCCCGCCGGATGGTACATCCGGTGGGGCGGCAAGAAAAAGATGCGGAACCTCGGCACGGTTCAGTTGCCGACGGAGGCATTTATGGCTGTCCTTAAGCTGGACGAGTAAATCTGCATTTGTGTGTGCCTCGGGGTTCTGCGGCGTGGTGCAATGCGTTTTATTGGTGGCAATTGCGATTTGCCAATCTCTCTGCCTCCGGCGGGCCCCTTTCTGTGTGGCCAGAAAGGGGCGAAAGAGCCAGTCAGGAAGGGGGGATTTCGATTTCCCCCCTTCCCGACACCCATCCCCCTTGAAACGACCAATCAGGGGGGCCTTCGGGCCCCCCTATTGGATGTACCCCCCGGGGATTGCACCGCCCAAGCCCGGCGGAACAAACAGACAAAAGCGAAACCGTGCTCACCGGTATAGCTGTCTCGTCAGAAGAAAGGTCTGCCGGACCAGTTCCTCCTCTTCTGCGGCATATTGTGCGTTGCTGTCCGCCTCATAGCGGAGATACCGCTTCTTCTGCTCTTTGGAGAGGGTCTTCCAGAACGCCCGGTAACTCTGATCCCTCTGACGGCACAGAGCGGCATATTCCGGGCTATATTGGCTGTTTCGATAGGCGGCATCTTGCAGATAAGCCAAAAAGTCTTTGGTATCTTTTGGGTTCATGACTTTACTCCCCCTCCTATGCTCAAACGAGCATATTGCTAACATGATTATATTATGCTCATTTGAGCATGTCAAGAGGGTAGGGAAAATTTATGGAGTTAGCAAAAAATTTACTGGAACTAAGAAAAGCTTCTGGTTTATCTCAGGAGCAGGTAGCAAAAAAGGTCGGCGTTGTTGTGCGTGCGTATCAGCGCTATGAGTATGGTGACAGGTATCCGCAATTACTAACGCTGATTGCCTTGGCCGATCTGTTTGATGTGTCGTTGGACGAATTGGTAGGCCGCCAGAGGTAAGCGCAAAAAATAGGCTTCCCCTGGGGGAAGCTGGCGCGAAGCGCCTGATGAGGGGAAGGCCCTCTGGTTTTTCCCGATCAAAATAGGAGCAAAAGGCCCCGGTCCTATGACAGGACCGGGGCCTTCCTGCGCTATTCGTGAAGCGTAAACCGCCAGGCGCAGCTGCAGGTGTCGTCCGTCACCTCCGGGTAGCAGCTGAGGCACTCGCAGGTGATGCGGTCGTCGATCTCCTTGGCAAAGCCGCTGTACTCAATAAGCCCCACCGGGCGGCAGGGGTGGAAGGGCATACCCTTCCGGCTCCGGGCGCTTTGGACCCGGCACTCCTTCACCCGGTAGATCAGTGTATTTCCATCAATTTCAACACCATCCCGGTTGAGATTGGCATAAAATCGCAGGGACAGCGCCTTGGCCAGGCCCTCCAGCCCCGGACGCTCCGGCAGATTCAAAAAGGTCTTGATCCGTCGGGCCTCAATGACGGTGAACCGTTTCCAGGCCTCTGCGTCGTGGTACATGGCCTCCTCCATGCCCAGCTTCCGCTCCACGGACTGGAACCACACCCCGTCCATGGCCAGCCAGTTTTTGGCATAGAGGGAGAGAAGCTCCACAAGCCGTTCCCGGGACAGCGTGCTCAAAATGTCCTCATACATAGGTAGGTCGTCCTTTCTACAGGGAAAAGCCCCCGTGCGCATTTTGCGCACGGGGGCTTGTAGCTTTACAATTACTTGTACAGCTCGGTGAGGCGGGTCAGGTGCTCGTAACGCTCCTTGGCGGCCAGCCCCAAAAAGTCCCCCGTGACTTTTTGGGGTCCCCCGTGATT
>CALXDD010000071.1 GCA_944386985.1 uncultured Oscillospiraceae bacterium
GGCACCTCGTTGGCGCCGGCCTCGATCATGACCACCTTCTTGCCGGTGGACACCACGGTCACGTCCATATCGGACACCTTGGCCTGCTCCTCGTTGGGGTTCACCACCAGCTTGCCGTCCACAAGACCCATCTTCACAGCGCCCACAGGGCCGTTCCAGGGGATGTCGGAGATGGCGAGGGCGGCGGAGGTGCCGATGAGGGCGGCGATCTCAGGAGAGCAGTCCCGGTCCACGCTCATGACGGTGGCCATGATGGCCACGTCGTTGCGGAAGTCGCCGGGGAAGAGGGGACGGATGGGCCGGTCGATGACGCGGCTGGTGAGGATGCCCTTCTCGCCGGGACGGCCCTCACGGCGCATGAAGCTGCCGGGGATGCGGCCCACGGCGTACATCTTCTCCTCAAAGTCCACGCTCAGGGGGAAGAAGTCGATGCCGTCACGGGGACGGGGAGCGGCGGTGGCGGTGACGAGGACGGTGGTCTCGCCGTAGGTCACCAGCACGGCGGCGTTGGCCAGCTCCGCCAGCTTGCCCACCTCCAAGGAGAGGGGACGGCCCGCCAAATCCATGGTATACTTGCGGTAGTTGGGGAATGTCTTGTGCTTGATAATGGTTGACATAACGTAAGCTCCTTTTCTCTTAGATTGGTCGGGAGCCTACCTTTTAGCACTTGATTTCAACGCCGGAAACCGGCGGCAAAATCAACTGCTAAAAAGGCAGTAAACTCCCGGACAGGATGAAAATTCAAGTGCTTTGGAGAAATAAGAGACGAAATGCAGGGGGAAATGAAAATTTCCCCCTGCATGACGGCACTTACTTACGGATGCCCAGCTTGGCGATCAGGGCGCGGTAACGCTCGATATCCTTGCGGGCCAGATAGTCCAGCATATTGCGGCGCTTACCGACCATCTTCAGAAGGCCCCGGCGGCTGTGGTTGTCGTGGGGGTGCTGCTTCAGGTGCTCGGTCAGCTGAGTGATCCGCTCGGTGAGGATGGCCACCTGGACCTCGGGGGAACCGGTGTCAGTGGGATGGGTGCGGTTGGCCTCGATGATGGAGGTCTTCTGCTCTTTCAGCATCATGGTTGTGTTTCCACCTTTCAATAATATGCTCCGCAAGCCGCGGCCGGGGCAGGTGTCGCCGCGCGGCGAGGCCAGGGAAGGGCACGCATTCGCGTACTGGAAAACTATATCACACTTATGGCCGCTTGTAAAGAGGATTTTTGCGGAAAACCGGCCGTTTTTTGTGCCTCAGCTTATTTTTTCGCCGGAACAATCTCGATCCAGTAGCCGTCGGGGTCGCTGATGAAGTAGACCCCCATGTCCTTGTTCTCATAGCAGATGCAGCCCATCTCCTGGTGGAGCGCGTGGGCGGCGTCCATATCGTCCACGGTGAAGGCCAGGTGGAACTCGTTGTCCCCCAAGTTATACTCCCGGTCCCAGTCCCGCAGCCACGTCAGCTCCAGCTGGTGGGGGGTATGTCCGTCGGAGAGAAAGGCCGGCTGGAAGCTCCCGTCGGCGGCCTCCTTCCGGCGCACCTCTGTAAGGCCCAGGGCCTTGCGGTAGAACTCCAGGGAGCGATTGAGGTCCCGGACGTTGAAGTTGTTGTGGGCAAAGGAAAAGGTCATAAGGCGTCCTCCTTATAAATGTATCAATGAAAATCGCGGGCTTTAAGGACAGTATACCCCGCCAAAGCCTCCTTCACAAGAAAAACTTTTTCCCCTGCGGCGGTGAAAATTTTTTCCCCAAAAAATTTTCAGAAACCGCCGGGGCGCTCTATATTTGTTCATACTTTCCCGCTATACTGAAGAAAAACGGCAAAAGAGGTTTTCCCGTATGAGCAATTTTTTCTATAAGGTGCGCTGCGGCATCGAGCGGTTCATGTACGGCCGCAACGGCACCGATCCGCTGAATGTGGCGCTGCTGGTGCTGTATATCGTGCTGTGCCTCACCCAGTGGATCGTGGTATTCTTCCTGCCCTACCAGATCGTGTCCCTTCTCTTCAGCGCGGTGCTGGTTGCCATTGTGGTGGTGATGTTTTTCCGGATTTTTTCCCGGAATCTGGAAAAGCGGCGGCAGGAAAACGCCCGGTTTTTAAACTGGTTTCTGCCCCGGCAGCGGGCGGCGGCCAACTGGCGCTTCCGGATGCGGGACCGGGATCACAAGTATTTCAAATGCCGGGGCTGCGGCGCCCGGTGCCGTGTGCCCCGGGGAAAGGGCCGCATTGAGATCACCTGTCCCCGGTGCGGCGAAAAGATCCGGGGCAGGAGCTGAGCACCCGGCCCTCTCCCTTCCGCATATACTGTGGGGGAGGGATCCTTTGTGCTGGAACGACTGAGCAGGCTCTTGTGCGTCAAGAGCATTGTCACCCTGGTGATGACGGCGGTGTTCGCCGTGCTGGCCCTGGCCGGGAAGGTCACGGAGCAGCAGTTCATGACGGTGTTTACCGTGGTAATCGCCTTTTACTTCGGGACCCAGTCCCAGAAGTCCGGCGGTGACAGCTGACAAAAAAGAGCGGGATATCAGAGGCGGAAGCGCCCTGATACCCCGCTTTTTTCCCGCCCCGGCGAGCGCCGGGGCGTTTTTCTATTCCTTCGCCGTCTCCTGCCGGAGGTCCTCCTCCAAAAGGGAGAGAAACCGGCGGAAGAGCGGGCTGTGGTCCCCGGGTAGATAGGCCGCCCCAAAGGAGAGCGGCGGAAACTCCGGCAGAGGAATGTACCGGAGGCTCTCCCGCCGGAGGGTGGGGAAGTCCAGCATAAGGCCGAAGGCGTACCCCGTTTCCACCAAAAACAGCAGCTCCTCCTGGCTCTCGCAGAACAGGGCCTGGCCGGGTCCGTTGAAGGACAAAACCTGCCCCTGGAGGGCGAAGAGGCTGGGGGGACAGATGGGCGGGCGGCACACGGCGATCCGGCCCGCCCCCCGCAGCTGGGACAGCTCCAGCCGGTCGTATCGGGCCAGAGGGTGGTCCGGGGCGCAGAGACACACCGCCGGACACCGGAACAGCTCCCGGTACACCCCGTTTTTGGGGGTGGCCTCCTGAAAGGCGAACATCATCTGGATGTCCCCCTCCTGGAGGAGATTTTCCAGGGAGTCGAAGGGGATCAGCCGCAGCACCGGCAGCACCGGCGCCTCCTCCTGCCGCAGCCGGATCAGCACCCGCCTGAGAAGCTGCATCTGAGCCACGTTCCGGCAGCCCACCCCCAGGCGCATGGGCTGTGAGGCCCGGCACTCCTTCAGCCGGGCCTGGGAGAGCCCCGCCAGCTTGAGAATGTCCCCGGCGTACTGGGTGTAGAGATGGCCCTCCTGGGTCAGCCGCACGCTCTTGCTGGTGCGGATAAACAGCTTCACCCCCAGCTCGTCCTCCAGACTCTTGATCTGGTGGCTGACGGCGGGCTGGGTCAGTCTGAGATGCTCCGCCGCCCGGGAAAAATTCAGGCTGTTGGCCACCGCCATAAAGCACTCCAGCTGTGTGGTATTCAGACAAATCCCTCCCCTTCGGTCCGCGTCCCCCTTGTAGGATGCGCGCAAACGATAAATGTTGTTTATAGATAATAACATATTTGAATTTCACATACAAGGCGCTTTGTGATATAAAACCTACGGTACCAAATAATTCGGGTACAAAGAGAAGGGACGGTGAGCAGCCTGATGAAAACCATTGACCGCAGCGCACTGATGCGCGACACGAGGCAGATCGGCATTCGGCTGGGGATGCAGTGCAACAAGACGCTGGAGCGGGAGGGAATCACAGGGGGGCAGGCCCAGATCCTTCTCTACATTCTGCGCC
The DNA here is from genome assembly GCA_944386985.1 of uncultured Oscillospiraceae bacterium. GTDB lineage: Bacteria > Bacillota > Clostridia > Oscillospirales > Oscillospiraceae > CAJFPI01. The sequence goes on from CALXDD010000071.1 coordinate 3,782, forward strand.
ATCCTGCCGCGGGCGTGTCGCTGACGGCGCTGCACCAGGCCTCCGGCTTCTCCATGGCCTCCATCTCCGGACAGGTCAAGCACCTCAGGGAGAAGGGGTATGTGCGGGCGGAGTCCTGCGCGGAGGACGACCGGCGCAAGATTTTATACGCAACGGAAAAAAGCAGGCGCCTCCAGGAATTTCTGGACCAGGCCCTGCAGACGACCCAGCAGCAGCTTTACCGGGACTTTACCGAGGAGGAGCTCGGCACCCTGGAGAGGCTGCAGAAGAAGATGCTGCAGAATCTGTCCGACTGCAGCGAAGCAAGACCAAAGGAGGAATCTCAACCGTGAAAAATGTATTGAAGCAGTTGGGGCAGTACCGGCGGGACACTCTCATCTGCATCTGCATGGCGGCCCTTGAGGTGGTCATGGAGATCCTGCTGCCCTTCATCACCGCCATCATCATCGACGACGGTCTGGACGCCGCCAATCTCCCCGTGGTGTACCGCTACGGCATCGTGATGGTGGTGCTGGCCTTCTTGAGCCTGGTGTTCGGCGCCGGCGCCGGAAAATACGCCGCCAGCGCGGCCTCCGGCTTTTCCGCCAATCTCCGCTCGGCCATCTACGCCAAAATCCAGACCTTTTCCTTTTCCAACATCGACAAGTTCAGCATCCCCGGCCTTGTGACCCGGATGACCACCGATATCACCAACGTGCAAAACGCCTTCATGATGCTCATCCGCATCGCCGTCCGGGCCCCGCTGATGCTGGTGTTCAGCTATGTCATGTGCCTGATCATCAGCCCCCCCATGAGCCTGATGTTCCTCATCGCCGTGGTGTTCCTCATCGTGGTCATCGGCAGCATTATGGTGGTCACCCTGAAGATCTTCAACCAGGTCTTCCAGAAGTACGACGACCTCAACGCCAGCGTCCAGGAGAACGTGTCCGCCATCCGGGTGGTGAAGGCCTTCGTCCGGGAGGACTATGAGGACAAGAAGTTCGCCAAGGCTGCCGCCAACCTCTACCGCCTGTTTGTGAAGGCCGAGGGCCTTCTGGCCTTCAACAACCCGGCCATGATGCTGTCGGTGTACTTCTGCGTCCTCACCGCCTCCTGGCTGGGGGCCCAGTTCATTGTCAGCGGCACCATGTCCACCGGCGATCTCACCAGCCTTTTCAGCTACATCATGTCCCTGCTCATGAGCCTGATGATGCTCTCCATGGTGGTGGTCATGATCTCCATGTCCATGGCCAGCATCCGCCG
>CALXDD010000072.1 GCA_944386985.1 uncultured Oscillospiraceae bacterium
GAGCCTATAGGCTCTGCCCGGGACATGCCCCAAGGGGGCTTGTGCAAACCACCGGCACGGCCGGTGGTTATGATTGACTCTGCATGGGAAAGACTTGAAATTTTGTCGGAAATGCTGTAAAATGCTACTGCTTGACAAATTTGTTTCGTAAGAAATGGCGGAATGCCCGGGTGCCTGCGGAAGGGAAGTGGAGAGATGAAGACCCAATTGGGGCTCTGGCTGGCCTGCGGACTTGCAGTATTGTGCGCCTGCTCCGCGCCGGCTTCGGAGAAGAGCGGCGAGATACAGACAAGTTCATTGCCTGCCCTGTCCGCTCCAGCGGCCTCCACCCAACGGGAGATCCCGGAAGCGGCAGCCGCCCACTATATTTTCCTGGAGGGCACTTTGGTAGGGGCATGGGAGGACGGCGCATGGCACAGCGCGGAGAATGAGGAAGACCAGGTTCTGGACCAGCCTTTGCGGGAGACGGTCTACTATACCTACTCTCCGGAGCAGTATTTGGGTACAGCGGAGGAGGTCGCTCTGAAGACAGCGGAGAGCGAAGAGGGGGAATCTCAGCCTCTTCCAGTGTCGGCAGAGGAGCCGGGCGACTGGAGAGAATATACAGCCTGTTTTGGTGCGGAAAACTGTACCCTCGCCGTCTCAGACTCGGCGGACTGCCTTCCGTCGGTGGTCCAGTGGAAGGGCGGCGATGCTGTGTCCCAGGAGGATCTGGTGGCAGTCCAGCTGACCGCGGCCCAGGAAGGTCTGGAGCAGGCGCTGACAGTCCAGACCGCTGTGGTGGATTTTGACGGTGACGGAAAGCGGGAGACTTATATTTTCGCCAATACCCTGCCCCCGGAGACCGGTGAGCCTGCGGAGCAGGCGGCGTTGGTACTTTTGCGGGAGGAGGACAGCAGGGTAGAGACTGTGTATGCGCGGCTGTTGTCCCCAGAGGAACAGGTTTCCGAGCTTTCTCTGGCCCCGGTGGGGATTTACGACCTCAACGGAGACGGGGCGGAGGAGATCTGTCTGCGGGTACAGGAGGGGAATTTGGTATCTCTTCTGGTGGTCAGCCGCACCGCCGAGCGGTGGGAGATCGTGCTGCACAGCGCAATGAACAAATAGCATTTTGAAAAGACGGTACGGTCGGGAGGCCGCCGCATCCGCGGCGGCCTCCCGCTTTTTTTCATTGCCGCATTGACCGATGCCCTCGTACATGGTAGGATAACAGTGAAGAAATGCCTGATACAATGGCCAAAGGCAGAGAATTGACAGGGAGGAAGGAACATGGTACAGGTCACACTGGGAAAGACGGGAATCACCGTCAATAAAAACGGTTTCGGTGCGCTGCCCATCCAGCGCATCAGTAAAGAAGAGGCGGCGGCGCTGCTGCGCCGGGCCTTTGACAGCGGTATCGGTTTTTTTGATACCGCCCGCGGCTACTCTGACAGTGAGGAGAAGATTGGTTTCGGATTGGGAGAGGTGCGGGAGAAGCTGTACATCGCCACCAAGACTCCGGCGGAGACGGCGGAGGATTTCTGGAAGGATCTCCACACCAGCTTGACCCTTCTGAAGACGGACTATGTGGATATCTATCAGTTCCACAACCCCGCTTTCTGTCCCAAGCCCGGGGATGGATCCGGACTGTATGAGGCCATGGAGGAGGCCAAGCGCCAGGGAAAGATCCGCCACATCGGTATTACCAACCACCGCCTCAATGTGGCAAGGGAGGCTATTGAGTCGGGGCTGTATGAGACGCTGCAGTTCCCCTTCAACTATCTCTCCGGCCCCCAGGAGACCGAGCTGGTGGCCATGTGCAAAGAGAAGGGCATGGGCTTTTTGTCCATGAAGGCCCTCTCCGGTGGTCTGATCACCAACAGCGCCGCAGCCTATGCTTTTCAGGCGCAGTATGATACCCTGCCTATCTGGGGTGTTCAGCGGCAGTCGGAGCTGGAGGAATTCCTTCGCTATATCGAAAATCCGCCGGAGATGACGGCAGAGCTGGAGGCGGTAATTGCGAAGGATCGGAAGGAGCTGGCGGGCAGCTTCTGCCGGGGCTGCGGATACTGTATGCCCACATGTCCGGCCCATATCGACATCGCTACCGCTGCCCGTATGTCCCTGCTGCTGCGCCGCTCTCCCAGCGCCGGCCACCTCAGCAAGGAGGGCCAGGCCATTATGAAGAAGGTCGAGGACTGTGTCCACTGCGGACAGTGCTCCGCTCACTGCCCGTATGAACTGGATACGCCCAAGCTTTTGGAGGAAAACTACAAGGACTACATGGAAGTGTTGGCAGGAAAGCCCCTGTAAGATTTAAGATTTTACATAGGTTTAACATGCAGACTGTGGAAATTTGCCGGTGAATGCTGTAAACTGTCAAAGAATGACTGCTGCGATCCCAGAAGGTTCAGCCTGCGCGGGGGGCGCGGGAAACAGGAGGAGGAAATCGCTGTGAATGATCAGGCGTTTACACAAAATCGGGAGCTGTCCTGGCTGGCATTCAATGACCGGGTGCTCACCGAGGCCACCGACGAGACGGTGCCGCTGCTGGAGCGGCTGAAGTTTGTCTCCATCTTTACCAGCAATTTGGACGAGTTTTTCATGATCCGGGTGGGGAGCCTTTTTGATCTCTCCAATATGAACGCCGATTCCCGGGACAAGCGCTCCGGATGGACTCCAGAGGAGCAGCTGCAGGCCATCTACAGTGCTGTGCAGCCCCTCTACCGCAAGCGGGAGGCTATCTGTGCCTCCCTGGAGCGGCAGCTGCGCGTCCACGGGATCTGCCGCCTCAGCTACAGTGAGCTGGAGGCTACGGAGCAGAAATTCTGCAACCAGTATTTCAAAAACTCCATCGCTCCCATTATCTCGCCTCAGATCGTGGATACTCACCACCCCTTTCCTCATCTGCGCAACAAGGTGATCCATGTGGGGGCCTGGCTGAAGTACAAGAATCGGGACGTGTTCGCGGTGATCCCTCTGCCGGACGCCCTGCCTCCGGTGCTGTTCCTGCCGGGCAGCGACCTCAGGTATATCCACATGGAGGAAGTGCTGCTGGCTTATGTGGAGCAGATTTTCTCCAACTACATCGTTCGGGAGAAAATGGCCTTCTGCGTTACCCGCAACGCCGACATCAATCCCGACGACGATGCTTATGACTTCGACAGTGACGACTTCCGCAAGAAGATGAAGAAGGCTCTCAAGCAGCGGATGCGGCTGGCGCCGGTGCGCCTGGAGCTCTCAAGATCCATCAGTGCCGACTTTGCGGGATATCTGAAGGCCCGGCTGCCGGTGACGGACCGGCAGATCTTCGTCACCTCTGCGCCGCTGAAGCTGAGTTACGCGTTTTCCCTGGCATCCAGGCTGCCGGAGGTGAAGCAGCGGGCACTGACCTATCCGCCCTTTACCCCCTGCGTCTGCGGAGAGATCAACCCGGGTGAGAGCATCATCCGCCAGGTGATGCGGAAGGACCGGTTGCTGAGTTATCCCTTTGAGAGCATGGCCCCCTTCCTCAATCTGATTCGGGAGGCCTCGGAGGACCCGGCGGTGATCTCCATCAAGATCACTATCTACCGCCTGGCCAGCAAGGCCAAGCTGGTGGACTACCTCTGCGCCGCAGCGGAGCGGGGGAAGGACGTCACGGTGCTCATTGAGCTGCGGGCCCGATTTGATGAGCAGAACAATATCGACTGGTCCGAGCGGCTGGAGGAGGCGGGGTGTACCGTGCTCTACGGCTTTGAGGAGTACAAGGTCCACTCAAAAATTTGTCTTATCACCCGACGGGAGCACGGGGAGATCCGCACCATCACCCAGGTGGGCACCGGCAACTACAACGAGAAGACCGCTGAACAATACACCGACGTGGCTCTTCTCACGGCGGACCGCCGCATCGGCGAGGACGCTACGGAATTCTTCAAGAACATGTCCATCGGCAACCTGGAGGGGAAGTACCAGCAGCTGCTGGTGGCGCCGGTGTCCCTGAAGAGCACCATCATGCAACGCATTGACGAGGAGATCGCCAAGCGGGACCAGGGCCGCATCGTCATCAAGATCAACTCCATTACCGACGTGGACCTCATCGAGAAGCTGAAGCAGGCCTCCTGCGCCGGGGTGAAAATCGATATGATCGTCCGGGGGATCTGCTGCATTTTGCCCGGAGTCCCCGGGAAAACGGAGAATCTGCGGGTCATCAGCATTGTGGGCCGGTACCTGGAGCACTCCCGGATCTACTGCTTCGGCACCGGAGCCAGCGAGCAGATGTATATCTCCTCAGCGGACTTTATGACCCGCAACACCACCCGCCGGGTGGAGGTGGCCTGCCCCATCTATGACAAGGACGTGCGGGCGAAGCTCCATCGGATTCTGGATGCCTGCCTCTCCGACAACGTAAAGGCGAGAGTGCTTCAGAGTGATGGGAGCTACGCCCTCCGGGAGCGGGTGGGCACTCCGGTGGACAGCCAACAGCTGATGATGGATCAGGCCCTCCAGCGCCAGGCGGAGGGACCGATCCTGGAGAAGGAGGAGCACCATGGACTCTTCCACCGGCTGAAAGAGATTTTTGGCCGTTGAGAGTCAAGACCATCAATCATAACCACCGGCCGTGCCGGTGGTTTGCACAAGCCCCCTTGGGGCATGTCCCGGGCAGAGCCTATAGGCTC
>CALXDD010000073.1 GCA_944386985.1 uncultured Oscillospiraceae bacterium
GCCTATAGGCTCTGCCCGGGACATGCCCCAAGGGGGCTTGTGCAAACCACCGGCACGGCCGGTGGTTATGATTTTGCTTTACGACATTCTGCTTGATTTCAGGAACTTTTTACAAAAAGTTGATAAACGTCCTATGGAAATCCATCCGGCTCCATGATAAAATAAGAAAAACAAGCTGTTCCGCCTTTATAAAAGAAGCGGGACATTGAATGGAGGATCTGTCATGGCCCTGTGGATCGCGATGCTGGTTTTGGTGCTGCTGCCGCCCCTGGTGATGCTGGCGGTGGGCTGCGGTTATCTGGTCCATCCCCCCAAATATTTTTCCCGTCTGTGGGGCTATCGTACCGCCATGGCCAAGCGAAGCCGGGACACCTGGCGCTTTGCGCAGCGATTTTTCGGTAAGATCTGCTGCTGGGTCAGCCCGGCGGTTCTGGCGGCCTCGGCGGTGGGGATGGCGCTGTTCTTTGGCCGAAGCGTCTTGGCTGTGCTGCTTTTCAGCTGCATTCTGCTGGCGGCGCAGGGGGTTATTTTCTGCTCCCTGATCATTCCCACGGAGGTGGCTCTCCGGCGGGTGTACAACAAATCCGGAAGAATTCGCTGACCATAGGAAAACCCGCCGCAGGCCTGCGGCGGGTTTTCTTTTCATAGCCGGCACCGGCCCCTGCGGTTGGGGCGGCAGGGCTCCCGGCGCTGGAAGGGCTTGTCGATGAGGATGATGTCGTCCCCGATCTGCCGGATGCAATCCCAGGGGATATAATAGTCCTCGCCCCGGCCAAACAGACCGAAAAACCGGCAGGGACCGGGCACGATGATGGCCGTCACCTTTCCTTCGGGCAGACAGATTTCCACGTCCCCCACAAACCCAAGACGGCAGCCGTCGTTGATATTGATGACCTCCTTGTACCGCATTTCCACCATTCTGCACTGCTGCATACCCTTCCCTCCTCCTTTGGGAAAGCGTATGCGCCCGGAAGGCCGTCCTATGACAAAAAGCGATGGAGAAGACGGAGATTCCCGATAGATTTTCCTGCACGAAAAAAGCGCTCCATCGGGGGATTTTGTCCTCCGTCGGAGCGCTTTGGCTTATGAGAGCACCGCGTCCAGGTCCTCGGCGGTGATGGTGAGAATTTCCTCGTCGGTGGGGGAGGGGAGGGCGGCTACCCGGTTGGCCTGGGCAGCCACCAGCTTCTCAAAGAGGTTCCGCACATCCCGGGCATTGCCGAAATTCTGGTCCCGATGCTGGTAGAACTCCTCCAAATAGTCCTTCAGACGCTCTGCCGCCTCCTCACTGAGGCGATAGTCGCTGCGCTGGGTCTGACTGAGGAGGATCTCATAGAGCTGCTGACCATTGTAGTCGGCAAAGTGGAGATACTTGTTGAACCGGGATTTAAGGCCCGGGTTGGAGTCAATAAACCGGGGCATCAGCTCATCGTATCCCGCCACAATGACCACCAGATCGTCCCGGTGGTCCTCCATGGCCTTCAGCACCGTATCGATGGCCTCCTGGCCAAAGTCCTTGCCGCCGTCCTCCGGAGCCAGAGAGTAGGCCTCATCGATGAAGAGAATACCGCCCAGAGCCTTCTGGATGACCTCCTGGGTTTTGATGGCGGTCTGGCCCACATAGCCGGCTACCAGTCCGCTGCGGTCCACCTCCACCAGGTGGCCCTTGCTGAGGATGCCGAGGGCCCGATAGATCTTGCCAACGATTCGGGCCACGGTGGTCTTGCCGGTGCCCGGGTTGCCGGAGAATACCAGATGAAGGGACAGGTCCGGGGACTTGAGGCCCCGCTCCTGCCGGAGCTTCCGTACCTTCACCAGGTTGATAAGGTTCTCCACATCTTCCTTTACCGCTTCCAGACCGATCAGCTGGTTCAGCTCCGCCGTAGCCTCCTCTAATGTTACCTCCGGCTCCTGAGAAGGTGGAGTTTCCTCCGCCGGTTCCGTCCCCTCCTGCTTTTGATCAGAGGCGCTGTCAGAAGCAGGCCCGGTGGTGGCCTCAGCGGGGGGCTTGGGGGCCGCTGAGGGGCCCCAGAAATCCAGCGCAAGGCGATGGTTGAGTTGCTGGATGTCATTCATCAGCTGATCCAGCCGGACTTTCTCCACCTCACCGGGAGATGCAGCACCGCAGGCGGCGGCCAGGGAGCGGCCGAGGGCGGAGATCTGCCGGGTCTCCCCCGGTGTGCAGTCCCCGCCATAGGTAGCGCAGAGGGTCAGAATCTCCTCCTGAAGACTGAGGAAATCGGCGCAGAGGGCGGTGCCGTGGCTGTGGTCCCAGTCCGCCATGCGGCGGAAGAAGTCCGGCACCGGCACCTGGGCGCGGATATCTCCTTTATAGTAGGAGATGGCCTTTTGAAATTGCTCCTGCCGGAAGGTGCAGGGATTGTCGGTATAGATCTGGTGAATCCCGGCCAGATCGCCGGTGCCGCTGTGGCCTCGGGCCCAGACAGACAGCGCGCAGGCCCGGAAGTAGCTGTCGATCTCTCTGGAGGAGACGGAGAGCTCTCGGGGAAGGGAGGAGCGGAAGCGGCGGACAGCATCGGCGTAGTCCTGGTGAAAGGCGGTCATGGTATCCCTCCTGGATTGCGGTCGTTAGGAAGAGTATACCACATTGCGGCGGGAAAGAAAATAGCGGCAGGAATTAGGAAAAGTGTAAATAATATGAAAAAGAGGCGGTGGTTCCCTTGACGAACAGGGAGAGAGCGGGTAGGATAGAACAAACGACACCGCCATTGTGGGCTGGGAGGAGACGGAATGGAACTGGACCGCACTGTCATGAAAAAACTGATGCTGCTGATCGCCTTTGCGGTGCTGCTGCTGGTAGGGGCGCAGCGCTATGAGATCGTGCTGCAGATTTTGAGATTTCTGCTGAATATTATCGCGCCATTTTTGGCAGGGGGCGCGGTGGCATTTGTTCTCAATGTGCCCATGCGCTTTTTGGAGCGGAAGCTCTTCGGCAAGCTGAAGAAGAACGGAAGGATGCCGCGGTTTGTGCGGCCGCTCAGCCTGCTGCTGACCGTTTTGCTGGTAATTTTGGTGATTTTGGTGGTGCTGCTGGTGGTGGTGCCTCAGTTGTCCACCACCATAAGGGGCCTTGGTGTCACCATTTCCGCCTTTTTTACCCGGACCATCGCCTGGGCGGAGGAGACCTTTTCCAACAATCCCCAGATAATGGAATGGCTGAAGGACCTGTCTCTGGACTGGCGGAACTTCAATTGGCAGGAAATGCTGAATACCGCCATGGACTTCTTGAAAAACGGGGCGGGAGATATGCTGGGGTCTGCGATATCGGCGGTGAGTACAGTGGCCAACGGAATCGTCAGCGGCTTCATCTCCTTTGTGTTCGCCTGCTATATTCTGCTGCAGAAGGAAAAGCTGGGACTGCAGTGCCGGAAGGTTTTGTTTGCGCTGTTTCCTCAGAAGACGGCAAAGGGCATCCTGGAGGTGTGCGGGCTCTCCAACCGGATTTTCTCCAGCTTTATTACAGGGCAGTGCCTGGAGGCGCTGATTCTGGGCTCCCTGTTTGTGGTGACCATGACGATTCTGCGGATGCCCTACGCGCTGCTGGTGGGATGCCTCATCGCCGTCACGGCGCTGATCCCCATTGTGGGCGCATTCATTGGATGCGGTGTGGGGGCGTTTTTGATCCTGATGGAATCTCCCACACAGGCGCTGATTTTTGTGATCATGTTCCTGGTTCTGCAGCAGGTGGAGGGAAATCTGATTTATCCTCATGTGGTGGGAAATTCGGTGGGACTGCCCTCCATCTGGGTGCTGATGGCGGTTACTCTGGGCGGCAGCCTGCTGGGTGTGGCCGGGATGCTGCTGTTTATCCCCTTCACCTCTGTGCTCTATACCCTGTTTCGCGGCTATGTCTACAAGCGCCTGCGGGAAAAGCGCCTGCGGATTGAATAGCGGCAAGGTCCTCAGAAAAAATTCCCGAATTTTGAAAAAAAGCTTGACAATAGGAGATCACTTTGCTATACTATCCAATGTTCCGACCAAAAGGACGGCGACGTTGAGGGTATGTATCGTTGATTCAGCCAGAAGTAAGGTTAAGGAGATATGTGTCCTCTGAGAACTGCATAAGAAGTACCCAGCGCACCCTCTTATATGGGGGTATAGCTCAGCTGGGAGAGCGCTTGAATGGCATTCAAGAGGTCAGCGGTTCGATCCCGCTTA
>CALXDD010000074.1 GCA_944386985.1 uncultured Oscillospiraceae bacterium
CGGATGCGGATACCTTCGGCCAGAGCGGCACCCAGACCAGCGGTGACATCGGCGAGGCCAAGGCCAAGGAGATCGCCCTGAACCGTGCGGGGCTCAGCGCCAGCCAGGTGAACTATATCAAGTGCGAGCTGGACTATGACGACGGCCGCTGGAAGTACGATGTGGAGTTCCGCAGCGGCGGGTACGAGTACGATCTGGAGATCGACGCCACCTCCGGTACCGTTCTCTCCTACGATAAGGAGTGGGATTGATCAAGCAGCGGACTTTAAACAATAGAGAACCGGCGCGCTTCCTACAGGAAGCGCGCCGGTATTTTGTTACAGAGCGGTATTCTGATAGTCCACAAATTGGTAGCTGAGCTCCCCTTCCGTGAGAATGGGTTCCGAGCGAAAGAGCTTCCACTGCTCCATTGCGTCCAGATCGGGAAAGAACACGTTGCAGTCCGGCCGGTCATACACCCGGGTCAGGCAGCAGCGGCGGCAGTAGGGCAGGAGCATGCGGTAGATCTCTCCGCCGCCGATGACCCAGACCTTTTCGGGGTCTTCCGCGGCGGTAAGGGTCAGGGCATCCTTTGCCGAGTGGACCACCTCCACCCCCTCCCGGGCAAAGCCGTGGTTCCGGGTGATGACGATGTTCCGACGCTTGGGGAGAGGGCTTCCCCCGGGCATGGAGTCCAGGGTCTTCCGGCCCATGATGACGGTGCCGCCGCTGGTCATGGCCCGAAAGCGCTTCATATCTGCGGAGATGTGGAAGAGGAGGTCGTTCCCCTTTCCAATGCCCCAGTTGAGGCTGACGGCTGCAATGGCGTTCATCAGATGGCCACCTCGATCTTCTCGTCAAAGGGGTGGGGATCATAGCCCTCCAGACGGAAGCTGTCCACGGTGAAATCGTAGAAGTTTTTCACATCCGGATCAATGAGCAGTTTGGGGGCCGGCCTGGGCTCCCGGGTGAGAATCCGCTCCACCTGGGGCACATGGCGGTCATAGATGTGGCAGTCGGCGATGACATGGACCAGCTCCCCCGCCTTGAGGCCGCTGACCTGGGCCATCATGTGAACCAGAACGGCATACTGGCACACGTTCCAGTTGCTGGCGGCCAGCATATCCTGGCTGCGCTGGTTCAAAATGGCGTTGAGGGTGTCGCCGGTGACGTTGAAGGTCATGGACCAGGCGCAGGGGTAGAGCCCCATGGCGTGGAGGTCCTGGTGGTTGAAGATGCTGGTGACCATCCGGCGGCTGGCGGGGTTCTCCTTGAGGTCCTTTAAAATCCGGTCCACCTGGTCGAACCAGCCGTCGCTGTACTGATGCTTGACTCCCAGCTGATAGCCGTAGGCTTTGCCGATGGTGCCCTGCTCGTCGGCCCAGGAGTCCCACACATGGCTGTGGAGCTCATGGATGTCGTTGGACTTCTTCTGCCAGATCCACAAAAGCTCGTCCACGCAGGACTTGAAATAGGTCCGCCGCAGGGTCATGATGGGGAACTCCTTTTGGAGATCATACCGGTTCACCACGCCGAATTTTTTTACCGTGTGAGCGGGGGTGCCGTCCTCCCAGTGGGGACGGACCTGCAGATCCGTGTCCCAGAATCCATTGTCGATAATGTCCCGGCAAACCCGGGTAAAGACCTGGTCGGCATAGCTCATTGGAAAACTCCTCCTTTTTGGGATTGCTCCTGCCGGAAAAGCGGCAGCGGCTGCCGGCGCAGGACACAATAGTTTTCCCCATTTTATCACAAATCCGGCGGCGGCGAAAGAGGAAATCGCATCTTCTTGCGTCACAGGATCTGCCATGATATAATACAAAATAGGAAAAAACCATGTAAAAAGTGAGGTGCGCTATGGAAGGAGACAGAGGGGACAAGCGGGGGTATCTGCTGGAGGACTACCGGCTGTTCCATCTGCGGGACGAGCTGGCCCAGAAGGTGGACTATCACTACCACGCATTTGAGAAGATCGTGTTCCACCTGGGGGGGAAGGTGACCTACAGCATAGAGGGCAAAAGCTATGTGCTCAAGCCCTGCGATATTCTGCTGGTGGGCCACAGTCTGCTCCACCGGCCGGTGATCGACCCTGGGGAGCCCTATGAGCGGATGATCCTGTGGCTGGGCAGCGACTATCTGGAGAACTGCGGCCGGCCCTATTGCGCCCTGGACACCTGTTTTCGTTTGACAGAGGAGCGGGGTTTTCACATGCTGCGGCCCCATGGGGAGGAGCGGTTGCGGTACCGGGAGATGTTTGACCGGCTGGAGCAGGCCCTGGAGTCCGACGCCTTCGGCAGCGGCCTTCTGGCCAACACCTGCCTGCAGCAGCTGCTGATTGCTTTGAATCGTGATGTAATGGGGACTGAGGCGGCGGATGAGGATGTCGTCTACCGCTTTGATACCAAGATGGAGGAGGTGACCCGGTACATCGGGGAGCATCTCAGTGAAGAGCTGTCTATTGACCGCCTGGCGGGCAGGTTCTATCTCAGCCGGTATTATCTGATGCACCGGTTCAAGGAGGTCTACGGGATTACCGTGCACCAGTATGTCCGGCAAAAGCGGCTTTTGCGGGCGGCGGAGGAGATCCGCCGGGGAGTTCCGGTGCTGAAAGCGGCCGTGGAGGCGGGATTCAATGACTATTCCGTTTTTCTCCGGGCCTTCCGAAGCGCCTATGGCAAGAGTCCAAGGGAGTGGAAATAAAAAGAGTCCTCTGCGAAAGCGATTGCTTTGCAGAGGACCTTTTTGGTATGCTTTCCGACGGATGCCGGTCTGCTTCTTCTGTCCTGGCTGACGGATGACGATGCCTTGTCATGCCTCCGGCGGGTGACTTTTTGTACGAGCAAAAAGTCACCAAAAACTCGCTTAGAACCAAGGTTCTAAGGACTCCTTGTCCTGACGTGTACTGTCAGTCCCCACTGACTGTTTTACTCTGGGTGCCTCCGACGCTCCATTGACGTGTCCGGTACAGACTACTACCGCGCTTCGGCGCGCTCCATTGGTGGGTTGACGATGGTACTTTCGTCTAAAAGCCGTATCTCCAAGCCTTCCCCTGGGGGAAGGTGCCTCCGAAGGAGGCGGATGAGGGGAGCGGTATCAAAATTCAGCAGATCTATTCAGAGGCAACTTTTAGTTATCCAAGCGGAACGATTTTAGCGAAAAGGAATTTAGGGTGATTTTTATAGTAAGTTGCTTGCAGGGAATGGACTTGCATAAAACTGTAATGTCAAAATAAGATTTTCCAGTTAAGGACAGGCGGACGTTACACCGCCTGTTTTGTTGTCTCCTCGAACGCCAAGAGCGGCGCTGCCCCCCGCTTGTGCTCGCCTTCTTTTTCTGGCTCCAAGTAGAGCCGCTGAAACTCGGAGAAGGAGACGTTGAACTCAATCTCCAACTCGTAGCCCCGCTTGACCCGGACCGCTTTGATAAACTGTGCCGCGATCATCTTCTTTGCCTCAAAAGAGCAGTTGTCATAGAGCGTGGCCCAGTTCATCAGTTGGGCGTAGTCCCGTTTCACTTGCTCGGCCCCGGACACCAGTTCCTGCAATTCTGCCTCTGCCGCCGCTATCTGCTGTTCCAGTTCGTTGATCTGCGCGGTGGTCTCCTCCACCACACTGTTGAGCAGGTCTACATTCAAACGGCTGGCCCCTCGGATGACTTTCAGCGTCTCGGCCTGTAAATCCCGGTAGTCCTTCTGCTTTTGCTGATACTGGATATTCAGAAGATTCAGTTTTGCCTTGGAAACCTCAACCTCCCGGCCCCGCTGTTCCTGGATCAAATCCTGCGGCGGGGCTGTCTGTATGCGCTCAAACTGAAGGCGGATGATCTGGTCTACAAG
>CALXDD010000075.1 GCA_944386985.1 uncultured Oscillospiraceae bacterium
CATCCGCCCCAGTGTGCGCACTGGGGCACCTTCCCCCAGGGGAAGGCTTATGTTGGGCGTGGTGTAATTGCAGAGGCCCCAACAACCACCAGGGGAGCGCGCCGAAGCGCGGAAACAGGGGAACTGTCACCCCCTTGCAGTGTCAGCCGTACAAAGGTAACGAATTTACGGAACAAGACTACCCAGTATAGGAACAAAAGGAGTCCTTAGAACCATTGGTTCTAAGTCAACTTTTGCCTACTTTTCTTTGACGAGAAAAGTAGGCCGCCGGAGGCATAACACCAATCAGTACACCGTCGGGTACCGACAAAAAGAAATTCCCTGCGTCAGCAGGACAAAAAGCCCCCCTCGTCAGAGGGGAAAAAGAAAGGCCCGTCCCGGCCAGAGGGACAAAAAGGAGGACCCCCCTATGCGAATGATTTGTGCAATCATATTATGTAAACTTCTTCGCTTGATCGGCAAGCTGGTGGGCAAGGGCAGCAGCCTGCCCGGACAGTACGCCCTGAAGGTCTGCCCCGACATTCTGGGCCGGGTGAAGCTGCCAAAGGAGGTCATTGCTGTCACCGGCTCCAACGGCAAGACCTCCACCGTGGAGATGATCGCCGCCATCCTTCGTGCCGGCGGCAAGGAGGTCATCGTCAACGCTGAGGGCTCCAACCAGATCGAGGGCGTTACCACCCTCATCCTCACCCACTGTACTCTCGGGGGCAGAATGAAGGGCGACGTTCTCCTGCTGGAGAGCGACGAGCGCTACGCCCGCTACAGCTTCAAGTGGTTCCACCCCACCTACTTCGTCATCACCAATCTCTATCGGGACCAGCTCACCCGCAACGGCCACCCGGAGTGGGTCTATGACGCCATTCTCCCCGCCATCCACCCGGACACCACCCTGGTACTCAACGCCGACGACCCTCTGGTGTCCTGCTTCGCCCAGGGCCACGACAAGGTGAAGTGGTTCGGCCTGGAGGCCTGGGACGGGGCCACCAAAGAGCACCACGGCGTCTACGACGACGGGGCCCGCTGCCCTGTCTGCAAGGGCAAAATGGAATACACCCTCTATCACTATAACCACATCGGCCACTACCGCTGCACCGTCTGCGGCCACCACCGCCATAACCCCGACTTCGCCGCCACCGCCCTGGATCTCCAAAACGGCAGGCTGACCATAGACGGGGACACGGAGATCCAGCTCAGCTTCAACAGCATTTACAACGTCTACAATATCCTGGCCGCCTGGTCCCTCTGCCGCCTCTGCGGCGTAGAGAAGAGCGCCATTGCCTCGGTGGTGAACCGGTATATCCTGAAAAACGGGCGGATGGTCCGCTTCACCCTGGGAGGCCACCACGGCACCCTCCTCACCAGCAAGCACGAAAATTCCGTGGCCTACGACACCAACCTGCGGTATATCCGGGAGTCCGGCAAGGACTGCACCGTCATGGTCATCGTGGACGCTATCAGCCGGAAGTATTTTACCGGCGAGACCAGCTGGCTGTGGGACATCGACTTCGACCAGCTTAGCGCCCCCCATGTGGGCAAGGTGGTCCTCTGCGGCAAGTACGTCAACGATCTGGCCCTGCGGTTTGACTTCTCCGCGGTGCCCCAGGAGAAGATCACCCTCTATGACACCGTGGCCCAGGCTGCCGACGCCCTGGCGGCGGAGGGGAGTGAGGACCTGTATGTGGTCACCTGCTTCTCCGACCGGGACAAGCTGCTCAGCCGGACCCAGGTGGAACAGTGAAAGGAGGAAGGGACATGAAATTCACACTGCTGCACCTCTTCCCCGAGGCCATGAGCCTCTACGGGGAGTACGCCAACCTGACCCTCCTCTCCCGGCTGCTCACCTGCTGCGGGGCGGAGGTGGAGACCAGAGCCGTGGGCTGCGACGACGCTCCTGCCTTCACCGGGGCGGACCTTATCTACATGGGGGCAGGCACCGAGCGGACCCAGAAGGCTATGCTCCAAAAGCTGCTGCCCTGCGCCGACGCCCTCCGCTCCGCCGCGGAGCACAGCGCTCTGGTGTTCTTCACCGGCAACGCCATGGAGACCCTGGGGGCCTCCATCACCGACCGGGACGGCAAGGTCTATGAGGGCCTCCGCTTGGCGGACTTTAGCACTGTGGAGACCGCTAAGCGCACTCCCCACGATGTGATCGCCCAGCCCATTTTGTGGGCGGAGCCCACGGTGGGCTTTATGAACAAGTGCTCCACCACCTCCGGCATTACCGCTCCGCTCTTCTCCGGTCTTCCTCTGGGTTTCGGAAATGAGGAAAAAGGAGGAGCCGAGGGGTTTCAGGAGGGAAATCTCCTGGCCACCCATCTTACCGGGCCGGTGCTGGTGAAGAACCCGGCTTTCCTCCGCTATGTGGCCCGGCGGCTCTATGAGCTCCGGGGCGAGACCATGCCGGAGGAGCGGCGGGAGCCGTGGATGGACCACGCAGAAAAGAGTTATGCCGTCACCTATAACGAGCTGAAAGGACGGATTTCATGATTACTCTGCGGCCCATGGTAGCGGAGGATGTTTCCGCCATGGCAGAGCTTTTTTACCGGACCATCCACACCGTCTGTAAAAAAGACTATGCCCCGGAGCAGCTGGCCGCCTGGGCGCCAAAGGACCGGGATCTGGCCGCCTGGGGGGCTTCCTTTCAGGGTCGGGCGGCTCTGATTGCCCTGTGGAACGGCGAGATGGCCGGATTTGGGGACCTGGACAGGGAGCGGGGCTATCTGGACCGGCTGTATGTCCGGTGGGACCTGCAGGGCCGGGGGATCGCCACAGCCCTGTGCGACGCGCTGGAGGCCAGCGCTATGCCGGAGCGGATCACCGTCCACGCCTCTCTCACGGCCCGGCCTTTTTTTGAGGGCCGGGGCTACCGGGTGGCGCGGGAGCAGCAGGTCTCCATCCGTGGGGCGCTGCTCACCAACTTTCTTATGGAGAAAATCGGCAGATAAAGATGGCTGGGCTTCTGACGGAGGCCCAGCCGTTTTTTACCTGCCCGACGGTATTACGATACCTTGTTATGCCTCCGGCGGCCTACTTTTCTCGCGGACGGACTACCGAACTGCAGTCTCCTCGCGGCATAGCCGCTGTGGCCTACGCTAAAAACATGCCACCGGCATGTTTTCTTAACGCTGCGGGGTTCTAAGAACTCCCTTATTTGTTACCAAGACCGGATGGTCAGGGATGCTTTGATCCGGTAGTTGGTACGAGTGACGCCGGTTGACGTGTCACGGTACGTCTAATACCGCGCTTCAGCGCGCTGCCCTGGGGGGTAGACGATGACTGTTTCGTCTAAAAGCCTTCCCCTGGGGGAAGGTGGCAGCCGTAGGCTGACGGATGAGGGGAATGCCACTCAAAAGATCCAACCCAACTCGGAGAAAAAATCAAAAGCTGATTTTAATTTTTTGACGGGAAGCTGCCTCCGAATCCATCTGCTGGATATCGATACCGCTCCCCTCATCCGCCTCCTTCGGAGGCACCTTCCCCCAGGGGAAGGCTTGTGTTGGGCCTGGTGTAATTGCAGAGGTCCCCACGACTACCAGGGGAGCGCGCTTGAAGCGCGGAAACAGGGGGAACCCGGACACCCCGTTGCAGGGTCAGCCGCACAAGGTAACGATATAAATGGAACAAGACTTCCCACAATAGGAAATAAAGGAGTCCTTAGAACCATTGGTTCTAAGCCAACTTTTGGTGACTTTTCTTTGGCGAGAAAAGTCA
>CALXDD010000076.1 GCA_944386985.1 uncultured Oscillospiraceae bacterium
CAAACACCACGGTCCGGGTCTGGGACAGAGTCTCCAAATAGTTGGACCCCTTCACCAGCACGCCGGCCTTGCTGGCTCCGCCGATCCCGGCAAAGAAGCTCAGAGGGATACTGATAACCAGGGCGCAGGGACAGCTGGCCACCAGGAAGGTAAGTGCACGGTAAATCCAGGTCTCCCAGGCGGGGGGCTGACCCAGTCCCAGCATGAGCACCAGAGGCGGCAGAATGGCCAGGGCCAGAGCCGCATAGCACACGGCGGGAGTATAGACCCGGGCAAAACGGGAGATAAAGTCCTCCGATCTGGACTTGCGGGAGGAGGCGTTTTCCACCAGATCCAGGATCTTGGACACGGTGGACTCCCCAAACTCCTTGGTGGTCTGAACCTTCAAAAGGCCGGTCATATTGATGCAGCCGCTGATGACAGCATCCCCGGTCCCGACCTCCCGGGGCAGGGACTCCCCGGTCAAGGCTGCGGTATTCAGGGTGGACGTCCCCTCCATTACCGTGCCGTCGATGGGTACCTTCTCCCCCGGCTGAACCACGATGACAGACCCGACCTCCACCTCGTCCGGGTCCACCTGCTCCAGCTTGCCGTCTCTCTCCACATTGGCGTAGTCGGGCCGGATGTCCATCAGATCACTGATGTTCCTGCGGCTCTTTCCCACCGCATAGCTCTGGAACCACTCACCCACCTGGTAAAACAGCATCACCGCGATGGACTCCAGATAGTCCCCATTCTCATAGACCGCCAGAGCCAGGGCGCCCAGGGTGGCCACTGCCATCAGGAAATTTTCATCAAAAACCCGTCCATTCCGGATCCCTCTTCCGGCTTTTCGCAGAATATCATAGCCAATGATCAGGTAGTCCACCAGATAGAGGGCCAGCCGCACCCAGCGGCCCGCGCCGCCCAGCTGATCGAAGGCGGACGTCCCCAAAGCCTGGAGTCCCAACAGCAGCAGCGAGGCTGCCAAAATACGCCAAAGCATGACCTTCTGTTTTTTTGTCATACCACTGCCGGGCTTCCGGCCAATCAGACGCAGCACTGCTGCCAGAAGGGCCACCACCGCAAGCAGAATATTTACGATGAGTTCCTGCATCGTCTGTTCTCCTTTCCTCTGTCGCCTGTTTGTTTCATGCCACTCCAAGAAGAAGCGCCCTGCAAGCGGCTGCTCTCAGGGCGCTTCTCCCATCCGAAGAGGGATTGCGTTTACAGGAAGATCTCGCAGTCGGGCTCCACCTTTTTGCAGGCCTTGACCACATCCTGCATGACGCTGGCGGGCTCTTGGCCATCCTGAAACTCCACAATCATCTTCTGGGTCATAAAGTTCACGGTGGCAGCCTGAACGCCGGCTGTCTTACGGGCGGCGTCCTCCATCAGATTGGCGCAGTTGGCGCAATCCACCTCGATCTTGTAGGTCTTTTTCATCTTGAAAACTCCTCTCTATATGCACATGTTCTTTTTAAACAATTAAGCAATCATTTAACTGTAGTCTTATTATATACGAAACCCTTCCCGTTGTCAATACCTTCGGCCAAGATTCTTCCATTCGGGCAGAGGAAAAAAGACGCCATAAGCGGCCCTCCTTCGACTGCCCTTATTTCTCCTTATGCCGCTTTCCTGTGTTCTCCGAATCCCGGATCTCCTTGTGATAAAAGTAGTCCACGATGACCGGATGGACCGGCTCCGCCCGGCCATAGAGCGGCTCATTATCCGTAAAGAGACAGCTGTTTTCCACGGCCAATGGTTCCGTTTGCTTTTCAATGGTCTGAAAACAACCCTGGTCGTTCCGGCAGGAAATCGGAGAGACATTTGGGTTTCTCCCCTGCCTCCGGTAAGGGAGCAGTTTATCTGAAGGCAAAATTCCGTCAGGCAATAGTTTGCATTCCCCCATGTCTGTGGTATGATAAGTCTAACAGGAGGGTGATCAGATGCAAACCATGTCTTTACCGCACGACCATGGACAGACGATGGAGCGAGAGCTGCAGCGCATGCCCAGTGTGGAGAATTTTCAAACATTGGCGGATATCTTTAAGCAGCTGGGAGACGGCAGCCGCCTGCGCATCTTCTGGCTGCTGTGCCATTGCGAAGAATGCGTTATGAATCTCTCCGCTATGGTAAATATGAGCAGCCCGGCTGTATCACATCACCTCAAGCAATTGAAAGCTGCCGGTTTGATTGTCAACCGCAGAGAAGGAAAAGAGGTTTATTACAGCGCAGCAAAAACAGAGCAGGCCCAGCTGCTCCATCACATGATCGAACACCTGGCGGAAATTGCCTGCCCATCCGAGCAAAACTCGTACAGAGACCGGGTATGAAGCAAATGGAAGCCCGACCATCTGTTTTCCGGCATCCACGCCTCCTGCAAGCTGCCGTGCCCATTCCGCCCCGACGCTTCCTCCGGGCTGCACAGCGGGGCTCTCCATCTCAATTTTCCGGAGGCGAATTGTCCGAAAATCCTGCGGGACATTTTGATATGACAGAGGACTCCGGTTTCAAAACAGAGGAAATCTGCAGCTTCGCGCGATCCCGGAGGCAGGAAACTTCCCGGGAGATCCTATTCCGAATCCTTTTAAATATAAATATTTTCTATTTGCCAAAATTCATTTGCAGAGCGGCTGAAACGGCTTTCAGCCCCCGAGAAAAGGCGAGGCCTCGCCTTTTCTCATAATTTTCATGGACTGTAACGCATTTTCCATAATATTGATGCCGAAAAAAAGGTAACTTCCAACTATTTTGGCAATTGACACGATCCATGGTTTTGTGTTTATAATAAAGGTAACCATCCGCTTGCAGAATATTCTCTGTGACTGGAGCATCCTATCAGAAATGAGGTCATTCGAAATGGCAACTATCGATCTGAGCAAGTACGGTATCACCGGTGTCACCGAAATTGTGCACAACCCTTCCTACGAGACTCTGTTTGAGGAAGAGACCAAATCCGGTCTGGAGGGGTTTGATAAAGGTCAGGTCACCGATCTGGGCGCCGTCAACGTGATGACCGGTATCTATACCGGCCGTTCCCCCAAGGACAAGTTCATCGTGATGGATGACACCTCCAAGGACACCGTGTGGTGGACCTCCGATGAGTTCAAGAACGACAACAAGCCCGCCTCCAAGGAAGCTTGGGACGCCTGCAAGAAGCTGGCCCAGGAGGAGCTGTCCAACAAGAAGCTGTACGTCATGGACGTGTTCTGCGGCGCCAACCACGACTCCCGCATGGCCATCCGCTTCATCATGGAGGTGGCATGGCAGGCTCACTTCGTCAAGAATATGTTCATTCAGCCCACCGCCGAGGAGCTGGAGAACTTCGAGCCCGACTTCATCTCCTACAACGCCGCCAAGGCCAAGGTGGAGAA
>CALXDD010000077.1 GCA_944386985.1 uncultured Oscillospiraceae bacterium
CGAATTGATCTACTGAATGTCGATACCGCTCCCCTCATCCGCCTCCTTCGGAGGCACCTTCCCCCAGGGGAAGGCTTAAGGCGAACCATCTATCGTCAACCCACCAATGGAGCGCGCTGAAGCGCGGTATTAGGGGGACCATGACACGTCGACGGAGCGTCGGAGGCAACAGAGGTAACAACAGTCAGGGGGGATTATCGTTCCACGTCAGGACAAGGGAATTCTTAAAACCGTAGGTTTTAAGCGGACTTTTGGTGACTTTTCTTCCGCGAGAAAAGTCACCCGCCGGAGGCAGAACAAGGGATCGAAATACCATCTCCCGGTTAGGGGAAAAAGCAAACGTCAGCCAAAGCCCCGCCCCGGAGGGGCGGTCAGCCTACCCTCCCTGCGGATGGTCTATCTGCGCTCCAGATAGATCATCAGCGCCGCCACATCCGCTGGGCTCACGCCGGAGATGCGGCTGGCCTGACCAAGATTCAACGGCCGCACCGCGTTCAGCTTCTCCCGTGCCTCCAGCCGGAGGCCCTGAATGGCGGCATAATCCATATCCTGGGGCAGCTTCCGGCTCTCTAACTTCCGGAAGTCCTCCACCTCCTGAAGCTGGCGGCGGATGTACCCCTCATACTTCACGCTGATCTCCACCTGCTCGGCAATCTCCGCAGGCAGCCCCGGCCAGCCGGGGTCAAAGGCTTTCAAATCCTCATAGTGGACCTGAGGCCGCCGCAGCAGGGCCAAAAGGGAAGCGCCGTCGCTGATGGCCGCCGTGCCCCGGGCGGTGAGAAACTCGTTGAGCGCTTCGGAGGGGGCTACGCCCTGGTGGCCCAGCCGCTGGATCTCCCGATCCACGGCGGCGTACTTCTCCTCCACCGCCTTCAAACGCTCCTCGCTCACCAGCCCGATGCGGTGGCCGATGGCCGTCAGCCGCTGGTCGGCGTTGTCCTGCCGCAGCAAAAGCCGGTACTCGCTGCGGCTGGTCATCATCCGGTAAGGCTCCTCGGTGCCCTTGGTCACCAGATCATCGATGAGTGTCCCAATATAGGACTGGCTCCGCTGGAGCACCAGCGGCTCCTCCCCCTTCAGCTTCAAAGCGGCGTTCACGCCCGCCACAAAGCCCTGGACCGCCGCCTCCTCATACCCCGAGGAGCCGCAGAACTGGCCCGCGCCGTAGAGGCCCGACACCTTCTTGCACTCCAAGGTGGGCAGCAGCTCCAGCGGGTCCACGCAGTCGTACTCGATGGCGTAGGCCGGACGCATGATCTCCGCCTTCTCCAAACCGGGGATGGTGTGGAGCATCTCCGCCTGGACCTCCTCGGGGAGGGCGGAGGAAAAGCCCTGGATGTACAGCTCCTCGGTGTCAAGGCCCATCGGCTCGATAAACAGCTGGTGCCGCTTCTTGTCGGGAAACCGGGTCACCTTGGTCTCGATGGAGGGGCAGTACCGGGGGCCGATCCCCTCGATGACCCCGCTGTGCATGGGGGAGCGGTGAAGATTTCGCCGGATGATCTCGTGGGTCTCCTCGGTGGTGTAGGTGAGGTAGCACACCGCCCGGTTCACCGGCTTGTCCTTGGTGGTAAAGGAGAAGGGCAGGGTCTCCCGGTCCCCCTCCTGCAGTTCCATTTTGGAAAAATCCACGCCGCGGCGGTTCACCCGGGGGGGCGTGCCGGTTTTAAACCGACGGAGACTGAGGCCCATCTCCCGGAGGCAGTTCGTCAGTTCCGTAGCGGCGAACATGCCGTCGGGACCGCCGTTTCGGACACACTCGCCCACAATGGTGCGGCCGTTGAGGTAGGTGCCGGAGCAGACGACGGCGGCCTTCACCAGAAACTGTGCTCCGGTCTGGAGGGTGACGGAGGCCACATGCCCCTCCTCCAGGCCGATGGCAACCACCTCGCCCTGGCGCACGGTGAGATTTTCCTGCAATTCCAAGGTGTGCTTCATCACCTGCTGGTAGAGCCGCCGGTCGGCCTGAGCCCGGAGGCTGTGGACGGCGGGGCCTTTGCCCCGGTTGAGCAGCCGGTACTGAATGCAGGCCCTGTCCGCCGCCCGGGCCATCTCGCCGCCGAGAGCGTCCAGCTCCCGGACCAGGTGGCCCTTGCCGGTGCCGCCGATGGCGGGATTGCAGGGCATATTGCCCACGGCGTCCAAGTTGATGGTAAAGCAGATGGCGGTAAGCCCCAGCCGGGCCGCCGCCAGAGCCGCCTCGATGCCGGCGTGCCCCGCACCGATGACGGCGATATCATATTGTCCCGCGAAGAATGTGGTCATAAACGCTCTCTTTTCTTCGGTTTATCATTTGTTGTCCGTCAGTCCCAGGAAATAGTCGGAGGATACGCCGTAGTAGCGGCACAGGGTCAGAAGATGCCGGATGGGCAGCTCGTTGGCGCCCCGTTCATACCTGGCATACATGGTCTGAGAGGTACCCAAAATCTCCGCCACATCGCTCTGCGTCAGATCACGATCTGCACGCAAATCCCGCATCCGTTGTGTGTAATCCATGCCGATCCTCTCCATTTTTTCCATAATAGTCTGATATAGACTTTTTGTAAATAGTCCGCTTTGAAATATGTTACGATATTTTTGGGCTGATTTTATAAGGGAAAAGGGAGGTAATTCTATGAGAAGAGAAAAGGTGCCCATATCGATCCTTGTTCCCCGTGAACTTAAGGAACAACTGACCGTCCTGGCGGCGGAGAGCGGACGGACCAGAGCGGCCTATATCCGCCAGATTTTACGGAGGTATCTTCAATATTTGGAGACCAAGGACGACCCCGGCGGCCCCAAGGTGAACTGGGAGATTTAAGGGGAAAAAGCCTCGCAGAGTTTGCGCCGAAAGGCGCAAAGCAATTGAAATCGATTTTCTCCGACGACATGCGCGTCGGAGAAAATACTTCTCAGCCTGCAAGTGTGAAGATCGGCCGCTGTAAGCGGTTGATCTTTGCGCGCGGCAGGCTGTGTCCCTGTCAAGAAAGGGATATCCCTTTCTTGACAGATGAAACCCGGACGGGCAAACTGCCCGTCCGGGTTTGCTGCTTTCAGAGGAAAATGCTTACTTGATGGTCTCGCCTCTGGCCTTGCGCTCCTCGATCTCCTTCATGGCGTCCTTGTGGGAGAGGTTCACGCGGCCCTTCTCGTCGATGTCGGTGACCTTCACCCACATCATATCGCCGATGTTGCACACGTCCTCCACCTTCTCCACACGCTTGTTGGCCAGCTTGGAGATGTGGACCAGGCCGTCCTTGCCGGGAGC
>CALXDD010000078.1 GCA_944386985.1 uncultured Oscillospiraceae bacterium
GCTTAGGCACGAGATGGAGGGAAAGCCGGACTGGCTGTCCGGCTTTCCTGTCCAAATTTATTGTAATAGGAGAGAAAGAGAAGAAAAGAGGGAATTCTATGATGGAGCGAAAGCGCCACGCCCTGCGGGATATGACCGTGGGGCCTGTGTCGGGACATCTGCTGGGCTTTGCCCTCCCCCTGCTGGCGGGGAGCCTTCTCCAGCAGCTTTACAACATGGTGGACAGCTGGGTGGTGGGACAGTACGTCAGCGAGGCGGCCCTGGCGGCGGTTGGCATCGGCTTTCCGGTGGTGTTCATGTTCACCTCCCTGTTCATGGGCATGAGCAACGGCACCACCGTGGTCATCGCCCAGTATTACGGGGCGGGGAAAATGGACCGGGTCCGGGACGTGGTGGACACCACCTACACCTTTTTTGTCCTGTCGGTGATCCCTCTGACGGCCATCGCCCTTTTGATCATTGAGCCGCTGCTGACCCTTATGCGGGTCCAGCCCGACGCGGTGGACGACACCCGGCTCTACCTCCTCATCTGCTGCGGCGGCCTCATCGGCACCATCGGCTACAACACCAACGCCGGTATCCTTCAGGGCCTCGGCAACAGCCGGGCCTCCCTTTTGTTCCTGGCCATTTCGGCGGTGATGAACATTGTGCTGGATCTGGTGTCGGTGCTGGTGTTCCACATGGGGGTGGCCGGTGTGGCCATCGCCACCATCGTGGCCCAGTTCGCCTCCTGGGTCTTCGGCATTTTCTACATCAACCGCCTCTATACGGAGTTTGCCATCCGCCCCTTCTGCATGCGGCTGGACAAGGAGCTTCTTCGGAAGATCATGGGCATCGGCCTTCCCGCGGGAATTCAGATGGCCACCGTGTCCATCGGCATGATCGCCGTCATGAGCCAGGTGAACGTCTACGGCACCTCCTACGCCGCCGGATACAACGTGGGCCACAAGTTAGACAACACGGGCTTTCTGCCGGTGCAGTCCCTGGCCACGGCGGCCACCGCCTTTGTGGGCCAGAACGTGGGGGCCAAGCGGGAGGACCGGGTCCGCCGGGGGGTGGTGCTGAGCCTCACCTACGCCATTATCTGGTGTGCGATCATTATTGCCGTGCTCTACCCCGCCCGGTTTTTAGCCGCCGGTCTCTTCACCAGCAGCCAGGGGGCCATTGAGGGGGCGGCTCTGATGCTCCAGTGTATTCTGCCCTTCTATCCCCTCTTCGCCGTGCAGTACACCATGTGCAACATCATGCGGGGCGCCGGGGAGAGCGTGGTGCCCATGGCGGTGGTGATGATGTCCAATGTGTTCTTCCGGGTGCCGGGGGTGTATCTCTTCGCCCACTTCTTCGGTCCCCGGTATATGTACTACGGCTTCGGCATGGGCTGGATCTTCGGAGCCACGGTGACGGTGGCCTACTTTATCTCCGGCCGCTGGAAGCGGCGGGGCAGTCTGGCGGAGTGACGCCATTTTCAAAAAAGGAGTTTTTGCTATGCTGTTTGATACCCACGCCCACTATGACGCGGAGGAGTTTGACGCGGACCGGCAGGAGGTGCTGGCCTCCCTTCCCGGCCGGGGGGTGTCCCTGGTGGTGAACCCCGGCTGCGACCTGCCCTCCTCCCGCACCGCCGTGACCCTGGCGGAGCAATATCCCTTCCTCTACGCCGCCGTGGGCTACCACCCGGAGAACTGCGCCCCCTATACCGATGCGGATTTGGAGGAGCTGCGGCGGCTGGCGGCCCACCCCAGAGTGGTGGCCATTGGGGAGATCGGCCTTGACTACTACTGGGAGGAGAACCCACCCAGGGAGTTTCAGCAGATGGTGTTCCGCCGCCAGATGGCTCTGGCGGAGGAACTCAATTTGCCGGTGATCGTTCACGACCGGGAGGCCCACGCCGACAGCCTCAACATTGTGAAGGAGTTCCCCAAGGTGCGGGGGGTGTTCCACTGCTACTCCGGCAGTGTGGAGACGGCCCGGGAGCTGATGGGGCTGGGGTGGATGATCTCCTTCACCGGAGTGCTGACCTACAAAAATGCCCGGAAGGCGGTGGAAGTGGCCCAGGCGGTGCCGCTGGACCGGATTATGATCGAGACGGACAGCCCCTACATGGCCCCGGCGCCCCACCGGGGGAAGCGGAACGACTCGGGGTATGTGGTCCATGTCTGCGAGAAGCTGGCGGAGCTGAAGGGGCTTACCCTGGAGGAAACCGCCCGGATCACCCTGGAAAATGGCCGCCGGTTTTTCGGCATCTGAGGACGGCGGATGATTTGCGTACAAAAGAGGCTCCCGAACCGGGAGCCTCTTTCTCTGTGCGGAATATTTTAAAGCTTTGCCCTGCTGATGGCGGTTATCCGGTGCGGGCTGTGCTTGGATTTTCGGTCCAGACGGCCCGTCCCGGGCGAGAGGCGGCTGCATGACGGCGGCTGGGAGAAAGGCGGGGCAAGCGGTTGGGCTCGCTCCATGGAATATCCCCGCCGCCGGTCCGCGAAGATGAGGAGGCCGCTGTCCGTGGAAGATTCCTGCCATCCCCTGCGGGGGATAGGAGCGGAGCATATGAATCCAAAAAAGCGGCACCCGCTGGAAAACAGCGGGTGCCGGCAGATGACGCAAGCGGTTCGATTAATACATGCCGCCCATGTCGGGAGCAGCGGGCGCGGGTGCGGGGGGCTCGGGCTTGTCGGCCACCAGGGACTCGGTGGTCAGCACCATGG
>CALXDD010000079.1 GCA_944386985.1 uncultured Oscillospiraceae bacterium
GTTCATCACCAGGTTCTTGCCCTCCTTGGTGGCGCGGTAACCAACACCGTTGATCTCCAGTTCCTTCTTATAGGTCTCGTGGACGCCGGTGATCATGTTGTTGAGCAGGGTGCGGGTCAGGCCGTGAAGGCTCTTGCTCTCCTTGGTGTCGTCAGGACGCTTCACCAGGATCTCAGCGCCGTTCTGCTCGATCGCCATAGCGGGATGCAGCTGCTTGGTCAGGGTGCCCTTGGGGCCCTTCACCGTAACAACGTTGCCCGCGGCCACGGAAACTTCCACACCGGCGGGGACGGTAATGGGCATTCTACCAATTCTACTCATGTCAAATACCCTCCTTACCAGATGAATGCCAGGACTTCGCCGCCGACGTGAGCCGCGCGAGCAGCCTTGTCGGTCATGACGCCCTTGGACGTAGAGATGATGGCGATACCCAGGCCACGGAGCACCCGGGGCAGCTCGTCGGCGCCGGCATACACCCGCAGGCCGGGCTTGGAGACGCGGCGCAGACCGGAGATAGCCTTCTCCTTACCGCCAACATACTTCAGAGTGATGCGGATGACACCCTGGGTGCCATCGTCGATGAGCTGGAAGCTCTTGATATAGCCCTCGTCCAGCAGGATCTGAGCGATGCTCTTCTTCATGTTGGAAGCGGGGACATCAACGGTCTCGTGCTTGGCATTGCTTGCGTTGCGGATGCGGGTCAGCATATCCGCAATGGGATCTGTGATGTGCATAGTGTAATTCCTCCTTGTTTGAAGTTGCGGCCCTTTGACCCAGGGACCGCTGAGGCAGCGAGGTATCACTACGAATTTGGAGCGGCACGGCTCGCCGCACCGCGTAATTCGCAGTGACCTTTCGCCATCCTATGAGTAACCGGCTCACGCCGGCTGCTGCCGTTTGTTTCCCTTCGGCGGCTTATGCCGCCCGGCCGGGAGTTACCAGGACGCCTTACGGACGCCGGGGATCTCGCCCTTGTAGGCCATCTCCCGGAAGCAGATACGGCAGATGCCGTAGTCCCGCAGATAGGCGTGAGGACGACCGCAGATCTTGCAGCGGTTATAGCGGCGGGTGGAGAACTTGGGCTCCGCCTGCTGCTTGAGAATCATAGACTTCTTCGCCATTTTTTATTCCTCCTCAGCGCTCGAAGGGGGCGCCAACCAGCTCCAGCAGAGCCTTGGCCTCTTCGTCGGTCTGTGCGGTGGTGCAGATCACGATATCCATGCCGCGGATCTTGTCGATCTTGTCGTACTCGATCTCGGGGAAGATCAGCTGCTCCTTCACGCCCAGGGCATAGTTGCCGCGGCCGTCGAAGCTGTTGGGGTTGATGCCGCGGAAGTCACGGACGCGGGGCAGAGCCACGTTGAACAGACGATCCAGAAACTCCCACATCTTGTCGGAGCGCAGGGTCACCTTGGCGCCCACGGGCATGCCCTCACGGACCTTGAAGTTGGCCACGGACTTCTTGGCGTTGGTGATAATGGCCTTCTGGCCGGTGATGGCGGCCAGGTCACGGGCCACAGCCTCCAGCACCTTGGCGTTGTCACGAGCCTCGCCGCAGCCCACGTTCACGACAACCTTGTCGATCTTGGGGATCTGCATCACGCTCTTGTACTCGAACTTCTTCATGAGAGCGGGAGCAACTTCC
The DNA here is from genome assembly GCA_944386985.1 of uncultured Oscillospiraceae bacterium. Lineage (GTDB taxonomy): Bacteria > Bacillota > Clostridia > Oscillospirales > Oscillospiraceae > CAJFPI01. The sequence continues at coordinate 1,646 of CALXDD010000079.1, forward strand.
GCAATATACTTATCCTTCAGTCTTGCCATTGTATCCCACTCCTTTCTTACAGCTCAGCGCCGCACTTCTTGCAGATGCGGGCCTTCTTGCCGTCGGTAATCTTGTGGGCCACACGGGTGGCCTTGCCGCACTTGGGGCACACCACCTGGACCTTGGAGGCGTACAGAGCAGCCTCGCGCTTGACGATGTTGCTCTCCTCGCCCTGTCTGCGGGCCTTCACGTGGCAGGTCACCATGTTGATGCCCTCCACCACAACCTTGGCCTCGCTGGGCACAGTGGACAGCACCTTGCCCTGCTTGCCCTTGTCCTTGCCGGACAGGACGACAACGGTATCGCCCTTCTTCACATTCATAGCCATTTCTCTCTGTTCCTCCTTACACGACTTCGGGAGCCAGGGAAAGGATCTTCATGTAATCCTTGTCGCGCAGCTCACGAGCGACGGGCCCAAAGATACGGGTACCTCTGGGGTTCTTGTCGTCCTTGATCAGAACAGCGGCGTTCTCGTCGAACCGGACATAGGTGCCGTCAGCACGACGCACGCCCTTGGCGCTGCGGACGATCACGGCCTTCACGACCTCGCCCTTCTTCACCGTGCCGCCGGGGGTGGACTTCCGGACAGAGGCGACGATCACATCGCCGATGTTGCCGTACTTGCGCTTGGAGCCGCCCAGCACACGGATGCACTTGATTTCCTTGGCGCCGGTATTGTCAGCGACCTTCAGAAAGCTCTCCTGTTGAATCATCTATCGGCACCTCCTTACTTCGCCTTTTCCACGATCTCGACCACGCGCCAGCGCTTGTCCTTGCTGAGGGGGCGGGTCTCCATCACTTTGACCTTGTCGCCGATGCCGCAGGCGTTGTTCTCGTCGTGGGCCTTCAGCTTATAGGTGCGGCCGACGATCTTCTTATACAGAGGATGGGCCACACGGTCCTCGATCGCAACAACCACAGTCTT
>CALXDD010000080.1 GCA_944386985.1 uncultured Oscillospiraceae bacterium
CCTCCATCTGGGAGGCAGTGTCCATGTTCCGCAGGCTCTCCGCGTGGTCGATGGCATGGGAGATCTCCTCCGGTCCGTAGGTTTTCCGCAGATACCGGGAGAGACCTCTCAACCGTGCAATGTCATCGGTGTGATAGAAAACGTCCGCCAGATAACTCACATAGGACTCATATCCCGCCGCCGCATCGTAGTCGGTACTGCTGCCTTGTCTTGTCTGGAAAAAGGGATTCCACCGCTTGCCCGGCTTGTACTCCGCCGTCAGGCCGGAAATCGATGCCGGCAGCTCCACTGCCCCGGTATTGACACCCATGGAGCTCAGTACGGACTGGAGCTTGTTCTGCGTGTCCGCCCCTTGCATATGGGGGGCGTAGCCCTTAATGAAACCAATGGTGCTATAGCCGTGGGCGGTGAGAAAATCGTTGATGGCGTCATAGAAGAGGTCATACTGTCTGGAGTAGGCCTCTACGGCGTTGTTGATCTTCACGCTGTCCGCTTTTCCGGAATCCAGGATCTCCTGGTTTTCCATCCAGCGGGACAGCCGCCGGGCCAGGTCCTTTTCCTCTCCCCGGAGGCCGAACTCTCTGGCAGCGTCCGCCGCATCCTTTCCCTGACGGATATTTTCCGCCGCCTTCCGGATGCTTTCCCCCATCTCCATGGAGGCCACGGTTTCCCCCACAAACCGATCCTCCAGCATCTGCTGGACCAGGGACCGCTCCTGCCGGGTCAGGGGGGTCTCCCGTCCGCTGCTGTCCCGGAAGGTGCGCACCTGATCAAACATCCGGTTGATGAAGCGCAGCTTTTCCGCCTCATTCTGCTGAACGGGGTAGATATAGCTCCGGTTGATCTCTTCGCCCTTCTCATATCCGAAGAGGGACCGCATCACCCGCTCTGGGGTCTTCTCGTTCATCAGCAGCATGGGGATCTTTCGGTATGTCTGATCCTCACCGATCAGATCCCGGGCCAGCCGCTCTGTCTCCTGGCGGATCTCCTGACCCCGCGTTTTGACGCTGGATTGCTTGAAGCTGTTCTCCGCGGCGTAGTAGTCCGCCAGCTCCTCCACAGTGCTTCTCCGCATAGAGGTGGGGATCTCCGAGGCAGTGTAGTCCCCCTCCGCAATGCCTCTGGCAAAGGCCTTCTCCGCTCTGGTGGGATTCAGCCGCCGCTCCGCCTGTTGTCTGGCCCGGACCGTCTTCTTCCGGCCCTCCTCCATTCCCCGCAGCTGGGCAGTGTTCCGGTATTCTCCCATATCACCGGCCACATGGACCCCCAGCGTATCCAGCGCCCCGCTTCCACGGACGGCCCGCCCGTCGTTGACAGCATCTGCACGCTGTGATACCGTATACTCATCGTTGAGGGGACGTGTCTCCTCAACAGGACCTGACAAATTTGAGGGAAGCACAGGATCTCGACCTGTTAACTTGGCCTCAGATCTTGTCAGGTCCATATTGATAGGCTGATGCGCCCGATAGTTATTTGTCTCTGGAACAACCACACCGCCCTCGTCCAGTCTCGGCGTGATATCGTAGGGATTCCGCCCGGCATTGACAGAATCCGAGCCCTGTGGTAAACTATAATCAAGGTTGAGGGGACGCGTACCCTCAACAGGATCTGATGTCACGGAGGAAGCCGTAGGTGCTGGACCTACCAAGCTGGCCTCCACTGGTGTCAGGTCCATTTTTATTACTTGATGGGTCCTGTAATTATTTGCCCCTGGAACCACTTCCACATCGAATCTTGCAATATACGGCTGCCCATTGATTTCCACCGGAGTCTCAAAATAATCATATCTTACGGCTACGGTTCCTTTCCCGCTGTGTGGTACATACTCTCCGCTGCCCACATACTCGCCGTTTCGCACCACATCAGGGAGAATGTCCAGAAGCGACAGCTTTTCCGCCGTTAGGTTTGGGTCGCTGATAACTTTTCCAGGGACTTTGCTTCCAATGTCCACTGTATAAGGTTTCCCCTCAAAGGTGACACTCTCCACTGGCACGCCCTTTACAGGTCTGAACAGAGACTTATATATATTTTTCAGCGCCGCCTTGAAGCCCTGTCCCTGCGAGTTTTCCGCAAAACTCCGTGCCTCCTCTATCCGCCCCTCCGCCATCTGTACGCTGCCTCTGCCCACATGGACGGAGGCGCTGTTTTTTTGCCCCTGCACCGGGATTTTCCCCTGATATGGATGATAAATCGTGGTGACTCGGCCCGTTTTCAGAGGCCCTTTCACCTCCTCATCCAGCCTCGGCGTGATATCATAGGGATCCCTCACAGCCTGCGTGGCTGCATTTCCCGCTCCGCCCATGTCGGAGCCGCTGGTCTGCTTCCCGTCATCGGAGGGGCTTCTGACAGCGTCATAGAGGGCGTTGATCTCCCCCACCGTGTCCTCCACCGCCTGCCGCCGGTACTGCCGGTAATTTCCCGGTGCGTTCATAGCGGTATCCACAGTACCGCCCACACCGCCCAGAATGGCGCCAATCAGACCGTCATAGAGCATCTCCGAGGCGTCGAAGTTCTCCCCATAGGTCCGCCGCAGATTCTCCAGAGCACTCTCCCTGCTGTCGCTCTGGTAGATGAGTTTCAGCACAGGATTGATCGCATCCTCCACCATCTCCTCCAGGCCCTCACCTGCAGCAGAGGTCCCGGTACGTAAGAGCGCCTGGAGCGCCGTTTTTCCAACAGCCGTCCCCGCCAGCTTGTCCACCGTTTTCTGGATCAGTTCCTCAGCCATGTCATCGGCAAAGCCTTTTCCAAATGCCTTCGAAAAGGGAGCCGCCATGTTGGAGAGCTGCTCTGTCAATACCGCAACAGCCGCAGAGGCCGCACCATACCCGATCTGTTCCCCCAGGTTCGCCTCCTCTGCCCGTGCCTCCCGGGTGCCGCCGCCGAACACCCGGCCCGCCATGGCGAGCTTGGTCCCGCCGCCGGTGACCCAGCCCAATCCAATGTCCCCCAGCATCTGGGTCCCCGCCACGCCGGCGTCCACCCCGATCCGCCCCAGAGTCCCGAGCCCCTCCTTGGCCCGCTCCTGGTCAGCGGCGGCGGAGGCGCTCCATTGCTCCTCCGCCCCATGGACCGCCTCTGTAGCTCTCTCTTGGACCTTCTCCCCGGTGACCTTCGTCATGGCGTCCACCTTCCGCTGGGCTTCGTCCACAGCGTTCTGGAAGATCTGCAGATCGGTTTTTCCCCAGGTCTCCGGGTCCTCCCGCATCATCTCCCGCATGGTCTCCATATCCCTCTGGGCCCGGCTGAGTTCCTCCTGATACTGCTGCAGAAGCTCCTGGTTTTGGGCGTCCCGGTTTTTCTGGCCGCTCTCATACAGGGTCGTCACCGTGCTGGCGAGATCCGTCCCCATCCCTTTCAAGCCGCTCAGCACCGTCAGGCCTACCCGCTCCAGACCGGAGGGCTGCTCCTCCCGCCGCTGCCGTACCTGCTGGAGGGAAGTGGAAGCGCTGCTCCCACTTCCGAATCCACCGCCCCGGCTCTGGTTCCCCGAAACCTGTGCGGCGGTCTTTGGCGTGTAGGTTACTTTGACTTTTTCCGTTCCAGGCGTATATACGAGCCTCGGGCCGGAGACAGCAGTCGTACCGCTCCCGTCCCGTGTCTTCTGAGCAGAGGTTCCGGACGGCTGATAGCCGCCCTCCCGGATTTTTTTCAAAGTAGCCATTTTTTACTCCTCATACGTGTAGCCGTATTCTCCGAGAACGCTCTGGATCCGGTTTCGCTCCGCTGCGGTCAGCCGCTGCCAGTTTCCTGCGATCACATTCAGCGCATCTTGCGCCCTGTTCCGCCCGATCAGGTTTCTGATCTGTGACACCAGGCTTTCCACCGGAACCAGTACCTCGTTGTCAAGATCGTTTCCGCCATCTCCGCCGCTGTTCAGCAGCGCCTCCCATGCCTCATCCCCCGTCAGATTGCCGGCGGCTTTGGAGGAGCCGTTGTCGTATCCTGTCGCCGCCCCGCGTGTCCCACTTCCGGAAGAAGTTCCGCCGCTTCTGGCCGCTGCCGTCTGCTCTGTCGTCAGGCGGTCCCGGATGGCAGCGGCCTCCTGCTGGCTGAGCCCCGCTTGGTACAGCACATCGCTGCCGGGCATGATACCGAGGCTCAACAGCTCCATGGCCCGGCTGTACGCTGTGTTCCTGGCATCGGTGCTGAGCTGTCGGTCATTCCAGTAGTCGCTACTCTGCATCTGCCTCTGGTTCCAATAGTCGCTGTTCTGGATGGCCTGCTGGTTCTGGACATAGCCCAGCCAGCTCTGCTGCATCTGCTGGAGATATGCCTGCAGCTCCTGGGCGCCCTGGAGATCACCAGTAAACTGGGCATTCCGGATCGCCCGCTCCAGTTCTGCGATCACCGCCAGTCTCTGTTCCTCGATGCTCTGGAGGTTGTTCTCATAGTTGGTCTCAGTCTGGACCCGCTGACTGTCGGCCATGCCTCCGGCGTAACCGGCGGCACTAAGCTGCTGGTCCAGATTCTTCTGTCCCATCATCTTAGCCACATATGCTTGTCTGGCCAACTGGTCGCTGTCCTTGTTGGTCTCTTCAATCTGAGCATTGTAGCCGCTGATGGCCTGATCCACCGTTGCCTGGATGCGCTGCTGAGTAGCCGCACTGTACTGGTCGTACCCCATCTGGTCCAAAAAGTCCTGAAAACTGGGAATCTCCACCTCAGGAGGTCGAATCCAAGTCTGATTTCCCGACATATCCAGCGTATAGCCTCCCTCAGCGGCTCGGAGGGCATTGGCCGCGGCATTGGCTTGACTCCATGTGATAAGCCCTTCTTTTGCCTGTTCCCGAAATCCCTGGATCTTATCCAGGGTCGCTTGGCTGAGATTTGCGTCCGCCTCGAATTTCTCTGTATATCCAGGTCCGGGCGTCCACCCGCTGGCATACTGGGAGGAACCGGAGGATCCAGCCCCGCTGCCTCCGGTTCCCATAATATTCTCTGTCCCTTTGTAAGGGTCCACACCACCATATTCAGCGTTGATCTTGTTCTGCCTCTCCTGCTGCAACTGGCTGATCACCTGCTGACTGGCGCCGCTCTTCTGGGCATTGAGAATGGCAGAACTATAGTCCTTATTGGGATTATAGTAGCCGTTAGCCGCCGCAATGGAAGAGCCTGTGGTTCCGGAGGATCCAGAGGGGCGGTATGTACTGGACAAACCTGATGTCTTTGTCCCACCGTTCCCAGAGGCCGTTTTCCCTCCCACTACGGTATTCACCACATTTTTGATGATACTGGACAGCAGTCCCATGTTACTTCTCCTTTTCCTCCGTCTCTTTCTCCTCTGGAGGGATCACCTTGTCCCCCACGTCGTCGATCTTATCCTTTGCGATCTCCAGCACCTTCAAAAGCAACGCCGGAACGGGCGCCCCCAGGGCGGCGGCATTTTCCGCAATGCTGCCAAGCTCCGTAATACAGTACCAGGTCAGCACCAGCGGCAGCAGAAGCCCCGCCCCCGGGAAGTCAAACCCCAC
>CALXDD010000081.1 GCA_944386985.1 uncultured Oscillospiraceae bacterium
CGTCGTTGCGGACGTCGCTCCCCGCGAGGGGGGCGTGGGTTGAAATGGGATGATGGGCGCTGTGTTGAGTGTCGGCTCCCGTCGCTCCCCGCGAGGGGAGCGTGGGTTGAAATGCGAATCCTGTCAACCAGCGGGGACGGACGAGCTGTCGCTCCCCGCGAGGGGAGCGTGGGTTGAAATCAGGTAGCGCCGACCGCGTTGACGGTGTCCTCGCCGGTCGCTCCCCGCGAGGGGAGCGTGGGTTGAAATTGGATCGCCGCCGACCGGGTAGGCCCGCCGGGCCGTCGCTCCCCGCGAGGGGAGCGTGGGTTGAAATGAGATCCCCAAGGCGACCGGAGAGATCACGCTGGGGGTCGCTCCCCGCGAGGGGAGCGTGGGTTGAAATAGGGTCGGGGTGGAGGCCATGAAGATCTTTCGGGTCGCTCCCCGCGAGGGGAGCGTGGGTTGAAATGGACTGCTCCACGCTTTCGACGGTGATCGGCTCTCCGTCGCTCCCCGCGAGGGGAGCGTGGGTTGAAATAAAAGTTCGCCATGACGATACCGGCCCGCATGGCCGTCGCTCCCCGCGAGGGGAGCGTGGGTTGAAATCCATGTGTTCCACGATGGTGGCCAGCGCCTTGCGGTCGCTCCCCGCGAGGGGAGCGTGGGTTGAAATTGATCTTACTGGTCTGCGAGTCCGCCGAGTAAAGTCGCTCCCCGCGAGGGGAGCGTGGGTTGAAATCTGCTACCACAGAGGCATTGCAGACCATTTACCGTCGCTCCCCGCGAGGGGAGCGTGGGTTGAAATACTGTTGGAGACTTAATACGCCCAAACAGCGGCGTCGCTCCCCGCGAGGGGAGCGTGGGTTGAAATTTGCCAGGGCGTATGCAGTCTGCTCCGGCAGTTGGGTCGCTCCCCGCGAGGGGAGCGTGGGTTGAAATTTGCGGGTTACCGGAGTGCAGGTGGAGCGGCTGGTCGCTCCCCGCGAGGGGAGCGTGGATTGAAATCGGCATTGCTATCAAATGTAACGGGAAGAGGTGGTCGCTCCCCGCGAGGGGAGCGTGGATTGAAATCCGCACTCCGTAATGACAAGCCGGGTTCTGTCGGTCGCTCCCCGCGAGGGGAGCGTGGATTGAAATGGTCTTTATCCATATATAAATGTAGTGTGTACTCGTCGCTCCCCGCGAGGGGAGCGTGGGTTGAAATGCAAGGATTTTCTTGAGCAGGTCGCGGTCGATGGTCGCTCCCCGCGAGGGGAGCGCGGATTGAAATGTGAACGGGAACAGCCGGTCATCCGGACCCATGTTGTCGCTTTCCGCGAGGGGCGTGGATTGAAATACTACTGATTCCAACGGTGAGATCCGGATCTCCAGTCGCTCCCCGCGAGGAAGAGTGGATTGAAATTTTGAATGGGATGGCAATCATTTCATTTTGACAGTCGCTCCCCGTGAAGGGGAGCGAGGATTGAAGCTGCCTTGTCAACCTCAACGGCAGTGCCGATAGCAGGCGGCTTTCTGCGAAGTGGGCTGCCCCTCAGATGAAAACAAAAATATTTGGTGCACGTTCGGTGTACAATCTTGCAGGAAAGCGTGGATTTTCTGCGTTGATATTGCTTGATGTGAGTAAATTTTTCCATTCTATCAGAATAAAAGGAATCGCCTGTGGTCCCAAATTACGGATGCAAGGCGTTTCATAACCCGAAGGCCGAAGATTCAAGCACCGCAGCTACAAATAAAAATCCGCTGAAATCGTACGATTTCAGCGGATTTATTTTTAAGACTTCACCGGCGGGTTGATTTAGAGGATTTTGAGGTGTCCCGGCATCCCCGCCGCAGCCTTGCTGCCCACTGCATATTCTTATAAGCGAGCAGCCCTGTCAAGCGAAAATATGAGGCAGTTAGTCTACATACTCCACGCCCAGCTTGGCGAGGGTCTCGTCCACGAAGGGGCGGGGGAAGCCTTTTCCGGACAGAATACCAGCAATCTGGCCCTCCTCCTTCTTGTGGACCGCGGCGGCCTCCTTGGCCAGAGCCTCGGCCTCGTGAGGCTTGATTACCAGCACGCTGTCGCCGTCACCCACCAGGATGTCGCCCGGGCAGATGACCTGACCGCCTACGGCCACGGGGAAGTTGATCTCGCCGGGGCCGTTTTTGTAGGGGCCGTTGGGGATGACGCCCCGGGCATAGACGGCAAAGTCGGTGAAGGCGGCCAGCTCGTCCCGGTCCCGGACGCAGCCGTCCACAATGAAGCCCGCCAGACCCCGGCTGCGGGCGTAGGTCACCATGATCTCGCCGCACAGGGCCCGGCTCATGCTGCCGCCGGCGGCGATGACCAGTACGTCGCCGGGCTGGGCCAGATCCAGGGCTTTGTGGAACATCAGGTTGTCCCCGGCGGGGCAGCGGACAGTGAAGGCGGTGCCCAGCAGGGGGGTGGAATTCATGGGCTTGAGACCGGCGTCCACAGAGGCCAAACGGTTCATGCAGTCGTCGATATTGGCTACGGGGATGCCGCGGAAGGCTTCCACCAGACTGCGGTCGGGGCGGTCAATGTGGGTTTTGATTCTGCAGCCGATTGCCATAGTAAAATCCTTCTTTCTTAAATGGTGGTCCGCCGGTGTGGCGGCCTCGCGAAGATTGTTGAAAACAGCGGAATTTTCCGGTATACTATAAAAAATATGCGAAGAAAGGAGCCGCGTGATGGATCTGACCGATGTCGAGATGTTTTTGACCATCGTCCATACCAAGAGCATTTCCAAGACGGCGGACGCTCTGTTTCTCTCCCAGCCCACCATCAGCCACCGGCTGAAGGCTCTGGAGAAGGAGCTGAATTTTCCCCTAATTGTCCGCAGCAAGGGCTTCAAGCAGATCGAGCTGACGGCGGAGGGGAACGAGCTCATTCCCATTGCCGAGCGGATGCTGACGCTGTGGAAGGAGACGAAGCTGCTGCAACACAACCGGGACCGTATGCGCCTGTCGGTGGGCTGCGCCGACAGCGTGAATATTGCCCTGCTGACGCCCTTTTACCGGCAGCTTCTGCACCGGGAGCCTGAGCTGGATCTGAACATCCACACCCGGCAGTCCTCCACGCTTTACGATCTGCTGGACGCTCGGGATATCGACGTGGCCTTTGTGTTCTATCACTTATACTATAAGAATATCATCTGCCAGCTGATCTATCAGGAGAAGCTCTACCTGGTCCAGTCCCAGCACCCGGCGGTGGCCAAGCCCATCGTCCATACGGAGGAGCTGGATGCCTCCAGGGAGCTCTTTTTCAAGTGGGACGACCGCTATCAGATCTGGCACAACCAGTGGCTGACCAACTACGCCCGGCCCGCCGCCACCACGGACACCATCACCATGCTCAGCCAGCTGTGGGACGACGACCGGTACTGGATCATCGCGCCGGAGTCGGTGATCTACACCTTTTCCCAGCAGAGGCCTGTTTTTGTCAGCGAGCTGAAAAATCCGCCGCCCAACCGCCGCTGCTACAAGATTACCCACCGCGCCCCCCTCACGCCCAGCGCCAGAGCGCTGGAGCTCTTTGAGACACGGCTGGGGGAGTATCTGGAGGAGCTCCACTTTCCGCTCCACCTGGGGGAGGTGTGGCAGGAGAGCTGACTGCTCAGCGGCTGGCCTGCCGCTTTTCCACAGCCTTCTTCAGCCGCTCCATGCCCTCCACGATGCGCTCGTAACTGCAGGCGTAGGAGATGCGGATGAAGCCCTCGCCCTGGGGGCCGAAGGCGGAGCCGGGCACTGTGGCGATGTGGGCCTCCTCTAAGAAATAGTTGGCCGCCTCGGCGGAGGTCATGCCCAGAGAGCGGACATTGACAAAGATGTAGAAGGCTCCGTCGGGCTTCTTGCAGCTGAGACCGTCGATGGCGTTGATGGCGTCCACGGCGTAGTCCCGGCGGCGCTCATACTCCGCCACCATCTCCTGCACGGCGCTCTCCCCCTTCTCCAGGGCGGTGATGCCCGCCTCCTGCACAAAGGAGGAGGCGCAGGTGTTGATGTACTGGTGGACCCGGACCATGGCCTTGATGCACGCCACGGGGGCGGCGGCGTAGCCCAGCCGCCAGCCGGTCATGGAGTAGCACTTGGAGAAGCCGTTGAGGGTGATGGTCCGCTCCTTCATGCCGGGCAGGGAGGCGAAGCTCACATGCTTGACCCCGCCGTAGGTGAGCTTCTCGTAGATCTCGTCGGACACCACGATCAGGTTGTGCTTCTCCACCAGACGGGCGATCTTCTCCAGGGTCTCGCGGCTCTGGACGCCGCCGGTGGGATTGCTGGGGGTGTTGATGACCAGCATTTTGGTCTTGTCGGTGATGAGACTCTCGATCTCATCGGCGTCCATCTGGTAGTTGTTTTCCTCCTTCAGGGAGTAGGACACGGGGACGGCGCCGAAGAATTCAGGCACATGGATGTAGTTGAGCCACACGGGATCGGGCACCAGCACCTCATCCCCTGCGCTCAGAAAGGCGGCCACGGCGGCATAGGTGCCTTCGCCCACGCCGATGGTGACCAGGATCTCCTCGGGGGAGTAGTCGATGCCGTTGTCACGGCGGAGCTTCTCGGCGATGGCGCGGCGCAGCTCCGGGGTGCCGTAGTTGGAGGTATAAAAAACGTTGCCCTTCTTGAGGCTCTCGTAGGCGGCCTCTTTGATGATGGCCGGGGTGTCAAAGTCCGGACGGCCGATCTCCATGTGGATCACATCCACGCCCTGCTTCTGCATCTGGGTGGCCCTCTCCATCATGACGCGGATTTCAGAGAAGGGCAGGGACTCCATTCTGCCTGCGGTTTCAAACATGTTGGTTCTCCTTTCTGACCGGTTGCCTTGCAATATCTCTCATTTTCTCTCTCAGACGGGACAGCGCGATGTTCTGGCCACAGTATAGACAGAGAGGACAAAGGTTGTAAAATAGGATGCTTTCATAAAAGATATAGAAAAAAAGAATACTTCACACCCACTCCGCTCTCCCACGCCGTTTGGCGGGGGATTTTTGCTGTCTGAAGGCTGGTGCCCGCCCGTTTCCGCCCCACCGGGGAGCCGGAGCGGCGGAGATATAAAAGTTATCTATAATACATCATGGATTTTCCAATTTGATGAAGGAAAATTGTGAATGTTATACTAACCTCAACCAACCGGTTCTGCTTCCCCTTTGAACAGTGTCTGCTGTTCATGCCGGCAGGGGGAATGCATAGCGGCGCCAGTTCCACCGACCTACCCCCGGAACGATATGGCAAGAGAGACAAACAATCGAGCTTCAATTTATTATGAGAGAGTAGGAGTTGAAACTATGGGAGAGAAAAAACGTAAAAATTTTGTAAAGCGCATGGTAACGGGCCTGGTTCTGGGCGTTGTACTGGGCTTAATCATTTCCCTGGCAAAGCCGTATATGTCGGAATCCATGTGGGAAATCATCAACCGCATTTTCTTCCAGGATATCACGGTTGAAGAGGGCCGCAGCGCCATCGGTCTCTTCTATATTGTGCAGACCGTTTTCACCAACGCGCTGAAGCTGGCCATTGTGCCGATGGTGTTCTTCTCCATCATCATGTCCGTATGCGGCATGAACGATATGCGCAAGCTGGGCCGGATCGCCGGCAAGACCATCGTCACCTTCGTGCTGTTTTATCTGGCTGCCTGCCTGTTTGCCAGCCTGGTGTCTGAGGCCGTCATCGGCATGGGCATTTACAAGGAGTTTGTGGTGGATGAGCTGGCCGCCGGCGTTACCGAGGCGACCACCAGCAACATTCTGGTGACCATCGTCAACGCTGTGCCCGACAACATGATCTCCACTTTGAGCAACAACAACAAGATGCTGGCCGTGGTTACCTGCTCCGTCATCATCGGCGTGTGCGTGGCCGCCATGGAGAGCAAGATCCAGGTGTTCAAGACCTTCTGCGACGAGTGCAGCCAGATCACCCAGAAGTTCCTGGACTTCCTCATCATCGCCTGCAGCCCCTTCGCCGTGTTCTGCATGATCACCCGCACCTTCGCTATCTACGGCATTGACCAGGTGGGTAACATCTTCTCCTACATTCTGGTCACCATCTGCGTCCTGCTGGTCTACCTCTTCGTGGCCTATCCTCTGGCACTGGCTGCCATCAACAAGGTCAACCCCATGATCTTCATGAAGAAGATGGTCAAGGTGGCCATCATCGCCTTCGGCGCGGCCGCCTCCGCCCCCGCCCTGCCTCTGAACCGTGAGACCTGCGTGAAGGAGCTGGGCTGCTCTGAGGAGATCACCGACTTCGTTCTCCCCATCGGCATGACCATCAATATGAATGGTACCGCCATCATGCACATCATCGGCACCGCCTTCATCGCCACCTGCGCGGGCCTTGAGGTGACCCCCATGAACTATCTGACCATGACACTTCTGGCCATCGCCGCTTCCATGGGTACCCCCGCCATCCCCGCCGCCGGCTCCGTGATGCTGTACGCCGTTCTCACCGGCGCTGGCTTCAACACCGAGCTGTGCACCCTGATCTACTCCCTGGTGCTGGCCATGAACAAGCCCTGTGAGATGGTGCTGACCACCCTGAACGTGGTGGGCGACGCCGCTACTGCGGTGATCGTCTCCAAGAGCGAGGGAGAATTCAACAAGGATATTTACAACAGCTGAGACAACGCTTCAGGCAAATCGGAGGTGACAGGATTGGGCGTCTATACGCTGCATCATGTAGGAGACCAGGCCATCCTGGTCGAGTTTGAACCGGAGATCAGCATTCCGGTCAGCCGGAAGGTCAGCGCCCTCAAGCAGGCGCTGGAGGGCTGCCGGATTCCCGGGGTAGGGGAGCTGGTGCCTACCTACCGGGCTCTGCTGATCCATTACGATCCCCTTGCGACAGATCTGGACGCCCTTCTGGAGGCGGTGGACCGGTGCGCCAAAAATCCGGATCTCTCCAAGCTCCCCAAGGCCATGGTGACGGAGATCCCCGTTTTGTACGAGGGGGAGTACGCCCTGGATCTGGAGGAGATCGCCAAGATCGAGAACAAGACTGTGGAGGAGATCATCCGCATCCACAGCCAGAGCGACTACTATGTCTACATGCTGGGCTTCGCCCCCGGTCACCCCTACACCGCCCGGATGGAGAATCCCTTCTCCTTCAAGCGCCGCTCGGAGCCCCGGGTGAAGATCCCCGGCGGCAGCATCGTGGTGCAGCTGGCCCTCAGCGACATCATCCCCTTTGACCAGCCCTGCGGCTGGAACATCATCGGCACCACGCCGGTGCTGGCCTGCGACTACCGGAAGGCCAATCCTTTCCTGCTGCGTGCGGGCCAGTGGATTCGCCATGTCCCCATCGACAAGCCCACCTTCCTGGAGATCAAGCGCCAGGTGGAGCTGGGGGAGTACCGGTGCCGGACCTATGAGAAGGAGGCGTAATATGGGATTTGTTGTGGAACAGCCCGGCATTCTGACCACTGTGCAGGATGAGGGGCGCTATGGATACGAGCAGTTCGGCATGTCCCCCTCCGGCCCCATGGATCTGGAGTCCTTCCATATCGCAAACCTCCTGGTGGGAAACCCCAAGGGGGAGAGCGCTCTGGAGCTCACCATCATGGGCCCCACCCTCCGCTTTACAAAGGCCAATGTGGTGGCCGTCACCGGCGCGCCTCTGTCCCCTAAGCTCAATGGGGAGAGCTGCCCCATGAACCAGGCCTTCTCCGTCTCCGAAGGGGATGAGCTGGCCCTGGGGGCGGTGCAGGGAGGCTGCCGGGCCTATGTGGCCTTTGCCGGGGGACTGGACGTGCCGGAGGTCATGGGCAGCCGGACCACCGCCCTGCAGAACAAGGTAGGCGGCTTTCAGGGCCGCCGTCTGGAAAAAGGGGACGAAATTGGCTTTCGCGCCCCGGCGGCAGCACTGCCCCATATGGAGCGCCGCCGGGTGGAGCGGAAGGTGGAGACCGCTCCGGTCCGGGAGATCCGGGTGATCCTGGGTCCCCAGGAGGACCGGTTTACCAAGGAGGGCATCGACACCTTCCTCAGCGGCACCTACACCGTGACCAAGGACTTCAACCGCATGGGCTGCCGCCTGGAGGGGCCGGTCATCGCCCACAAGGAGGACGGCAACATCATCTCCGACGGCATGGTCACCGGCGCCATTCAGGTGCCCACCGCGGGTCAGCCCATTATCATGCTGGCAGAGCGGCAGACCGTGGGAGGCTACACCAAGATCGCCACCGTCATCTCGGCGGATCTGCCCTCTGTAGGCCAGTGCAAGGCCGGCGACCAGATCCGCTTCCGGGCGGTGGAGGTGGCGGAGGCCCACAGGATTCTTCGGGAGAAGGCCCGGGAGCTGGAGGCCCTGACAGAGCGGATCAACGCCCCGGACCCGGAGGCAAAGGCGCCCCGGTGCTACCGGGCCACGGTGAACGGTCTTACCTTCACCATTACCCTGACGGAATGTGACGACTGAGAAGAGGAGGAACCACCATGTATCATATTGATCTCAACAGCGATCTGGGCGAGAGCTTCGGCGCCTACCGCATCGGCAACGACGAGGGGATCATCCCCCACATCACCTCCGCCAACATCGCCTGCGGCTGGCACGCCGGCGACCCCATGGTCATGGACCGGGTGGTGAAGGCGGCCAAGGCGGCGGGGGTGGCCGTGGGCGCGCACCCCGGCTATCCCGACCTTATGGGCTTTGGCCGCCGGAAGATGGTGCTGAGCCCTGACGAGGTGAAAAACTACATGAAGTACCAGATCGGCGCCCTGTGGGCCTTTGCCCACAGCAGCGGCCTGCGTCTGCAGCATGTGGCGCCCCACGGGGCCCTCGGCAACCTCTGCCAGTACGACCGGGAGACCTCCCGGGCCATCTGCGAGGCGGTGGCGGAGATCGACCCGGAGATCATGATCTTCTACTGCGCCGGAGCGGTGCTGGGGGAGGAGGCCAAGGCCATGGGCCTCAAGACCGCCTCTGAGATCTTCGCCGACCGGGCGGTGATGGACGACCTCAATCTGGTGCCCCGCAAGCAGCCCGGCTCCATGATCGTGGACGAGGACCTGGCGGTGGAGCGGTGCATCCGGATGATCAAGGAGCACCGGGTCACCTCCATCACCGGCAAAGAGGTGGACATCGACGGCGATACCCTCTGCGTCCACGGCGACGGCCCCAAGGCTCTGGCCTTTGTGGAGAAGATCAGCAAGGCATTCCGGGATGAGGGCATTGAGATCCGGAACTTCCAGTAAGGAATTTTCGGGAGACGATGAGAAACAGGAGGAAACGATAGATGAATGCATATGTGGAAAGAGTCATCGAATATGTGAAGAAGCAGCACGGTGACGAGCCGGAGTTCGTGCAGACCGTAGAGGAAGTGTT
>CALXDD010000082.1 GCA_944386985.1 uncultured Oscillospiraceae bacterium
CTTTTGGGCTTCCGTTGTGTACTTCCATCTTCGCTTAATTTCCACCAAAAGTCATAAGCGGGAAATGACTCGAAATCCGGTAGGTCGGCTTTGCCGGCGCAAGAGTTCGAATCTCTTCACCTCCGCCAAAAAGAAGGGCATTTTAATGCCCTTCTTTTTTTGAGAATTCAGAGCTTCCTTAAAAATTTTTATACCAGTGTCCAAAATACCGGTGCCGCAGCGTTAAATAAAATATGGTATGACAGCATTTTGAAACAGAAAGGGGGCTGCCTGGCCATAGATACTGCTTTCGGGGGGATTGTTCAGAGCGTTCAGCGCCAAGGCCGGTATGAAAGCATGAAAGCGGCGCAGCATCTAAGATGCTTTGGAGACTGCGTTTTTGCTCCCGCCCCCTGCGTAACCGCCAAGCAGCCCTTTGCCTTTGTTGTAAAGAAAGCCCTGCATCGTTATAATCAAAGGCATGGCAGCCGGGGGAATACACCATGATCGTCTATCTGCAAATGATGGATACTCCAGAAGATCGCTCAAAGTTTGAGCAGATCTATCTGGAGTATCGCGGCCTTATGTTTCATGTGGCCAACGAGATTTTACATAACGAACAGGATGCCGAGGACGCCGTTCATCAGGCGTTTCTCAATGTGGCGGCAAATATGAAAAAAATAGGCGAGCCGAAGTGTCCGAAAACCAAAGGCTATGTCGTTACGATTGCGGAGAACAAAGCAATCGATTTGTATCGGCGGCATAAGAGACACCAGACGCTTGCGCTGAACGACGACGCCCAGGGACTCCGGATCGGCTATGAGGGAGAGAACGCCCTAACAGCCTGCATCCTGAAGCTCCCTGCCCGGTATCGGGAGGCGATCCTGCTCCGATATGTTCAGGGGTACAGTGTGAAGGAGATGGCGTCTATCCTGGGGATATCTTTTGCCGCGGCGTCGAAGCTTGACCAACGTGCCAAGGCCAGATTGAAAGACCTGTATGAAATGGAGGGAAAGCTGTGATTCCTATTGAGATGCTGAAGGCGGCAGCTGCTGAGGCTGACCGGGTTATCAGAGATTCGCTTCCTGCTCCGGAAGAATGCAGGCACGAGTTTTCGCGTCCGTTCCAAAAAAAGATGCGCCGGATTTTCCGTAAGGCGAAGCATCCTGTGCTTTATAAGCTGGTCCGCAGCGCAGCGTGCCTTGCTCTGGCGGTGATCCTGACTGGCGGCGCATGGCTGACAGTTGACGCAGAGGCACGGGAGGCCTTTCTTCGCTGGGTAAAAGGAACATATAGTACATACGCAGTGTATCATTTTGAGGGAACGGATTCCGGAGCGCAGACTTCCGAAGGGCAGACCCCGGAAGAACAAATTTCCCCGGAATATTCTCTCGCGTGGATTCCGGATGGCTATACAGAATGGGCAACAGAAAACATAGGTGACAGCGTTTACGTCGCTTATGCCGATGACAGCGGAAGATTGCTGACCTTTGGTTATCTGCCCGGTTCCGATGGGACATATATGTTTCTCGAAACAACCGGCTATACACAGGAATCCACCTATGTGGGAAATGTTCCCGCGGATTTTTACCTGTCCCATTCTCCGGATAAAGCAAACACGATTGTTTGGACATCTTTGGATGGGGAAACGGCCTTTTATCTGGATGGCTTTTTCAGCAAAGAGGAACTGATTGAACTGGCAGAAAATGTGCGGCTGTCTGGTACGGAGCAACTGGAAAACTATGTGCCCAAATGACTGCCGGAAGATGTTCTCGTAAAAATTGCGGAGAGCGTTGAAATCACGGATGGATCAATTTTGCTGTCTATTACAGGCATCATAGGGCGTTATGTTCAACAGCCCTCCTATGGCGCTTGTTTTTAGAACAAGAATCAACACAATGAAAGGGAGAAAACAACAATGAACTTGAAGGCTTGGGAACTGCGGGCAAATGAAACCCTTTTGGAGGAGGCGTCCGCGTCTTATATCACCAAAACCTTTGGATTTATACCCAAGGGCAATCCGGGAAAGCTGCACATCACCGATCAGCGGGTGGTGTTTACTGCCGGCGTTTCCCTCTTTTTTGACTATCCGCTGAGCGAGATCATCTCGTTTTCCGCGGGAGTGGGCAACACCATTACGCTGACCACAACGGACGGAAAAACCAGCAAAATCACGGGGATGTTTAACAAAAAGCTGATTCAGGCACTGGAGCGGGCCGGAGTAAGGAGAGCATAAAGGAAACGGGCTTTTAAAAAATGGGTGAAACGGCCCATATCCGTCTTTTGCCTGGTATGACGACCACGCAAAGCAAGTACATGTTATAAAAAAGAGGATGCGACTTATGAGAAAATCAATCAGAAAATTTTCTGCCCGCTGGTTTGGCGCGTGGCTGCTGATCTTTGCGCTTCTTTTGTCCGGCTGCACCAGCGGCCGGGAGAACGGCGGAGACAACACTGAGGACCCGGCAGATGCCACCTCTGACCAGACCGAGGATGTTGATCAGCCTGTGGATTACAGCAAGTACAATGCCTATCTGAAGGTGGTGGAAAGCGTTTCTGAAATGGAGGGGCTTCTCTCCTCCTATTTTACCGTGGTGCAGAACCAGCCGGACTTCGCTTTGATTGACGGCATGGACTACGGGATGCTGGCAGACGCCTTTGACTTCTACATGTTTGACTCTTACGCCATGGAGGATGCCCTGGGGTATTGTGACGAAGACCCCGACTATCCCGAGCAGGACGAACTGCTGACCGCATTGAACGAGCCCTACATGACCATGGGCGGCGTGCTGCGGGATATTACCGATTATGTGCAGTGGGATGACTACCTGGAGGATAACCTTGCCCAGGCCGCACAGCTGCATACCCAGCTCTACGCGGCGCTCACGGCCTTTGACGAGGCCGCCTGGCCCTTTGTGGAATCCATGGACGCCCTGGACAAGGCTACCGAGCAGCAGGAGCTGGATCATCTCAAATCCGAGGGAATGGACATCGCCTATTACAGTGTGATCCTTTTCGGCGTCGCGGATGATATTGATGCCGAGGTCTGGGCGCAGATCTCCCAGGCGCAGAGCGAGACGCTCCCTGCTTTGGATATGACCAACCTGGAGACGCTGTATGCGCAGCATCAGGAGGCCTTTGCGGGACTGACGGCGGCCCTGGCCGATGAGGAAAAGGTCGCGGCCCAGTGGCCTGAAGAGGGGTTGAGAGATTCTCTGCAGAGCTATTATGCTGATATCGCAAACAACGCCGATGTGGCCCTGGGCAATTTTATGTCGGCGGCCCGGAGCCAGGGGGACTACAGCGAGAGCTATGATTCCTATTTTTCTTCGATTTCCCGTTTGATTGACCAATACAACAACAGCATCTGAGGATCATCAGCGGGTGTGCCCTCCGGATGAGGCGTCCGGAGGGCAGAATCTATTCGTGCAAAGGAGACCGTTCTATGGCATATCGCTTACATGTGGAGGAGACCACCTATACCATTCAGGCGCCAATCAACGCGCCGTCTTTGGGACGCCGCTTGGGAGAAGCAGGGCTGGATGTGCAGAGATTGGCCCTGGCCCTTTTTATCCGGGTGGTCCTTCTGGCTGCGGCTGCTTTCGTCTGGTGGCGGAGCGGCGACTTTGAGATCTCTTCCATCACCGGAAAAGCGGTGATTGTTATTTGCCTGATTTTTTTCCTGTATCCCCTGCGTCACTGCAAGGACTCCATGCAGTTTTATGAGAACGGGGTTGTCTTCAACGGCAGGGACTACATCTTTAAAACGAACAAAGCAACCTGGAGCAGGAGCAGCGGAACGGGATATCTGCTCTCCGGCATCCGGCTCCACCTGGTGGGCATGTCCGACGGGGTCAATGTGAGCTATATCAAGGACGCGCAAAAGCTGTTTACCCAGTTTTATCTTACCCCGAGGGCTTCAACAGGAACATGGAGTGAATGAGCTGTGAAACTGGAATACATCCTGATGGGAGCGGTCTTTATTGTCCTGTTTATTGCCGTGGAAATCAACTACTGCATCAATAAGAAGAAGGGGCGAAACGGTGAAGACAAGCGCCGCATCCAAAAAATCGCGGCGGAGATGTTAGATAACGCGTCTTTTTACACCGTTGTATACGCCAATTACCAAACGGGCGGTCCTATGATCACGCGGTATGCCAGCTATATTGTGGCGTTTCGCCCGATGGAACTGTTTGTGATCCCCATCCAGTTTTCTGAAAAAGAGATTATTCCCGGAAAAGGTTTTTTCCTGGATCAGAAAAATGTAGGCGGCGTTGATTTCAGCGAGAAGCCCTGGATCACATTTTTGGGGAAAAACGGGGAACGGCTGTGTACCTTCGGCGTATTCGCCGACAATACTTCCTGCAGCCAGTTTGAGCCGCTGAATATCCAGCAAAAAGAAGAGGTTGAGCGGTTTCAGGCATTCCTGCGGCAATTTGCAAAAACGCTCTCCGCAGGGATCTGACAGGCCGTGGGCCTGCTCCGGGTGTGAAGACTGCGGCGCCCGCTCCCTCCCCCAAAGACCTGCGGGCCGTGCGCAGGCTGCGGCGATGCTGACGCGCCCTTGCCGGAGCCTTGTGAAAAAATCCGCTGCTTCAATCTGCCGGACTTCTTTTTCATACAGCAATCCCCCCTGCTGCAGCATTTGAAGCAGCAGGGGGGATTTTTTCTCATCAGCTGCTCAGCGCAAGGCGCTCAGCCAAAATGAACCGTTTATCAGGTATTGGAATATCTGCGTAAAATCTCATTCAGCTCACTGACCACCGTTTTTCCATCCCGCTCAATCAGCTCATATTTTTTATTCTTCAGTCCGGTGACAGGAGAAAACAGGGACTGCACAACCAGGGACTGCCTGGGCAGCTTCATCTCCTCAAACAGGAGCTGATAGTATTCGCGGTAATTGATAGGCGTAAAATCACAGGCGACGACCACGATATCCTTGTTCAGCCCCGTGCGCAGCTTATACAGGGACTCCGCATCTCCAAGGGAAAAATTATTGATGCCCCGCAGATATTTCATCTGATTGAAGCTCTCGATATGTTGGTTGGCTGTGCCGCAGAAATGGATGATACCGCCGCCGAATGCCCCCATCAGCCGGTCGTTATAGGGAACGACAAATTCATCATAAAGGCTTGGCGGCATGAGAACGGCGTCGTCGTCCGAAAGCCAGACGCCAATTCCCTCCGGAACATACACGCCCTGATTGCCGGCGCAGCAATCCAGCGGCTCTCCAATGACTTCCTTTTGCTTTTTGATCCATCGGATCAGCGTGTCGGTTATCAAATCCATCAGAGCATGGATTTTTTCCGGATAGTCATACATCCAGTAAAACAGCTTGTCATAACCGATCAGCTGCAGCGCAGAGGTAAGCGGTCCCTGACAATCGGTGATGCCTACGGGAATATCACTGTTCTCCTTAAAATATCGCAGGAACTTCAGAACATGCGGCATCAAGCCGTCCTTCTCGATATCAGGAGGCTGCAACTGATCCAGCTGTTCCTCGGAGTCAATGATGAATCCGGTTGCGGCCGGGTCCATCTTATCAATGAATTCGACCCGGCTGCCAAAAGCGGAGCAGAGTACGCCGGTGCCCATAAATGGCATCAGATAAGGCACATAGTGGTCGTCGATCAAATCAAAATGATGCTGGAACTGCCCGACCTGCCGCTGATACATCACGGCCGGGTCCTGAAAATAATGGTCCGGAATTGCCTCCGGCGCCTCGCCGAAGACAAAATAATTTGCATTGTTGATTACAAACGGAAACTGATCGCTCGTTTCGCCGTTAAATGCTCTTTTGAACAGCTCTTTAGAAGTTTTGTTTCGCTCCCGGTAAAGCTCCTGGATATGATCCATTTGTCATCTCTCCTTGCATAATTGGATTTCAGTTGTCGGGGAAAACGGATTCCCCCAAATTGACTGTATCATAATGCAGCCGACAGGATGGAACCTCCGCGTTTGCGTCTAATCAATCTGAATCTCTGCTTTTAGCCGTGCGGTATCCTCGGTGCAAAGCTCGGCGTACGCGCTGTTTTCATTTCCGGTATCCGCATTTTCCACAATGAGAACCGATGCGTCGCGGCTTAAAATGACGTGGTGCCAGATATTCCGGCGAATGTTGTATATGGTTCCCGGCTCCATTGGAAAGGCTTTCGGCGCCTTCGGCTTGTCTTCGTCCCCGGCGCCGATCAGCCATGCCTTGCCGCGCAGCAGGACAAAAACCTCATCCGTCTGAAAATGGCGCTCCAGGCGATAGAGAAGTTCTTTTTCCACCACATCAAAGTAGTTCAAAAACGCAACCCGCCAGCGGTCAAAAATGACGGAGGGGAAAAAGCCGTTCTCCCGGGTCGCGTAAATGGAGAATCCCTCAGGTATGTTTTTTCGGTCTGCCATCAGCAATCCTCTCCTTTCTGAACCGTTTGCAGCATGGCGTGGACATTGGCATACGGCGTTGTGCCGCCGAGCGCGCAGCCCGGGCCCAAAATTACGCCGCTTGCCTGGGCGCCGCCAATGGTCTGCAGCATCTCCTGTGTTTCCCGCTCGACTTCCTGCGCATTGCCGTTCATAAGGGTGATGGGCGAAATCTGTCCCAGCACAACCGCCCGGTTCCTGATCAGCGGGAAGGCTTTCTTCAAATCGGTTTTCTGATCCAATTCAAGGATATCAGCACCGGTTTCCACCATTTTCGGAATAATCCTGGTTGCATTTCCGCATATGTGCAGAGCGATTCTGCCGCCGTGCCGATGTACAAGATCAATCAGGGCCTTTTCATAAGGGAATGCAAACCGCTCATACATGGCCGGAGAAATCACATCCGGTCCCGCGGTGCTGTCCCCGATGGAAGTACAGTGCGCGCCGGCGTCCAGCATCGCTTTGCAGCACAGCGCTCCGGCCCGGGTGCAAATATCCAGAAGCCGGTGGATGGCCTCTTCCTCTTCGTCATCTGCCAATGCCATCAGCATCTCTTCCATCCCCAGGATCTGGGAAGCAAGGCTGAACGGACCCTGATCCCCCCGCCCCATGATGACGACCCTGTCACCAAAGTGTTCGCGCAGGATCCGCACCGTTTCTAAATTGGCTTTCAGCAGCGGGGCCTCCAGCAGCTCTTCGCTGACGGACAGCTTCTCCAGCTCATCCAATGAGCGGATGGCCGGTCCGGTGACCACAGGCGGATCATCGGACCGGAAATCGACCCTGCATCCCATCGCCTGGGCAAGAGAGGCCGTCCCGTTTTCCACCAGCAGCACGTCCTGCCTGAACTCCTCATGCAGCTGTATCTGCGTGCGTGCCATTGCCTGTGGGTCCAGAACAAACCGGTCAAAGGGCAGCCCGGACACGGCCGCGCACATCATGAAATTGTGCAGATCGGCAGGCGCCCGATCAACCGGCCTGAACGCCAGCGCGGCGTTGAATCTCTCCAGTGATGTCATCATCTCTCAGTTCTCCTCCACAAGCGTGGCAGCTTTCATGATTTTTTCCTGACTGACGTTGTCTTTTGTAAATTCCGCGCGGAATTTCCCGTGGCTCAAAACCAGGAAGCGGTCGCACATTGAGATCAATTCCGGCATTTCGGAGGAAACCAGAATGATGCCGATCCCCTGATTTGCCATATCGCTGATGAGACGGTAGATCTCAGTTTTAGCGCCCACGTCGATGCCGCGCGTGGGTTCATCGAAAAACATGACCTTCAAGTCCGTCATCATCCACTTGGCCAGAACGACCTTCTGCTGATTTCCGCCGGAGAGATGAAACATAGGCGTTTCAATGTCCGGCGCTTTGACAGACAATTTTCGAAAATACTCCGTCGCATATTGCCTTTCAGCCTTGTGGTCAATGAGACCGCCACGCACGATCTTGCTCAGGCTGGCAAGCACGATGTTTTCCCTGATTGCTGCGCCTGCAATGAATCCGTTTCGCTTCCTGTCCTCTGTGAGGTATCCGATGCCGGATTCCTTGATGCCGCGAAGACTGAGACCGTCGATCCTTTTCCCCTCCAGCCACACCTTGCCGCTCACGCCGTCCTCCTGCGCTTTAAAAATGGCGTTCAGCAGCTCGCTGCGTCCGGCGCCCACCAGACCGGCAATTCCCAGGATTTCACCCCGGCGCAGGCCAAAGGAAACACCGTCGACAATGTTTCGGTCCTTCATGTAGGGATGGGGGACACAGAAGTCCTCCACGCGCAGGATCTCCTCTCCGATGTGCGCCTGCTGCTTGGGGTAGAGAACCTCGATTTTGCGTCCCACCATGTCCTCCACAAGCTTTTTCGGCGTAACGTCACAGGCAGCATAATCGGCAATATGCTCCCCGTCCCGCAGCACAGTGACCCGATCTGCAATCTGGAAGATCTCATCCATCTTGTGAGAGATATACAGGCAGGAAACATGCCTGGCCTTCAGATCTTTGATGACCCGGAGCAGGTTCTCCGCCTCCGTCTGCGTCAGCGCCGATGTGGGCTCATCCAGCACAAGAATTTTGGGCTTCTTTGCAATAGCGCGGGCGATGGAAAGCAGCTGCTGCTGGGATGTGCTCAGCGTTTTCACCTTTTGCCGCGGGTCTACATGCAGACCAACGTTTTGAAGATACTCGTATGCGTCTTTGATCATCCGGCGCCAGTCCACGGTTTTCCATTTGGTTGCAGGCAGTGCGCCCATAAAGAGGTTTTCCGCGACTGTTAAATCGAGATGCAGGCTGATCTCCTGATAAATCATCTCAATTCCCGCGTTTTCCGCGTCCTTTGTGGAGCGGAAACGCATGGGCTGACTGTTGATCCGAATGGTCCCTTCGTAATTACCAAAGCTGTCGCTGCCGGATAAAATTTTCATCAGAGTGGATTTTCCGGCGCCGTTTTCGCCGCAAATGGCAAGCACCTCATCCCGCTTCAGCTTCAGGCAGACGTCCTTGAGCGCCGTAACGGAAAGAAACCGACGGGTGATGTGATCCAGCTCAAGTAAATATTCCCCACCGTTCTGCATATTCATCTCGTTACCCCATTCCATACTTCTTGCGCCGGTACTGGTCGAGGCCAACGGCAAAAATAATGATGATGCCGACGATCAGGCTCTGCCAGTAGGCGGAAATCTTCATCAAAAGCAGGGCGTTTTCAATGACGGTCATCAGCAATGCGCCAAGCAGAGTGCCGAAAATACTTCCCGAACCGCCGAACATGCTGGTGCCGCCGATGATGACCGCCGCAACCACGGTTAATTCATACCCGCTTCCGGCGCTGGGCTGGGCAGAGTTCAAACGCCCTGCCATCAAAATGCCTCCCAGCGAAGCGGAAACCGACGCCAGCACATAGACGGACATTTGGATGGCGTTTACATGGATTCCCGCAAGCCTTGCCGTTTCTCTGTTTCCGCCGATGGCGTAGACGCAGCGTCCATACTGTGTGTTGTGCAGCACAAATGCGCCGATGAGCGCCAGGACCAAAGCGATCAGCACGATGTTCGGAACGCCCAGTATGCTGCCCTGTCCAAGAGCCTTAAAGCTGTCCGGCAGCGGATAAATGGGGCTTCCCTTTGTGACGATGAGGACCAATCCATCTACTACATACATCATACCGAGCGTTACGATCAGCGTCGGAATATTCATCCTGACCACGAGAATTCCGTTTATCAGGCCAATGGCAAACCCGAACAGGATCCCGCACAGAATGCTTACCAAAAGCGGCGCGCCCGCCTGGGCTGTCATGGCGGAAAGAATTCCCGCCATGGCCATGACGCTGCCGACGGACAAATCAAGGCCGCCTGTAATCAGGACATAGGTTATGGCAATTCCGATGATAAAAATGAAGGAAGTGGATCGAAGCACATTGATGATGTTATCCCATGAATAAAACGTGCTGTTTTTGAATCCTACCGCAACCATTAAGACGATCAAAACGAGCACGATACCCAGTTGGTCAAACCGCTGAAGCAGTTGGGACAGCTTGCTTTTCTTAGAATGACTGTTCATGTGGATTTCCTCGCTTGTAAAAAAGTTGTTGATTGGAGCTTTCCGCCTGTAAAATCAGCAAAGCCCTCAAGAAAGCCTTCTCAAGGGCTTTGCTGTTCGATGTTAGAAACGGGACTTGTACGCTTCCAGGTTATCCTTTGTTACGAGCGTTGTGCCGGAATCCTGCACCGAATCCACTGTGCCGCCGTCTTTGACCGTTTTAATCATTTTGACGGATTCATAGCCCATCTTGTAGAAATCCTGGGTCATGGTACCCCAGATCAGACCCTGATCGATCAGATCCAGCACATCGTCGGTGTCGTCAATGCCCAGCACCAGAATCTGGTCCAGCATATTCCTCTCCTGCAGGGTCTGCGCAACACCCAGGGGCGAAGTGGACTCCAGGCACCAGATGGCGTCCAGTTCAGGATAGGTATCAATCATAGCGCTGGTTTTGTTCGCCGCCTGGGCGGTGTCGGAATTGGAGGTTTCCACAACCACGATTTTCACGTCGGGATATTCTCTTGCCAGCAGGTCTTCTCCGGCCTTCAGCTCGGACATCTGGTTTTCGGTATCCAGGCTGGTCACCAGAACGGCGATTTCGCCCTCTCCGCCGAGCTGCTCCGCCAGATTGCGGGCAGCCTGCTCACCGAAGTTTACATAATCCGTTCCAATGTAAGCGGTGCGCGTATCCTCCCGGGTATCCACCGCGGTGTTGATGACAACAATATCCTTGGACAGCGCGTCTGCGTAAACCGTTTCAAAGATGGCCGGACTGAGGGGGCACGAAATAATGCCGTCGACCTTCTCCGTAATGGCAAGCTCGATCTGACGCACCTGCTCGTCCATGTCGATATCGCTGGGGCCTACCCAGGTGACGGATGCGCCGATTTCAGCCGCCGCATCCTCAGCGCCCTGTTTTGCAGACAGCCAGACCGGATTTCCAAGCAGAGGGGAGACAAAGGTGATCTTCAGGCCTTCAGACGTATTGTCGTTTTCTGAAGAATCCGCCGAGCCGTTCCCCGTTTGGCCGGAGCAGGCCGAAAGCGTCATAGCCGCAGCCAGAAGAAGCGAAAATAATGTGAAAAGTCTCTTTTTCATGTCTGTTTCCTCCGTTTTGATAATTTTTAAGGTTTGTTTGCGCTGTCCTGATTCTACATAAAAAGTTGTGTTTGAGGAATAGACAATCTTGTTCAAGAAGGGACAAAATTGCGCAATTTTGGCCATTTTGTCAACTCTTGGCAATCGTGTGCAGAAAATGACAAAATTGTAAAGTTTCCCCGGCCTGAATGCTGTTTACAGGTCAGTCGATTTACGGTATGTTTACATATAGGAAAGCACCGCTTCCGGCGCCAATGGAAAAAGAAGAACCTTTCGGTATCCTTGAGCGGCAGGCAATCCTGCTCAGCCGCTCTGCCGAGCCGAAGGTTCTCCTTGAATTATAGAAGTGATACGGTTCCCATCCGATATAGGGGGCTTTGCCTGCCGTGATTTGAGAAGCAAGCGGGAATGTTTGATGCGCAAAAATATCTGAGGAGGTCAAAAATGTTCAGGAAGTCATCAATTATATGCTGCCTTATGGCAATTCTTCTGATCTGTTCCGGCTGCAGCCCCACGCAGCAAAGCACCTTCGATAAGGATATGCGGCGGGTCGTTTTTGTGTCCCCGCAAAAGGAGCTTCCCGTTTGGGTGCAGGCCAAGTCCGGGTTTATGGACGCGGCCCGGGATTATGGCTTTCAGGCGGAATGGCTTGGCAGTGAAGACTGCGATCTTGACGAAATGACGCGTCAAATCAGCATTGCCATTGCCGAAGAAGTCGATGCGATTATTACCTGTCCGCTGACGCCTGGGGTGTTTGACCAGGTATTCTCGCAGGCAAAGGAGAAGGGCATTCCGGTTATCACCGTTGCCGTCGACGCCTCCAGCCCTGAGCTGCGCAGCGCCTTTATCAGTCCCGATTATCAGGAGATCGGCCGTAATCAGGCGGCTGCGCTCCATGAAGCGGTCGGCGGGGTGATGAAGATCGGTGTGATTATGAGCACCATCGACTCCCAAAACCAAATCATCCAGCTCAATGAGCTCGAGCGCTATATTCAGGATCTGGATGGAAGCGAAATCGTAGCGTACGGACAGGACTTTGCCAACCCGACGACAGGCATGTACGTCTTTTCGGAAATGCTGGAGCAGCACCCGGAAATCAACGCCGTGTTTGTTACCTCGGGAGACGCCGTAAGCAATTATGGGACCATTCTTGCCGGGAAAGGGCTGCAGGACTCTGTTGTTTTGATTGGCATGGACGCCGTGGAAGAAAATATACAAGCGATCTTGAACGGGGAAATTTATGGCGTAATGGATCAGGACTATTACCAAATGGGGTACTACAGCGGAGAATTCGCCTTCAAAATTCTGAGCGGAGAAACCGTTTCCGACGTTACCTTCTGTGATTCCATGCTGGTCACGAAGGAAAATGTACAGCAGATCATGGACGTCAAGTGATGGGAGGCCTCATGAAACAGAGATCAATCCAAAAACAGCTGCCCCATCTTGTCCTGGCGACCGTCATCATCATGGGAGTTTTTGCAGCTGCCGTTGTCTTTGGGTGGAGCCGCAGCGCACGCCGGTACAGCGTCATTGTCGCACAGTCTTCCGCGTTCACCCAACTGTCCAACGGAATCAATCAGGCGTATGTTGACCTCGACTGCTATATCCAAAACCCCGACGACGCTTCGCTGGAAAAATACAACATCTCCATGCAAAGCGCCGCCGAAGCTGCTGCGGAGATCAAGCGTGACGCCCAGGTACAGGATATCTATTATGCCATTGTGGGAATCGAAAACATGCTCAGCGAAGCAAACCGGATCAATCTGGAGATCATAGACCGCCTGGATCTGAATTCTTTTAACGATATTTATTCCTTGCTGTCGGAGTCACAGACGCTTCTTACCTATATGAATCTGCGTGTGGCAGCTGTTAATACCCTGCAAAACGAATGGATGCAGCAGCAGCTTACCAGCACCACCGAATGGATTCAAAGACTTGTTTTTCTGCTGATCCCTCTGCTCATCCTCATTCTTTGCACCCTTTTATTTTTCAGCCTGAGGATCGCCCGCCGTATTATTTTGCCGATTCAGCAGATTTCCGCCCAGGCCAACCGGCTGGCGGCGGGAGATTTATCGGTGGAGGATATTCCCGATCAGTCCCTTTTGGAATTTTCCATGATCGCGCAGTCGCTGAACAAGATGAAGTCCGAGCTTTCCGTCATGATCGAAAAAATCCGGGAGCAGTCCAATATCGCGGCGCGATTGCACGAGACCGAGCTGGAAAACCTTCGGATCTCCAACGACCTGAAAAATACAGAGCTGCGGATCATGCAGGCACAAATCAACCCTCATTTTCTGTACAACACGCTTAACAGCATCGGGCGCCTTGCCTACAGCGCCGGGGATCACCAGGTCGTTCAGCTGATCGAAGCGCTTTCCGATATGCTGCGATATAATCTCAACCACATCGAGCGCTCCATCACACTGCGTGAGGAGCTTGAAAATCTCAAGAATTATATGTACATTCAGAAGACCCGGTTTGGAGACAAGCTCACTTTTCAAATTCAGACAAATTCCCGCCGCATGAACCTTCGGATGCCCTGTCTCACGCTGCAGCCCATTGTAGAAAACGCCATCGTTCATGGGCTGAGCCCCTATAACTATGAGGGGAATATCGAGGTTGACGTTATGGATGAGGATCAATGGACGCTGGTACGCATTCATGACGATGGCGTGGGGATGGAGCCCTCTGATATAGAAAAAATGGTATCCGGCGCTTTTGAAGCCTCCTGTCAGAGCGTAAAACATACCAGTATCGGATTTTGCAATGTGAAGACAAGGTTAAACTCTTTTTTTGATAAGCAGGACTGTGTAACTGTCCGCAGTGAATTGGGCGAAGGCACTACCGTTGTGCTGAAGCTGTACTGTGAGAAAGGAGGTCAAAATGTATAGCTTGCTTATCGTTGAAGATGAAAGGCTGGAACGCGAAACGCTTTATGATATCGTAAAAAACAGCTTTCCCGTTCTTCACAAGGTATGGACCTGTGACAATGCGGACGCTGTGCTCGAGCTGCTGCAAAGTGAATCCCCGGATATCATCCTTATGGACATCCATCTTGGAAATGCAAACGGTATTGATCTTTCCCAGATCATACTGAGTCAGCTTCCCAATGTGTGCATTATTGTGATTTCTGCCTTTGACCAGTTCTCCTATGCCCAGAAGGCGGTAAAGCTGGGGATTGCGGACTATCTGTTGAAGCCGGTTTCCACGCCAAAGCTTCTCCATGCCATCGAACAGCAGATACAGCTTCTGGACGCCCAGCGCATGACACTCCGGGAGCAGATCAAACAGGAAAACTATCTTACGCAATTGAAGGACGCGTTTTTCGCATCCTTTATGAATGGCATTGTACGGGGCTATTTGCACCCGTACTCGGAGGACATGCTCCGTTCGTTTCATATTCCCACAGAATATATGCAGATTTTTGTTGTAAAATTGTTGGCGGAAAAGTATGAATTCAGCGAGTCTGAAACAGCCGTTATCAAAAAGCTCGCCGCGGATAAAATTCAGGCTTCGTTTGAACTGCCTGTTCTTCAGGACGCCATGTCTTCCGATGAAATTCTGTTTTGTATGTTCTATCAGCGGGAAGACTCCGGTGAGGAGCAGTGCGCCATTGAAAAAATACAGCATATCCTGTTTTCTGAATTTCATATTCCGTTTCAAATCGGGATCAGTCCCCCTGTTCGCGCTTTGACAGATTTGACTGCCGCGTATAAGCATGCGCTTGGCGCCATTCAACTTTCCGACGGCCTGATCTGCCGCTATTCGGATTATTCCACTGAACTGAGCCACACGCTCCCTTTCAACAATCCGGCCGGCAGGATTGCTGAACTGCTTTTAAAGCAGGACCGGCAGCAGCTGCTTGCGGAAATTGCGCTGCTCTCCTTTTCTTCACCAAAAAATTTCCAGAGTCTCAGCGACGCAAAGGCGGTGGTTATTTCGCTGTGGCTTGAAACCGTCCGGGAATTAGACGACAGGCTCTCCTCCAAAAACTTTTCCAAAAACGATTTTTTCATCGAAGCTGTTACGGATTTTATCAATGCCTCCAACCTGACTGCCCTCAACTCTTCTTTAGAAAAAAACATACTGAGCGCCCTGCGGATCACCGGGGCACAGCTGAATGAAAAGACCAACTATATCGCCCAACGCGCACAAAACTTTATTGCCGACCATTATGCGGAGAGCTTATCCCTGCAGTCCATCTCAGACTCGCTGCGCATCAGTCCCTACTACCTATGCCATGTATTCAAGCATGCTTTGGGCATGGGTGTAATGGAATATCTGAACCTTTGCAGAATCAACGCATCCAAACAGATGCTGCGGAATAACGACGCCAATATAAAAACCGTCGCCTATGCAGTCGGTTTTTCTGATCCGAATTATTCCTGCAGAGTATTTAAAAAATTTCTTGGCATCACGCCGTCTGTCTATAAAAACTCAAAAACATCTCCCGGGCCGTGACCGCCGCATACCGTTTTAAAAGGCAAACGAAACCGCCAAAAGGAAATACAAACAGATTTACATGAGCACCGCCGCAATGGCAAGGCATGATAAAAAGGAGTACAATTGCTTCCTCCTAAATTTTGTATTGTCTGAATTTTCTCC
Source organism: uncultured Oscillospiraceae bacterium (assembly GCA_944386985.1). Lineage (GTDB taxonomy): Bacteria > Bacillota > Clostridia > Oscillospirales > Oscillospiraceae > CAJFPI01. The sequence continues at coordinate 15,619 of CALXDD010000082.1, forward strand.
GGCATTGCAGGCCGTCTCGCCATTCGGCTGGGGCAAAAACATAGGAAAAACTGCGGTCAAACAAAAAGAAAACCAGCAAAGTCTTGCGGTGCAAGGCTTTGCTGGTTCTGTGATGTTATTCCCATTCGGCAAATTCAAGTATATAGGAGTGTATTTGGGGTGATTTTATAGGCAAAACATTCGCAAATATGTTAATGTTTTACCCGCTTATTTGAGGCAGTTCGCTTTCTTAGTATCAAAATAGTATCACAAAAAACGAGAAATTGCAAGGGTTTCAGGCCATAAACGGCCACAATCAAAACTTCCCTCAATTTGATGTAAGTTTCTGTCGAA
>CALXDD010000083.1 GCA_944386985.1 uncultured Oscillospiraceae bacterium
GGAAACGGCATGACCCCGAAAGGCCATGCCATTCCCTCTAAAACACAATTACTTTCTTATGGCACCCCGGCTTTTGGTGGGGGTTTTCCGCTGTGTGTTGTGTGTGTGTTTTAGGAGGGAGAAATCGCATCGGGTTTGTACCCTTTGCTTGATGATAGAATACTATAGATTTGCGACGAAATCATGTACGGGATTTAAACAATCTGTGAACGTCAAAGGTTTTGCCATAGGCAAAACGCTTGCGCGCCCCTCTCGGGGCGGTGGGTCAAAGGCCCCTTACCCTTTTCGTTTCTGCCACTCCGCTACCGCCATCTCATCACAGCGGTTATTGTAAGGATTATCCGCATGGCCTTTGACGCCCCAGTCCGTGTTCCACGGACCGGGGACCCCATTCATTTCATTTGCTCCGGGGCAAATGAATTGCCCCTGCGCCAAGGTTTTGCCATAGGCAAAACGCTTGCGCGCCCCTCTCGGGGCGGTGGGTCTAAGGCCCCTTACCCTTTTCGTTTCTGCCACTCCGCTACCGCCATCTCGTCACAACGGTTATTGTAAGGATTATCCGCGTGCCCTTTGTCGCCCCAGTCCGTGTTCCACGGACCGGGGACCCCATTTATTTCATTTGCTCCGGGGCAAATGAATTGCCCCTGCGCCAAGGTTTTGCCATAGGCAAAACGCTTGCGCGCCCCTACCGGGGCGATGGGTCAAAGGCCCCTTACCCTTTTCGTTTCTGCCACTCCGCTACCGCCATCTCATCACAGCGGTTATTGTAAGGATTATCCGCATGGCCTTTGACCCAGTGGGTGTGGACGGTGTGGATGTCGCACAGCTTCAAAAGCTCCTCCCAGAGATCCGGATTGAGGGCGGGCTTTTTGTCGCTCTTTACCCAGCCCCGCTTCTGCCAGCCCCGGGCCCAGCCCTTCTCCAGAGCGTCAATCACATATTTGGAGTCGGAGTACAGCTCCACCTCGCAGGGCTCCTTGAGGAGCTTTAAAGCGGAAATTACCCCCGTCAGCTCCATGCGGTTGTTGGTGGTATGGTCCTCCCCGCCGGAGATCTCCTTCTCGTGGGCGCCGTAGCGGAGAATGGCCCCCCAGCCCCCCGGCCCGGGATTCCCGCTGCACGCCCCGTCGGTGTAGATGGTCACTTGTTTCATAGTTCTCCTATTATAGCCTTCCCCTGGGGGAAGGTGGCCCGTAGGGCCGGATGAGGGGAGCGCCTGCGCAAGTGCCAGATCAATGGCGGTGCATACCCCTTCAAAATTTTGATTTACTTCCAAATTGGTAAAACGTAAGACGCGGATTTTTTCTACACTCTGCAAATATTCTGTTCTCTCTGCGTCCTTCTTTATGCCTTCCTCCTCATAGTGCTGGGAACCGTCCAATTCAATGGCCAATTTAGCCTTATGACAGTAAAAATCCACAACATAGGGACCAAAAGGCTTTTGCCGTAAAAATTGGACCGAATGGGTTCGCAGAAAATCATACCACAAATGATTTTCCTCTTTTGTGGCATGTTTACGAAACTGTTGGGCACGGGTACGTATCATTGGTTCTCTTTCCATATCTGTACCCTTCCCCTCATCCGCCCCAGTGTGCGCACTGGGGCACCTTCCCCCAGGGGAAGGCTTTGTTTTTTTACAGCTCCCGGAGGATCTCCTGCCGCTTGGCCTCATACTCCTCCTGGGTGATGAGCCGCTGGTCATAGAGGCTCCGCAGCTCCCGAAGGCGCTCCTCGGCACTGCCGGAAGCGGATGGCTGACCGCCCGCAGGGGGCGTCTCCTCCTCTTCAATATGGATCTCAGGACCTGCATAGCCCTTTCCAAATGCCTGATAGGCGTTCATGCCGGTGATGCCCACCGCTATAAGAGTCCAGAGAATTCCAAAGGCGCCAAAGGTGGGAATCACCGAAAAAATGCCGATGAGAATAAAAACCACGCCCACCGCTGCCCCAAAGGCAGACTGGCCTCTGCTGGGACGATAGGTCACCCGTTTCCGCATGGATTATACCTCCTGGCCGCCGCTCTCCTGAACCTGCTCCTCCGTGACAGGGGCGTCCGTGTCCTCCTCGTCCTCCCGCTCGGCAAGGGCCAGAGAGATCACCTGATCCCCCTCCTCCTTGAAGCGCATGACGATGACGCCCTGGGTGGCCCGGCCCGCCTGACGGATGGAATCCACATGGGTGCGGATCAAAATACCCGCCTGGGTCACCAGCAGCAGATCCTCCTCGCCGCTGACCACCTTGATGCCCACCACGCCGCCGGTCTTCTCGGTAACGGCGTAGTTCTTGATGCCAAGGCCGCCCCGGCCCGTGATGCGGTACTCCTCCACGGGGGTCCGCTTGCCGTAGCCCTTCTCAGTGATGCTCAAAACGCACTTGCCCGCTCTGGCCCGGGCGGCGCCCACCACATAGTCGCCCTCCTTGAGCCGGATGCCCCGCACGCCTACGGCGCTGCGGCCCATGGGGCGCACGTCGTTCTCGTCGAAGCAGATGGCCATACCGTCGTGGGTGGCAATGATGATTTTCCGGGTGCCGTCGGTCTCCCGGACGGAGATCAGCTGATCCCCCTCGTCCAGGGTGATGGCCCGGATGCCGGTGTTGCGGATGTTCTTCAAAGACTCCACCGGCAGCCGCTTCACCGTGCCGTTTCTCGTCACCATCACCAGATAGAGGTCCGGGTTGTCCAGCTCCCGGGTGTGGATCATGGTCTGGATCCTCTCCCCCTGCTCCACCTGGAGAATATTGACGATATTGGTGCCCTTGGCGGTCTTGCCGCTCTCGGGGATCTGGTAGCCCTTCTTCCGGTAGACCTTGCCGGTGTCGGTGAAGAAGAAGAGGTAGTCGTGGGTGGAGGCGGTGAACACGTCGGCCACGCAGTCCTCCTCCCGGGTGGTGATGCCCTTCTTCCCCATGCCGCCCTTGCTCTGGGCGGTATACTCGCTGACCGGGGTCCGCTTGATGTAGCCCGCCTGGGTGAGGGTGAAGACGCACTGCTCCTCCTCAATGAGGTCCTCAATGTCCATGTCGTCTTCCACGAAGGCGATCTCCGTCTTCCGCTCGTCGCCGTACTTGTCACGGATCTCAATAAGCTCGTCCTTGAGAACGCCCCGGAGCATGCTCTCGTCGCTGAGGAGCTTGTCGTAGTAGGCGATCCGCTCCTCCAGCTCCTTGTACTCCGCCTCCAGCTTCTCCCGGTTCAGGCCCTGGAGGGCGATGAGCCGCATGTCGCAGATGGCCTGGGCCTGGACCTCGTCCAGACTGAAGCGCTCCATCAGCCGATCCTTGGCGTTGTCGTAGCTGGAACGGATGATCTTGATGACCTCGTCAATGTTGTCCTGAGCGATGAGCAGTCCCTCCAGCAGGTGGGCCCGCTCCTGGGCCTTCTTCCGGTCATAGATGGTGCGGCGGGTGATGACCTGCTCCTGGAAGGCGATGTACTCGTCCAAAATCTCCCGGAGGGAGAGGATCTTCGGCTGCTTCTGGTCGTGGACCAGGGCCAGCATATTGATGGCGAAGGTAGTCTGAAGCTGAGTCTGGGCAATGAGGCGGTTGAGAACCACCTGGGGATTGGCGTCCCGCTTCAGCTCGATGACGATGCGCATGCCGTTGCGGTCGCTCTCGTCCCGGATGTCGCTGATGCCCTCTAAGCGCTTGTCCTCCACCTGGTCGGCCATGTTCTTGATGAGCATCCGCTTGTTCACCTGGTAGGGGATCTCGGTGACAATGATGCGGGTGCGGTCCTTGCCGAACTCCTCAAACTCCGTCTTGGCCCGGACCCGGATGTGGCCCTTGCCGGTGGCATAGGCCGCCCGGATGCCGCTGCGGCCCATGATCATGCCCTTGGTGGGAAAATCCGGCCCCTTGATGTGCTCCATCAGATCGTCCAAGGTGGCGTGCTCGTTGCTTAGCACGCAGATCACCGCATCGATAACCTCTTTAAGGTTGTGGGGCGGGATGTTGGTGGCCATGCCCACGGCGATGCCGGAGGAGCCGTTCACCAGAAGGTTTGGAAACCGGGAGGGCAGCACACGGGGCTCCTTCCGGGTCTCGTCGAAGTTGGGGTCCCAGTCCACCGTGTCCTTCTCAATGTCCCGCAGCATCTCGTTGGAGAGCTTGGAGAGACGGGCCTCGGTGTAACGGTAGGCCGCCGGGGGATCGCCGTCCACAGAGCCGAAGTTGCCGTGGCCGTCCACCAGCATATAGCGCATGGAGAAGTCCTGGGCCAGTCGGACCAGGGCGTCGTAGACGGAGGCGTCGCCGTGGGGGTGGTACCGGCCCAGCACGTCGCCCACGCAGGTGGCGGACTTCTTGAAGGGCTTGTCGCTGGTGAGGCCGTCCTCGTACATGGCGTAGAGGATGCGGCGGTGCACCGGCTTCAATCCGTCCCGCACGTCGGGCAGGGCCCGGCCCACGATAACGGACATGGCGTATTCAATATAGGAGTTCTCCATCTCCTGGACCAGGGGGGATACTTTGATCACCTGGTCAGGAAACCGGATCTCCTCGGGATCGTATTGGGGTTTTTTACTCATGGATTTGTGTCCTCCTGATCAGAAGTCCAGATTGATGGCCTTCTTGGCGTTCTCCTGGATGTATTCCCGTCTCGGCTCCACCTTCTCGCCCATGAGGAGGGTGAAGATCTGGTCCGCCTTCACCGCGTCGTCCAGCTCGATGCGCTTGAGAGTCCGGCGCTCCGGGTCCATGGTGGTCTCCCACAGCTCGTGGGGGTCCATCTCGCCAAGGCCCTTGTAGCGGTTGATGACCACCTTGGCGTTGGGGTTGTCCCCACGGAGCTCGGCGGAAATCTTGTCCCGCTCCTCGTCGGAGAAGGCCACCCGGGTGGTCTTGCCCTTTGTCAGCTTATAGAGGGGCGGCACAGCGGCGTAGACATAGCCGTTGTCAATGAGAGGCCGCATGAAGCGGAAGAAGAATGTCAGCAGCAGGGTGCGGATGTGGGCGCCGTCCACATCGGCATCGGCCATGATGATGACCTTGTGGTACCGGAGCTTATTGAGGTCGAAGTCCTCGCCGATCCCGGCGCCCAAGGCGGTGATCACAGGGGTCAGCTTGTCGTTGCCGTAAACCTTGTCCGCCCGGGCCTTCTCCACGTTCAGCATCTTGCCCCAGAGGGGAAGGATGGCCTGGAACCGGGAGTCCCGGCCCTGGGTGGCGGAGCCGCCTGCGGAGTCGCCCTCGACGATATAAAGCTCGGTGAGCTCGGGGTTGGCCTCGTTGCAGTCCCGCAGCTTGTCCGGCATGGCCGCGCCGCCCAGGGCCGTCTTCCGGCGGATGGACTCCCTCGCCTTCCGGGCGGCCTCCCTGGCCCGGTTTGCCATCATGGCCTTGTCCAAAATGGTCCGGGCCACCTTGGGGTTCTCCTCAAAGAACTGCTCCAGCTTGTCGCTGACCACGCTGTCCACCAGAGTGCGGATGTAGGCGTTGCCCAGCTTGGCCTTGGTCTGGCCCTCAAACTGGGCCTCGGTCAGCTTCACGGACACCACGCAGGTGAGGCCCTCCCGGCAGTCCTCGCCCTTGAGACCGGGCTGGTCGGGCTTGAGCTGGCCGGATTTGAGGCCGTAGTTGTTGATGACCCGGGTAAGAGCGGCTTTGAGGCCGGTCTCGTGCATGCCGCCCTCGGGGGTGTGGACGTTGTTGGCGAAGGAGATGATGTTCTCCTTGAAGTCGTCGTTATACTGAAGGGCGATCTCAGCGATGGCGTCCTCCTTGGCCCCCTCCATATAGATCACCTGGTCGTGGATGGGGGTCTTGTTGCGGTTGAGCCAGGTGACGTATTCCCGAAGGCCGCCCTCGTAATGCATTTCGTCCTGGGCCTCCTGGCCAATGCGGCGGTCGAAGGTCTTGATCTTCAGACCGGCGTTGAGGAAGGCCTGCTGCTGCATCCGGGTATGGATGGTGTCGTAGTTGTAGGTGGTGGTGTCGAACATCTCCGGGTCCGGCTTGAAGGTGACCACGGTGCCGGTCTTGTCGGTGGGGCCCACCACCTTCATCTTCTGGGTGATATCGCCCCGGGCGAACCTCATCTCATAGATCTGACCGTTCTTATGGACCTGGACCACCAGCCACTCGGAGAGGGCGTTGACCACGCTGGCGCCCACGCCGTGGAGGCCGCCGGAGACCTTGTAGCCCCCGCCGCCGAACTTGCCGCC